>JBAQCL010000118.1:0-51594 GCA_049294175.1 Ignavibacteriaceae bacterium | reverse complement strand
ATTTTATGGATTGCCAAAAAAGTTTTTTAGATGTTATTAAACAAAAGTGTTTGATAAAAATAAACACAACAGGAAATCTTTCACATAGTGATGGCTTTGCCATAAATAAAAATAATTACGGTGTTGTATTTTAACATAACACGCCGTTAGGCACTAATCAAAAATATATAGGGAAATAAATATGGTTAAAAATATTCTTCAATTTTTTATTTTAGTTTTAATAGCAAATTTTTTATTTAATGGGTGCGCAACTGTTTTAAGTGGTTATGAAGATAAAGTAGATTTAATTAATGCTCCCGAAAATATAAAAGTATATTCAAAAGACGGTGTAGAAATTCATATTTCAAGCCGAACAGTTAGACAATATTCTGAAGAGTCAAAAAAGTTTGAGAATAAAGAAATTAAAACAATCAACTTAAGGACAAATAAAGAGCATATATTATTGTTAAAATCAAATAACAATGAAAAATTAATAGAGGTCTATCCTAAAATATTAGGGACTTGGTTGATTTTAGATGTTATAACTGGAATATTCCCTGCATTTATTGATGCATACACTGGAAGTTGGAATTATTTTCCACCTATAAATGCTGGATTTTAACAGAGAAGATTATGAGTATCAGAGATTTTAATTGGTCACCAGAAGAAAAGAAAATTGCCCGTGCAGCTTTCGATAAAGCTTACCAAAAAGAAATGACTGGAATAAAAAATGAATTGGAAAAAAGAATAAAAAATTTAGATGATTTACAAAAGGTTTGGTCAATCCATGATTATTTAAATAAAAGAAGAAACGAAATAGATAGGAAATACGATTACAGATATTCTGTTCTTATAAATGTTTTTGTAAGATTGTTATCCGAAGGTTATATAGAAGAAAAAGATTTAGAAGGTTTGTCAGAAGATAAATTAAATGCAATTAAATTTTTAACACAGTAATTTAAAAGTGTGCCAAACATCTTTAATCCGCCTCAGGCGGACAGGTAAGTAGAAAGTCAAGAGCTTGGGTAATTGTTCTTAAAAATATTAACTAAAAGAATCAATCTGACCGCCGTTTTGGTTTATGAGGCTATTACGGTGTACTGTTACAGAAAGAGTTTGGAGTCAATAAACATCCGTGTCTTCTGTATAATCAAATTTTTAACATTCTTTCAAACATCATCAAAAAACGTCTTTTCAAATCCCCAGCTTTAAAAAAGCCGTTTTTTAGCATCAGAGCCCTATTTCCAATTCTGGGAGCCCAAAACAGCTTAAATTTAAGGCTTTTGTAATCTTTAACAGCTTGTCTTAACGGAAAGAGGCAGAAAATTACTAAATATTGAAGACTTTATGGGCAAGACTTATTAACCCAAATGACGCTGACAAAATTAAAATTAGCAGTGCGGGTTTTAAGCAGGATTTAGCTGCACATATATATAAAGGTGTTTTAAACTTAATTTTCTTTTGAAAAGCTCGATTTTTACCCTAAATCAAGCTTTCCTTTCATTGCAATCCCTTCGATTTGAGATTATATTTGTAAGCTTATTTTCGAGGAGTTTATTTAGCAAAGAATGATTTCCCACAAAAATTTACTTTACAATCTGTTTATAATCGCAATAATTTTCCTTCAGACATCCTTTGCGCAAGTTATCTTCAGAGATCTTACAAATTATAAGATAAATACATCAGATCAACTTTTTTTTGATATTACGGATACGCGTAATATTATTCACCTTAACGGAAGCTGGAAAGTTTATCCTTCCGACGATGAGAAAAAAGAAAAAGTAAGCGTCAGCATTCCATCAATATTTGAAGGCAAGGGAGAATTTGTTTTTGAAAAAAATTTTCCGCTTACAAATGAGCAGATTAATAATCACAAAATATCAATTGTCTTTTATGGTTTAAATTATTCGGCAGATATTTCTGTTAATAAAGTTATTATCTACCGTCATCCGGGTGGAGAATTTCCGTTTACAATTTCACTGCCGCGCGATATTCTAAGATCGGATAAAGACAATATAATTTCCGTTAAACTTTCATACGAACTTGATTCGCAGAATACAATTCCGCTTAAGCAAAGATTTTTGTTTCCGCAGAACTTTGGCGGAATAATCCGCGATGTTTATTTACATCTTACACCCAATGTTAGCATTACAGATTTTGAGTATAAAACAGATGTTGATTTAAAAACAAACAAAGCGGTTATCTCTGTTAAATCCGTTATAGACAACAAAGAATTTAAAAAGTTAAGCGATACACTTGAAGTGCAGACGAATTTCAGGTTGCGCACACAGATTTTTTATCCTGATGGTAAAAGCAGTTCTGTTTTGGATGATAATAGTTTTGTTCTAAAACAGAACAAGCAAATTGAGATAAAAAGCAATATATCAATTTCATCACCAACACTATGGAGCCCGGATAATCCTGCAAGTTATATTGTAAGGTTGGAATTGTGGCGCGGTGATAATTTAATTGATAGATATGATCAGAGTGTAGCTTTATTCAAGTTAGAATCTTTACAGGATAATTTTCTGTTGAACGGAAAAGATTTTAATCTTTACGGCGTAACATATTCTTCATCTTATTACCAGTACGGAAACCTTTCTTCCTATCAGAGAATGGAAAGTGATTTAGAAAAAATTAAACAAGCCGGATTTAACTCCGTTAGATTCTCTAAAGAACTTCCGCATCCTTATTACTTAAGAATATGTGAACAGATCGGATTGCTTGCATTTGTAGAAATGCCGGTTGCAAATTTACCCACAGGACTTGCACACTCACAGAATTTTATTGTGCGCAGCAGAAATTACCTTTCAGGTTTGATGAAATCCTACGAAAATTTTTCTGCAATCGGCGGTATAGGTTTCGGTACTTCTTATCTTTTTAGTTCTGATGAACATCGCGCGCTATTAAGCGATCTTTCTTTGCAGGTTAAAAAGAGCAGGAATGTTTTAACCTATGCCTCGTTTATTGATTTTAAATTCCAGCAGATTGATAATCTTGATTTATATGGAATAGAATTTATTAATACGCCTCCAACTGATAAACAGAATGAAGTAGAAAATTTAATAGTTTCTGCCGGAAAAGGTAAATTATTGATTGGCGAAGCAACATACACTGTTAACATAGGGCAGACGGACGGCTATGTAAATAAATATTCTTTTGAAGCGCAGGCAAAGTTTTTTGATGATATTTTTAGCTTTTATGAAAACAATAATCTTGCAGGATTTTTTGTAAACACAATGTATGATCTTCGCGGTAACTTTCCATCTATTGTAAGCGGTTACAATGCAAGTAATATTTACAGAATCGGTTTGGTTGACGAAGACAGGCAGCAGGAAAGACTTGCATATAAAGTTTTATCTGCAAGAATGAAAAACATTGAAAAAGTTACAATACCAATTGGAAGTGAAAAAGATGATGCCCCGATGATTTTTATAATTACGGGATTAATACTTGCTTTATTAATGGGTGTTCTTGTAAACTCCGGAAGAAAATTCAGGGAAGACGCTTCGCGGGCGTTGATGCGTCCGTATAATTTTTTTGCTGATGTTAGAGATCAAAGGATTATATCGGCTTACCATTCGCTTTTTCTCGCATTAATTGTTGCATTGGTTACATCATTATTGTTTGCAAATCTTTTCTATTACATTAAAAGCAATATATTGTTTGAGAAACTGGTGCTTGCTTTCGGATGCCCCCGAATGTTATCCGGCATTAGTTACCTTGCATGGCACCCGGTTAACGCACTAATCTGGCTTTTTATAATTACAGTAATATTAATGATTCTTATAACTATTGTTATAAAAGCAACTTCATTTTTTGTAAGAACCAGGGTTTATTTATCAAGTGTATTTTTTACGGTAGTTTGGACATCCCTGCCAATAGTACTTCTAATTCCTGTTGGTATAGTTCTTTACAGGTTATTAAATGCAGGTGTTGGAAACATTTACATTTATATTTTTCTAATAGCATTTTGTCTATGGTTATTGTATCGCTTGCTAAAAGGCATCTCTGTAATTTTTGATGTAAGTCCGGGTGGAATTTATTTCTATGGACTTTTATCTCTATTCGGTATTCTCATTATCTTTTTATTGTTCTACGAAGTTGACAGCTCCGTTTTTCAATATCTGACATTAACATTAAAACAGTTCAATATTATCGGCTAAATAAAATTGTATTTATCAAAATTAGAAATACTTGGCTTCAAATCATTTGCACAAAAAACCCAGATTAATTTTAATCAGGGAATAACTTCTATAGTTGGTCCAAACGGATGCGGCAAAACAAATGTGGTTGATGCATTAAGATGGTGCCTGGGCGAACAAAAAAGCGGTGTGCTGCGAAGTGATAAAATGGAAAATGTTATCTTTAACGGCACGGCAGGGCGCAAGCCAATGGGTATGGCGGAAGTTTCGCTTACGATTGAAAATACAAAAGGAATTTTACCGACTGAATATACCGAGGTTACTATAACGCGAAGAATTTTTCGCTCCGGTGAAAGCGAATATTTACTTAACAAAAATATTTGCAGACTTAAAGATATCACCAACCTTTTTATGGACACAGGGATAGGTTCAAACGCTTATTCAGTTATCGAATTAAAAATGGTTGAAACTATTTTGAGCAACAAAGCCGATGAACGCCGGACAATGTTTGAAGAAGCCGCAGGAGTTAATAAATATAAGCTTAGAAGAAGATTAGCGCTAAGAAAACTTGATGAAGTTAAATCGGATTTGACCCGTGTAAACGACATTGTTTCCGAAGTTGAGAAAAAAGTTACTTCGTTAGAAAGACAGGCAAAAAGAGCCGATAGATATAATGTGCTTACTTCTCAATTACGTGAATTGGAGATTGATCTTGCCGAAAGAGAGTTGTCTCTTTTTATTTTAAGAATTGAAGAATCAAAACAAAGCAAGGAATTTAATTTTAAACAAAAAGTTCAGTTTGAATCGGATATTGCAAAACTTGAAGATGAAATTAAAACATCACGAGAACAACTTGTTGAAATTGAAAATGAGTTAAAAGAAAAAAGAAACCAGATAACTTTACAAACCGAAAAGATTTTTAATGTTCAGAATTCACTTTCACTCAACCGTGAAAGAAAAAGTTCTCTGGTAAAAAACAAAGAAAGATTTACTGCCGAGCTTACAGAGTTAAATGAACAGTTTGAGGAAGCTAATACAGTTATTGAAACCGGCGGAACAATTCTTTCTGATTACGCTACGCAAATAACTTACCAGGAGAAACAAAAAAATTCTGTTGACCATAGCGTTGAAGAACAGTTAAAAGTTTTAGAGCAAAAGAAAACCGATCTAAAAAAACAATCCGATATTCTTCTTGAAAATTTTAAAGAAATTACCGGCAGAGAAAACGATCTTAAAAACACGAAAACGGTTTTAGAATCAAAAAAAGAAATAATTAGAAAACTGAATGAAAAGATTTTAACTCTTACAAATAACATTGCAAAAACTGTCGGATTTATTGAAGAGCTGGGAAACGATAAGGAAGAGATACAGAAGAAAGTTGCAGATGCCGAAGCAAATTATCTGGCGCAGCAGAACGAGAAGGAAAAAATTGAATCAGAGCTGAACAAGCTTCGCGGTAAAGAACTGGATCAAAAAAGTGCCATCAAATCTGTTAAGGATAAAATAATTTTTATTCAGAACCTGATTGATAATCTTGAAGGCGTATCCAAGGGCGCAAAAGCTTTGCTTGATAACAGAAGCTGGGCAAAAAGTGAAAGTACAATTCTTGCTCACATCGGCGATTCAGAAGAAAAATACCGCTTTGCAGTTGAAGCTTCTTTAAAAAATAATTTAAACAATGTTCTGGTTGAAACTCTTGAAGACCTGAAAAGAGGAATTGAATATTTAAGATTTAACGATATCGGGAAAGCATCTTTTTATTTACCCCATCTTGATGAAATAAATAATAAAGGTTTGTTTAATAAAATTCAATCTTTTCTTGATAAAAGAAAATCGATTAAACTTGCAAAAGAAAACGGCTTTATAGGATGGGCAAGTAATTATATCCAGACCGAAGTAAAATGGAAGCCATTTTTTGACAGGATATTAAAAAATATTTGCATTGTTGATGACCTTGAGAAAGCGTTTGAATTAAATGCCCGTTACAGCAATTTTAATTTTGCTACGCTTAACGGTGATTATGTTTCTAAAGACGGTGTGATAGAAGCTGGCTCTGTTCCAAGACTTGATGATTCACTTTTTGGACGGAAACAATTGCTTGAGAATCTTCAAAAAGAATTCCCACAGCACGAAAAAAATCTTATTGAAATTCAAAAAGAAATTAGCAGTAAAGAAACGCAATTAAACAGAATTGATTTAAAAGTTCTTTCAGAAAGAGGCAGACTTCTGGTAAACGACCTGGCAAATGTTGAAAAACAAATTGCACAGTTTGAGTTTGAAAAGTCCAAAGCCAACGATGAAGTAGAAAAGATACAGCAGGAAATTAAGGATCATGCTTCGGAAGCAAATCTTTTTGATAATAAAAAAATAAAATTAGAATCATTGTTAAATGCAGAAATTGCTTTAAGAGATTCCGAAGAGAAAAAGGAAAAATTAATTGAAGCCGAATTTGCCGGGATTGAAAACAAATACAATCAATTGGTTTCAGAGAGAAATGAATTAAACATTTCAATCGAAAGATTAGTCGGTGAAAAACGGAACACGGAAAATGCAATCAAGCGTGCAGAAGAATCTATTTCAACCATAACCAATTCCATCTCAAAACGTAAAGAAGATATAACCTTTGCTGATGATGAAGTTAGTAAAATTGATGAGCAATTATTTCAGCTTGAGCAGAACTTTACGGAACTGGAAGCAGAGAAAACAATATTAAACACCGAACTTGAAGGAATTGAAGAACGTTATAGAAGTTTGAGAAGTGAAGTCGGTGAAAAAGAAGTAAGATTAAAATCCTTGCGTAACGAACGGGAAAAGGTTTCCGATGCTGTTCATCATTTAGATATAGCTATTAAAGAGCTTGATGTAAAAAGTGCGAATCTTATAGATCACATAAAAGAAAATTATTCGCTTACGCTTGAGAAAAAAGGATTTGATGATCTTCAGTCTTTTGATTTCAAACAAAGAACGGATGAAGTGCAGGATTTAAAAACAAAAGTAAAAAACCTTGGTCCGATAAATCTTGTTGCTCACTCAGAATATGAAGAAGAAAAAGAACGAATGGAATTTCTCCATAAACAAAGAGATGATCTTGTTGAATCTGAAAAAGATATAATCAAAACGATTGAAGAAATTAATAATACTGCTCAAACCCAGTTTATGGAAACATTTGAGAGTATAAGGGGTCATTTTGTAAGAATATTCAGATCTCTTTTCAATCCCGGTGATGAAGCCGATTTGAAAATAGAAGAAAACGCCGATCCGCTTGAAGCAAAGATTGAAATTATAGCAAAACCAAAAGGCAAAAGACCAACATCTATAGAACTTTTATCGGGCGGTGAAAAAACTTTAACGGCAATTGCATTATTATTTGCAATCTATCTTGTTAAACCAAGTCCGTTTTGTATCCTTGATGAAATTGATGCTCCGCTTGATGATGCAAACATAGATCGCTTCACCAAAATACTTGAAGACTTTAGTAAGGACACACAGTTTATTGTTGTAACGCATAACAAAAGAACAATGGAAGCTGCAAGCACCCTTTATGGCGTTACAATGCAGGAAGAAGGAATTTCTAAATTGGTAAGTGTTAGATTTAATGAAGACCTTGATTTTGTAGCAAGCTGAAAAAGCAGGATGAATGAATAAAACCAAACTCATAAAAATATTTTTTGTTATCACTATTGTTGTTATTAGTAATGGTAATATTGCATTTGCTCAGTGGGTAAATGATCCTTCATCAAACACAAAACTTGTTACTGACCCGGTTGATCCTGTTAATATATCAACGGCAAAAGATTTTGAAGGCGGTACATATATTTTTTGGCAGGATAAAAAAGATAAATTACAAAGTGATGTTTATTTCACTCACGTTGATCAAAACGGTAACCCCAGTTTTAGATCGGATGGAAAAGCGATAACGACAAGTAATAATTTGAAAGACAATCCTGTCGCGGTTCCTGATCCCGAAGGAAATGCAGTTGTTGTGTGGAAGGAGTTTGACAAGAAAAAAAATTCGAATTTATTTGTTCAGAAAGTCAGCAAAAGCGGTTTGCGTTTATGGAGTCCGGATGGATTAAAGCTCACCGATTCAAAGTCGGAAAAAATTGATTATTCGCTTAAGGTCGATAGAAAAGGAAATAGCTTTATAAGTTATGTTAATAAAACGACACAATTAACGCATAGATACACAGTAAGGTTAAAAAAAATAGATTCGTACGGCAGTATTTTAAGCGACTCATCCAATGAATTGGTTTATAATACAAACAACTTTGCAAGTGAAACCGATATTGTTCCTGATAACAAAGGCGGAGTTTTTGTTTTTTGGCTGGAAAGTATAAACCAAAAAACAATGTTGTTGGCTCAATACGTTGATTCGGTTGGATCAAAAAAATGGATCAATAAACCTTTAACAGTTTCTAAAGCTAAAAGCAGTGTAATTGATTATTCGATTGGCAAAATGGGTCAAAATATTTACGCAGCTATAACTTATCAGGGAACAAAAAAAACAGTTTATCAGCAACTAATTTCCGAAACGCAAAATATTCTTTGGGGCAGTGATGGAAAAATGCTTACATATCAGGCAGGCAGCCAATCCAATCCTCAATTTATTTTTGTTGATTCAACTGTTGTTGTTTCATGGACTAATGAATTTGAAAAAGTTAAAGATGTTTTAATTCAAAGATTTGATAATAGAGGAAACCCTCTTTGGGGAAACAACGGAAAAAAAATTATTAATATTAAAGGAAATCAATTCGGTCAGCGGTTGGTGTATGATAAAAAAGGCGGGATTATAATTGCCTGGATCGATAAAAAGGGAAATGGTTCGTATGCTAATCTTTCTATTCAAAAAGTTGATTTGAATGGTGAGTTTGTTTGGAATCCCGAAGGTGTAATTATTTCTTCCTCCGAAAACATGCAAAAAAGTTATCTCAATCTGGTTCCCGATGAAGAAGGCGGAGCAATTGCCATTTTCCGCGGCAGTGCCGGCGGTCGGAATGATATTTATGGACAGAAAATTTTTAGTACGGGAACGTATGCTTCTCAAATTCTTGGTTTTTCTTCAGAGGTAATTGCTGATTCTGTAAAAATATCATGGTATGCTGCAAATGAATCAGATGAAACAACTTATTCTATTCAGAGATTAGAACCGGGAAATGAAAATGGAATTAGCTGGAACACTATTGGTATTCTTAAAACCGAAAATAAAAAGCAAGCTAACTACTACGAATTTTATGATGTTCCCGATGTAAGCGGTTCAGTTTTTTACAGGATTGTCCAAAAAATTAATGATGAGGAAATGCAAATCTCTTCATCAAATATTGTGGATTATTTTCATGGCGTTGAATCAATAATACTTGCTCAAAATTCACCAAACCCTTTTTCTGATTCAACAGCAATCACGTTTTATCTGCCTGAAGAAGAAAATATAACTTTAGAAATATTTAACAGTAATATTGAAACAATAGAATCAGTTAACGATATAAAATATCCGGCAGGTAAAAACACGTATGTATTTAAAGCTAATAATCTTAAACCCGGTATTTATTATTATCGTCTAAAGGTTAGGAATTTTATTGATGTTAAGAAAATGGTGATTACCGATTGAGTAACAAAAGAAACATAAAAGTTTTTGTTGATTTTGATGGCACAATTACAATAGAAGATATAGGTGAAGGCATCTTTAGAAAATTTGGCGAAACAGAAAAAGTAAATAAAATAATTGAAGATTTGCTTAATGATAAAATTTCTTCACGTAAATGCTGGGATGAATTGTGCGAATCTGTTGCCCCGATTGATAAACTTGAACTGAACAAATTTATTGATCAATTGGATGTTGACCCAGCGTTTATTTCATTTGTTGATTATTGTAAAGAAAACAGCCTGGAATTAATTGTTTTAAGTGATGGTTTTGATTATTACATAAACAGGGTTTTTAGTAAAGCAGGTTTAACCGGCATTACATATTATTCAAATAAACTTTTTGTCGATGATAAAGGAAAATTAAAAGCAGAGTATCCTTATTACGATGCAGAATATCCAACGTCTGCAAATTGTAAAAGAAACCATATTATAAATCACAGCAGTGATGATGATTATACAATATATATCGGTGATGGCAATTCGGATAAAGATGCCGCACAGTACTGTGATTTTATTTTTGCCAAAAACGATTTATTAAAATTTTGTTCTAAAAATAAAATAGGTTTTTATCCGTTTAATAATTTTGATGATGTTAAAAACAAAACGATTGAACTGTTGAAAAAAAAGAATTTGAAAAAAAGACATCAAGCGGAACTAAAAAGAAAATCAGCGTATATAGCAGAATAATAGATGAGCAGCATTGCAACTAAAATATTTAAATACAGAAGTTATACTCCGGTCCCTTTTGTATTACTAATGCTGGTTTTTGAAAATGCTTCGGCTGTAAGTTTAATCGTTGGTTTTATTGTCGCGCTACCTGGTGAGTCCTTAAGATTGTGGGGAGTTAGCTGGGCTGGCAGTGAAACACGAACAACGGGCGGCGTTGGAGGAAGTTTTCTTGTTATAAGCGGACCTTTTGCTCACATTCGTAACCCGCTTTATGCAGGAAATATTTTAATGTATTCCGGGCTTGGAATTATGTCCTGGGCATTGTTTCCATATCTGCAGATCGTTGCAATTATTTTTTTCGATGTCCAGTATCATTTTATCGTAAATGAAGAGGAAGAATATCTTATAAAAACATATACAGCCGATTACAAAAAGTATGTTGATAATGTACCCAGATTTAGTTGGAGATTTTCAGCTTATAAAGATAACTTAATCTCACAACCGGAATTTATTTTAAGAAAAGGATTAAAATCAGAAACAAGAACTTTACAAGCATTTGGATCGGTTGCAGTATTAATTTTGATTAACTGGTATTTAAGATCAAACAGTATTTTGTAATGAATAACAAAAGTGTCTTGATGGTTGCCGGAGAAGCTTCGGGTGATTTACACGGCGCTTCATTGGTGCGTGAGTTAAAAAAGTTAGACAGTTCTTTGAAAATTTTTGGTATCGGCGGTGATAAAATGCAAGCCGAAGGAATGGAATTAATTTACCACATAGACAAAATGGCTTTTCTTGGGTTTGCAGAAGTGATTAAACATTTGCCGTTTATTAAAAAAGTTCAACGTAATCTGATTGATGAAGTTAGAACCCGTAATGTTAAAGAGGTTGTATTGATTGATTATCCGGGGTTTAATCTTAACATTGCAAAAAAACTAAATCAACTTGATCTTAAACATGAGCTAAAGCTTATTTATTACATCACTCCGCAAGTTTGGGCTTGGGGAAAAGGAAGAGTAAAAAAGATAAAAAAGCTCTTTAATAAAGTGCTGGTTGTTTTTCCATTTGAAGAAAAGTTTTTTAAAGAAAAAAATGTTGACGCACAGTTTGTCGGGCATCCGTTAATACAGGAAATAAACAGCTATAAATTTTTATCTAAAGATGATTTAGTTAAAAAGTATAATTTAGATCCGGTGAAAGAAATTTTACTGATTTTACCAGGCAGCAGAAAACAGGAAGTAAAAAGTATTTTTCCTGAAGCAATTAAAGCTGCTTCAAAATTGGCGGATGAACTTGAAATGCAAATTGTTGTTGCTTGTTCAAGCAATATAAATGAACAGTTGTTTTTTGAAATGACTGAAATTAAAAACTTTAAAGTAATAAGAGATCAGACTTACGATCTTTTAAAATATTCAAAGTTTGGAATTGTAAAATCCGGTACATCTACATTGGAAGCAGGATTACTTGAATTGCCGATGCTTATAGTTTATAAAACAAGCAGGTTAACTTATGCAATTGGCAGATCGCTTGTTAAAATTAAAAATATTGGAATGGCAAACATAGTTCTGGATGAACAGGTTGTTCCCGAGTTGATTCAGAGCGAAGCAAATGCTGATAACATTTACAGTAAAGCAAGAAATATTTTATTGGATGATGTGTCGATTAATAAAATGAAGATTAAACTAAGCGGGATAAAAAAAGTTCTTGGAGATAAAAATGCTCCGGGAAATGCAGCACAAATTATTTATTCGTTGTTGAATGGACAAAAAGCAAGTTAAGCAGAATACTCTAAGGTTTTTAGGAAACATAATTTTAAAGCACGGTCTTGATGTGTTGTATAAAACTTTACGTATCAACTGCGAAAATAAAAATGTTGTTGATGATTTAAAAAAACAAAAACAGAATTATGTTTTGGCTTTTTGGCACGGCACAATGTTATTGCCATGGTTCTTACACAGAAATGATGGATTTGCAGCTTTAACAAGTAAAAGCAAAGACGGTGGTCTGCTTGCAAGACAATTAGAATACTGGAAGTACAAAGTTGTCCGTGGTTCAAGCAGTAAAGGTGGAGATATAGCGCTTAGAAATATGATTGATAATGCAAAAAGCGGTTACTCAATAGGTATTACTCCCGATGGACCACTTGGACCGGCGCAAAAGTTTAAAGCCGGCGCTGTTATAACTGCAAAAAAAAGCAGCATCCCAATTGTATTAATAGGAGTTGGAATTAGGACAAAAAAGAGATTAAAAAGCTGGGATAAATTTCAGATCCCGATTCCCTTTACAAATGTTAAAGCAATATACTCTGATCCTATTTATGTTAGTGCAAATTTAAGTTATGATGAAACTTCTAATATTATTAAAGAGTGTGAACGTAAATTAAATGAGCTTCAGAAAGAAGCTGAAAATTTTAGGTAAAGATTTGATTAAATTCATAAAAATCCTGTTAGCGCCTTTTGTGCCGCTATATTCTGTTATAATTTATATAAGAAATTTGTTCTTTGATAAGTCTGTTTTTAAATCTCAAAAAGTTAATGCAAAAATTATTTCTGTTGGCAACATAACGGTCGGAGGTTCAGGAAAAACTCCGCTTGTTATTTATGTAACGAACCTTCTTAAAAAATCAGATTATAAAGTCGGGGTTTTAAGCAGGGGTTACGGAAGGAAATCGCACGGATATAAATTGGTTTCTAAAGGTGATGAAATATTAACCTCAGTTGAGGAATGCGGTGATGAAATTTATCAAACATCTTTAGAATGCAAAGTTGCTGCAGCTGTTTCTGAAAATCGTGTGAATGGTGCTAAAAGATTAATTGATGAAACTGGAATAAATTCAATTGTGCTTGATGATGCATTTCAGCATCGGTGGATTGCAAGAGATGTTGACATCGTAATTATGGATCAAAAATTTGTGAATGCAAAAAGTTTTTTCACTCACAACCTTTTACCTTCGGGAGATTTAAGGGAGGGATTTGATTCGATAAAAAGGGCTGATGCGATAATTCTGAATAGAAAATTCTTTGATAAAGAAGAAATAATTCAGGAATTAAAAAATTCTTTTGAAGGGAAAAAAATCTTTACCGCGTATTATAAAGCAATAAGCTTTGTTGACGCAGTAAGAAAAACGGAATACACGCTTGATGAATTTAAAGGTCAGGATAGTCTGGTTGTATCGGGTATTGCAAATCCTCAATCATTTTTAAGTGTTTTGAACAATGCTCATGTTAATACAAAAAACAAACTGATTTTTAGGGATCATAAAAACTATACAGTAAAAGAAGTACAGCAAATAAGGAAAGAATTTTATACAACTAATTCTCATTCTGTTGTTACAACGGAAAAAGATGCCGTAAAACTTTCAAGGTTTAACAGAGAGTTTGACGATATTGAAATTTTCTATCTAAAAATAAACTTATGTATGGATGATGAGGAATCATTCAAACAGTATTTAATTAATAAACTAAATAATGCTTCGTAAAAAGAAACAGATAATCTTATAACGGAGGAAAGGAAATTATGGCTCAAACAAAATATGTTTACTTCTTCGGAGGTAAAAAAGCTGATGGTAAATCCGAGATGAAAGCATTGCTCGGTGGTAAAGGTGCAAACCTTGCGGAAATGGTTAATATAGGTCTTCCTGTTCCGGCAGGATTTACAATTACAACAGAAGTATGTACCGCATACTACAAAAACAACAAAAAATATCCCAAAGAACTTGATAAACAAGTAAAGGATGCTCTTGCAAAAGTTGAAAAACAAATGGGCGCTAAGTTTGGCGATTTGAAAAATCCTTTATTGCTTTCAGTTCGTTCCGGTGCTCGTGCATCAATGCCGGGAATGATGGAAACAATTCTTAATGTTGGATTGAATAACGAAACACGTGAAGCATTAATTGCCAAAACTGGTAATCCAAGATTTGTTTACGATTCACATCGCCGTTTAATTCAAATGTATTCTGATGTCGTTATGGAAAAAGCTGCAGGCATCGAACCGGAAGAAGGTAAAGGCGTAAGACAGCAGTTAGAAAAAGAACTTCATAAAATGAAAGAAGCTCGCGGTGCAAAATCAGATACTGATTTAACGGCTGATGATTTAAAAGAATTGATTGAAATCTACAAAGCAAAAGTTAAAGAAGTTCTTGGCAAACCATTCCCCGAAGACCCGATGCAACAACTCTGGGGTGCAGTGTCGGCAGTATTCCAAAGCTGGATGGGAAAACGTGCTATATCTTATAGAAGAATAGAAGGAATTCCTGATGATTGGGGAACTGCTGTAAACGTTCAATCAATGGTGTTTGGAAATATGGGCGATACCTCTGCTACAGGTGTTGCATTTACCCGTAACCCGGCTACAGGCGAAAATTATTTTTATGGTGAATGGCTGACTAATGCGCAGGGTGAAGATGTTGTTGCCGGAATCAGAACCCCAAATCCAATTAACGAAGTTGGTAAGAGCGAACATACAGAACATCTTCAATCGCTTGAAACAGCAATGCCGGCTACTTATAAACAGTTACATAACATCCAGAAATCGTTGGAAAAACATTATCATGATATGCTTGATATTGAGTTTACAATTCAGGATGGAACTCTTTATATGCTTCAATGCCGTGTTGGTAAAAGAAACGGACCTGCTGCTGTAAAGATGGCTCTTAGCATGTACAAAGAAAAACTTATCACAAAAGAAGAAGCTGTTATGCGTGTTCAACCTTCACAGCTTGATGAATTGCTTCATCCTATAATTGATCCCGCAGTTGAAATTAAAACCAGTACTATTGCAAAAGGTTTACCAGCCGGACCTGGCGGCGCTTCCGGACAGGTTGTATTTTCTGCTAACGATGCAGTTGCATGGGCAAAAGAAGGAAAGAGAGTTATTCTTGTTCGTGATGAAACAAATCCTGAAGACATTGAAGGAATGCGTGCAGCACAGGCGATATTAACTGCAAGAGGCGGAATGACCTCACACGCAGCGCTTGTTGCCCGTGGTTGGGGTAAATGTTGTATCGTTGGTGCCGGTTCAATCAAATTGAATTACGAAGAAAAATCTTTTTCAGTCGGTGATGTTACTGTTAAAGAAGGTGATTGGTTGACTCTTAATGGCTCAAAAGGAACTGTTTATCTTGGTGAACTTCCAATGATAAAGACGGCTGAAGAAAATCCTGATTTTCAGGCATTTATGAAATTATGTGATGATGTAAGAAAGTTAAAAGTTAGAACAAATGCGGATACACCTGAAGACGCAGCTCGTGCAAGAGCTTTTGGTGCCGAAGGCATCGGGCTTTTTAGAACAGAGCATATGTTCTATGGAAAAAATTCTGAAGAACCATTGTTTAAACTTCGTAAAATGATTCATTCAAACACTCAGGCTGAAAGAGTAGCTGCATTAAATGAATTATTTCCGTTTGTTAAAAAAGATATAAAGAACACTTTAGAGGCAATGGATGGATATCCTGTAACATTCAGAACTCTTGATCCACCGTTACATGAATTTGTTCCTACAAGAATTGATGAAAGAGAAAAGCTTGCTGAAAGTCTTGGAATTTCACTTGAAGAATTAAACGAACGTGCAGATTCGTTGCATGAAAATAATCCGATGATGGGACACCGCGGTGTTCGTCTTGGAATTACTTATCCTGAAATAACAGAAATGCAGGTTCGCGCAATCTTTGAAGCAACGGCAGAATTATTAAAAGAAGGAAAGAAACCTTTCCCTGAAATTATGATTCCCGTTACTTGTCATGTTAATGAAATCAAACATCAGTATAAAATTGTTACAAAAGTTTATGCTGAAGTTTGTGAGAAATTTGGATTAAAGAAAATCGCTCATTTAACCGGAACAATGATTGAAATTCCGCGTGCTTGTCTAACTGCGGATAAAATTGCAGAAGTTGCACAATTCTTCTCATTTGGAACAAATGATCTTACTCAGATGGGATATGGTTTTTCCCGTGACGATATAGGCTCATTTTTACCTGAATATTTACAGAGCAAAATCCTTCCAGAAGATCCTTTCCAATCAATTGACCAGGAAGCAATTGGCAAGTTGATGGAAATTGCTGTTGAAGGCGGACGCAGGACCAGACCTGATCTAAAAATCGGTATTTGCGGCGAACATGGCGGCGAACCAAAATCAGTAGAGTTTTGTCACAAAATCGGATTGAACTATGTAAGCTGTTCACCTTTTCGTGTTCCGATTGCACGTTTGGCTGCTGCCCAGGCTGCTGTTAAAGATGTTAAATCTTCAGCAAAAAAGGCAGTTGCTAAAAAGAAAGTTGTAGCAAAGAAAAAAGTATCTAAAAAGAAATAGTAAGTAAATGAGGTTGTCTTAAGATTGTCATTCCGTCCCGATTTATCGGGATGGGAATCTATATTGAAAAAATTTTTCCGAGGAAGCTGAAACAAATTCAGTTTGACAGTGGTATTCTTAAGACAACCTATAATTAAAATAATAAGAGAAGGTAGAGATAATGAAGCTATCAGATTTCAAGTATAATTTGCCAAAAACATCTATTGCAAAGTATCCTGTAAGTCCGCGTGATAAATCAAAGCTTTTGGTATTACACAAAGACACTGGAGAAATGGAAGACAAACGCTTTTCGGATGTTGTTGATTATATGGAAAAAGGTGATGTACTTGTTGTTAACGAAACAAGGGTTTTTCAGGCGAGACTATACGGGAAAAAAGAAAAAACGAATGCAAAAATTGAAGTTTTCCTTTTGAGAGAATTGAATCAAGAAGATTGTATCTGGGATGTTATTGTTGATCCTGCGCGCAAAGTGAGAATCGGAAATAAAATTTATTTTGATAACAATCTCTGGTGTGAGGTAATTGATAACACAACTTCAAGAGGCAGAACGGTAAGATTTAATCAACCGGGTAATGTGTTTCAAGCCGTAGAAAAAATTGGTTTAACACCGCTTCCTCCATATATCAAAAGAGATCCTGAACCAAAAGATAAAGAAAACTATCAGACAGTTTATGCAAGAGTTGATGGTGCGGTTGCTGCTCCTACTGCAGGATTACATTTTACTACAAAATTGCTTGATAAAATAAAGAAAAAAGGGATTCATGTTGTTCCTGTAATTCTTCATATCGGGCTAGGTACTTTCCGCCCTGTAGAAGTTGAAGATCTTACAAAACATAAAATGGATTCCGAATATTATGAAATATCAGCGCACTCAGCCGAGATGGTTAACAAAGCAATGCAGGCAAATCATAATATAATTGTTGTGGGAACAAGTGCTTGCCGTGCTCTTGAAACAAGTACAACAGCTGAAGGATTTGTAAAACCCGGAAGAGGCTGGACTGATAAATTTATTTATCCGCCTTATGTTTTTAAAGTAACGCAAAAATTGATAACTAATTTTCATTCACCGGAATCAACTTTGCTTATGCTTGTCAGCGCTCTGGGTGAAACCGATTATGTAATGAAAGCATATAAAAAAGCACTAAAGGAAAAGTATCGCTTTTTAAGTTATGGCGATGCTATGATGATTGTTTAATGACAATTGCAATTATACCTGCCGGTGGTAAAGGTTTAAGGGCTGGCATTGCTTTTAATGGTAATGCCATTCCTAAACAATATTTAAAAGTTAATGGCAAAGAAATAATTGTTTACACACTTCAAACATTTCAAAAAAACAAATTAATTGATAGAGTAATTATATCTGCAGAACCTGAATATTTTACTTTGCTTCTAAATCTTGTAAAACAATATGAGATAAATAAGGTTAAACTTATTGTTGAAGGTGGAAAAACAAGACAGGATTCTGTTTATAACGCTTTGCTTTCTTCAGAAGCAGAAAGCAATGATTTAATAGTTGTGCATGATGCTGCGCGTGCCCTGCTTTCTCAAGATATTTTAATGGGCTCCATTTTAACTGCAAAGAAAAAAGGAAATGCTCTCGTTTGCATAAAAGCAAAAGACACTTTGATTAATGGAAAAACGACAGTAGATAAATATCTTAACAGAGATGAAGTATATTATGTTCAAACTCCGCAAATATTTAAATACAAAGATTTATATAAAGCGATGAACAAAGCCTATAAAGAAAAATACCAGGGTACGGATGAATCGATGTTGATTAAAAGACTGGGTAAGAAAGTACATATTGTTGAAGGAAGTGTTTTTAATTTTAAGATTACTGCAAAAGAAGATGTTGAGATGTTTAGGAGGATAGTTATTAAGTAATTGAATTTTAAGGTTTAATTGACAAATCATCAAAATATCCAAATCACAGGTTGCTATAAAATTTTCAGCATTGTTAAATAGTTTTCCCCAATTTTATTCATCTTCTATAAGCCAATGAATAGCTTTCTCATGAGTATTAAAATATTTGAAATTGCTCCATTTAACATTGGAACCTGTCGATTCAGAAAAATGACTATCTTTCTTACCACTTGAGATGGCAATCGCTATCTTATTGCTGCTATTAAATCCGAAGTGTTCTAAAACGTCTCCATCAGTATGTATCTTGTAAACACCGGTTTCCAGTGATGTCTTAGTGTGATTAAATAAAAACTTCTTGCAATTGTATTCGTGTGCAAGCTTTATTGCCTCCGTTGAGTATAGCTTAGCTGTTTTAAAATTTACTCTTCCATTAACCTCGACTTGAACTATCTTTTTATCATTTAGATAATTTATTGTGTAACTCATATCAAACCTCTTCTAATCTACTATTAAATAATGTTGCAAATAAGTAATCATTGTATTGATGTATAAAATAGACTTCTTTTAATTAGCTTCAAATGACAATCGGCAAGTAAAGGAGTTGATAAAAAAAAATAAGCGTCATCCTTATCAATACAAAACACGCAGAACATGGAAGAAAGTGCATATCGCAGAAGTTTTTGTTTTTAATTTTAAGATTACTACAAAAGAAGATGTTCAATTATTTAAGCAATTAATAAGTTGATTTCACTCAGATCAAATCCTCATAACTACCGTTTATAATATTTAATAAATCATCAGGAATAATTTTTATTTGTGCTCCTCGCACACCGGCACTAACATAAATTTGTTCAAATAATTGCGCTGTTTCATCAATATATGTCGGGAATAATTTTTTCATCCCAACCGGCGAACATCCACCGCGAATGTATCCTGTTAAAGGAAGAAGTTCCTTTTGTTTTATCATTTCTACTTTTTTGTTCCCGCTGGTAAAGGCAGCTTTCTTTAGATTTAATTCAGTTGTAACGGGAATGCAAAAAACAATATATCCCGTTTTATCTCCCACGCAAACGAGAGTCTTAAAAACTGTTTCGGGATTAACCCCGACTTTTTTTGCAACTGCTTCACCAGATAGATCATCCTCACTTACTTCGTAAGTAATTGTTTGAAATTTTATTTTGTAAGACTCAAGAATTCTAATAGCGTTAGTTTTGCTCATAATTTTTTTGAAAACTTTCAATTTCCTGTTTTGAAAGATTTAATGATTGTGCAGCAAGTAAAAATTTAGTGTATTCGTTTTGAGGATTAGTGAGAATTTCTTTTGTGCTTCCGCTCTCAACAATTTTTCCTTTGAACATAATTATTATGTCATCACTAATTTTTTCCAGGATATTTAAATCGTGTGAAATGCAGATAATTGTTAGATTTAGTTCCCTTTGGAGTTGTTGAATTAGTTTTACAATATTAAGTTGTGCTTCAACATCCTGCGAAGAAAAAGGTTCATCAAGAATTAATACCTCCGGCTCGATAATAAAAATTCTTGCAAGAGCAATTCTTTGCTGTTCACCGCCGCTCAATTGAAATCCTTTGTGATCTTTAATTGTTTTGGGAAGTTGGAACTTGTTTATCAAATTAATTACTTCATCGTGGTAATTGTTTTTGTTCCCGTATTTTAATTGAAATGCTTCTGTCAGAATATCTTCAACTTTTCTAAACGGGTTTACAAGTTCGCCGTCATTTTGAAATAGAATTTGTATGGGTTTTGGTAAACTTTTACTCCAGTCTTTTAAAAACGATTTTTCAATCTTCCCTGAGGATTGAGAATAAACTCCGGTTAATATTTTAGCAAGAGTTGTTTTACCGCTTCCAGATTCGCCGGTCATTCCGAACAAACTTCCGCGTTTCACTTCAAAGGAAATATTTTTAATTATATCAATGTTGCTAAACTCAGGTAAGTTATTTTTCGCATCGATTGTATAACTAATGTTTTTTACTTTTAAGATAATATCATTCATCGTAGTTCATTATATGAATTTAGAAAACCGGAATAGTTTGTCTCGTCTTTAAAATCAAAAAAAGAATCTTTATTAACAAATTGTGACAAACAGCCATTTTGCAAAAATGCTATTTCATCAGAAACAGCTTTTGCAAATGCAATATCCTGGGTTACTATTAAAACAGAACCGTTGGCTTTTACATAATCTTTTAGTTTTAATTTGATAAGATTCACGTTTGTATAATCAACAGCAGATGTTGGTTCATCCAAAATTAACAATTGCGGATCTGTTAAAAGTGCCAGCAATAAACTTAGCCGCTGTGCCATTCCTCCGCTTATTTCATAAGAATGCAATTTGGAAATTGTTTTAAACTCCGGCAGCAAAAAACTCTTTAATTGTTGCTCAATATTATTTTGATCAAAACCTGAATTATCAAAATAGTATCTTATTTTTTTTAAGGGATCAAAGTTGTTTGTTAAATCCTGCAATACGTAACGAATTTCTTTCTGCCTCAGTTTTAGCAGACGCTCTTCAGTCATTGTAAAAATATTTTCACCATTCCACAAAACATTGCCGTCTATATAATATGAATTTTTATTCAACAGCATTGTTAATGATTTTATTAAAGTCGATTTTCCGCTTCCGTTTTTCCCAAGTATAGAATATATTTTACCCGGAGTAAGTTTGAAGTCAAGGTTTTCAAGAATAGTTCGTATTCCGTTTTGATCTGCTAAAATTATTTTTTTAATATCTATATTAAAAGTCATAAAATACTTTTGGATTTGTTAGCCAAAATAATAAATTAAGCCAAGAATTATTACTACTTAATACCGCAAGTTATGAGAATATTCAAAATCCTTTTCAGTTCAGTTCTAATCCTTTTATTATTCGTTTCATGCAATGCCGAAAATCCAAAACAATTAAAAAAAGTTGTGATCGGAATTTCCGCCGACCTGGAAACAATTAATCCAATATATTCTTTTAGTGTTGATGAAGGTGTAATTGATGAAACGCTTTTTTTGAGCATGGTTCAATTTGAATGGAATGATCAAAAAGGCGATTTGAACGCAAAGCCAATGCTTGCAACAAGCTGGGAATGGGCTCCTGACTCAAGTTATGTGATCTTTAATTTAAGAGATGATGTATTCTGGAGTGACGGAGTTAAGTTTTCAGCAGATGATATTGTTTATACTTTTGATGTTTATTCAGATTCTAAAGTGCAAAGCAGATTTTACGGTTCGTTTAAAAATTATTATACTGATGCTGATAATCATATTGATTTAAACAAAACTTTTGAGGTTATATCTCCGTTAAAAATTAAGATAAAATTTCTGCCTGAATCTGTCCCTTCGTTACTTGATGTAGTATTCCCAATTATTCCCAAACACGTTTATGAAAAAATTGGCAGGGGAAATATTTCCACATCCGGGGTAAACTTTAATCCGGTTTCTAACGGAGTTTACAGACTAAAAAAATGGGAAAGAAATCAATCCATCGTACTTGAAGCGGATAAAAAATCTTTTTTGTATAAAACAGGAATGATTGATGAAATAATATTTAAAGTTGTTCCCGATTATAATTCGCGTTTAACTCAATTACAAAAAGGAGAAATTGATTTTAGCGAATTAATTAAGCCGATTGATGTAAAGGATTTACAGAAGACTGATAACTTAAAAATCGAAAGTGTAAAAGGACGCGAATATGATTACATCGGGTTAAGTAATATTGATATTAAAAGTTATACGGAAAATAAAATAATCAGAAAAAATATTTTATTCGGCAGTTCAAAAGTGCGTAAGGCATTCGCATACGCTATAAATCGTAATGAAATACTATCCGAGTATTTAAATAATTTTGGTGAACTTGCAATTACGCCGGTCTCATCAATTTTTAAACAGTATTTTGATGATCAGCTAAAACCGGTAGATTATGATCCGGCAACAGCAAAAAAATTACTTGCAGAAGAGGGATGGATTGATTCGGATAATGACGGTGTAATTGAAAAAAATAATACTGAGTTTAAATTTACATTGTACATACCAAGCAGTAACCCTTTGCGTGAATTTGCAGGAACAATAATAAAGAATAATCTTAAAGCGGTTGGGATAGAAATGAATTTAGAAAAGCTTGAGCTTGGAGCTTTTTTGGATAATTTGTACAATAAAAAATTTGATGCTTGGATGGCATCATGGTACATTCAGGTTCCATTGGAACTAAAAGCGTTTTGGTACTCTGATTTACAAAATACCCCGTTAAATTTTGCCGGTTACCAAAATAAAGATGCGGATAAAATTATTGATGAGCTTAATGCGAGAATAACACTTGGAGAAAAAATTAAGAAGTATAAAAAATTTCAGGAAATTATTTTTGATGATCAGCCTGTTACATTTTTATACTGGACGGATAACATAGTCGTTTATAATAAAAAAATAAAAAATTTAACCGTTAATCCGTTTGGTGCTTTGCAAAAGCTTTGGGAATGGAGATTAGATAACTAAAGTTATATGATGAAACAATATTTGCCTGTAATCTCAAAAAGAGTAATTACTTCAATAGTGGTAATTTTTCTTTTGGTAACATTTATTTTTTTGCTAATAAGATTAGCTCCCGGTGACCCTGCTCAAAAATTTATTTCCCCGCAATTAAGCCCTGAACTGGCAAAACATATCAGGCAGTCATTTAATCTTGATGAGCCGATATTATCACAGTACTTTAATTTTGTAAAAAATCTCTTTACGGGCGATTTAGGCTTTTCATATAATTACAGGCTTCCTGTTCTTTCTGTAATCAAAGAATATTTTTTGTTTACTTTATTTTTCTCAACTATAAGCTTTGTTCTGCAAATAATAATTTCATTTGTTCTGGTAAAAATATCTGTTCGTAAAACCGGCGGGTTACTGGATAAATCATTTTCAAAATTTTCATTAATACTTTTTGCCGCACCATCTTTTGTTTTAGGATTAATACTGGTTTATATTTTTTCCGTTCAACTCAACTGGCTTCCAACATCAGGAATAAAATCAATATATCATGATGATTATTCTTTTGTAAGTAAAATTTTGGATTATTTATCACATCTGATTTTGCCATTGATAACTTTATCACTTGCCGGTATAGCAGTATTTTACAGGTATCTACGTGATAGCGTAGCGGAAATTTATAATGAGCCGTATATAGTAAACCTTAAAGCAAGCGGATATTCTGAAAAAAAAATATTTAGTAAACACATAATTCCCAATGCAATTCGTCCGCTAATTTCAGTTGCCGGAATTGAATTTGGTATTTTACTTGGAGGCACGCTAATTACCGAAGTTATTTTTTCATTACCCGGAATGGGAAGGTTAACTGTTGATGCTATCTTTAATCGCGATTTTCCCTTAATAATCGGCTGTTCATTTATTGCGGGTTTAATGATGATTTTAACAAACCTGCTTGCAGATTTAGTTAAAATAAAAATAGATAAACGACTGGTTAAGGATTTATTGCAATAATGTTTTTCAAAATTAAAATATGGCATTTTTTATTATTGCTTTTAGTGCTGTTTGTAATTTTCAGGTTTGGATATATATTCGATCTGGCAGGATTGTATTTTGAATTTGCGGGGCTATTGTGGAAGCAGGAAAAAAATCTTGCAGGGCAAATTGATTTTAGATTTATTGACGGTTTTATTTCTTTGTTATTGTTTTTTTTAATCCCGATAATTTTAATAAGTATAAAAAAAATAAAACGATGGCTTGTTAAACCACTCGGATTATCTGAAGCAGTAATGACTTTATTAATTATTTGCTTTTTATTCGCACCCGTAATAACTAAGCAGAACCCGGAGTTCCAAAAAAATATTTCGGTAACAAAATTATTACCTCCACTTTCATCTGTAAAATACATTGAGCTAAAAAACTCAAATGCGAACAGTAAAAGTGATATTGAGACATTTATTGATCGAAAGAAATCAATTCTTCCGGAATCGTACAATGATGACATAATATTTATTGATAGCCTGGAAATAAATTCAGGCTCAAACACAGACGTGGAAAATTTTAGCAAATCTAAAATTATATGTTATCAAAATGATGTTGCAGTAAAAATTTTGATTTATGATTTAAAACGATCTGATTTAAGCTCCATTGTTAAAGAGAAATATTTTATCTTTGGCTCGGATGAATTTGGAAGAGATATCTTTACAAGAATTATTTACGGTTCGAGAATCTCTTTATTGGTCGGGTTTGGTTCCGTGCTTCTATCATTAATAATCGGGATTGGACTGGCATTTATTGCTTCGCAAAAAGGTTTTATAGCTGATTTATTAATTAACAGGTTAACGGATTTATTTCTTTCATTTCCAACAATATTTTTAGTTATCATGATTCTTGCTTTGTTCGGAAGCAATATAATTTCTGTAATTGTTGTTCTGGGACTTTCAGGCTGGATGAGCTTGTTCAAAGTTGTCAAAAGTGAAATCGCATCTGTTAAAAAGAAAGATTATTTTATAAGTGCAGAACTGATAGGACTTAGAAATAAAAAATTATTGATAAGAGAAATTTTACCTGTTATTATTGCACCAGTGATTGTCAATCTTATTTTTCAGTTTAGTAATGTTATTTTAGCCGAATCAGCTTTAAGTTACTTAGGTTTAGGAACTGGAACTTTGTATCCGTCGTGGGGCGCAATGATAGAGTCAGGGCAGGAATACATAACAAAATCCTGGTGGATGATTTTTATTCCGGGATTTATTTTAATTGCAACTTTACTAAGTATTAATAGTATTGGAAGAAGAATCAATAAATTTTATAATCCCAAGCTTTTAGCATGATAAATAAAAGATATATAATTGGTAAAAAATTAGGACAGGGAAGAAGTAAAGTATTCAATGTGATTGATACTGAATTCCCTGAGCGTGAAGTAGCTGCAAAATTTTTACCATATAATTCTTCGGATGAAGAAAAAGAATTTTTTAGGGATGAATTTTTTACACTTCAAAAACTTGACCACCCTAATATTATAAAATCCTTTGAGCTGAATACAATATTAACCAAAGATGATGACGACAGTGAGATTGAAGTCTTTTCACCTTTTATAACCCTTGAACATTTTTCATCATCTGAATTATTACAATACACCAGGTTAAATGATGAGAGAAAATTAATACTTATAATAAAGCAAATTTGTTCAGTGCTTTACTATTTGCATCAGTCTAACTACATCTATTATGATCTTAAACCGGAAAACATTCTTGTTGATGAAATTAACGGTGAACCTTTTATTAAAATCATTGACCTGGGATTATCTCAATATACACTTAAGGAATACGAACCTTCCATAAAAGGTACTGCCTATTATATTGCTCCTGAACTCTTAAAAAATGAAATGCACGATCATACTGTGGACTTTTATTCGCTCGGCATAATGCTGTACCGAATTGTTTATGGAGTTTTTCCATTCAACAGTGATGATCAATTAGAGATTTATAAAGCACATATTGAAGAGGAATTTTCATTTCCCGAATGTAATTACTCTGATAAAATAGTTGATATAATTAAAAAGCTAATTAAAAAAAGTCCTGTTGAAAGATATAATAATGCTTTACAGATAATAGTCGATCTTGGATTAGAACTTGATCTTAATCTTACAAAAGATATTATTCCCGCCAAAGTTTTTAGCGATAGAAAAGATGCCTATAATATTTTAACAACTTATCTGAACGATAAAAAAAGTAACGAAGTGTTTACTGTACGTGGATTTGACGGATCAGGGAAATCATCATTGCTTTTAGAGATAAATGAAAAAAATCCTTTGTCGATTCTGGTCGAGAACACTAAAACAAAAACAGGTATCGATGCAATAAAGTATATCTTCCGAAAAATTATTCTTAGTGAGATACTCTTTTCAGAGATTAACAAAAATTTTAAAAAAGTATTGTCAAATCTTTTTGATAGCGATAATATTAAATTTATAGAGAATATAAAACAGATTCTTAATAACCTTCCACAGGGTATTGAACTTATAATACTATTGGATGATTTTAATCTTTATGATGATTTTACAAGAGAAGTATTAATAGAAGTTTTTCCGATTCTTCAAATTAAACAATCAAAAATAATTTTATCTGAATCTTCCGATTACGATCATTCGGCATCAATATTAAGTAATTTATGTGATATACAATTAAGCCAGTTCACAGATCACCAGCTTTCCGAATTTTTGGATCTTAGTTATTCTCCTACTTTTCCGAAACGTGAATTAAAAAAATTTATATTACTTTACGCAGATTTACTGCCGGGAAACATCAAGCAGTTTATTAAAGACTTGATTATTCTTAAGGTGATGATATTTAATGCCGACTCGATTAGTTTTTCTGCGAGTGAAGATATTGTCTTGGCTTTACAAAGTTCCCATGAAGAAATGTATCGTCTTCGCTTAAGTAATCTAAATGAACTGGAATTAAAGTTAGCGCAGGTAATATCTGCTTTTGAAATTTCAATTGAACAAACAATTCTTGCTGCTCTGCTTGATGTTCATCAGACCGATTTGAAATCAATATTAAATGAATTAGAGAAGAAAAATATTATTGCGCCGCTTAATGTAAGTAACGCTCCTCAAATAAACTCGTTTGGCTTCAAAAAGTATATTTATTCAACTGTAAGTAATAAAATAAAATTTCATGTCGTCTTAGCTAATTCATTAAAAAGATTGTTCCCTGATTTTAATACCGTTGAGTTGGCAAGACAATTTGAATTAGCAAACGAATACGAGCGCTCGGTTGAAGTTCTTAAAAAAGAAATAGATAGAGCTGAAAAAATTTCAGCATTTAACTATAAAAAAACACTATTAGAAAAGCTGTTAGAACTTCCATTATCGTTAGTCTTATCAAATCAGTTGCGAATTGAACTATTGAAAACCCTTTATAAACTAAGTGACTATAAAACGGCAATAAATAATATTTATAAGGTTTCGCTTGATAAGGTTTCTGACGAAGAAAAAAATCAAATCTATTTTATTAAAGGCAGCAGCCTGATAGGATTAAGAAAAATTGAAGAAGGAAAAGAAGTTCTTGATAAATTACTAATTGGATTAAATGATAAACAACTTGAACAAAAAATTCTTGTTGAACTGGCTTATGCAGAATTTGATCTAAATAATATTGAATCGGCAGAAGAGTTATGTCGGCAGATTATTAATAATAATGAGGTTACAGCTGAAGACAAAGGAAAATGTTTCAATTTGTTAGGGCTAATTGAATTTCAATACAAAAATAATTCTAAAGAAGCATTAAAATATTTTAATGAAGCTCTCAGCAATTATGAATTAGCAAAATTACCCGATAGAATAGTAAAAATTCTAATTAATATTGGGAATATTTATTATCTGTTAGAACTGAGAGAAAAGGCAGAGCAATCTTGGAATAAAGCACTTAAAATAAATCAAAACATTGGGAACCTTGAACAAGAAGCCTTCGCCCTTTTGAGCTATGGTGTATATTACCAAGAAAGCTATAGTTATGAAATTGCAATGCAAAACTGGATAAAATCTGAGACCATTTTCTCTACAATTGGACATCTAAATGGGAAAGCATTAGTGATTAGTAATCTCGGAGAGCTATATTTTCAAACTTCAGATTATCAAAATTCTTATGATAATTTAAATAAAGCGCTTTTAATATTTAAAGAGTTAAACAATAAAGAAGAAGAAATTAATACTCTGTTCCTCATAGGAAAATTCTGGTTCATTATTGGGGATTATGACGAACTTGAAACGGTTATTAGTAAATATGAGTATAATCTTTACACTGAAGAAAATTTATCAGAAAGATTTCACATAAATTATGATTATCTGAAATTTATGAAAAATGGGTTAGATGTAAATATATCTCCCGATACAAATGAGTTTTTAAAACTTATTGAGAAATGTAAAGAGCTTGATGAATTAAATTTATATGTTGAAATACTGCTGTTACATGTTGAATCCTTAATTAATGCACAGAAATTTGATGACTCATTAAAATATTTAAATGATAAAATCCTGGTTAAGCAATGTGAAAAAAATATTTTATTTAGAGCACAAAGAGAATATTTACTTGGTAAAATTGCTCAACTTTCCAAAATTGAAAATCTGAAATCTCCAATCGATTATTTCGAAAGTGCTTATAGTTTATTAGAGAATCAAAGCATAAACGAATTAACCTGGAAAGTTCTTTTTACAATGGCAGAAACATTTTGGGAACGTGGTAATATTCATAAAGCAAGAAAACCCAGGTTATATGCGGTTGAACTTTTAAATATGATCTCGGATCATATAACGAATAATAAAATTAGAAATGCATACATTAATCGGGCGGATAGAAAAAAAGCTTTAGAAAAACTAAAACTTATGAATAATCCGGCGCAACTGAATGAGTACCAAAAAAGTTAAAATAAAAATTTACTCCGATAGCGGAGATATAAGTTCAATTAATTCCGGTTTAAGGCAAATAGAACTTGAAAGCGTACCCATAGCTTTTACAACTCCCAAAACTTTTATACCTGAAGAAGATACAATAATAATACTTCAAATAGATTCACTTGATTCTAAGTGGTTAACGGAAATTGCACAACAAAGAAAATACATACCCAATAAATTAATTATAGTTATCAGAAGTAATAATGCGTTACTTGTAAGTTCACTAATTAAAATGGGATTTTATGATGTCTTTGTTTTCCCTTATGAGTTGGTAAAATTCACATCCCATATAAAAGAAATAATCGCTAACGGATTATATAAAACTTCTTCCTTCAAAAGAGATGATGATCCCGGGACAAGATATGATTTAACTTCAATTATAGGGAATTCCCCTAAATTTGAGAGAACAATAAAGCTGGCAAAAAAAGTATCACAGCAAAGCTCATCAAATATTTTGCTTCTTGGAGAAACAGGTACCGGCAAAGGATTGTTTGCCAGGGCAATTCATAATTTCAGCAAATTTAGAGACGAATCTTTTGTTGATATTATTTGCACTGCCATCCCGGAAAATTTACTTGAATCTGAATTATTTGGATATGAAGCGGGGGCATTTACAAGTGCAAGAGTTAGAAAATTAGGTTTGTTTGAATTAGCTGGTAAAGGAACGTTGTTTCTTGATGAAATAGGTGATATGAGTTTTGGGTTACAAGCAAAATTGTTAAGAGCGATAGAAAAGAAAGTAATTAAACGATTGGGTGGCGTTGTTGATATTCCTATCCATGCCAGGATAATATCTGCCACAAATAAAAATATTGAAAATTTGGTTGAAGAAGGATTATTTAGGAGAGACCTTTACCATAGGTTGAATGTGGTTACAATTGAACTTCCGCCATTAAGGGATAGAAGTGAGGACATAATTTTATTGGCAGATCATTTTATCGAAGAGTTTAATAAAGATTTTGGCAAATCTGTTAAGAAAATAAGTAGGGAATTAAAATATTTTTTCCTTGGATATCCCTGGTCTGGAAATGTTCGGGAGTTAAAAAATGCGATTGAGCGCGCTGTTCTTCTTTCAGAAGACGGCGAATTAAGTTTAAAAGACTTTTCAAGTCTAATTAATTCAGTTCCGGTAAATGCACCTAATTATGATAATGAACAGGAAATTCCACAAAGCATAATTCGAATGGACCTAAATTACGGAACAACAGATATAAAAAAATTAAGCATATATTATGCTTCTCAAGTACTTCAGAAAGTGGGTGGAAATAAATCTCAAGCCGCAAAACTTCTTGGTGTCTCAAGACCTAAATTGGATACTTTACTTGCTAAAAAGAAATAATTATTGCGATTTTTAAGTTAAAAAGCTCTAAAAAACTGTAAATATATTTTACAAATCGATCATTATTTCCTGAACGAATCGGTAATTATTTCCCTCACTATTTACAATTCATCAATAATTTCCAAATAAACGCCATTTTCAATGGCACTTTCATTGAACCTTAAAAATACCTTTTTAAGGGTGTACTGTCTCAAATTTAAAGAGACAATAATTTAGAAATTGTGTGTCATATAAAATAATTCATTCATAAGTTACACGGTGGGAGCTATGCAAAAAACCATAATCCTGGGTGTACTTTTGTTGGCTTTAGCAGCTACTTCTTTTGCGCAAGTAGAAGAAGCAGTTAGATACAGGGTGAAAGGCGACGCTACTGTAATAGAGCAACAAACCAGTACATCAAACTTCAACGAATCTAATGATAATTTGATTCTTCAAAACAGGTCAAATTCTCAATTAGAGGAACTTGGCGGAAGATTCGGCTGGACAAGATCAGCGTCTCAGCTAGAGGAACTCGGTGGAAGATTCGGCTGGACAAGATCGGCGTCTCAACTTGAGGAACTCGGTGGAAGATTCGGCTGGACAAGATCAGCATCTCAGTTAGAGGAACTCGGTGGAAGATTCGGCTGGACAAGGTAGTAAATTCTTTATTACTGAATTTAAAAGCCTTCAAAAATATTGAAGGCTTTTTTTATTTGTCATGAGAGTTTTAACTTTAAATTACTGTTGATAAAAAATAAAATTTTCATGAAATCATTTCTAATTCTTCTTTTTTCTTTTCTATATCTTGGGCAGGTTTTTCCTCAAGAGATGACTAAGATAGCTCTGATTAAGAAAAATAATTATGAGCTTATAGCAGCGGAAAATCAATCGGGGATTATTTATATCTCTTTAAATGAGCTTGCTGAAAAACTTGAAATTCCCATAACCGAATCAGACCAGGGGGAAAAAATAACTATTGATCTGGATGAATATTCATTATCCTTTAATAGTACTGTACCTTTTGTTACTATTTTAGATAGGAATAATAATTCGTCAAAAACCCAACAGTTGCTAAATATACCTTACTTAAAGAATGGTCAAATGTTTCTTTCTTTAGGAACAGCAATTGAATTATTTGATGCCTATTGGAGCAAGAGTTTAACACAACTGGCACCAAATCGAATAAGGATTTTAGATTCCAATTCTGATGAAACGAACAAATCCCAACAAAATAAAACGGCATTAAAAATTTTAAGTATTACGGTAAATACCGGGGAAGATTATTCTGTTTTTAAAATTAAAACAACCGGTAAAGTAAATACATTTTATAATTTCTATCGAAATAATAATCTGCATCTCATATTATGGAAAGTTTCAGTTTCTAATGACTCAATAATAATACCTCAGCCTAATGAGATTGTTGATAAAATAGAGGTTAACAATGACCCTGAATTTACTGAATTGAATTTCTCTTTAAATGAAAAGGAAACAATTACTGAAATACTTAGTAGCGGTGATGATGAATTAACAGTAAGAATCAGCCGGAGAGAATTTGGGGATTGGTATTCAAAGGAAAGTGAACATTTTAAGATAATTTATCGTGATGCACATTCACACTTAGTAAATCATATCCTTGCTTCCGCTGAAAATTCTTTTAAAACCTTAATCAAACTTTTTAATTATAAACCGACAGAGCAGATCATTATTAATACTTATGACGTTAGTGATTTCGGCTTTGGAGCTACAAGAACTATTCCACAAAATTATATTCGTATAGAAATTGAGCCACTTGAACCAGGCTATGAAAATATTCCATATAACGAAAGATTTCAGTGGCTGTTGAGCCATGAATTGGTTCATATAGTTGTTAATGATATGGAAACAAATTTTGAATCTTCATTAAGAAAAGTTATGGGAAAAGTTACTCCGGATAAAACTCAGCCAATGACTGTTCCCTTTAGTTTGTTAACGAATAATAATAGATTTACACCACGCTGGTATCAGGAAGCAATAGCGGTGTTTATTGAAACATGGTTGAGCGGTGGTTATGGAAGAATACTTGGCAGTTACGATGAAATGTATTTCAGGACCATGATTGCTGAAAATGAAAAATTTCCGACCGAAGCAGAACTGGAACAAATTACATCTAACACAAGCATTTTTCTAGAATCGTTATTTTACATTTATGGCGCAAGGTTTATTGCTTATATCGCTGATGAATATGGTATCGAAAAATTATTTAATTGGTTTAATCTTAAGGCAACTGATTTTTATCCCGGTTATAAGGGAAAATTTAAAGAAGTCTTTGGCTTAACTTTAGATGATGCATGGGATAAATTTATAGCAAGTGAAAAAAGTTTTCAGGAAAAGAACATCAACATAATAAAAAAGTATCCTCAGACAGAAATAAAACGTATTTCTGAAAATGCTTTTGGCTGGATAACTCAGCCTTTTTATGATAAAAATTCAAACTCACTTTTGTTTGGATTTCATCAGGCAGGTAATTTAGCGGAAATACAAAGTTTTAATCTTGAAACCTCAACATCAAATTTTATAACTACACTTAAATCGCCCAGTATGATGCAAGTAGCATCACTTGCATATGATGATGATTACAAACAAATATTTTATACAACTAATAACAATCTATTATATAGAGATGTTTGGTTGTATGATTTAAATGATGACCGCAATGTCTGCATATTTCGAGATTCAAGAGTTGGACAATTAACAGTTTCGCCTGTTACACATGAGTTATGGGGAATTCAACACTTGAGTGGTAAAGCAATTTTAGTTAGATCAAAATATCCTTATACTGAATTGCAATCACTTTCTGTTTTTGATGTTGGTGATGAATTTAATCAATTAGCAATAAATAGAAACGGTGATTTATTAGCTGCTACACTTCATAGAAGTGATGGTTCTCAATCAATTATTGTGTCTGATATTAGCCAGCTTGAAAATGGTAGTCCGTTTATTTTTAAAACTATAAGTTCAAGCGGTTCCCCGGAAAATCCATCATGGTCATTTGACGGTAATTTTATATACTGGAATGCTTATACAAACGGTGTATCAAATATTTATAAGTATAATTTTAGTAATGATGAAATTACCCCGCTATCTAATACGATTACGGGATTGTTCAGACCGGTTGAGATTTCCACTGATACATTACTTGCAATGGAATTTACTCTTAAGGGATTTGCTCCTGTAAAATTTGGGAATCAAAAGGCTGTTAGGTTACCTGCTATAAATTACTTCGGGCAGAGAATTATTGAAAAATATCCGGAGGTTCTTAAATGGAATCTTAAACCTGCAAGTGAAGTTGTGGATAAAAATTCTTTTAAGCCTGAAGAAACATATTTCGGTCTAAAAAATTTATCAGTAAAAACATTTATTCCTGTAGTTTCTGGATTTCAATCACGAGTGGTTTTGGGTTTCTTTTTCCAAATCAACGATCCGTTATTAGTACATGATCTGACTGTAGAAACAGGAATATCTCCATTTAAAGAAACTACAAAAGATATAAAATTTCATTTAAGAGCTAAGTACAGTTTAAACCAAAAGTTTTTAGTATCGGCAGAATATAACGCCGCAGATTTTTATGATCTTTTTAACAAAAGAAAAAGAGGAGTGCTCGGAGCAAAATACACGGTTGGATATACTAATTATTGGGTTTATGATAATCCTTTAAAAATTAAACAAAACACGGAACTGGCTTTTCATAATGGAGTTAAATTTATTAATGATAATTTAACTGAAGTTAGACAACCGGATTTTGCGGTGCTAAAATCTGAAATTGATATAAGAGATGTAAGAAAAACTATTGGTAGTATTGATTGGGAATCCGGGGATATGTTTAGATTTACTGTTTTAGGTTATGCATCAGACCCAAATAATTTAAAATATTCCGGACAAATATTTGGCGAGTGGGATAATTACTCTTTATTTCTAATTGATCATAACGTATTTCATTTTAAACTTACTTCGGGTTACCATTTTAAAAATGATGAGTTGCCTGAAACACAATTTTTCTTTGGCGGTTTTGGAAATAGAGAAGTTGAAAACGAACCCGTAAAACAGTTTGAAAAGATGTTCCGTTTCCCAGGTGTACCAATATATAGTATAATATCAGATCAATTTATAAAAATAATGATTGAAAACTCATTTCCGCCGCTACGTATTCCAGATGCCGCGATAGGAAGTTTAGAATTAAAAAATATTAACCTCTCTGTTTATTCGCAAGGTTTACTAACCGATACTCCTGGAATTAATAAATGGATCGATATAGGTGCACAATTAAATATTATGTTTGAGCACTGGTCTAACCTTGAATCGACAGTATCTGCCGGAATAGCCCAAGCCTGGTGGAAAAATGGTAATGATACAGAATGGTTCATTTCGTGGAAACTACTTAAAGATTAGTAATTATTGTTGTAGTTTTTACTTCAAACTGCAAATAAATCATTTTTATTTAAGTTGTAAAACGGTATATTTTTTGTTGATTTTAATCATTTTGGAGCCATAAGGATTAAAGCAATTTTAAATGAAATTTTCTGAATTCAAAAAAAATATAGATAGCGGTATAAAAAACAGCCTGGATAATGATTTAACCTCGGAAAAAGCTAAAAATCTTGAGGTTATATTAAATATCATTAATAGTATAAACCGTTCTTTAATTCTTGATGATGTACTTGAGTTAGTGCTAAAAAATGCAATCAGGTTAACTAATTCTGAACGTGGTTTTATTGTATTAAAAGATTCAGCCGGAAGCCTTGAATTTAAACTTGGCTTGGATTCTAATAGCAAAGAACTACCTGAAAGTTTATTCCAGATAAGTAACTCAGTTGTTGAAGATGTTTTTTATAACGGACAATCCCGATTTATTGAAGGTGCTCAAAGTGATGCCAGTTTAGAAAATAGTAAAAGCATTTTGCGGTTAGACCTTCAAACAATTCTTTGCTCACCACTTATAACTGATGGTAATAAAATCGGAGTGATTTATGTAGATAGCAAACATTTGCATAAAGTTAGAGAAAAAGAAACCACCAGTACTTTTGAAATTCTTGCCGGGCAAGCTGCCGCTGCAATTAGAAATGCTCAACTATATCAGGGGCAATTGTTGGCAAATGCAGCATTGCAAGAAGCTAACACACAACTTATTCAAGCAGAAAGAAAAGCGTTAAAAGCAAGTATTGATTCAGAGATAGGACAATCATTGCAGGGGTTGGTTCATCTTGCATTATTAGAGAATGAAAGTTTGTTAAGGTTAGTAGAAAAGTTTGAGAAAGAAAATGATGAGAGCAACAATGGCAAAGAATCATTGATGTTTGACAGGTTGAAGTTGAAATCTAAAGTTGCAATAGATAGTATTAGAAGTATTCAGAAGTACGCCCAGGTATTGTTAGAAACAGCTATTATGAATTTAAACAAAGACAGCGGTGATCTTAACAGAACAATTCAATCAGTTATAAAATATATTTCGCCAATGAAAAGATTTCAGCAGGCTACTTTTAAAACACAGCTAAACACAATACCACTTTGTAATTATGACTCGGAACAGATTCAACACTTGCTTGTTCATTTATTTACGAATTCAATAAACGCAAAAAAAGATGCCACGATTGAAATTACATCAAAAGCTGTGGATGATAAAATTAGTTTGATTGTTGAAGATAATGGTCCGGGAATTCCTGCTGAAATCAGCAAAGATCTTTTTAAATCTTTTACACCTAAAAATAATAATTACGGATTATTTTTATGTAAAAGTATAGTCGATAGACACAATGGTGAGATTAAACTACTAAATACTAAAAGCGGCACTGCTATTGAGATAACTATTCCGGTATAATAATAAATGGTTGCATTAGATTTTTTAAAATATGTTAGTTTGCTTTATGATAAGGTTCGTTTTCCTGTTCAAATAATTGATTTAACAGGGAAAATAATATATATAAATGAAGCCTTTACCATGCTTTGGGGCTATCATCTTCATGAGCTTAGCGAATATTCAGTGTTTAACGATAGTGTTTTAATTGAAAACAAGGCGGTCGAAAAAATTACTGAAGTGTTTAACGGTAAAAATTATATAGCAATCGACTATTTTGAAGATTCTCTCTTGCGATCCAGAGAATATGCTGTTCCTATTTTAAGAACAAATATTTTCTTTGTTAAAGAAGAAGATGAATCTTATGTAGTAATGTATCATGAAGATCAAACTGAAATGTTGCTGACGGAAGAGGAAGTTAAAAAAGCAAGAGATGCAAGTAACGAATCTGATAGATTGAAAAACACTTTTTTAAATGTTTTGTCGCATGAACTTCGCACACCATTAAATATTATTCTCGGATATTCGTCACTAATAAAAGAAAACCTGAATGATAAACTCGGTCCTGAAGATCAAATATATTTAGAAAACCTTCACAGCGGGAGCGAAAGGCTCTTTAAAAGTATTACTCAAATGCTGGAGTTTGCACAAATTGAAGCAGGCAACTATCATCTTAATATTGAAACAGTAGATTTAATTAGCTTAATTCAGGAAAATTTACCTGAGCATCAAAATGATGCTGAAGAAAAAAATATAGAAATAAAAACTAACTACTCACATAAAAGAGTTTATGTTGATGCCGATGTGCAATGTGTACAAAACGCTATAAATAGTCTTATAAGTAATGCTGTTAAATTTACTCACCACGGATTTATTGAAATTGAAGTAAATGTTCTTGAAGAAAAAGAATTGGCTATGTGTAAAGTTCGTGACTCGGGTATCGGTATTTCTACTAAATATCTTGATCATCTTTATCATCCTTTTAGCCAGGAAGATTTAAATGTTGGAAGGAATTATGAAGGCAATGGGCTTGGCTTGGCACTTGCCAAAAGATATATTGAAAAGCTTGGCGGATCGCTTTTAGTAGATAGTATAAAAGGCGTTGGTTCTACTTTTACTTTTACTTTGCCGTTAAGCCGTTCAAAAATGATTTCAATTTTAAACGGACAGGAAGAAGCGGTTAGGACAAATAAAATTTTTATGATTGACAACACCGGTGAAACATTTGAACTAGTTAAAGCTTTTTTGAAAAATTCTTATGGCGTGGTAAGTACTTCAATCAGAGAATTCAAACTTGAATCTGTGCAGGATGGCTCTTTCAGTCATTTTGTTTTTGATGTTGATAAAAACTATTGGCAGCAAGGTATTCTAATTTGTCGCGATATAAAAAGACATGATCCGTTTAAACGACCAATTATTATTATTTCAAGCGAATATATTGAAGATAAGATAAAAGAATTTTATAAAGCCGGCGCAAATAAATTTCTAGTAAAACCTTTTGGTAAATCTGATCTGGTTAAAGTTATCTCGGAGTCCAGTAAGAATCAGACATAAAATCCGGGAAAGAATTCTAAAATATTTCTTAATACATCCTAATTGTTTTACAATATTTCTGCATAAAAGAAAACAAAGTCATCTAAAACTCATTTAGCTCTTTCTCAAAATATTCTTCTAACTAATTTCTTCATTAAGAGCACAAATCTTAAATTACTTTATAAAATCACGAAAGGTTTTGAAATCATTCCCATGAGAGGTGCAGGCATAATATTATTGAATAGTAAAAGAGAAGTATTACTAATATTGCGGGATAATTTAGATGGTATCCCGTGTCCAAATATGTGGGATATTCCAGGCGGAAAAGTTGAAGAATCTGAATCACCGGAAAATGCAGTAAGACGTGAAATGAATGAGGAATTAGGACTTAAAGACTTAGGTGAGATAAAATTATTTAATGTTTTTACATCAAATAATATTACCGATTATGTTTTTTGGAAAAAAATTGATTTGCTCCCGGATGCAATTAAACTTATGGAAGGACAGCAAATTAAATATTTTAATCTAAAACAAATTAGAGAAGCAAAATTAGCATTCAATTATAATTTTGTCTTGGAACAATTTTACAGAGAAATATTATCGGAGGTCTAATATCTCCAAAATATTAATAACAACCGCAATTATTTTATTAGCAGCGGGATTATTATGGCCGTGGATTTCTAAACTTCCTTTTGGCAAATTACCGGGCGATATTATAATTGATAAACCCGCTTTTAAAATATACATCCCGATAACCTCAATGATAATAGTTAGCTTAATTGTCTCATTTGTTTTTTGGCTGATGAAAAAACTCTAATTCAATTGTGAATTTATCCGGCTAAATAAATTTTTTCCCTTTCACCAAAATATTAGAATTAAAAATCATCCATTGATTAAATTTCTATCGTAAAATATTTACTTTATAAGATTGAAGGAGTTGTTATGAAAAATCTAAGGGGAGTTTTAATCGCCATGTTTTTTAGTATCCAGCTATTTGCACAGCAGGCAGATTTGAGCGGCACATGGACAGGTAAACTTGAACTTCCAAATACAGTAAAATTGACTGTTGTCTTTAATATTCAGGTTGACTCAATTGGAAATTATACAACAACAATGGATAGCCCGGATCAAGGGGCAAAAGGGATTCCAACCGAAAGCACAAAAATTAACGGGGATTCTGTAGAGATAATTATTCCATTGGTTCGTGGTTCATACACAGGTAAAATTTTTTATGATGAAATGAAGATTGAAGGAAAATGGGCACAAGGCGGAATGCATCTTGATTTAGTTGTTAAAAAAGTAGATAAAGTTGAAGAAGTAAAAAGACCGCAGGAGCCGAAAGAACCTTATCCTTACAAATCAGAAGAAGTGAAATTTGAAAATAAAATTGACAGCGTAACTTTAGCCGGAACCTTAACTTTTCCTGAAAACGGCAATAATTTTCCTGCTGTTGTTCTAATAACAGGTTCAGGTGCACAAAACAGAAATGAAGAATTACTCGGGCATAAACCTTTCTTAGTTTTATCTGATTATTTAACTCGAAATGGATTTGCTGTGCTGAGGTTTGATGACAGAGGAATTGCTGAATCAACAGGCGATTTTTCAACTGCAACAAGTGAAGATTTTACAAAAGATATTTTATCTGCTGTTGAATATTTAAAAAGTCGAGACGAAATAAATCGTTCAAAAATTGGTTTAATAGGGCATAGTGAAGGTGGATTAATCGCTTCAATAGCAGCCGTTAAATCTGATGATGTTGCCTTTATAGTTTTAATGGCAGGACCTGGAATTGCCGGGGATTCAATTCTTATTTTACAAAGCGACTTAATTCAGAAAGCCGGAGGAACATCCGAAGAAGAAATTCAAAAATCATTAAAAATTCAGCGTGAAATCTATTTAATAATAATTAAAAGTGAAGATGACAATACTTTAAAAGATCAGCTACGCGAAAAATTTAATGATGAGTTTTCAAAAATGACGGAAGAAGAAAAGGCTCAACTTGGGGATCCCGAAGTTTATTTAAATATGCAAATCAAAACTTTAACAAGCTCATGGTTCAAATTCTTTTTGAAATATAACCCGCAGCCAACGCTCGAAAAAGTTAAATGTCCGGTCTTGGCAATTGATGGCGAAAATGATTTGCAAGTTCCACCAAAACAAAATTTATCAGCAATAGAAAGTGCATTAAAAAGAGGCGGCAATAAAAATTTTGAAACTAAAATGCTGCCGGGATTAAATCACCTGTTTCAAACTTCGGCTACAGGCGCTGTTTCAGAATATGGAACTATTGAGGAAACTATTTCTCCACTGGCATTAGAAACAATGTTAGACTGGATAAAAAAAATAACCAAGTGATTTCAATTTCTAATTACAGCTAAGGGAAGAAATTTATCGATGAGCCTGATTGCTATAAGAAAAGAAATCTTAAAAGAAAAAAATCCTTCTCAAGCAATAATCCTACAAAGGTTTTTTAAAACCGGGAAGGGTGAGTATGGAGAGGAAGATGTTTTTTATGGAATCAAAGTTCCTGTGCAAAGAAAAATTGCAAAAACATTTTGTGATTTATCTTTAAGCGATATAAAAAATTTGCTCCGATCTGCCATTCACGAAGAAAGATTAATTGCAGCACTAATACTTGTACATCAATTTAAGTTTGCAGATGATAAGCGGCAGAAGATTATTTTTAATTTTTATCTAAAGAACCGAAAGGGAATTAACAATTGGGAGCTTGTTGATCTATCTGCCCCCAATATAATTGGTTCGTTTCTTTTTGATAAAGACAAAACATTGTTGTACAAGTTTGCTCATTCGAAAAATTTGTGGAAAAAAAGAATCTCAATCCTTTCTTCACTAACTTTTATACGTAATGGATTTTTTGAAGATACACTGAAAATTGCAGAAATTCTTTTAACTGATACACACGATTTAATTCATAAAGCAGCTGGCTGGATGCTTAGAGAAACCGGAAATCGTGATATAAAAGTGGAGGAGGAATTTTTGATGAAGTATTACAAAATAATGCCCCGGACTATGCTGCGTTATGCAATTGAAAAATTTCCTGAGAAAAAAAGGAAAGCATATTTGCTTGGGAAAATTTAGTCAATAATGTCTCATATCTAAATTTGGTTGCCTTATCAATTAGGAATTTCATCCAATAATTCCACCCTGATAAATTGGTAAACAGGTAAAGCTTGGTTAATTTTGCTGCCACTTATTAAAAATTATTTATTGTAATTTTATGAAACGCATTCTATTTGTATTAACGCTAATATATTCCTTAAATATATTTGCACAAATATCTGTAAACCCGGATTCACTTTTTTTCCCTCAAACTTTAACCGGGGCTACAGACAGTCTGTCATTTTATGTAGTAAATCATTATAACCATAATCTAGATATACAAATTAAAAATTTAAAAGCTGTTCATGTGATTTCAGATTCAGTTTTAGAAATTTCTGCAAATGATAGTAATATTGTCTGGATTAAATATAGTCCGGATCAAAATATAACTGATGACGATTTGATTTTTATAACAGGTGACGATAGTACAATTGGTTTAGTTACAAATATTACTGGCTCAGGTAAATTTGGAGATAGTTACGATGCAACCACTTTTAATCTTTTTGATTCTCAATTAAAAACTACTTTAACTCAACTTGTAAGCGGACATACATCTTTGGGTTACAATTTAGCTCGTGATTATATGTTTATGGAAATTGACAATAAAAAAGTGAACGGTCAGGGAGCAACTCAAAATACCCTGGAATGTGTTTATATCGGCAGACTTGCTGTTGGATATGTTGATAGAGCCGATGCACAAACCAACTATAATTTTAATACTGAACATACCTGGCCTCAGTCAAATTTTAGTGAAGCTGAACCGATGAAATCGGATCTTTATCATTTATATCCTACGGATAATCCTGCAAATGGTGTTCGATCAAATTATCCTTTTGGCAAAGTTGTATCAAATATTACATGGGACTCAGCCGGGAGTAAACTTGGAACTAATGCTCAGGGACAAATTGTTTTTGAGCCAAGAGATGTTCATAAAGGCAATGTAAGTCGGTCAATGTTTTATTTTATAACCCGTTATCCTGATAACTACGGCGGCTTTCTTACACAAACCCAGGAAAATGTTTTTAGAGAATGGAATAAATTAGATACAGTTGGAGCTGTTGAATCAGCAAGGAATAATGCAATTGCCGCATTACAGAAAAAAAGAAATCCATTTATTGATCATCCTGAATTTGTGGATAGAATTTACAGTTTTATAACTAACAACGTACGTCCGACAACTCCGGAGCTAAATGTTCTTCCTTTAACAATAAATTTTGAATCAACTCTAATTAATAACTTAGCATCACAATCAATCTATATTGCTAACAGTGGAAGCGGGAAATTAGTTGTTGATTCAATTATAATTTCCGATGCGAGATTTAACGTAAATTTTAATAATACGTTTATTGAACCATATTCTTCAAAAAATATTTCACTTCAATTTATTCCAGATAGTATTAAAAATTATAGTTCTGTTCTTACTGTTTATTCTAATGCAGGAACAAAACAAATTGAAATATCAGGATTTGGAGTCGATAATGCAGTTAATGTAGATGATAAAATTATTACGGCTCTCTCATTCTCACTTGAGCAAAATTATCCCAACCCATTTAATCCGGCAACATATATTCAATATACAATTGGCGATAACCAATTTGTTAAACTAATCATTTATGATTTACTTGGCAGAGAAATTGAAACTTTAGTTAATCAAGAGAAACCGGCAGGTATTTATAAACTAACCTGGAATGCCGCGAATCTTCCGAGTGGAGTTTATTTTTACAAACTACAAGCTGGTAGTTATACTTCAATTAAAAAGATGTTGCTGCTTAAATAAAACTCCGGTTCATTTTTTAATAAAGAATATTTGAGGCAAAACATTTAAGGATGTTTTCATACCTCACATCTATTTAAAACCAGCAATATTTCCTTTGTATTAAAATACTTGCTGAGTTAAATTTGTTCACGTTATTTTGAGTTTCATATATACAGGAGTTTATAGAGTACATGGCTAAAAAAAGTAAAGAACCGATATTTTTTACAGATAAAGAAGATCCGAAAAGTTTTTCAATATCAAATCAATTTGCGGAGCATCTTGAATTTACTTTAGTAAAAGATCGTTATACTGTTACAGGAGATGATGCATATTATGCACTATCACTTGCTATCAGAGATAGATTGGTTAGAAGATGGATACGCACACAAAGAGTTTACCAGGATAAGGGAGTTAAACGAGTTTATTATTTATCTCTTGAGTATTTAATGGGAAGGCTTCTTGGTAATGCTTTAATCAATTTAGATTTTTACCAGGAATGCTTTGACATCTTAAAAAAAGATGGTTACAGTTTAGAAGACATTTTAGAATTTGAACATGATATGGGCTTGGGTAACGGCGGTCTCGGCAGGCTTGCTGCTTGTTATTTAGATTCAATGGCAACACTTGAATTGCCTGCTTTTGGTTATGGAATAAGATATGAATATGGGATATTTAAACAGGAAATTGAAGATGGCTACCAAGTTGAATATGCAGATAATTGGTTGAGCCAGGGTAATCCGTGGGATATTTTAAGAAGAAGGTTGGTTTACCGTGTAAAATTTTATGGTAAGACCCAAACAAAACAAAATCCAGATGGAACATTTTCATTTGAATGGGTTGATACGCAAGATGTATTAGCAGTTGCTTATGATGTTCCGGTTCCCGGTTATGGTAATAACACCGTTAACAATTTAAGATTATGGCAGGCAAAAGCTTGCAGCGATTTTGAATTTTCTGATTTTAATCGTGGTAATTATGTTGAAGCTGTTTCTAAAAAAAATGACAGTGAAACAATCTCAAAAGTTTTATATCCTAACGATACTTATGTTGAAGGAAAATTTTTAAGACTAAAACAACAATACTTTTTTGTTTCGGCAACACTTCAGGATATAATCAGAAAATATAAAATTGATAACGACAATTTTGATCAGTTCGCGGATAAAACTTGCATCCAGTTAAATGATACTCATCCGGTAATTTCGATTCCGGAGTTAATGAGAATATTAATTGATGATGAAAAATATTCATGGGAAAATGCTTGGAAGATTACAAGTAAAACTTTTGCTTACACAAATCACACTGTTGTTCCCGAAGCGCTTGAAGAATGGTCTGAACCAATTTTTGCCGAGCTGTTACCGCGTCATTTACAAATTATTTATGAGATAAACAGACGGTTTTTGGAAGAAGTTAAAAAAACATATTCAACCGATCCAGATGTTCTTGCTAAGCTATCAATTATTTCCGGAGGTAATGAGAAAAGAGTTCGAATGGCTAACCTGGCTATTGTTGGAAGTTTTGCTATAAATGGCGTTGCTGCTCTGCATACGGAAATATTGAAGACAAGAATATTCCCTGATTTCTATAATATGTATCCCAAAAAGTTTGTTAATATAACTAACGGCATCACACCAAGAAGGTGGTTGAAATCTGCAAATCCGGCATTATCGGCACTTGTAACAGAAAAAATAGGTAATGAATGGATAAAAGATCTTTCAAAACTTAGAGGGATTGAGAAATTTATTGAAGATAAACAGTTTATTGAAAGCTGGCAGAATGTAAAATGGCTTAATAAAAAGCTGCTTGTTGATTATATCGAAGCGGAAAACGGTATTAAAATTAATACTGACTCTATTTTTGATGTTCAGATAAAAAGATTTCATGAATACAAACGTCAGCTACTAAATGTATTTCATATTATCACTCTTTATAATAGGATTAAAAGCAATCCAAAAATAAAAATGGTTCCTCGCACGGTTATTTTTGGTGGAAAAGCTGCCCCTGCATATTATTCAGCAAAGATGGTAATAAAGCTTATAAATTCTGTTGCAGATGTAGTAAATAACGATCCTGATGTAGGAGATAAATTAAAAGTTGTATTCATTAAAAATTATTCCGTTACACTTGCCGAAAAAATTATTCCTGCTTCTGATCTTTCCGAGCAAATTTCCGTAGCCGGATTGGAAGCTTCAGGTACAGGAAATATGAAGTTTGCACTTAACGGTGCTTTAACTATCGGAACAATGGATGGAGCCAATGTTGAGATAAGGGAAGAAGTTGGCGACGAAAATATTTTTATCTTTGGATTATTGGCTGATGAAGTAGTTAAACTTAAAGCAAGTAATTATAAACCCAAAGATTATTATGATAAAAATAAATCTCTTAAAAAAGTTGTTGATATGATTGCTGCAAACTTTTTTAATCCCCATGAACCAGGAATATTTGATGACATGATTAAGGGATTAATGAATGTTGATTACTATTGTTTATTTGCCGATTATCAGGCGTACATTGATGCTCAGGATAAAGTTGCCAAACTTTATTTGAATCAGAAAGAATGGACGAAAAAATCTATTTATAATGTAGCACGAGTTGGAAAGTTTTCAAGTGACAGATCAGTTAGCGAATACACTAAAAAAATATGGAAAGTAAAACCAGTAAAAATTAATCATACAGAAAATATCGAGAAATAATGGATTACGAACTTAGTCACAGAACAAGAATAGGGCATATACACTTAACAGTTTCAAATCTGGATAAAGCTGTAGCATTTTACAGAGATATTTTAGGATTTCAGGTTACCGCTCGTTTTAATAAAAATGCTGTGTTTTTATCTTCCGGAACTTATCATCACCACATCGGATTAAATACCTGGGCTGGAGAACAGGCAACTCCGCCACCACAGGGGCATACAGGTTTATATCATTTTGGCATTCTTTATCCTTCGAGGATAGACCTGGCAAAAGCTTTTAAAAAAGTATGGGAAGCTAATTATCCGATTGAGGGCGCATCTGATCATGGAGTATCTGAATCCATTTATGTTAAGGATCCCGATGGAAATGGTATTGAATTATATGCTGATAGATTAGTTGAGCAATGGCCAAAAGATGAGGATGGAAATATAATTATGGAAACAAAACCTCTGGATTTACCCGATCTTCTAAATGAATTAGATAAAGTGTAGTTCGATTTTTGATAAATAATGAATATTTTTTATATTATTAAGTAAGTGCTTACGTAAATGATAACTAATAATACAAATGATATTATGGATGAAAACCATTTTGAACTTGCAAGCAAGTTAAAAAGATTATCCAACATCCTTTTTTCGGAATCAAAAAAAATCTATCAGAATATTTCTAATGATTTTGAACAAAGTTCTTATAACATACTTTCACTGCTTTTTCAGAAGAATTCTCTTTCAATTAAAACAATAGCAGCACAGTTAAAAGTTACTCATCCTGCCGCTGTACAGATTGTTAATAAACTTATAAAAAAACAACTGGTTGAAAAATTTGACTCACCGGATGATAAACGTATAACAATTGTTAAGATAACAGACAGAGGAAGAAAATTGTATATATCACTTTTATCAATTGCTGAAAAAATTGATTTATCCTATAAAGAAATTATTAATGAAGTTGATCCTAAATTTCTTCTTACATTAAGTTTGATAGAAGAAAAAATTAAATTAAAAAGTATAGCTGAACGTGTTGGTGAAAAAGTAAAGGATGAGCAGATAAAAAATATAAAAATTGTTCGGTATCACCGTGAATATCAAAATAAATTTAAGGAACTGAACCTTGAATGGTTAAACAAATATTTTGAAGTTGAAGATGAAGATAAAAAAGCACTGGATGATCCGAAAAATTATTACATTAAAAATAACGGCGAAATATTTTTTGCCTTAGATGGAAATGAAATTGCGGGAACCTGTGCAATTAAAAAAATAAGCAAAGGAATATTTGAACTATCAAAAATGGCTGTTGCAGAAAAGCATCAGGGAAAACAATTAGGAAAAAAATTAGCGCTTACAGCGATAGGATATGCGTATGAAAAAGGAGCTGAGAAAGTAGTTCTGGATACAAGTCCGGTTTTAACCTCAGCTATCAATTTATACAAGAAACTTGGGTTTGAAATTCTGGAAGCAAATACACATGGGAACTATAAAAGATCTCTATTTAAGATGGAATTAAAATTAAAATAACACTAATCAAATTTTTTATTAAGAGGTACTAATGTTCGAATACTTAAAAAAAATATTTACACCTGATAATCAAACCGAAACATCTACATTATCAAATACGCAAAAAGACGGAAACAAAAAAATACAAATAGCCGCTTGTGCTTTGTTTATTGAAATGGCAAAAGCTGACGGAGAATTTTCTGAAGATGAAAGAAATTTTATTGTTGAAGAAATGAGAAAAATATTTAACCTGGAGCAGGAGTGTGCCGATGAATTGATGGAATTAGCAGAAAAGAGAATTAAAGAAAGCATAAGCCTTTATGAATTTTCGGAGATAATTAACTCAACATTTTCGCAAGAACAAAAAATTGAACTTATTGAAAATCTTTGGATACTGATTTACCAGGATAAAAAGCTGGATGCTTATGAAGATCAATTAATTAAACGTATTGCGGGAACTCTAAATATTGAGCATAAAAAAATTATTAACGCTAAACTGTGGGTTAAAGAACAAATGGGATTGAAGTAAAGTTTTTTAATATTTGTAAGGAAAAATTTTATGGAATTAAACCTTCTGGATATTAGTGTGTTCGCGTTGTTTTTCCTTGTGGTTGTTGGTACAAGTATGTTTAAAAGCCGTAAAGAAGAAACAGGCGAGGATTTCTTTCTTGCAAGCCGCAGCTTAATCTGGCCTATCATTGGTATTTCATTGATCGCTGCAAATATTTCTTCCGAACAATTTATCGGGATGTCCGGTCAAAGTGCAGGTAATGTGGGATTAGCAATTGCAAGTTATGAATGGATGGCTGCTATTACTCTTGTCTTTGTCGCATTCTTTTTCCTCCCAAGATTTTTAAGCAGTGGTATTTATACAATCCCGGAATTTCTTCAATACAGGTATAACTCAACTGCACGTTCACTTATGGCATTTTACACAATGTTAATTTATGTGGGCGTTACTATCTCGGCTGTTATTTATTCCGGTGCAATTACAATTTATACAATTTTTGATGTTGATATTAAATTAGCCGTTTGGGGAATTGGAATTATTGCCGCACTTTATACAACCTGGGGCGGATTAAAAGCTGTTGCATGGGCAGATGTTTTTCAGGGTACTGCATTAATTCTTGGTGGAGCAGTTGTTTTGTTTTTCGGTTTATCGGCAGTTGGCGGAGTTGATAGTTTTTTTACTCATAATGCAGATAAGCTTCATATGATTTTACCTGCAGATCATCCGGTGCTTCCGTGGACGGCTTTAGTTATCGGATTATGGATTCCAAATATTTATTACTGGGGATTAAATCAATACATAACGCAAAGAACTCTTGCTGCAAAAAGTTTACGCGAGGGACAGAAAGGTGTAATCTTTGCCGCCGCAATAAAAATTATAATTCCATTTGTAATTGTATTCCCCGGAATTATGGCTGCTCAATTATACGGCGGATCAATGAATAATACAGATGCTGCTTATCCTCTTCTTATTAAAAATTTAATTCCCGCAGGGTTAAGAGGATTTATGCTCGCAGCTATTGCAGGCGCTGTAATCAGTTCTCTTGCATCAATGTTAAATTCTGCTTCAACAATTTTTACTTTGGATCTTTATAAAGTTTATGTAAAAAAAGACGCTACACAAAAAAATCTGGTGTTTGTAGGAAGAATGATGACTTTGCTTTTTGTTTTACTTGGCTGTCTTATCGCTCCTTATCTCGGTGATCCAAGGTTTATGGGAATATTTACATATATACAGGAATTCCAGGGATACATTTCACCCGGAATTTTAGCCGCATTTGTTTTTGGAATTTTAGTTAAAAAAGCTCCGCCGGCAGCAGGAGTTGTAGCTTTGCTGGCTTGTGTTCCGATTTATGGATTTTTGCAATGGCAGTTTGGTGAGATTGCATTCTTAAACAGAATGGCAATAACGTTTGTAATTATACTTTTATTGATGACAATAATTACAATTCTAAAACCGCTTAAAGAACCGGTTGTATTGCCAAAGAGAACCGATATTGATTTAACTCCAACACCACAGTTAATCTGGTTAGGTGCGGCAGTAATTTTTATTACTCTTGTTTTGTATGCAATTTTCTGGTGATGGAATAGAACTATTAATATGCCATCCTGAACTTATCGAAGGATGACATATTAACCTTAATTTTGTTGACAATTTATTTTATTTACTTAACTCTTTTTCCAAAGCTGATATTAATTTTTCGCTTGTTGGTTCAACAGCGCTTACAAACCTTTCAACAACGTTTCCGTTTTTATCAATCAGAAATTTTTCAAAATTCCATTTAATATCGCCTTTGCCTGTAACATCATTATCGGTGAGGAGAGCGTAAAGCGGAGATTTATCTTTACCGTTTACATCAATCTTATCAAATAATTTGAATGTTACATCAAATTTAGATGAACAGAAATTTTTTATTTCTTCATTTGTTCCGGGTTCCTGTTCTCCAAACTGGTTGCACGGAAAGGCAAGTATTTCAAATCCCTTGTCTTTATATTTTTTATAGATATCTTCCAATCCGCTGTATTGTTTTGTGTAGCCGCAATAACTTGCAACGTTTACAATTAGTAAAACTTTACCTTTGTAATCAGATAAGCTAACCTGCTTACCATCGATGTCTTTAACCGTAATTTGACTGATATTGTTACTCATTTTATTTCCTTTGTTAGGTTTTATTGCATGTGCTGGTGAATGAAAAACAAGAAAAAATATAATCAGAATATAAAGCAAGTTTGAAATGAATTTTTGCATTTTTATTTTCTCTTTTTTATTTGTGTATTTATTAACTAAGCAAAACCACTTATTCGCTGCGGACTAAATCCATAAGCAGGCACGAAGTAAGAGGAGATTGACCAAGAGTTTTTCTTTTTGTAAAAAGAAATTTTCCTGTTAACTGTCCAAGAAAAAAAGCGCCGACTAAAATAGGATACGTGTAAAGAGCAAAACCTATGTTGGAGTAGATTCTTAATAAAATTATAAACGGAACAGGAACGTGAATCGAAAGAACCCACTGGAGCGAAAATTTTTTAACATTCGCACGCCAGTATCCAAAAGGAATGTTAAAAATAAAGATGCTTATTGCAACGATTATTAAGTTCATAAAACCATTATTTTTTGAAAGTAAAACTTAAAAAAAATAATTGAGTAAGCAATTGTTATAAATCACTAAAAAATAAAATTATACCCTCAAAGGAAGGAATAAAAATTCTTACTTTATTAGTAACATCTTTTGGCTTTGAGTAAAGTTACCAGCATCTATTTTATAAATATAAATTCCTGAAGGTAATTCTGATGCATCAAATTTTATAAAATAACTTCCCGCTTCTTTTTCTTCATTAACAAGATTGGCTACTTCCTGCCCTGTTAAATCAAATACTTTGATAGTAACTAATCCAGGTTCTTTAATACTATAAGTGATTGTTGTTGTTGGATTAAATGGATTTGGGTAGCAGTATATTTCATAATTGGAAGTTTTAGTTGATAATGTATCATTATTGGCATTTGATTTCTCTAAGGTTGTACCAAACCTTGCGATTGAGTAATCAGGATCAGCAAATGTATTTTCAATTGAGTAGTATCCTCTTGCATCATATTTTAATAAATAATCTGTATAACCGCTCGTTAGTTTAAAATCGTAATCGGTATATGTTTGTATGCCACGATTTACAGTAGCAATTTGCTCATATGTACCAGTACCGGATGGGTTTTTAGAATACCGCCAGATCTGATAGTATGTGACATTACTATTAATATTGTCGTTCCAAGATAATATCACCGGTTGATTTATGACTGAATTAGCGCTGAGATTTCTACCTTCGTTACTTGGTTTACCTATAAAATATGCCGTATAAGTTCTATTTTGATCAGGATGAAACGTATAATAGCTGGCAGTACCGCCTTCAATGCTCCAGTGGTCAAATCCATATTTAATACCGTTTATTGTTTGGTCTTGTGCAGTGGCAGTAATTGTATTTCCTTGTGTCACATTAAAAGTGCTGGTTGGAGAGTTATATAATGTATCGTTTACCTTAATACTGCCTCCGTTACCAACATTAACAAATTGGTTCTGAAATGAAACCTGATATATGGGACCATATGTTGCTGTGTACCGCTCACCAAACCCATTATTATAATTTAAATTTATTGTTGCTGTCTGAGTTGGATAGGATTCTATAGTACGGTCACTTTTATCAACCCATTTTTGATACCCAACTGGTTCATTTCCATTATATTGTGTCTCATCTGCATATAAACTGTGTGAGCCTCTGCTTAAATTGGGAACCAGAGTTCCGGAACTTGAATATATGTTTTTAGTTAATCCGTCTACCTTAACACTACCACTATTAAAAGATGTTTTAACGGTAATTGCATATCCGTAAGTTTTTTGTCCTGTCCATCTAACAATATAATTTGGGCGACCATAACCACCTGGTTCTTCATAATTATTGTCAGAGTTAAGAGTAAAAGTATGTATTAAGGTATCCAATTGTCCTTCATAAATGTATTTTATAGCTATTGAATTATAACCAACAGATGTAACTACGGCTGCATGTAGTAAAGCATGATCAACATTTTGCGGTTCCGTGTCCCAGATCAAAATATCATTAGGTGATGCCACATTATTAAAATCATACTTGTCATAAAATCCCCAACTCATCCAGTATTTCTTTGCATAAGCTTCATCGATGTTTATTCTTTTTGCATCACCGCAAATCGGACCAATATAACTATGCTGGGTTGAAGCTATTGCAAAACCAATGCAGTTGCCTATTTCACCCGAATTGTACCAGTGTTGAATTACTGCCCCGGAGTCGTTTT
>JBAQCL010000117.1:0-58231 GCA_049294175.1 Ignavibacteriaceae bacterium | reverse complement strand
TTTGTATCAAGCACTTCTCCGTGAAAGATTTCTGCTTCGTCATCAAATTCCACATAAGCGGAATATCCTTTATAAGTCATTGTTTTACTCCTGCTGTTAATAAAAATCGTTTTACTGACTTTAAAGCGCCCTTATTTGTTACTTTCCTGGGATGCGGTCGATGAAAAACGGCACGAATTCCATTTAATGCTGCTCTTACTCTTGATCCACTTCCTGCTGATACATCTGCACCAAGAGAAAGAAAAAGGCTCTCTATGTCACTCCAGTTAATATCAGAACGTACGGGTTCTTGTAATATTGCCGTAAGAGTTTTCTTGTTTTTTGAATTCATTGTGATACTAAGATATGATACTATAATGTTAATGTCAATACTCTTGTATCTGCATAATCCGTCCACTTGCCGCCGTTGTGAGTGCACAATCAGAATGCTTATTCCAGGTAGATTCAATCTTCAAAGCTCACTCTTATTATCTCACAAGTAACTTGTGCAGTTTCATTGATGGATGATTCACCATCCACTGTTGCAGAAGAACAGTTAAAAGAGCTGCATATAAAAGTCAGATCGCTTTAAGGAAAACCTTTCTTATTTCTTCCCGACAAAAACTGCCAGGCTAAAATATTTTTGACGGGCAATAATTATTAGTTAAATCCGGCAAGGAGTATAACCTGTTTATACAGACTTTAAAAGCCGGGTTGAAAGAAGCTCTACCGAAAGAATAACGTATATGAAACGGATGTGAGACGTATCTGAAACGAATGTGAAACGTATCTGAAACGAATTTTAAGTGAAATTAGACTATATTTATAACGACATTAAATAGGGAATGAGCAAGGTTAAACTCTTTAATAATTACTACTATATAATACCCGGAATTCTATCATTCTGCCGCAAATAAATATTTTTTAAACACTTAATTTTCAAAAGCCTTGCATAACTTTTTGCAGACGGACCAATCAACCCGGGAAATAATTGCATTTCCCCTAAAACAGCAATGGCAAAGCCATCACTATGTGAGTGCAGTTTCATTGATGGATGATTCGCCATCCACTGTTGCTGAAGAACAGTTGAGGGAGTTGCAAATAAAGGTTAGATGAAGAAATAATTTGGATAATTATTTAGTTTTAACTTAGATTTATTTTTTAGATTTCAAAATCAATCGTATACTTTATTGTCAGATGCTTTCTACTTTCTAGTTTTAATATTCAATAAACAAATTTCAATTTTATGAAAAACTTTTTATTAAAATACTACCCCGAACTTACAGGTATTTTTGTATTTTTTGTTTATCTAAGTACTATGTCCCCAACTATATCAGAGGGTGACTCAGGTGAATTGGCGGCTGTCCAAGCAAGTTTAGGTATTGCCCACCCAACGGGATACCCACTATTTACATTAATTGGCTATTTAGCTTCCCAAATTTTTTTCTTCATTGAAACGATCTATCTGTTAAACCTTTTATGTGCAATCTGGATGTCTATAACAGTAGTTATCGTAATTAAAACATCATATTTACTTTTGAACAACATATCATTTACTAATACATTTGGGAGAATTTCTTTACCCATACTGAAAAAAAATGTTTTAAATGATATTATTGCCACTTCATTTGCTGGGCTAACACTTGCCTTTAGTATTACTTTTTGGATGCAAAGTTCTAAAGTGGAGGTATATGCTTTACAAATTCTCATAACTTCTGGAGTAATTTACTATACTCTTAAAACTTTTAATACCATCTCATTTTTAAATAAAAAATCTATTAAAAGAACTTTTAGAATTTGGATGCCAGTTGCAATTCTTTTAGGGTTGGGATTTTCAAATCATATGATGACGATTTATTTAATTCCTGGCACTATTATATTATATTTTATCCGAGAAAAATTTTCAAAAATTAGTGTAATCACTATTTTCTTTTTGATTCTGCCAATCTTCTGCATTCCTTTAATATTTTACTTGTTAATGATGTTAAGAGCGCAGATGTTTCCCGTAATCTCTTTTGGTGAGCCCACTACACTTACCTCATTATATAATCATGTAACCGCTAAATATTATGAACATTATATGTTTCAGGGGGTAGACGTTGTTAAGAATCAAGGTAAAACGTTTTTAAATATGTTAGCAATAAACTTAACTGGGAACCATATAAAATATGGAGAATTCTCATTCTCCATATTGTTATCCTTCTTTGGGTTAATTTTATCTGGGTTTTTCTTTAGAAAATTTTTTTATTATTCAGTTGCAATTATCTCCATATCCCTTTTCTTTGCCTTTAATTATAATATATTCGATATTCAAGAGTACTTTCTTGTTGTTTTTCTATTCCTTGCTTTATTCTCAGCCATGTTTGTTAAAGTGTTTTTTTCAATTTTGGACCACCAAAAATTAGCATACTCATTCTTTACGATAATCCTTATATTTTTTATTGTTTTTCAAATAATCTCAAATTATAATGGTATCGATCGATCCCATACATATATTTATTATGATTATCCAAATGCTGTTCTTAATAGTGTTGAATATGAAGCAATAATAATTAATGATGACTGGAGTTTCTTGGAATCTCCATCGCTTTATCTTCAAAATGTTCTGGGTGTGCGTAAAGATGTTTGTCTTATACATAAAGGATTAAGCACCTTTGCTTGGTATAATAGAGATTTAAAGAAAAACTATAATGATCTTAATGATGCTTTAAAATCCAGACCATACTATATATCCTCTGATTTTGTGTTGGAATATGTTCTTGAAGAAAAGTATAAACTTAAGGAAGACGAATATCTGATCCCAGATCTTTTGACTTTTAGAGTTGTCCGTGACAAGAAATATTATCCGACAAAAAATTCTTCTTTTTTTATCAGATTTATTAATAATAAGGATAATGCAATTAGTATATCCATTCCTTGGACCTTGGAAAATAGATTATCATATGAATTAAAATATAATCAACCTATGAAAGCATTGGAATTATATGAAAGAATTTTAAATAATTTTCCGGAATACAAAATTTCTGATAAGACCTTAGAGCAAATGAGTAAAATTGAATTTAAGCCAAGATAGTATTTGTTCAAAATAATTTCATCTATCTGGTAATTTTTCTATCTCTTTAAAATTAAAATTCGCGTCATTCAACTGTTAATAAATTTTATTGATTATAATTGTAGAATAGCTTTTCTTGACATGCTAATTATAATAGTTTTTATTATCGTTTATCCCTCCCCAAAAAAATGATGATAATTAATTAAAGGGGTTGTTAGTGATAAGATGAATAGTTCTATGGTCCATATTTTGTAATTAAAGCTGAATTAACAGCATTTATTAAAATTAAAAATCCATATCGAAAAGTAGGAAATGAAAAGTTTTAGTATTCAGAGTAAAAACAATTTGCTAATAATTAACTATTTACCACAACTTTTAATAATCGGGTTAATATTACTTGTTTATATACAAAATCTATGGTTTGATTTTGCATATTTAGACGATAATCTAATAGTATTTATAGAGTATGATAAAATTAATAGTCTCTTAAAAATACCGGGGACTTTCATCGGGGGTTATCTATTTGATAACTATTATAGACCGATGGTTATGATCAGTTTTATAATAGACACGGCAATTGCTGGTCAGTCATCTTTTATGTATCATCTTACCAACATGTTATTACATATAAGTGTTTGTTTACTTTTCTATATGCTGCTTTCAAAATTAACCACTTCAAAAATTTTTCCATTGCTACTAACATTGTTATTTTGTGTTCATCCATTAAATGTTAATGCTGTATCCTGGATCGTCGGTCGTAATGATCTAATTGTTGCCTTTTTTTCTTTATTATCGTTTCTTTGGTTCATAAAATACATGGAAGAAGAAAAATTATTTTCCCTTGTTTTAACAATGTTATTTTATTTGTTTGCTATGTATAGCAAGGAAATTGGCATACTTATTCCTTTCATTTCTGCAGCCTATGTTATTTTGATTAGAACTGATAAAAAAAAGAAAATAAATTTGGCTCTTATTATTATTTCCTATCTAATTCCATTTCTTATATATGTAGCCTCAAGAGTTCTCTTTTCCCCAGTAAAAGTTAGTGAAGAGATAAGTTTTAATGCACTTTTACAGAATTTAAATATTCCTTTTGAATATCTAGCTAAAACATTTTACTTTTTTGAATTTAATCCTTTACCTATGGAGAATTTTACACTTATTGTCTTGGGTTTATTATTAGTCGGGACCTTAATATTAATCTTTCTATTCAATAAGCGTATAAACAAAAGATTATTTTTGTTTGGTGTTTTGTTTTTTTTAGTGTTCGTCATCCCCACATTATTTGTAAGAATTAAAGCCGAGGATTTGGATTTTAATTATATTGATTGTAGAGCCTATTTGCCATTTATAGGCATATTAATCATATTCTTATCAATTATGGAAACATTTAATAAAGATATTATAAAATCTTTGTTTGGTAAAATAATAACTATCATTATTCTGCTGTACGCATCGGCAACAACAGTGATAGAAAATCAATACTACGAGAATGGTGGAACTTTTTGGGGAAGAGCCACCGAAATATATCCTGACAGAGCTACTTACTGGATTGGTTTAGGAACTTATTATTTCAACAAACAAGATTTTAACAAAGCGGTTCAATTTGGTGAAAAGGCTATAAAGATAAACCCCCAAATCCCAGAGTATTATTATAAAACAGCTTCCGCATATGTTAAGGAAAAAGATTTTAATTCAGCTATAGAACTCCTGCAAAAGGTTATCGTTATCGAACCGGATAAATCCCCTGCATTGTTAAATTTAATTAAGTTATATCTGCAGATAGGTGATACAATAAATGCAGAAAAATCAACTACGGAATTAATTTCTATTGCATCAAATAAAAATGAAGCGAAATACCTTGCCTCTGCTTCTTATTACTATTTCGATATAGCTAATGTAAAATATGCAATAAATTTAATGAGTCTTGCGATAAGGATAGATCCTAAAAATTCTAGATACAAAAATGATTTGGGTGCTATGTATTATAAAATTGAAGATATTACCTCTGCCAAGAAATATTTTCTTGAAGCATTGCAAATAGAACCTAAAAATCCTAAATACCGATCAAACTTAGATTTATGTAAATAAAAATATAATAAATGTTGTTTTTTTTAAATATATATGATTGATTCATCCCTTTGCTATCATTTTGTTTTGTCTCAATTAATGATTTTTTTCAAAATGAAAAACTTACCTGTAATTTTTACTGCAAATTTATTAAAATCAGAATTTTATTTTTCTGGTCAGAAGTTCACTTTAAATTTTCTTATAGATTAATTTCTTAAATGTTTGAAAATCGGGGAAATTTACCATTTCGGTAAAATATACCCGTAAAAATTTCCACTTTGCTGTTAAATTAAATTATTACTTTACATTTGTATAAAATGGTAGCTTTTCATTACAAAGTTTGAATTTTAGCAATTTACTTGCCTTCATAATACTTAATAATTAGAAATATTATCTATCCTTTTTACTTTAAGCATTGAAAAAATTTAGACTAAAACAATTGGCACACGAAATGTTAAGTTCAAGCGAGAAATCAAAAATTATTCTGATAATTACTAATTAACTTTCTATAAAAACAAACAAAGGAGACTCACAATGGGTCAACAACAACTTCTCTTAATCGTTCTTGGCGTTATCATAGTTGGTATCGCAGTAGTCGTTGGTATTAACTTATTCAACGTAAGTGCAGAGAGTTCTGCAAAAGATACTGTTGTAGCTGAAGCTACAAATTTAGGAGCTATGGCTCTTCAATATTATAAGAAACCAACGGCACTTGGCGGTGGTGGAAATAGCTTTGTCGGGTTTGGGGCAAAAACTGGTACTCCTCATCAGGATATTTCTCCTCTTGATAGTACATCATCTGCAAAATACACAATAACTCCAGGTGGCACTGCTGATTGCACAATTTTAGGTGACCCATCTCAGCCTCTTGGTTATAGCTGGAAAGTTACTGTTAAGGTTACAAAAGCTGGTGGATACTCAACTACTATCCAGTAATTGTTAAGAACTCTAATTAAAAAATTGAGAATTATTTAATTTAAACTTTATTAAGCTGGTAAAATATTTTATATATTTTATCAGCTTGTTTTAAATTAAAAAGGAAATTATGGTAGAGTATAAATCCACTGCCAAAAGTAAAACGACAAACCATAGTCAGCACAATTGATAATGAAAAAATTGTTTCGCAGCTAATTCCATTTCAGCCTTTCTAAAAAAATATTAACTCATGTTATACCGATTACCAAACCTCCGGGGTTTCAATGAATCTTCTTGCGAGAATATTATTGATTTTTAACTCAATAACAATTTTAAGTTTGTTCAATTGATAAAACCCCGGAGGTTTTTAACACACGAAGATTACCAAACCTCCGGGGTTTCAATGAATCTTCTTGCAAGAATATTATTGATTTTTAACTCAATAACAATTTTAAGGTTATTCAATTGATAAAACCCCTGAGGTTTTTAACACACTTGCGTAATGTTAGTTAATAAATATTTCCATTTTCAATAACTATCACTATTTTTATAATATGAAAAATGTGCTTGGCAAAGTTTTAATAGGAACATCAGATAAAAATATTAGATTAATATAGAGCTGCGGAAGCTAATATTATCGTTAGATTTTAATGAAAGAATAAAAGGAGATCGCCACATGTATTCAAAAAACGGAATTCCAGAAATAATAAATATTCAGCCTCTTAAGGATGGGAAAGCAAAACCTTATCAAGTAAAGCAAGTTAGAAACATAATCTTAAGATATAAATTAAATAAGGATATTTAACCGATGCATAAATATGAAATAATAATATATTGGAGCGATGAAGATAAAAGTTTTATTGCCGAGGTACCGGAATTACCTGGATGTATTGCAGACGGCGAAACCCACGCTGATGCAATAAAAAATGTTCAGTTAATAATAGAGGAATGGATAGAAACCGCAAAAAAACTTGGAAGAAAAATACCAAAGCCTAAAGGCAGAAAACTGCAGTATGCTTAAAGTTTAAAGTTACCTTACTTCGCCGATTACCAAACCTCCGGGGTTTTTAAACAATATAAACAGGTCCCTTTGGGGTAACTATATTTGTGTTTTCATCCCCGGATAATCAAACCAAACAGCATAAAAATCCTGTAAGTATTTTTTACATCACACAGACCTTTCTGCTTGTCTTTACCAAAGAAGTCAAAATAAAATTGAGTATTCAGACCAAATTCAAATAAAAATTTTGGAACTATATTTGAGTAGTTCCGGATTATTTCAAATAAACAAATAAGAGCAAGAAATGGTAGAATTTAAATTCACTGCACAAAAAATTAACGGGCAGACAATAACAGGTACTTTTGCCACAATAACCTCCCACGAAGGTAAAGAAAAAATTCAGAAACTTGCTGAAAAAAACCAGGTTAAAATTCTTTCGGTGGAAAAGAAATCTACATTCCTTTACAAAGCGCAAAAAGGAAATGAAAAACCTATTAAAGGTGAACAGAAAGCTTTTAATAAAAAAGAAGTTGAAGAGGCAATTACAAGGCTTGGTTTTAAAGTTCTTTCTGTCAATAAAAAACTTCTCGATTTTCAATCCAAACCGCCTGTTGCCGATATTGTTGCTTTTGTAAAAATCAGCGCAGAGCTTTTGCAGCAGAAATTAAATTTCAGCGAGGTTTTAACTCTGCTAATAAATGATACCCAGAACGCTACCCTTAGAAACACTTTAAAAGAAATTAATAATGAACTAAAAAAAGGCTCCGACAGCCAGGCTACTTTTTTAAAATACCAGGATGTGTTTGGAAAGTTTACGGCTTATATGCTTGGCTTGGCTTCCAAAAGCGGTAATATGACTGAAATTTATATTGCCACTGCAAAGTTTTTAGAGAGAAACCAGGAATTTAGAAAAAACATGCGCAGCGCTTTAATTACTCCGATGGTAACTGTATTTGTTCTTTTGCTTGCAGTAGTATTTTATGTCGCTTATATTTTTCCCGAGACGGCAAAATTATTTGTTCGTTTTGGCGTAGAACTTCCGCCGATGACGGCATTTACTCTTAAGATGAGTGACTTTCTTGTTGATAACCCTATTCTTGTTGCAGCAGTTTGTATAATTCCGCCAATTGCACTCTGGCAGTTTTGGAGAACTGATAAGGGAAAATATCTAATTGACCAATATACTCTTAAACTACCTGTTATGGGCAACCTTGTTCACAAAACTTTAATAGAAGTTTTCTGCAGGGTGTTTTATACACTTTACAGCGGTTCCGCCGAAAGTATAGAACCAATCAGGATTGCAGCCGAGGCAGCCGGTAACAGGTATTTTGAGGACAGGATAAAAAATGTTGCGATTCCGCTTATGATAAAAAAAGGTATTGGTATTACAGAAGCATTTGAAGCAAGCGGTGTGTTTACGGAAACTGCTCTATCAAGATTTCACTCCGGCGAAGAAACCGGGACGATTAAAAATACAGCTTTGCAATTAGCAAATTATTATGAAGCGGAAACCGTTTATAAATTAAGAAATTTAATTGAGCTTATACAGGTTGGTATTGCAATGTTTATTATGGTAGTGATGATATTATTAACCTTAGTATCTGCAGAAACAGCAACCGTAAGACCCAAAACGCCGGGCGCAGCATCTAATACGGTTGTGGTTCAGGATGATGTTGCATAGGTTTATTTTAAATTGGCAAACCTTAAAGGTTTTGCCGTATGAGTTGTGCAGGTAATAAATGCTGATAAACCGAAATTAAAAAAACCTTTAAGGTTTTATACAGCGTTTGCAATAATAGAATTATAATTGTATTAAGATTTTTATCATAAAGAATTTTTTAACTCATCCCCCTGCCCCTTCTCTTGCAAAGAGAAGGGGAGTAAGAGTTTAAAAATCCCTCTCTTTTTAAGAGAGGGATTTAGGGTGAGTTCTTCTTCTGATATTCGAGAAACGTAATTTGATTTAAAAAAGTTTTTATGAACAAAATCTTTTTATTTTAACAGAATATTTTTTTTATTAAGTTCCAATAAACAAATTGAATGATATTGAATGATTGATACTAATCTTGAGATGACTGATAAAATCGGTTACCTTCTTTTTAAAAAGGGGATAATTGATGCACAGATGCTTGAGAGAGCGCTTAATGCAAAAGCTAATGACAGGAGTAAAATAAAAAGAAACCTTGCGCAGATACTTGTGCAGGATTTTAAGTTTGACCATGATATTATTTTTCGTGAAGTAGCAATTTTATACGCCTTCCGCGAGTTAGAAACACGCCCCGAGGAAATCCCTGAAAACAGGTTAGAATCAATAAGGAATATGATTAACGGCGCCGGAGAAAACCTTAAACAGGAAATGCTTCAGCATTGTATAATACCGTTTATGTTTGATGAGCGTAACAAAGAAAAATTAATAATTGCCGCTATTGATCCTACCGATAGAAATATTCCCAAGATTGCATTTGGCTTAAATGCCAAAAAGTATGAAGTGATCTTTATAAATAAAAAAGATTACGATAAACTTATTAATATTGTTCTGCCGCCGGAAAATGCTTTTCTTAAAGCAATGCAGGAAGATTCCAATATAGACCTTGACGACAGGGATGAATCTTCGCTTGATGAGCAGGAACTTGATGCGGAAATAAATAAAAGCGCTTTGATAAATCTTGTTGAAGGAGCTTTATTAGAAGGCGTAAGGAAAGGCGCAAGCGATATTCATTTTATTCCCCGTTCCGGTAATAAAACTTATATAATGTTCAGAATAGATGGAAACTTACAGGTCTGGTATGTTCAGGAAGGCACTTTGCCCGAAGCTGTTGTGGCAGTTGTTAAGGATAGGGCTAAAGGCATGGATCGGTTTGAAAGAGAGATGGCGCAGGATGGTTTTATACAGAGAGAGATAGACAATGTAATTATCAGATTCAGAGTTTCTATCCTGCCTATGGTAGGAACGGAACTGAAAAACAAGTTTGAAAGCGTTGTAATAAGAATTCTTGATGATAGAAAAGTTATCAGGGATCTTGATAAACTCGGATTGGTAGGCATCGGAAGAAAAGCTTTCGAAAAAGCTATCAATGAACCGCAGGGTATGGTAATCTTAACCGGACCAACGGGAAGCGGTAAAAGCACAACATTGGTTGCCGCTCTTTACCAGGTTATTACGCCTGAAGTTAATGTTCTTACTGTTGAAGACCCTGTTGAGTATGTTATTGAGGGGGCGAGGCAGTTGAAGATTGGTTTTAAAATGAATTTTGAACAGGCAGTCCGTTCAATACTAAGACACGATCCGGACATTGTTCTTGTTGGCGAAATGAGAGACAGAGAAACTGCGGAAATAGCTATCAAATTAGCAAACACAGGGCATTTAACATTTTCAACTCTTCACACAAATGATGCCCCAAGTGCAGTTTCAAGATTATATAAAATGGGTATAGAACCGTTCCTTATCGCTTATGCAATTAATTTAATTGTTGCTCAAAGATTAGTTAGAAGACTTTGTCCCAAGTGTAAAAAGAAGGTTACTAACTTTGATGAAGTTCTGATGAACGCTGCGGGGTTAAATATTGCCGAATGGAGAAATTATACAATTTACCAGGCGGCAGGCTGCAATGAATGTAACGGGACGGGATACAAGGGGAGATTAGCTATTCACGAGGCGCTATATTTCACAAAGGAAATCAGGCAGTTGATTGTTAAATCCGGTATTGATGTTGATGAGGAAAGTCTGAGGATTCAGGCTCGCAAAGACGGGACCCTTAATTTGAGAGAAGCCGGTTTTGAAAAAGTTAAGATGGGGCTTACATCAATTGAAGAAGTGCTTTCTCAAACAAGTGAATCGTAAATTTTATTACCAAAGTGTAATTTTTACACTTTATTTATAACAAATTGACCTAAAAATATTGTTTTTTACTGTAATCTTTTTCTTATTTAATGGTATAGTTTTATATAAGTAATATCAAAATTAGATAATGTAAGGTAACAACGTGAACATTGCAGAAGAGAAAAAAATATTAGAAGTTTTTTGCAAAACTATTCCCGAATCTTTATTCGGACCCGATAGAGTTCTTTACATTCTTGAGAATGTAGATAAGCTAAAGGAAAATGAAAAGATTGCTCTAAGAAAATTTTATAATAAACTTCTTGTCAATATGCTCGAGAAGGACGCTTCGGATATTGAAATTGGCGGACATGGAAATGTTGGTTATGTCTGGATGCGCATTTACGGAAAAAAAGAAAGAGTAAAAGAAATTTCTCAGTTTACTCCGGATGAGTCGGCATTAATTATTATTAATTTACTGAATTCAAATCAAAGAGAATATCTTGCAAAAAAAAGAAATTTAGATTTTAGCTATACGTTTTTCTATGAAAGAAGAAATATTAATGTTAGGTTTAGATCGGATGCTTATTTTGATCTTGATACATTAACTATGAATATGAGAGCAATTAGTCAAACAATAAGACCTTTATCTTCTCTTGATTTTCATCCTAACATTGTTAGAGCTCTTAGTCATGGTTACATAAAATTCGGATTATCTTTAATTACGGGTATTACCGGTTCCGGTAAATCAACAACATTAGACTCAATCGTTGACCATCACAACAAAGTTGACCCCTGCCATATTATTGTTATTGCAGCGCCAATTGAATATGTTCACACTTCAAATGTGTCTTTAATAAAACACCGCGAGGTGGGCAGAGATGTTAATTCATTTAAAGACGGAATTGTACAGGCGTTGAGACAGGATCCTGATATTGTAGTGGTTGGTGAAATGAGAGACCCCGATACAATTATGGCTGCTCTTGAAATTACAGATACAGGTCATAAAGTATTTTCTACTCTTCATACGTCGTCAGCCGTCGAATCAATAGATAGAATAATTGCAGAGTGTGATCCCTCTGAACAGGAAAGAGTAAGAAACAGGCTGGCTGATGTGCTTATTTCTGTTGTATCGCAAAAACTTGTTCCAAGCCTTGACGGCAAAAGAGCTCTTGCTAAAGAAGTATTGTTAGTTACCCCGAGTGTTAAAGCGGCAATTAAGAATAACAACACAAGCGAAATATATATGATGATTAATCAAGGAGGCGCCCAGGGAATGGTAACTATGGAACAAGACCTGAAACGTTTGTATCTTGCAAAAAAAATTTCACTAGAAACGGCAATAACATATGCAAACAACAAAACAAGAATTCAGCAAATACTGGCGGCTTAATATATGAAAACAATCGCCTGTATTTACTGTGAAGGGAACGACACTAAACTTGCTGTTATAGCCCAGGAAAAGGGCGAAAGCAGATTAAGGGTTTTAAACACAGCATCTGTTGATATTGTGGGTAATAAATCCAATTTGCAGCCGACAGCTGGTTTCAACCTGGAAGGAGAGGGACTTCAACTCGAAGGAGTTGAAGCAAGCGAGTCCTCTTTAACCAGTGAAGTTGATGCTCCAGGCATTGGCGCTTTGGGTTCGGCGCTTGGCGGAATAAATCTGAATAGTTTGGAATTTGTTCCTGCTTTGACGGAACCTGCAATTTATTATCATCCCTTCGACGGGAGAAGAGACCTTAAGGGCTCTAAACTTGTCGAGGAAATTTTAACGGACATTCGACGGTCCAAAAGTGTAAACGTTGACAAAGAGAATATGGATTATATTGAATTAGCCGACGGCTCTCTTCTATCCGCGTTTATTGATGGACCGGTTGCCTGTGTAAATCTTGTAGATAACATTGCCGGATTTTATGGCAAAAAGTTTTTCAGAGTCCCCACCATAAAAAGCTCCGATATTGCCCTTGCTTATTATGTTGCCAAACGCAAGAAGTTCTTTCCTGACGACCAGAGTCTTGTTGTTTATATAGGTAAAGAGTATAGTAAGCTTATATTCCTGCAGGGCAGAAAACTTAAGCATATCGGAAGTACTCTTGATATAGGGACAACAAATCTTCACACTTATGATGTTTACTTTTCCAAAATCTTACTGGAAATGGAAAATGGCGGAATCACTTCGTTAGATAATATTATAGTTTGCGGTGAAGATGATTCCGAAAACCTTATCCTTTCATTCTACGGAACTTTTCCAGAAGCAAATGTAAGCAGATTGGAATTTGACGATCTTGATTTATCTCAATTGAATGATGAGACGCGGGCTAAGTTTTCTTCCTTTAGCGTTCCTATTGCAACTGCAACAGAATACTTTGATGAACTTGCAAAAGAGCATAAAGGAATAAATATTCTGCCCAAATACATTGCTGAGGAACAAAAGCTCTTTCAATTTTCCTGGCATAGTTTTGCAGTCCTTCCTCTTTTATTTATAGCGGCATTTTTATTAACGTTAAAAATGCTTCAAAACAATAAGGAGTTAAATGCCTTAGATACCAGTATAAAAGAGAAAAACATGATTATCAGGCAAAACCAGGAAACTTTAAGTAAGATATCCGAACTTGAAGGAAAGATCAGCAGTTTTGGTCAGACCCAGACTATACTGGATTCTGCCGCAGTCGGAACCGCTGTCTGGAAAAATGTATTAAAAGATGTTGCCGGATTTTGCGGCGGCAAGCAAAATTTATGGATTTCAAAACTTGCAAGAGAAAATAGCAACTCGGTTGTTATTGAAGGTTATTCATTGTCAAAGTATTCCCCAACAGACCTGGCTTATTCTCTTGAATCTGCCAGACTTAATAGTATGATGAATGAGGCATTGCGTGAAAAGAATGCCTATAAATATAATTTAACATTTGATATTACTTCATACCAGAATAAAAAATGAATAAAAAACTAAGAAGCACTTTAGTTCTGCTGGCTTTACTTTTAATTATCCTCGTAGCAGGAGGATCATATTTATATTTTTCACAAGGTAAAAAACTTGATGAAAAAAGAGCAAAGTTGAAAGAGCTTCAGGCAAAAGCTCTGGATCCGCAGGAACTATTAGCTCAATACCAGGAGTTGCTTGCAAAATCGAATCGATTAGATTCAATTCTTGCTAACCGGGAGTTTAACATTCCTCAAAATTTATCATCCATTAAGTTTTACAACTTTGTAAACAATATCACCAATGGATTTTCAGATAAGACACAGGTTAATGTTGAATTCCTAGATCAAAAACCCGAAAAGGAATTTTTCTATCATGAATATAAACTTTCCGGCTTTGGATATTTTAATGAAGTATATAATCTTATTTATGCTATTGAGCAAAGCAAGGAGTTGAAAAAAATTAAAAATGTTACACTTGGTAATTTAGTTCAGACGAATAAAGATGAAATGCCCGTTTACCTTGTAAACTTTACAATGACTGTGCAGGTTTATTTTTCAAGAGACAGCAGGTTTGCCCCCGCAGCTTTTGTTGAAAACAATTTAAACTCGCCTGCTGTTTATGATGCATTCTATCCTTTAATAAGAAATGAAATTCCACCGAATACGGATGAATTGCTGGATGTTCAGGGAGCTACTCTTCTTGCTCTTATTCCCGAGGGAGCATTTATTGCCGACAGCAAGGGCAACACCTACCTTATCTGGGAAGGCGAGCAGGTTTATCTTGGCTATTTAACCAAAATAGATTATCAGAACAGCCGCGTAAGTTTTATTCTTAATAAGGGCGGTATAATAGAAAAGTTAGATCTCGAGTTAGATCGAACAGAAACTAAAAGAGAAACAAAATGAGAAATAATATGAAATCAGTAATATACTCACTGCTTTTGATTTTCCTGTTTATCGCTAATGCCTTTCCGCAGAGATACTTAGAAAGACAGTTTAAGGATTACAATAATCCCGATGAACTTGTAACACTTTCACAATCATTACCATTTAACGAAGCAATTGCGCTTTTAAGCAAGGTAAGTGAAAGCACAACAGGGAAAAAAATTGTATCAACTTACAATTCTACAAATCCCATTGGAATTGAAATAGAAAGTATGCCTTACGATAAAGCAATGTTTCTGATAGTTCAGTATAACGGGTTAACTTTTGAAGAAAAAGAAGATGTTATAATAATAAAGCGACCCGGTGTGGAAGAAAAGAAGCCCGCAGATACTTACGCTTCTGTAGATGCAAGGGAAGTGAAAATTTCTGCCGTATTTTTTGAAGTGGATATTTCAAGAACCAAAAAAGTCGGTCTTGACTGGAAAGTGCTGCTTTCTCAAAACGGTTTGAATATAGGATCAGAGTTATCAACAGAAGCTACCTCTACTTCCGAGGCAAGAGATAAACCGGCAGGATGGAACACAAGCGCTTCTGGTGATTTTGACCTTGGAAATTTTTACGGGCAGGCTACTGCTGTTTTTAAATTTTTTGAAGATAACGGTTTGGGTGAAATAATTGCTTCACCAAATGTAACTGTAAGGGATAACCAAAAAGGACGAATTCAGGTCGGTTCAGACTTTTCTGTACGTACAAGAGATTTTGCAGGAAACACTGTTGAAAAGTTCTTTCCGACAGGTACTATTATTGAAGTAACACCGCATGTTTACAACGAAAACGGTATTGACTATGTTTTGTTAGACATTCTAGTTGAAAGAAGCTCATTTTTATTAAATGACCTGACAACTGAAATTAAGAAAACAAATGCCTCTACCCAGGTACTTATGCTTAACGGTGAAGAAACTATTCTTGGCGGGTTGTTTGTAAATGAGGAAACACAAACGAGAAACGGAATTCCATTCCTAAAAGATTTACCATGGTGGGTGTTCGGTATAAGGTATATTACCGGTTCCGATGCAACCGTAACGACAAAGAAAGAACTTGTGATTTTGCTTAAATCTGATTTAGTCCCGACTCTTAAAGAGCGTCTGGCTAACCCGATTACTAATCCATTAAGTAATGAACTTCAAAAGCAAAGAGGTTCTATTAAATATCATCAATTAGACGCAAAAAGCTCTAACGAAACAGTAACACAATAATAATATGGAATCTATTTTAATTGTTGATGACGATCTTAACTTGTGTACAGTCCTTAAAGAAGAACTGGAAGAAGTTGGGTATAATTCTAATTATGTAAACAGCGGGTCAGAAGCGCTTGATTTTTTAAAGAACAATCAGGTAGATTTAATTTTGCTCGATCTTAAAATGCCTACCATGGATGGGTTTGACGTACTTAAGGCGATCGAGCAAAATCAAATCAAATCTAAAATAATAGTTTTAACTGCCTATGCAGATGTTAAAAGTGCAATTGATTCTGCAAAAATGGGCGCAACGGATTTTATAAGTAAACCTTACGATTTTGACGAACTTCTGATAACAATTAGGAAAGTTCTGCAAAGAGAATGATGAATAATGAAGATAATCCACCGAATAATTCTAGTTAATATTATCATCGTAGCAATTGTGCTGGGCAGTGCAGCAATTGCCTTTTACTCCATAATGTACAATTCTTTTTCATCCCTGCAGTCTAAAAACATTATAAGCTCAACAAGAAATTTTTTGTTTTCCTATCGTTCACTTCTTAACGATATTGATGAAGAGTTTTTGACAAAAAAAAGCAATAACCCCGATTTACTTTTTGAAAAAAATTATATTGGCATATCTGCAAATGATTTCTTTTTAGAATCTTCTTCCACCGACAGTAAAGAAATAATCCGTTACTCATTAAAAGACTTTGTTGTTATTCCAAAGCAAAATTTTTCAATCGATGAGTTTATTAAGTATAACCCCTATGCAGTAATAAATTTATATAAATCGGAAACAGGTAAAGTTTATTACTTCGGTAAAATCATTAATAGTGTATTCCTGAATGATTTTGCTCAAAAAATCGGGGCTGACATTGCCCTTATCGTGGATAATTTTACAGCGGAAGTTTCAAACTCTGAAAATAATGCGCAAAATGTTTTTCTTTTGAGCAAAGCCTTCAATTCTCTTAAGGGGAAAAGCGACTTTGACGTTTTTCAATGGGAAACTGATGCCTCCGATATTATTGCCACAACATATAGATTAGATAAGTCTTCGGAGGTTGGGAATAATCTTGCTTTCTTAATTTTCAAATCACATAGCGAAGCAACCAATTTACGGGAAACATTAAGAAATATATTAGTGCTTATTGCATTTGTGGGCATTCTTCTTGCATTAATTTTTAGCTATCTTTTTACGCAAAAATTCAGGCAAAGGATTGCAGATCTTAGTTATGCAACTTCGCAAACAAGCTCGGGAAATTTTAACACCAGGGTTACGGTTAAAGGTAATGATGAAATAGGAAAGCTTGGGCAGGCATTTAATGTCATGCTCGATGAGTTAGAAAAAAATCAGCGGGCAAAAAATGAATATTCTGAGTTTATAACTTTAATTAATCAAAATGCTTCTTTGTCGGAGATTTCAAATGCCGCTCTTAAAAAAATAATTGATACCTGCGGATTTGTTATCGGCGCTCTTTACTCAATTGATGAAGGTGAAGTCAGCTTAATTTGTTCATACGGATTAAATAAAAAGGAAGTTGATTCTGAGCAAAATGAATTTTATAAAAAAATTATATCCACAAAAGAATCAATAGAAATTTCCACAGGTTCATCTCTTCCAACAGTTCAGACAGGAACAGTGGAATTAAAAATAAATCACTTGCTGCTGATTCCTGTTATTTATAATGGTAAAGTTACCGCCATAATGGAATTGGCTTCTCTCGATAAACCGACTGAAGAAGCACGCGAGTATCTTACTAAAATTCAAGAACAATTGGCTATCGGTTTAACGAACGCAAAAGCCGTGGTTCAATTAGAAAATTTTGTCGGTGAACTGAAAAAATTGAATGAGGAGTATCAAAGACAAAACCTGCAAATCAAAAAACAAAACGATACTCTTTTAGAACTTTCAAATCAATTAAAAGCAAAAGCCGAAGAACTTGCTTTGCAAAAGGAAAAGGCTGAGGAATCCACAAAATTAAAATCCGAGTTTCTTGCAAGTATGTCGCACGAGCTTCGCACGCCTATGAATTCCATTCTTGGTTTAACGGAGTTGATACTTGAAAAAGCGGAGCTTAGCGGAAAGAACAGGGAACGGTTAGAGGTAGTTCTAAAGAGCGGAAAAAGATTGATGAATCTAATTAATGATATTCTTGATCTTTCTAAGATTGAAGCCGGCAAAATGGAAATTAGAGATGAAGATGTTCTTCTTGAAGAGATGGTTGAAGAGGTTTCGAGCACCATCACTCCGTTGGCTTTAGATAAGGGATTAAGTTTTAATATTCAGAGAAAATGTAATACGAGAATTATAGTTAATACCGATAGAGGACGAATCACACAAGTTTTAATCAACTTGCTTGGTAATGCTGTAAAATTTACGGAAAATGGTAAAGTGGAATTGGTTATTTCGGTTACTTCCGATAAAATGTTAAAGTTTTCTGTAATTGATACAGGCATTGGAATATCATCTGAAAATCAAAAAGTAATATTTGAAGAATTCCGTCAGCTTGACGGTACTACTACCAGGAAATACAGCGGCACGGGTCTGGGGTTGGCAATATGTAAAAAAATGATTGATCTTCTTGGCGGTAAAATATGGGTGAATAGTGTTGAAGGAAAAGGTTCTAATTTTTCGTTTATTATTCCAATAAAATACGTTCAAGAAAAAAGAAAAGAAAAAACTCAGGTTGTAAATGTAGATGTACTGAGAAAAAATATAAAAAATCCAATTTTAGTAATTGATGATGATTCCGAGATAAGATATACCATTGGTCAATATCTTATTTCTAAAGGATACGAGGTTATCTTTGCTGAAGATGGTGATGCCGGAATTAAAATGGCTTTAGAACGACAGCCTTTTGCTATTACGCTTGATGTTATGCTTCCGGGCAGAGATGGATGGAGTATATTAAAAGAGTTAAAGGAAAATCCCGAAACAAAAGATATCCCTGTAATACTGGTTTCCATTATCGGAGATAAAAACGTTGGTTATGGCTTGGGTGCATTTGAATATTTTGTTAAACCTATTTCGGCGGATAAACTTCTCTCTGCGTTTAGTAAGCTGGAAATGCTTGCAAAAAAACCCATTCAAAAAATAGTTATTGTAGATGACGATGAACTTGAGTTTGAAAAATTTAAAAAAGAATTTAAAAACGATAAAGTATCGATAGAGTACATACAGGATAGTGAATTTGCATTTAATAAAATTGCCGAAGTGCAGCCTGATTTAATTATACTCGATTTAATGATGCCAAAGATTGACGGTATAACTTTATCACATAAATTAAAAGCTAATATTAAAACCAAACACATACCAATTATAATTAGCACTGCAAAAGATCTAAATGCAGATGAACGGAAATCACTTACAACAATAGTGGAAGACATTACTGTTAAATCTCATGGTCATCCGCTGGATGTTCTTAAAGTTGTAAGAGATCGGATAAAAATGCAGGAAGTAAATGATGTTGTGCCCGGAAATTCTAAAAAAGAAGGCGGATCGAATTCTATCAGCATATTGTTAGATGAAGAATCAACCCGTGATTACTTTGGACAGGTATTAATTGTTGATGATGATCCCGATACTTTGTTTACGCTAAATGAAATTGTACAAGCCACAGGCTGTAAAACTTATATGGCAAAAAGCGGAATTGAGTGTTTGAAACTGCTGGAGCAAATTCGTCCGGATCTTATTTTGCTTGATATAATGATGCCTGAAATGGATGGCTTTCAAACACTGAATAATATCAGGGCGAACAACCAGCTTGCAGATATTCCGATCTATGCAGTTACAGCAAAGGCAATGGCAGGCGACAAAGAAATAATTCTGAAACATGGATTTAATGATTACATCGCTAAACCGGTAAACTCTACAATTATTTCAAGTAAAATTGGTCAATTATTTTCTAAGATAAAAACCGGTTAAAAGATGAAAAGAATTTTAGTAATTGATGATCTTCCTGAAAATGTTTTTATGCTTCAGGATAGATTGGAACATGAAGGATATGAAGTCTTAACTGCCTACGATGGTTATTCCGGTATAGATAAAGCTAAAAATGATTTGCCCGATCTTATTTTGCTGGATGTAATGATGCCCGACATAACCGGCCTGGAAGTTTGTCAAATACTTGTTAATGACCCGGTAACAAAAGATATTCCCATAATACTTGTTACAGCTAAATCCGGTGCGGAAGACACTAAAGAAGGACTTGAAGCCGGTGCATTTGATTATATCAAAAAACCCTTTAATAGAATAGAACTTTTAGCAAGAGTTAATTCTGCTCTCAAGTTATCCGAAGCTCATAAGCTTATTCTTGAATCGGGTAAACGGGATACTTTTATAGCAACTGTTGTAACTGCCAATCATAAAATTAAACAGCCGTTAACTTTGCTAAGTCTTTCCTCCGCAGCTATAAAGCGGGAGTTAGGCAAAGATGAGATAACCAAAGAAGCAATTCTTAAAAGGGTAAAATATATTGATATTGCCGTTAAAGAAATAAATGATGTTTTAAACCAGTTAACTTTAATAAGGGACCCTGTGCTTTCCAATTATACTTCCAATATAAAAATGATTAAAGTTGAGGATGATCCCGGGGAAATAGATAAAGGGTTAGATTAGTTTTTTTATAGTGTCAAGCATCGTTTCAAATTCATAAGGCTTTAATAATTTGCTGTTAACTTTATTCTTTTTCAATTCGTTATCATCAAATTGTAAACTACCGGACGATAAAATTACGGGAAGATTAAAATTCAGTTTTCTTAATTCTGCAATGCAGTCTAATCCGGTCATACCGGGCATATTATAATCTATAATCAACAAATCAACTTTCAATTCTTCAGTTAGTACTTTTAAAACTTCTTCTCCGGATTTTACTTTAATAACATAGTAACCGGTAGATTCAAGCATCTCGGAAAGCAATTCACTAAGCATTTCCTCATCATCAGCAAGCATTATAATTTTATTTTTAACTTCATTTTTCTCAATCTTCTTAGGTTCAAATACGGGCAAGAATACATCGAAAGTTGTTCCGACATCTTTTTTGCTTGTAACATCAACATGTCCTTTATGCGCTTTTATAATTCCATACGTAACATATAAGCCTAAGCCGGAACCGGTTTCTTTTTGTTTTGTAGAGAAGTATGGATCAAATATTCTGGAAAGATGCTCTTCGCTGATACCTGTTCCATTATCGCTTACAGAAAATTGTACATATTTCCCCCGGTCCAACAAAGGAAAACTGGTAATGTTTGAATCATCAACAGAAACATTTTTAGCGCTCAAAACTATTTTCCCTTTTTTATCAATAGCCTCTTTGGCATTAACGCAAAGGTTTAACATAATTTGATAAATTTCAGTGCTGTTGCCCAAAATGCTATGAAGATTTTCGTCTATTTTTTCTTCCAGTACAATACCCGCAGGAAAAGTTTGAGTTACAACCTTAGCCAGTTCGCTTAGTAAGATATTTGGCATTACAATATCTTTTCGTTTTGCTGTTGGTTTACCAAAAGAGAGTAAACCCTTTGTTAAATCTCTGGCTCTAACAGAACAATTTTCAATATTATCAATAAGTTTAAAAACTGATTCGGATTCGGGAACTCTGTTTCTTAAAAGATGGAGACTGCCAAAAATGCTGGAGAGAAGGTTGTTAAAATCGTGAGCCATTCCGCTGCTAAGTTTTCCAATAGTTTCAAGTTTTTGAGCCTGAAGCAGCCTGGATTCCAAAGCTGTATTAAGTTCTCTTGTTTGTATGTTGCTGATTGCAAAGGATAATAAAATAGAAAATTGCTCAACATCGGATATATCAAGTGACGAGTAAGTAGCGTCTTTCTTTCCGACTAAAATCTTGGCTATAAGATTATCCGCAAAATAACTTGGAGAAATACATAAAGACTCACAGTCTAAAACCTGTGCTAACCCGTACCCTATATTATTGTGATGGTTTAAGGCAAGCAAAGGTCTCCGGTTTATCTCAAGCCATTTATTAATAAATGAAGAGTTAGACTTTATACTTTTTTCAACCTCGGGTTTATCTGCAACAAAATCATCGGGATCTACATACAAGAAATTTTTAATATCTTCTCCATCGTGAAAAGCAATCAACCCAAAGTTGCTATTAGTTATATTAACACAGCGGAGTAAAATTTCTTCAGCAATTGACTCAATTGATTTTTCTTTTACAAGTAAAACCAATAAGCTTTGCAACTCATTTTGAAAGAGTAAATTTCTTCTGAGTTTTTCTTGATCTTCTGAAAATTTAGAATCAGATCCAATTACGGGAAGCAATTCAATTAAAAAAGCATCAAAATCATTTTTTGATTTTGTAAAGATAGGCGTTATAATAACATTTTTATTTTTATCAGGAAGAGGAACAACGAATGATTTGTAAGCTCCTTTTATAGATAGCTCATCTGGAGTATTAATGTTAAACAGAGATTTAAGCGATACCCCTTTAATTTTACCTGAACCGATGTCTTTCTTAAAACTTTTATTAAACCATAAAACTTTAAATGATTTATCAGCAAGAGCAACCGAAGCGTTCTGTAATTCAAGAATATCTTTGGAGTTGTATTTACTGATTAATTCATCAGACATTCGATTATCTAATCTTGCTTTAGTTCGTACTTCTTAATTTTCGTATAAAGGGTCTTCGGACTAATGCCAAGCTGGTTTGCTGTTTGTGTTCTATCCCAACGATTTGCGCTTAGTACTTTGAAAATATGCCATCTTTCAAGCTCTTCCATACTCAAAATTTCTGAAGGAATATCTACCAGTCCATGGTTTGATGTATTTTTGGATGAAATCAAGTTCGGCATGTTAAGATCTTCGGGATTTATAATATCACTTTCAGAAAAAATAATTGCTCTCTCAATAATATGATCAAGTTCTCTCACATTACCGGCGTAATCATATTCTTCAAGTATCTGTGCTGCCTCTATAGAAAGTTTTTTAGGTGATCTTACAGGAGATTTTATGCTTAGAAAATGATTTGCCAGGGTAATGATATCCTCTCTACGCTCGCGGAGCGGGGGAATTGTTAGAGTTATAACATTAAGTCTAAAAAGGAGATCTTTTCTAAAATTTTTTATATCTGCTTCTTCAAGAAGATTCCGGTTTGTTGCAACAATAACCCTAACATTTGAAGTTAAATTTGCGACACCGCCAATTCTTCTATACTCACCATTCTCAAGAAATCTTAAAAGTTTGGGTTGAAGAGTTAAACTAAGTTCACCAATTTCATCTAAAAATAAAGTACCGCCATGAGCAATTTCAACTAATCCCTGCTTTGTAGATTTTGCATCAGTAAAAGCGCCTTTTTCATGACCAAACAATTCACTTTCAATTAACTGATCGGGAAGTGAGGCACAATTAATTACAACAAACGGTTTATCTTTTCTATTTGATTGCTTGTGAATATACTCGGCAAATAACTCTTTGCCTGTACCTGTTTCACCTTCTACCAAAACATTTGAATCAGATTGTGCTGCTTTATTGGCGAGATTAAGTACGCGTTGAATTGCTTTACTGTTACCAATAATTTTCTCGGAATGCTTTTTACTAATTTCTTTGGAAAGTAATACGGTAGTTACCAATAGATTTCTGTGTTCAATTGCACGATTTACAGTCAAAACTAATTCATCAAAATCATAAGGTTTGTTAATATAATCGTAAGCCCCGTTTTTTATACTTTGTATGGCTTTTTTCATATCAGACTGTGCAGACAATATTATAACCTGAATATTATATCCGCTGTCTTTTACAAATTTAAGAACTTCTTCTCCCTGAACTTCCCGCATATTTAGGTCAAGCAGAAGCACTTCGTAATTTTTTGCCTTAATTGCTTCAATGGCATATTTGCCATCGTAAACTGCGTCAACGGAAAACCCCTCCTCTAAAAGTTGTTCTTTTAGAAGATAACAAAGAGTCTCGTCATCATCGCAGACAAGAATTTTAGAATTTTTCAAATTTTCAGCCATTTCCCACCATTAAGGAATCAGTTTGTTTGGAATAAAAAAACGCATTATTTATATTTGTCATCTTAATTTTAGGGCGCGTAGCTCAGGGGTAGAGCATCTGCCTTTTAAGCAGAGGGTCGGTGGTTCGAGCCCACCCGCGCTCACGTATAATAGAAGCCACATTTTTGTGGCTTTTTTATTTCTTCTTCACAAAAATTTAAGAACTTATTGCTAATAATAACACATATTGTTAAAAACAGCAAATTTTACTTGCTTATACTTATTACACTCCTTTTTTACCCATTCTTTCCTAACTTAATTATCGAAAAATAATAGGCTTTGTGTGGGCGCAATTATATATAAAACACTTATCAGACTTGCTGTTTCAATTTTAGTTTTGTGGTTTTTTAAAGATTATTTTGATGAAAAATATTTTTGGATTATTAGTCTGCTTGCAATTTATTTTTTTGTATTTAATCCGACATTTCTGGCTTACAAAAAATTTGCAGATGATAACAGGGCAATTTTAACCGATACGCTTTGTTCATCCTGTAAACACTTTGACGAATCAGCCGTGCTTTGTATGAAGTATGATAAGCATCCGACTGAAAATTTTATTCCTTGTGAAGGTCGAGATTGGGAACCCAAATAATATAAAACTGTTTAGAAGAGTCTTTTTTGTAAGCTATCTTAATCTGTTATTTTCGGGATATATTAAGTAATTTTTATTATTACAAAAAAATAAATAATGTTATGAAATTTTTATACAAATCACTTTTATTCTTTTTTGCAACATTTTTTTTAATCTCTCAAAATTTATCTGCACAGGGATTTTTACATAGGCAGGATAAAAAAATTGTTAATGGTTCCGGACAGGAAGTTTTACTTAAGGGAATGGGACTTGGCGGATGGCTATTGCAGGAGGGTTATATGTTGCAAACATCAGGTTTTGCAAATGCACAATGGGAAATCCGTAAAAAGATAGAGGATCTTGTTGGAACAACAAACACAGAAACATTTTATGAAAAATATCGAAGCAACTTTATTAGAAAAATTGATATTGATTCTATAAAAAGCTGGGGCTTTAATTCAATTCGACTTCCTTTTCATTATAATCTTTTTGCAACCAATACAAATCCGCCTGTCTTTTTAGATAAAGGATTTCAGATAGTTGATTCGCTGCTAAGTTGGTGCGAAGACAATAAAATATATTTAATACTTGATATGCATGCTGCTCCGGGGGGACAAAGTAATCAAAATATTAGTGATTATAATCCGGCATTTCCTTCTTTGTGGGAAAGTGAACAAAATAAAGATCTCACTGTTCAGGTCTGGAGAAAAATAGCTGAACGATATAAAGATAAAGAGTGGATTGGCGGATATGATTTAATCAATGAAACCTATTGGTATCCTCTTGATCCAAACAATCAACCCTTGCGTGAACTTTTTATAAGAATAACCGACACAATTCGTGTTGTTGATCAAAACCATATCATTTTTATTGAGGGCAATGGTTACGCTAACGACTTTAATGGTTTGACACCACCCTGGGATGAAAATATGGTTTATAGTTTTCATAAATACTGGAACAAAAACGATCAATCCTCTATTCAATATGTAATTAATTTGAGAAACAGCACTAACCGACCATTGTGGTTGGGAGAAACCGGGGAGAACTCCAATAAATGGTTTGTTGATTGTGTCGAGTTGATGAAAAATAATAATATTGGCTGGGCGTGGTGGACTCATAAAAAGATTGATGCAATTGCCGGACCGCTTTCTGCATATAAATTACCGGCATATCAAACTTTGTTAAATTATTGGAGTGGTCAGGGTTCCAAGCCAACAGAGGCTTACGCTATGAACGCATTAATGTCGCAGGCGGATCAGCTTTTGTTGGAAAATTGTGTTTACCATAAAGATTATATTGATGCATTAATGAGGCAACCATTTAATACTTCAACTATTCCTTTTGCAGATAATTTGGTTCCCGGAGTAATCAATGCAACAGATTATGATATGGGTAAACTTTCATATGCTTATAACGATGCTGATTACGAGGAGATAAGCAGTGGTTCCTGGAATAATGGATGGAACTATAGAAATGATGGTGTTGATATTGAAGTTTGCAGTGATTTTTCTTCAAATGGATTTGACATTGGCTGGATTGAAACCGGTGAATGGTTAAATTATACAATTAATGTTTCTCAAAGTGGTTTATATGATATTAATCTTAATTTTGCCTCACAAAATTCCGGCGGAAAAATTTTATTATCACTTGATGGGCAATATATAACTTCAGATCTAACTGTTCCCGTAACGGGTGGATGGCAAAACTGGCAATATCTTCCAGTTAAAGATATTTATATTACGGCAGGAGTACATACATTAAAAACGCAGTTTTTCTTTGGAGGTTTTAATTTTAGTTATATGGATTTTGTATTGACGGTTACCGATGTTGAAGAAGAATCCCAAATTCCACTATCTTTCACATTATACCAAAATTATCCCAACCCGTTTAATCCGGCAACAAAAATAAAATATTCAATTCCTGCAAGTCCACAAAATGGAATGAATAATGTAATCCTAAAAGTATATGATATTCTTGGGAACGAAATAACAACTTTGGTTAATGAGCAAAAACCCGAAGGAAATTATGAAGCAGATTTTAATGCATTAAACTTATCGAGTGGTGTATATTTTTATAAACTTCAGTCTGGAAGTAATTCGAGTATAAAGAAAATGATCTTAATGAGATAGTTATAAAGTAATATTACATAAAGAAAAACGCTTCTTAAAATTGACTGTGGATAGATCACAAAAAAATAAAGGCAATCAGAATTTAACTGGCTTTGCTAATCAAGGTATAAAGACGACCTTAATTGGTATTATTGCAAGTGTTATTCTTGCTACCATAAAAGCCGTTGCAGGCGTACTGGGAAATTCGTATGCTTTGATTGCCGATGCAATCGAATCAACATCTGACGTTTTTACGTCAATAATAGTTCTTACCGGAATAAGAATAGCAAAAAAACCGCCTGATGAAAATCATCCGTACGGACACGGTAAAGCGGAACCATTGGCAGGAATCATTGTTGCCTCGGCTTTATTTGTTGCTGCAATTATTATAATTATACAAAGCACGCATGAAATTATTATACCGCATCACGCACCCGAGCCGTTTACATTGATTGTTTTAATTGTTGTTGTTTTTACAAAAGAAATTTTATTTCGCTTTGTAATTAGAGTTGGAAATTCTGTTGATAGTGTAGCCGTTAGAAATGATGCCTGGCATCATAGAAGTGATGCTATCACTTCCGGGGCTGCATTTATAGGAATATCAATTGCTTTAATTGGTGGAACCGGGTATGAACAAGCTGATGATTATGCGGCTTTGTTTGCTTCATTAATTATTATTTTTAATGCCGTTAGATTGTTTAGACCTGCGCTGTATGAGATGATGGATACAGCACCTTCACCCGAAATAATAAACAAAGTAGTTTCTGTTGCAGGTAAAGTAGAGGGAGTAATTGCCATTGATAAGTGTTTTGCAAGAAAAATGGGTTTTGAATATTATGTTGATATGCACTTAATTGTTGACGGAAATATTACAGTATATAAAGGACATGAAATTGCTCATGATGTTAAAAATAAACTGATTAACTCTTTTCCACATATTACAGATGTGCTTATTCATGTTGAACCGGCTACAGAAGAAAGACTAAAAAGAAAACTTGTGATTTCGCAAAACAAATATTTTTAGAAATAACCTGATTACTGTTTCTTTAATTTATGGATCATAATTAATAAAGTAAGTTTTTTAGAACCCAATTATCTTCTTTCTGCATCTTACAGCTATTATAGGTAAATAATTATTTTTTATTATCTAATTAATAAGGAAATCGATATGAAAACAAACGTAGGGAGCGCAGACAAAGTGATCAGAATTATTTTGGGAGTAGTAATATTAGCCCTTGGATTTATTTTCCAAAGTTGGTGGGGAATCGTTGGTATTATCCCACTTTTCACCGGTTTATTTAATTATTGTCCAGCTTATAGTTTAATTGGTGTATCAACAAAATCAAAAGTGGAGACAGAAAAATTAAAGGTTAAATAATGTTTTTTAGTAAAAAGGGTGCCCTGCCCTTTTTACTTTTGTAATACCGAGTTTAGCTGTACAATTTTTATATCGCCAAGACTGCTGAGATATGCTTCCAGAAATGGCTTATGTGAAGGATCAACTATCACAAGCAGTTTACTTTCCGGATTAAGAGACGTAGCACGCCTTATATTTGATGCAATATTTAGATTCCTTACTTCCCATAAAGCCGCCCGTGTTCTATCCAATCCGGATTTTAAGTTTAATTTGTAAAAAATACTCCATTGAGCTTCTGCATCTTTAATTGCGTACTCTTGAGAGTTAATATAAAGGAAATAAGGTAATAAGTTTTTATTCTCAAATCCTTTTTGGAAAATCTCATCGGTTATTCTATAAACTTCAGAATTTGCTGCGCGGTTATAAAGAGTATCATCAAGAACTTGCTTTGTAAGATCGGGTAAGATTTTATTATAAATATCTTTATCCTGCTGATCATCAACAGGCACTAATTTTTGTAATCCGAGATTTTTTGCAAGAGTTATAGCAATAGTATTTACTTCATCTGATGGAGCCAGTATCCGGTTTAATTCATCAACTATTGGTTTTGGCATTTCTTTTATTGTTTCCCGGATGGATTCCGGAATGTAACTCCACTGAAGAGCCGCAGAATAAAGCCTGAAAGAAGCAATAAGATTAAGAATTAACTTAGTTCTATAAGGTGTAATTTCATCTTTTGGAATGTTATAAATCTGTTTTAGCAATGAATCGGAAATAATACTTGCAGTTTTGAAATTTGTTTTTAACTTTTTCTGTGCAAGAAAACCCATATCAGCTTCCTTATACACGTTGTTATTTGCAATCTTATCAAGCTCATCTTTGGTTTTTGAAAAATACAAAATGGAATTTGGTGAAAGAGTTTGTATCCCTATTTGGTTTGGCGAAAATTTTTTAAGTGCAATTAACAGGGAATCAAATAATTTGTTTTCGATGCTTCTTTGTCGCGAATTAAAATGAGGTGTTCCGAGAATCATAACCTCAGTCTTATGAGTATCAACTGTTAAGTTTTGTAAAACTTTTATAGGGTCTTCTTCTTTTACGGAAATAGTGATTTCTTTTTCTTTCATCTCTTTTAAACAGCCTGATAAAAAAAGGCTAAGCCCAACTAAAACTAATATTGCTTGATTCTTCATAAATTTTATCGGTTTATTCCTTTGTGGATATATTCTTTTTTTCTTCCGATGATTTTTTTGATAGACCGGGAATTAGCATTCCAACAAAAATTCCTATTATTAAAATTAATATTAGTAAAAGAAGTTTGGAAATATTAAATGACCAGAAAAGAAAATGTACCGGTATTACTTCAACATTTTGTAAACACACAACAATAAAGAAACCCAGTAAAATTAGTGCTATAATTGATTTAGCATTCATTTGGCTGCCTCTATTATTTAGTTTTTTTTTATTCTATTGAAAAATAATGATTTGTTTAAAGAAAATTTCATTTAAAATAAAAATCCCCGATGCTGGGGTAAAACATCAGGGCAGTACTGACGATAAGTCCGGGGAAAACTCATCAACAAGTACATTTTTTATTTCAATATAAAAATAATTAGAAGTTATAATCGTTTTGGTGATTTACGGCATGATTAAAAATCTTCAATTTAAAATTAGCAAACAAATTCCCTATCTAAATTTGAATCCGTTTCCAATTTGCCGTTTTCAAAATTTACCCCAATTCCTTACTTTCACAATAAACATTTAATTCAATAAGGAAATTTAATGAGCAGAGAAATTCATCGCTGGTATAGCCCAAATTTAAATAAAGAAATGGAAATTGCTATTTACGGTCATTACGGTTACGTTTTATTGATGTTTCCAACCGCCGGCGCTGATTATCTGGAGTACGAAAGATTTAAACTTATTGATTCAATCGGCGGATTTTTAGGAGACGGAAAGTTGAAAGCATTTTCCATAAACAGTATAAACAATGAAAGCTGGCTAAATAACAGTATGTATCCTGCTCATAAAGCGATGAGACATCAGCAGTATAACCGCTATGTAGTTGAAGAAGTTGTTCCATTCATACATAATCATTGTAAAGGCTTGGTTCCGATTATTACAACAGGAGCCTCACTCGGGGCACTTCACGCAGCAAATAACTTTTTCAGACGTCCCGATATTTTTTCCGGTACAATTGCAATGAGCGGCAGTTATGATTTAAAGAGTTACGCAAAAGGCTACTATGATGAAAATGTTTATTTCAATTCCCCGGTAGATTATCTTCCGCGCTGGCAGGATGATTTTATGTTTGAAAATATGCGCAAAGGAAGAATAGTTATTGCAAGCGGGCAGGGTGATTTTGAAAAACCTGATGCTTCAAAACAGCTATCAAATATTCTTAACATACGCGGTGTAAAACATTGGTTAGATTTGTGGGGTTATGATCAACCACACGATTGGCCAACCTGGAGAAGTATGCTTCCTTATTTTTTGAGGCATATTAAGTTTTAATAATTATCTATTCGGGAAATATGAGCTGGAGAGAATTTTTAAAGGAAAAGAAAAATAAAATTGAACTTGTAGTTACTTTTCTTTTACTTAGCATAGTTATATCGGCACTAACAAACTTTCTAAACTTTGTTGAAGTAAGAAAAGGTGTGGCGCTTCCCGATCCTATTTTAAACTTGTTTAAACCGGTTGATTTAACCTGGTTAATATTTGCACTTATTTATGTTTCACTTATTGCAGGAATAATATCTTTAGCTAAAAATCCCAAGCGATTATTGTTTACAGTACAGCTTTACACATTAATGGTTGCTGTAAGAATTGTTGCTATGTATCTTCTTCCGCTTGAACCGCCGGTAAAAATGATTGTGCTTAATGATCCGTTTGTTGAATATTTTGGAACCGGGCAAACATTAACCAAAGATTTATTTTTTTCCGGGCATACGGCAACTTTGTTTATTTTGTACTTAGTTTCTGAAAATAAAATGATGAAGATTGTATTTTTAATCAGCACAATTGCGGTGGCTATTTCGGTTTTACTTCAGCACGTACATTATTCGATAGATGTTTTTGCCGCAGTGTTTTTTACTTATGCATGTTATAAATTAGTTCTAAAATTTAAGTCGGTTTTATAAAATGGCAGAAAAATTAGAACAGGAAGAAATATTTTCGATTCAAAAATTTGTCTCTAAAGATTTTATAAAAAGTGATTATTCATCGCTGATACCCAATAATGATTTTGAACGCCTTGAGGAATTTAGAAAATATCTTACCGAAAAAATGAAAAACATGCTCGATAACAATTATGATCTCCTTATAAATACGCTTTATAGAATAGATATTAGTGAAAAAAAACTGAGTGAATTATTTTCATCAAAAAATAGAGAAGCGATACCCGAAAAACTGGCCGATCTAATTATTGAGAGACAAATTGAAAAGATTAACTTTCGTAAACGTTATCGCGAAGGTCATCTATAGTTTATAGCCTTTTCCCGTTGATATGTAATAATTACAAGTGTAAAGATTTCTTAAATTGAAAATCATTCATTCATTAACTAACTTCATCTTCAATAAAAATACATTTTATAAATTTCTATGCAAAATATAATTTTTGCGTAGAAGGAGTAAGCATGGGACTATTTGATTCAAAAAGAATTAAAGAACTCGAAAGAGAAAAAGAAGACGTTCTTTTACGCCTTAACAGCATTACGGAAAAAGAAGACGTTGTAAGACATCTTAATGATGTATTAAAAAAGATGCGGCTTGAAGTAGCGGAATTGAATGATAAAAAGCTTACGCTTTCGGGCGAAATTGAGTTCCTGAGTCAGCAAAAAAGAAAGACTAAAAATGATATAGAAAATCTGGGGCAGGAAATATTGAATTTAAGGCAAGTAAAGCTTGAAGAACAAAACTTGATTCTTGCATACTCCGAAAAAATAGATAAAATAAAGAATCAAATTGATAAGGGTAAAAATGATGAATTTGATGAAATAAGATCTGTTGCCGGTTCACCTGATTTTGAAAGTAAAAGAAATGAGTTACTTTCTTTACAAAAGCAATACGAAACACTTCAGGATAAAATTCTTTCATCCGAGCAGATAATTGAAGAACTAAATGAAACGGAGGAACAATTAACTGAAAAAATAAAAGAAAAGGGTGATGAACTTGCTGAGTTAAATTCTCAAAAGTTAAATAAGTCTTATGATGAAGTAAAAAAGGTAGAAGCAAAAATTGTTGAGCTTGATAAAAAACAACATAAAATTCTTGATGAGATTAATGACAAAGAAAAAGAAATTACAAAACTTAAAGAAACACTTTCCGGTTTAAAGGAAGAAGAAAACAAATCTATTAATTTCCTGAACAGCATTGAAGAAGAAGTTAAGCAAAAACAAAACCAGGCTAAATCTTTAGAGGCGATAATATATGATTTACACAAAGAAGAAGAAGAGAAAAGAAATTTAATTTCACAATTAACGGTTAATTTAACTGAGCAGGAAACAAAAGTTGAAGAAATTAAAAATGAATTATCGGAACTAGAATCTGAACAAAAGAAAAAACATTCCACACTATCAAAACTATTGGGTCAATTTAAATCGAACGAAGATCTGACGGAGAAAAAGAAAGCACAAATTGCCGGGCTTGAAATTCTTGAAAAAGAGCGTCTGCAACAAATTGAAGAACATTCACTCGAAGCAAAACAAAGTGAATTAAAAGCAGAACATTTAAGAAATGAAATTGCCAAACTTACAATAGAAGTTGAGGAAAAAAGTAAAAGTGTTGAAGCGCTGAACGAGCTGTTGTTAAGCGGAGAATATCAGTTAGATAAAAAGAGAATTGATATCCGGGAACTCGAATTGCTTGAACAGGAGAAATTGGGAAGCCTTGACAAGCTTTCTAAAGAAATTCAGGATCAGGAATTGAAATCTCAATATCTAAAAAAAGAAAAATCGGATATTGAGGAAGAGGAAACCGTTTTAAGAAATCGCTTTTCGGAAGTTACCGATCAGCTAAGAAACCAGGAACTGCTCATTGAACAAAAATCTTCAGCAATGGCAAGTTTAAATGAGGAAGAAAGTAACAAAACGCAAAAAATTGAACAACTTTCGGGAGAAATTGAAAAACTTGATTTACGTACATATGCACTTAAGAAAGAATTAGATGAGCTTTTTAAAACCCAGCAGCAAAAAGAAACAAAATTATCAGAGATTAATTCGGAGATTAAAAATCAGGAATTAATTTTAGAGGAAAGGAAATCAAGTTATCAAAAGCTTGAATCCGAAGAACAAAGCAGAATTTTCAGAATAGAAGAGTTATCTAACGAGATTGCAGAAAAAGAAAGCAAGTCTGAGTCTTTAAAAAAAGAGATTGCTGTTTTAAGTGAGGAAGAAGAATTAAGGAGAACCCGGCTTGCAGAACTTTTGGAACGATTTAAAGAGAAAGAGAATCTGACTGAAGAAAAAAGTATTAGATTCTCTGAAATGGAAGAACAAGAGAATGAATTTAAAAACAGGATACAGCAGCTTTCATCTCAACTTAAGGACGAAGAATTAAAGCTTGAAAATTTAAAAGCAGAAATAGCAAAACTTTCTGAAGAGGAAGAAGATAAAAGAGAGACGTTAGATAAAATCAGCGAAGAGATAAACGGGCGATATTCCACGCTTGCTTTGAAGATGGCTGATCTGGAAAATTCTGAATTTGAAAAGAGAAAAATTGTTAATGATCTTGTAGCGCAGATTGAAAAACACAGCGTTGACGCATCAGTAACACGCAAATCTCTGGATGAATTGCGCATAGCGGAACAAAACACACGGCTTAAAGTTGATCAACTTGCGGAACAGATTAAAGAAAAGATGGATGCAGTTAGTGCATTGGATAATAACATCGCTGTTAAAGAAAATGAGGCTGCCAGATTAGAAACCGAGATGTCTGAAAAATTAAAAGAGCTAAATGAAACGAATGCAAGACATCAGAAAATATTTGAATCTATTGAAACAAAACAAAAAGAACTGATTGCCGTTGAAGAATCTTTAAGCATTAAAGGCAAAAGATTATCGAAATTAAACATTGAAGTTGCAGAGTTAGAAGCAAAACACAACCAGATTTTAAATGAAACAAATCGACTTGAAAATCTTAAAATAGAAACTCACAACCGCACTGTAATTGAACAGGCAACTTTTGATAAGCTAAACAAGGAAAAAGAAAAGGTAAAAGAACTTCTTCCGCTTTTGGAACAAAGACGTGAAGAAATAGAAAAAGGTAACGTCGAACTTGAAAACAGATTTGCAAAAATGTTTCAGCGCTTTAATGCAGAGATGAACGAAATCACAAAGAAACGAAGTATCCTTGAGCAAATTGTACAAAAGAAAGAAAAAGAAATCGATGAAAAAGATCAGCTTTTATTTGAAAAGGTAAGCGCGTTGGAAGAAACCGATCGTATTTTAAGTATGAGGCAGGCAGAAATTGATTCCTTTGAGCAGTTGTTAAAATCATTTAATGAAAAGAAGGAACTGCTTAGAAATGATTTGTTAAAGCTTGATGAACAAGCAGTTGAAAAGAAGAATCTGAACGAAGACATTAAGCTTGAAACAGAATTATTAATGAAAAAAAGAACGACGATAGAACAGAATCTGCAGGAAGTGATAAATACAATGAATCAAAAATTTGCAGAAACCAAAGACAAACGTGGTAAAATAGAAAAAGATATTAGAGGATACGAAGAAAAAATCGAAGGGCTTAATCGAAAAATATCCGAGTCAATGGACGAGCTTGTAGAACTTCAAACGGCAATAAGTATGATTAAAGTTGAACACGAAGAGCACAGGGGTAATGTTATTAAACTTGGATCTATGAAAAAGAAACTTCAGGAAGAAATTAGTAAAAGTCAAAAAGTGCTGCAACGCTATCAAAAGATAAGAGAAAAACTGAAAATCGAACAATCAATACTTAAAAACAGGCAGGATTCGCTTTCGAGAAAAATTTCCGTTGAAAATTCAAACGAGATTGACGATAGCGAAAATTCTGTTGATAATTCAAGAATCTTTAACCTATAATTTTTAGAAGTCTTTTTTAATAAAAAGTATTGAATAAAAAGTTGTACATAAATAGTTTTTCTATCTAATCATACGCTCAATTCTAAGCTTTTATAATGGCAACAATTAAATTAAAAAAGGGTCGCGACAAATCGCTGTTAAGAAAACATCCGTGGATTTTTTCGGGAGCGATTGATTCCGTAAAGGAAAATGCGAACGATGGCGAGACAGTAAAAATTGTTTCTGCCGACGGGAAATTACTCGGGCAGGGTTCTTACTCGTCGCATTCCCAAATTACTGTTCGTGTTTTATCTTTTGATCCCGATGAAAAGATTGATTCTGATTTCTTTAGTGAAAGAATTAATAAAGCAATTCAGTTGCGAAAAAATATAATCGATTTAACATCAACAAACGCATATCGCATTGTAAATGCCGAGAGTGATTTTTTACCGGGTTTAATTATTGATAAATATAACGATTACTTAGTCTGTCAATTTCTATCTGCAGGAGCAGAGTACTGGAAAAAGGAAATTGTTGAAATTCTTTATAGCTCTTTCAATCCAGCGGGAATTTTTGAACGTTCAGATGTGGATGTAAGGGAAAAAGAAGGGCTACATCCTTCTATCGGAGTTCTGATGGGAAAAGAACCGCCGGATTTTGTTGAAATAGTTGAGAACGAAAATAAATTTATTGTCGATATTAAAGAAGGACATAAAACCGGGTTTTATATAGATCAAAGATATAATAGGAATTTATTATCACAATTTTCTAACGGTAAAGAAATCCTGAATTGTTTTTCTTATACAGGCGGTTTTTCGGTTTACGCTTTAAAGGGCAATGCAAATAAAGTAATCAATGTTGATTCATCCGCAGAAGCCCTGGCACTTGCTGATAAAAATTTATCACTTAATGGATTTGATTCATCTTTGTATGAAAATGTTAAAGATGATGTTTTTAAGTATTTAAGAAGACTTAGAGATGCAGACAAACAGTTTGATGTTATCGTTCTTGATCCTCCTAAATTTGCAGAATCTGTAAGCCAAATTAATAAAGCAAGCAGGGGCTATAAGGATATCAACCTTTTGGCGCTTAAGCTTTTAAAGAAAAACGGAGCGCTGTTTACATTTTCGTGTTCCGGTCATATCACGCAGGAACTTTTCAACAAAATCATTGCTGATGCTGCAAATGATTCGGGAAGAGAAGTGCACATCATAAAACACCTTACTCAATCGGCTGACCATACGGTTTCTACAAGTTTTCCCGAAGGACTTTATCTAAAAGGTTTGGTTTGCCATGTTAGGTAAGAATCAATTATAATTATATCATTTACTGATAATCAATAATATTTTCAAACTCTCACTTTGGTTAAATATATATTAAATAAACCAGCTTTATTTGGAAATAAACCTTTAATACTTTAGTTTTTAGCAACATTAACTCGATTCTTTTTCGTAATCGTTGCGATAAATAACTTAAAACTAAATTTTCGTCAGGAGGAAAAATGAAACAATTATCAGTTCTTGCAGCTTTTGTTTTTTTTGTAGCTTTCACATCAATGGCTACTGCTCAAATTCAAAGTGGTTCCTGGGCTACACAAGCGGGTGAAGCTTCATACAATTTAAATTCCAATACCGGTGATAGAGCGGTAACAATTGAAGTTAATTTTGATAAACCATTTGATGTAAAACCTAAGGTAATTCTTTCAGTAACTCAATTAGATGCCGATAAGGCTTTTAATCCAAGATATAATGTTGAAGTTCTATCTGTTTCAAGAGATGGGTTTACAATTAAAGTCCGTACCTGGGCTGATTCTAAAATTTTTGGTATTAGCGGTTATTGGTTAGCTTATACAGAATAGAGCTCTTGTTACTATTTTTTAATGCCATATTATTAAAATAATATGGCATTTTTATTTTAAATAATATTACTGTTATGCCGCAACTTATAGAAAATAAAATTGCAAAACTTTTCCCCTTCTCTTTTTAAAAGAAAGGCTGGAATGAATTCCGGCAAATAAATATGTATAAAGAATAGTTTAATTTGAACTCTTTCTAAATCCCTCTCTTGACAAGAAAGGAACTTTCAAAAACCATTAACACTTCTGTCTTAGTTACAAAGCGCTTGTTTATATTTACACTTTACAAAATTAATCAAGGAAGAACAGGCGATGAGAAACATTATTTGTCGGGCAGCAGTTCTTGTAATTTTAATGATTACGATAAATAATAATTTTAGTTTTGGTCAAAGGGATTTTATTAATGTTAATGGTAAAAAAGTTGAAATTTTTATAGCGGGGATAGAGAACAATAAAGCGGATAAACCTGTTATTGTTTTTGAAAACGGGATGGCAACTAAATTAGATGGCTGGCAAACTGTTATAGATGAAGTTTCTAAAACATCCGCAGTGTTTTCTTATAATCGTCCAAGAATCGGCGAATCTGAAAATGATAGTCTGCCACCTACTACGGAACACATAGTAAATAATTTAAGAAAGATGCTGCTTGAAAAAGGTTTTAATCCTCCTTACCTGTTAATATCGCATTCCTTTGGCGGCGCATATATTAGAAGTTTTGCATCGCGCTATCCCGGTGAAATAGCAGGTCTTGTTTTTGTTGATCCTGTGGATTTTACAAAAAAGAAAGGTGATGGAGATCTTCCATATTTAGAAATCGGATTAAAACAGTCTCAAATAGATTCTATGTTCGGTAAAGTTTACGATGACTTTATTGAAAAATTATATGCAGAGATGCCGAATTTTTATGTTGAAGAAGTAAAAGTATCCAGACAATTACATAAAACGGAATTTAAGGAATGCGACAGTATTCCTTTACCCGATGTACCGGTTCATTTTATAATGGCGGGCGGGTATCCGAAAGGGCAGGATGAACCATCAACTCTTTTTGATCGGGAAAAGTTGTTTAGAATAAATAATAATATTAAGATGAAACGCTGGCTTGAATTGTTAAATCCTTTGAAGTATGGAAAGTTTTTTTATTGTTCACAGTCAGGGCATTCTGTGCAGGTAGATGATCCCGAGACAGTAATAGCAAGCATAAAATTAGCACTTATTGATTATAATAGGATTAAGAGTGAAAATTAAATTTTAGTTACACTTTGTTCATAATGTTGTTTTGATTGTGTAGGTGTTTTAAAAACAGCTTACAGTTATAATACAATCTTACCCTAACCTTCTCTGTAAAAGTAGAGAGAACTAATCGATTGTTAACCTGGATTTATTTCAGGTTCCGCAATATTACAAAAAGATCAGAAGTCACGGAATATTTCGTGACTTCTGTAGAACTTATTTATGTAAATCTATTTGAAATCTATAATTAGAAAATAAGAACTTTCCTCTGGTTTAGGCATGATTGATTGAATCGTGCAAACCTCTCCGGGTATAACCTCAACCGTTCCTGTAATATTAAATTTACTCAATAAATCTTCTTGAGTTGCCAGATAGTCTGGTCCTGAATTATAATTATATATATACAAATTTGAAGTATAATAAGAATAATAAACGCTGTCTAACGGGATACTTTCATCTGCTTTCAGCGTTAGTGTTATTTCTCCGGAATTATTTAAATATTTTTTATGGACTGTAAGTTGCACGATAGACATTCCGTCATCACTTATTTTACCGCTGAAATCTTCTGTAAAATAATACATCATATAACTCGAACTGAAATTTCTTTCATCCCATTGAACATTCATTGAATCTGAATAAACTTCAAGTATAGTGCTTGTGGTTGATTGGTCGGGCTTAAGTAATTCAAGATAAATACGTCCGCTAATTCGAAGTTTGAATGGGTTTTCGAGAAAAGTTTCTAATGGAATTCCGATATACAAATTAGTTTTATTTGACTCTTTCCCATCATAGATTAATGATACTTCCTGTATTCCAGTGGCAACTTCTTCAGGCAGAAGTAGTTTTAAGTAACTATATGCATTCCAGTTTAATTTAGGATCAATTGGATAATTAACACCTCCGATTTTTAAGTATGTGTTTGGTGGAGTGGTGCTTGTAGGTTTCCAGTTGCCAAATAAATAGATATAATTTCCAGGCAATGCTGAAGATGGCTCAATGCGGTCAATTACAGGTGTCTCGGAAATAACTATAAAGTAAAGGCTATTACTTGCAACTCCGTTTATTTCAACATACACATTTCCGCTAACAGCATTTGGTGGAACTTTAACCTTCACATAAGTGTCATGTATTTCAGTAATTTCTGTGGCGGGAATACTATTAAAGTAAACTTTAACAGCAGAAATATCGGAACCTAATTTTGTTCCTGCTATACCAATAACATCACCCACATAAGCGCTGTCAGGTGTTATAGTAGTAATTTCAGGTCCATTGATTGTAAAAAGCATTCCATTGCTTTCTTTTTCATCAACTTTAACAACAACATTTCCGGTAGTAGCTCCGGCTGGTACAGATGTTTTGATTAAAGTATCACTCCATATAGTAGAAGTAGCGGTTACGCCATTAAACTTTACAGTGCTTGTTCCTCGGGAATTTCCAAATCCTGTCCCCGATATATTAACTGCTGTTCCGGTGGTTCCTCTATCTGGGGTTAAAGATTGAATTGTTAAAGTATTCCATAGTGCAAAATCCGAAGCACCGTTATACATTAATGTTACCCATCGGTTATCTTCAGCTTTCCAATCACGCACTGGATCAATGTGAATATTGAAAAATTCTCCAACAGTAATAGGTCCAACTGTATAATAACGGGTAAGTAAATTTAAAAAATTTAAAAATGTTACAACATTAAAATTGGTATTAACAGACCAATCATAACCAAGATAAACTTTTGCTTTTGCGTTTGTAACAAGTTTGCTTGCCCAGGTACCCCGGAAGCTATGGCAGAATCCGCCGTAAATTAATGAACCGCTGTTTTGAAAATTATTATACTTTGTAAAGAATGTGGGATTTATCCAATAAGTATTAGAAGCAGTTTCTCTTACAAATTTAATCATTATATTCCCTAATTGTATATCGTCCAAATACTTTTTAGTTGTTGTCTCTGAAACCTTTTCTCCAGTTAACAAATAAACTTCGGAAGCATTGGTCCTTGTAGGCCAGGGACTTCCATGTGAATAAATTTGTATATAGCCGTAAGAAGAAAGACTAGCAAATTTATCAAGAGTTGCAGATGTATAAAGCACTGTATCAGTTGAATATCCTTGTTGAAAATTTAAATAAATTTTGAAGAGATTAAAGAAATCATTATACCTTAAAACTTCTTTTCTTTGATAATAGTGTGGATTGATAAAGATAGCGGATTTAGAAGTGGGAAGTATAATTTGTGATTTAGTTAAAGCATTTGGATAATCAGGCAAATTTTTATTTTTACCCAAAGTGGTGCTTTCTTCATCATCTCCATTAATAAAAATTCCACCCCGCATTCCGTTTTTGTACAAAACATTAATTCCCTGTATATCAGAATATGCCCCGGCTACAGAGGTATCCTTAACAAACAATTTCCTTACCGAATCCAGCGCAGACACAGTATCCATCTGCGCAAGTAAATTGGTTAATGTAGTGTTAAGATTTGTCTGTGTTGTTAATATATATGTATAAGTAGCATCGGCTTGTACTGCAGGCGGGGTAACAGGATTATCATCTTTTGAACAGCTTAATAATAGAAAGGAAAAAACTATCGATACAAAAAGAAACAATACTGAAAATTTCATTTCACATTCCCCTGTAAAATGGATTAAAATTTTTTTAAATATCGTCTAAATAAGGTTTAATGTCAACTATTAACGTAAAAAATTTGAGGATGAAAATTCTCTTAACAATTTGTTAACGCTATTTTAATTTTAGCTTAACACTCAGATTCTCATTCATAAGTAATTTTCAACCGCTAATCATAAAAGAGTGGAAACGTTATGAGATCGTTTTTAACTTTCGCAGGAATACAATTAATTGTTTATATATTTGGTATGAGTGACGCTGTAACAATAAGTCTGATTTTATTAGGAGCAGCTGTATCCTTATTTGCCGGGGCATATTTTTTTGCTCTATTAAAGGACAGGCAGCACAGGAGAAAATCGGGCAAAGCAATTTTAAATTTACAGTAACTAACGGCTATTAGTTATTGTCTTTGTGCTTTTGTGTAAAACAAAAGCATTTCAGGAATTATTACCATCTTCCGACCGACCCCGCTATTTAATCATCTGATAATAATTGAAACTGTGCTTTTAACTGCTTAAATTAAGGCTGTAAGAAGTATCAACTAAAGTGAAACTGTTATGAAAGATCTCTTTAGCGTTCAGGAAGTTGCAAAACTTTTGGATATGAGCCATTCGGGAGTTTTATATCATATAAGAAATGGAACATTAAAATCCACACAGGTTGGTAAAATTTATATTATTACCAAAGATGATTTTGCGGATTTTCTTAAAGATCAAAAAAAAGAAAAGAAAATAAAAAAGAAACCCGAAGAACCGCTGTTGTTTTAATCACTGCTTGGAAAAAACTAATAGTTTCTGCCTGTAAGTTTCCAAATCCACTTTGTCAGTTCCTGCAAGCGCTTTTATACTGTAACAATAGGCGCCCATAATCGGAATAATTAAATTCTCTTCATTACTATAAAATCCATCAATCATTTTTATCATTACGCCCAAATCCAGTTGATTTGATTCGTCTGATTCGCCAAGGTATCTAACGTCGTTTTCACAATCGATAGGAAAAGTCTGTTTTTTTTGAACAAGTTTTTTCAGCCTTTGGTTTTCCAGCATAGAAGCAAGGTAATCGTTTTTATAATCTGTAATTGTATTGCCTGGTTGTGAAAGTGTAATCCACACAAAACCGTTCTCAGCTCCCTTGGTATAGCGCTTATCCTGAGCCAAAAGATTAAATGTAAGGGCAAATATAAATCCGAATACAAGTATTATGGTTAAAAGGTTTTTCATTTTGCGTTTAATAATTTTGTAACAAACTTGCATAAAATATATTCTAAACTCAATTGCAAAAAGATTAAATTACATACAAAAATTATCCCGGATTGGATTATCGATGGGCTCACATCTACTTAGCAAATCTTCTTTTATTCGCGGTGTGCAATGCGAAAAACATCTTTACCTATACAAATATCACTACAATGAAATGGACCAGCTTTCTGAAATGCAGAGAGCAATATTTAAACGCGGAACCGATGTAGGAAAACTTGCACAACAGCTTTTCCCCCGTGGAATAGACGCCTCACCCGCAACACAATTTGAATATGATAAAGCCGTTTTGCTTACAAAAGAACTGCTTGGCAAAAAACAAAAAGTGATTTACGAAGCATCGTTTAATTTTAGCGATGTACTTGCTGTTGCGGATATTGTGGTTAATGAAAAATCAGGATTGAAAGTCTTTGAGGTAAAAAGTTCAACTTCAATTTCGGAAACTTACATCCGTGACGCTGCTTTGCAGTACTGGGTTATTTCAAACAGCGGAAATAAGATTAAGGATTTTTCAATCACTTATATCAACAATCAATATGTAAGAAATGGTGAGCTTGATTTAAATAAATTGTTTATAACGGAATCCGTATTGGAATTAATTTTACCTTTGCAAAAATGGGTTGAAGAAAATGTAAATAGATTTAAACAAGTTTTAGCCCGGAAAACTATTCCGCAAATTGATATTGGCGAGCATTGTTACGATCCGTACACTTGTGGGTTTTATGAGTATTGCAGAAAACATATTCCGGAAAATTCAATATTTGATCTTTCCGGTGTTCATCTTAACAAAAAATATGACTTATACAGAAGCGGAATTATTAAGCTGGAAGATGTTCACGATGAAGCAGGTCTTTCTAAAAATGCAAAACTCCAGCTTGATGTTTATAAGAATAAAAAAGATTTGATTGATAAAAAGGCGATTAAAGAATTTTTATCGGACTTGAATTACCCTGTTTATTTTATGGATTTTGAAACATTTCAGCCGGCAGTTCCAATGTTTGATAATTCAAAACCGTACCAACAAATCCCATTTCAGTATTCACTTCATTACAAAAAAAATAAAAAAAGTAAAGCAGAGCATTTTGAGTTTTTAGCCGAAACCGGAAGTGATCCGCGAATAAAATTTATAGAAAATCTTTTGCAGGTTACGCAGGGTGAAGGTGATATTCTTACTTACAACAAATCATTTGAAACTTTAAGACTAAAGGAAATTGCCGAAGTTTTTCCTGATTACAAAGAAGAAATTGATGAAAGGATTAGCCGCATTAAAGATTTGATGCTTCCATTCCAGAAAAAATATTATTACACTTATAAAATGCAGGGCTCGTATTCAATTAAATATGTTTTACCTGCTTTGATTCCTGAACTTAGTTATAAAGATTTAGAAATCAATGAAGGCGGGCTTGCATCAATCGCTTTTGAAAGTCTTTACAACGAAACAGATTTAATGCGTATTGCAGATACAAGAAATAATTTACTTGAGTATTGTAAACTTGATACGTTTGCAATGGTAAAATTACTAGAAAAATTAGAATCACTTTAAAGGTTTGGAAAATGAAAAAATTACTGCCGACAATTTTACTGATTGTTTTTTCCGTAACTCTTTTTGCTCAAAGTGAAAGCATTAGAGTTATGACTTACAATATTCGCTGTGGATATTGTGAAAAACCTGATGACATAAATAACTGGAGCAAAAGAAAATTTTTAGTTGCTTATATGATCAATAATCATAACCCGGACTTAATTGGATTGCAGGAAGCGGAACAATTTCAAATAAAAGATTTGGTTCAAATGCTTAATGATTATGATTGGGTAGGCGTAGGGCGGGAAGATGGAAAGAAAAAAGGAGAATCTGCGGCGATACTTTATAAGAAAGACAAATATAAACTTGAGAAGAAAAAAACACTCTGGCTTTCCACAACACCTGAAAAGGTATCAAAAGGCTGGGATGCTGCTCTTAACCGAACTGTTACAATAGTTAAATTAAAAGAAATAAAATCACTGAAGGAATTTTATTACTTCAACACTCATTTTGATCATATCGGTGAAACTGCAAGAACAGAAAGTTCAAAATTGCTTGTTAAAGAAATTGAAAAACTAAAAACCTTTCCCGTAATTTTAACCGGTGATTTTAATTATACTTCAAGTGCGGAAGGTTATAAAATAATAATAAGCAGTTTATCTGATGGAAGTAAGGTTTCCGAAACAAAAAACACAGGTGGTAATATAAGTTTTAATGGCTTTGGCAAAGAAATAGAACCGGATAATAAAATCGATTTTATTTTTGTAAACAATAATATAGAAGTTCTAAATCACTCAATAGATACAACAACATACAACGGTTTATATCCGTCAGATCATTACCCTGTAATATCTGAAGTTGAATTGAAATAATTTTTTCGTATATAAGTTTTTATCTTTATTAAAAGACCTTTATCATATAACTTAGTTTTAAATAAATAAAAACCACTTACCAATCTTATTTAAAATTTCTGTTTAACTTTACACTAAAAAGGAGATAATAATGAATATATTGAACTCAACATTTCTTGTAACAGGCGGCAGCGCAGGAATCGGAAAAGCAACCGCAAAACTTTTTGTTGAAAAAGGTGGAAAGGTTGCCATTACCGGCAGAGATAAAACTAAACTTGAAAAAGTGGCAAAAGAAGTCGGTGCATTTCCAATCCCTGCGGACGTTGCTGTAGAAAGTGATGTGTTTAAAACTTATAAACTTTTTCTTAAACAATTTGGCAAGCTTGATTGTTTAATTAACAATGCCGGAATTGGTGACGCGTCGAATGAAATTACTCAGCTTGATATGAAAGCATTTCATCATGTTTATGATGTAAATGTTTTTGGTGCCGCTCTTATGGGAAGCGAAGCAGCTAAACTTTTTAAGAAACAGAATTACGGAAACATTATTAATATAGCTTCAACAGCAGGAACAAAAGGTTTTGCAAACGGAACTGTTTATGCTTCTTCAAAATTTGCATTGCGCGGAATGACACAATGCTGGCAGGCTGATCTGAGAAAATATAATGTGCGTGTTATCCTTGTTAACCCGAGTGAAGTAACAACTGCATTTGGTGATAAAGAAAGAAATGAAAGACCTGAAGTAAAAAATAAATTAAGACCTTTGGAAATTGCACACACCATAGTTTCAGCTTTGGAAATGGATGACAGAGGTTTTATTCCCGAAGTAACCGTTTGGGCAACAAACCCTTTTTAATTGACAATTTACAATGAACAATGACGATGAATCAAGAAAATAAATCTTTTAAATGGCTTGAGATTGCAAGAGAAATTCAGCAACTATCGCAAACAGGAGCAGCATTTGCAGTAACAGATTATGAAAAAGATCGTTACAAAAGATTAACTGAAATAGTTGCAGAAATAATTGAACATCATACGGATTTGGAAAAAGATGCCGTACTAAAAATTTTGATGGATCACCCCGGTTATGCAACACCAAAGGTAGATGTTCGTGCAGCCGTAATTAAAGGCGGAAAAATTCTTTTGGTTCAGGAATCAACGGATAATAGATGGGCAATGCCCGGCGGTTGGGCAGATATTGGAAATCTTCCTTCCGAAGTTGCAATCAGAGAAACTAAAGAAGAAAGCGGGTTTGATGTTAAGCCGGTTAAAGTAATTGGTGTTTATGATGCTAACAGAGTGGAAGGTAAGCTTGAATTTTTCCATGCTTATAAAATAGTTTTTCTTTGCGAGCTTTTGGGAGGTGAAGCTAAAACAAGTGATGAAACACTTGATGTAAAATTTTTTTCGTTTGATAATCTTCCGCCATTATCGATGAAGCGAACTAATTCTAAACATCTTGATGAAATTCAACTTCACTTAAAGGATCAAAACAGACCGGCTTATTTTGATTAATTATGTTGATGATAAACAAAATAGCGGTGATGCAGGCTGAAAATGAATTGAACGTTGGTGAGCAAGCATTAAAAACAGGAAACATTGGTAAAGCAAGGGTTTGTGCAAGACGAGCCTGCATGTTTGTCGTTTCTTTTTGGCTTCATAACAATCCGACTTTTAATTGGGGTAGAACAGCAATAAGTTATTTTGAAGGGGTAAGAGATGAAACTTCTTTGCCGGAAAACGTTAGGCTTGCAGCCGAAAGACTGACAACTAAAGTAGATAGGCAATTTGATACCGGACATAAAGAAAATCCTATTGATGATGCAAGACTTATATTAAACTATTTTTTACCCCAATATTAATTTTATATTCAAAAATTTTATCCAACAAAGAGCCAATGAACAAAACCGGTAAACATTTAACTAAAATTGTTTTCTTATTATTTATAATCGTTAATTTAATAGGTTGTTCTGCTGTAGAAATAAAAGAGAATAAATTTGCTTTGGAAGCTTACAACGATGGCAGATATTTAACTGCAATTACATATTCAACAGAAACCCTGGCAGAAGATCCTTTTAATTACGAGGCATTAATGATTAAAGGGAAATCAAATCTAAAACTAAATAATTATACGGAAGCAATAAAAGATTTTAGCAGGGCAATTGACAACGATGAGAAATTTGAACCATACTATTACCGTTCAAGAGCATATTTAGAAATAAATGAACTTGAAAACTCTGCTTCTGATCTTGAAAAAGCGATTAGTTATAATCCACAAAATGTTGATGCACTTTTTGATTTTGCATATGTACAAACTTTGCTCGGAGATTATGAGTCGGCACTTGATACATATAATAAGGTAATAAACATTGAACCGTTAAATTCGAGTGCCTATGTAAATATTGGTAATCTTAAAGGGAGAATGGGCGATAGCGAATCTGCGATACAATATTTTTCAAAAGCTATAAATATAAAACACAATGATGTGCTGGCTTATTTCAATCGTGCTACGGAAAAATTAATTATTAATGATAAAAAAGGTGCAATTGAAGATTTATCCTTTTGCGTTTCAATAGATTCAACAAATATCAATACGTATTTTCTACTTGCTGAAACAATGATTGAGATAAAAGATTATAAAAATGCAATCAGCAAAATAAATAAAATCATTTTTATAGATCCTCAAAATGCGCGGGCATTTTTTCTAAAAGGAAAATCTGAACTGGCAATAGATCAAAAAGATAATGCTTGTGTGGATTTAAGAAGGGCTGGTGAACTGGGTTACTATGATGCTTATGAGCTGATTACAAAGAATTGTGTTAAAAAAGAGAAAGTAAAAAAGAAAGCAAAGCGATAAAAAATCCACCGTTAGTTGATTCACATTCTGCTTCAAAATGATCAGAACTCTCCTCTGAGTATCAACTGGCGGTGGATGTTAATTTTAGCCTCTTGTTATTTATATGAATTAAGCACTTTCATATAATTTGCCCGTTCAAATTTAGATGGATCATTAACATTCATATAGCTCATACTGCCGCGCATCTGCTCAATTGATTCATATTCTTTTTCTTCCATCCAGCTCTTTAGATTGGTCGTAATATCTGCAATGTGTCCAATTCCAAATTTTAATAATGATGAAAGTATTTCCGTAACTTTAGCTCCTGCCATCATCATTTTAAGAACATCTTCGGCTGTGTAAACACCGCTTGTTGCAGCAAGATCTGCATTTATTCTGCCGTAAAGCATTGCAATCCAGCGTAACGGTAATCTCATAGCCATCGGTGTACTTAAAATTACATTAGGAACTACATCAAGGGTTTCTAAATCAATATCAGGTTGGTAAAAGCGATTAAATAATACAAGTCCATCCGCACCGGCTTTACTTAATTCACTTGCCATCCAGCTTGTTGAACTAAAGAAAGGGTGCATTTTAACTGCAATAGGAATTTTTACATTTGATTTAACAGCTTTAACAATGTCTATATAAGTTTTTTCTATTTCGGTTCCCGGTCTTTTAATATCAGTAGGAAGCAGGTAAATATTTAATTCAAGTGCGTCTGCACCGGCTTGTTCCATCTTCTTTGCATAATCAGTCCAGCCACCAATTGATTTGCCGTTTAAACTTGCGATGATGGGAATATTAACGGCTTCTTTTGCTTTGCGAATGTGATTTAAATATTCATCCGGACCCAGTTTAAATTCGAATGGTTCAGGAAAGTATGAAGTAGCCTCCGCGAAACTTTCTGAATGATCAGAAGTGTGATGATAAAGTTCAAGTTGTTCGTGTTCTATCTGCTCTTCAAATATTGAATAAAGAACCACTGCGCCGGCGCCGGCATCTTCCATCTCACGAATATTTGAGATTTTTTCGGATAGCGGGCCCGCTGAACAAACAATAGGTGATTTAAGCTTTAATCCTAAGTATGTTGTTGTTATATCCATTTTATTGCTTTCATTAATTCTTGTTTTATTTCTTTGTCATTTAAGCGGAGCAAAATTTTCAGATGATTTATTAATAGCTCCGCTTAACAAAATAATTTATTTATTGACCACTTGTTTCTGTTTTTGCAGGATCATAAGAAGCAAGTCGTTCATATTCGTTCCATTTTCTGATAACATCATTCTGAGCTTCCACAATTAACTGTTCTGCAAGCTGAGGATGAGATTTTGTTAACATCTTATATCTTGTTTCAAGATATGCATAATCTTTTAGCTTAATTTTTAATCCCTTAGAATCAAGTTTGAAAGGATTCTTATTCCCTTTTTCAAGATCAGGATTATAACGATATAGTGGCCAGTAACCTGAATCAACTGCAGCTTTTTGATTGTGCATAGCCGTACCCATATTTATTCCGTGTGCAATGCAATGGCTGTATGCAATAATTAATGATGGTCCGTCATAAGCTTCTGCTTCAAGTATTGCGCGCAGTGTATGCTGATCATTGGAACCCATAGCTATTTTAGCGACATAAACATTACCGTAACTCATTGCCATCAAACCAAGATCTTTTTTTGCAGAGGCTTTACCGGCAGCGGCAAATTTTGCAACTGCTGCGCGTGGAGTGGATTTTGAACATTGCCCGCCAGTGTTTGAATATACTTCGGTGTCTAGGACTAAAACATTAACATTCTTTCCGGATGCAAGTACGTGATCTAATCCACCGTAACCAATATCATAAGCCCATCCGTCACCGCCCATAATCCAAACAGATTTTTTAACAAGATAATCTACAAGACTCAATAAATGTTTTATATTACCGGCTTTACCGTTGGCTTCAGCTTTTAACATAGCATTCAATTTTTTCTTTAATGCTTCAACTCGTTCTCTTTGTTCATAAATTTCGGCTTCATCCTTCTGACCTGCTTTTAGAATCGCATCAACAAGATCCGTTCCTATTTCTGATGCAAGGGAACCAAGTAACTCTTTAGCCTGGTGATTGTGGTTATCGATTGCCAATCTAAAACCATAACCAAATTCAGCATTGTCTTCAAATAAGGAATTAGACCATGCGGGTCCGCGTCCGTCTTTATTTGTTGCCCAGGGAGTAGTTGGTAAGTTACCGCCGTAAATTGATGAACATCCGGTTGCATTTGCAATAACAGCTCTATCACCGAATAGCTGGCTTACTAATTTTACATATGGTGTTTCACCGCAACCTGAACAAGCACCTGAAAATTCAAATAATGGCTGAAGGAATTGTGAATCTTTAACTTTTGAAACTGCAACAACTTTTCTATCAAGATCAGGAATGTTAAAGAAGAAATCCCAGTTTGCTCTTTCTTGTTCGCGGATTGGAAGCTGTTCCGCCATATTGATAGCTTTAAGTTTTGTCTCTTTCTTGTTTTTTGCAGGACAAACATCAACGCAAAGCGCACAACCGGTACAGTCTTCTACGGCTACCTGTAATGAATAATATAATCCTTCGCCATAATCTTTTGATCTAAATTTTGTGTACTTAAATGTTTCAGGAGCACCCTGCAAATCTTTTTCATCATAAATCTTTGCACGAATTGTAGCATGAGGACAAACTATAACGCACTTGTTACATTGAATACATGTTTCAGAATCCCAAACGGGAACTTCTAAAGCGATGTTTCTTTTTTCCCATCTTGTTGTTGAAAGTGGATAAGTGCCGTCAATAGGCATTTTGCTAACAGGAAGTAAATCTCCTTCGCCTGCAATCATCATTGCAGTTACTTCTTTTACAAATGCAGGTGCGTCGCTTGTTACAGGCGGCTGCAACTGAAGTTTGCTTGTAACCTGCTCCGGAATTGGTACTTCAAATAAATTTTCAAGAGTTTTATCAACTGCATCAAAATTCATCTGAACAATTTTATCGCCTTTTGCACCGTAAGTTTTCTTTATTGATTTTTTTATCAGTTCTATTGCTTCATCTTTTGGAAAAATATTTGAAATAGCAAAAAAGCAGGTTTGCATAATTGTGTTTATTCTTACGCCCATTCCGGTTTCATTACCAACTTTGTAAGCATCAATTATGTACAGCTTCATTTTCTTTTCAATAAGATCTTTCTGAACCTTTTCAGGTAAAGAATTCCAAACTTCTTCTTTCGGCACAACTGTATTTAACAAAAATGTTGCACCTTCGACAGCATCTTTAAGCATATCCATTTTTTCGAGAAAAACCTGTTGATGGCATGCTACAAAGTTTGATCTGTTGATTAAGTAAGAGGATTTAATCTCTTTTGGTCCGAATCTTAAATGAGATACCGTTGTTGATCCGGATTTTTTGGAATCATATACAAAATAACCCTGGGCAAAATAATCGGTGCCTTCACCAATAATTTTTATTGAATTTTTATTTGCGCCCACAGTTCCATCAGCACCTAATCCATAAAACTTTCCTTTAAAAGTTTCTTTCGCTTCAACAGAAAATGTAGGATCAAAATCAAGACTGCTGTTGGTAACATCTTCAATAATACCAACTGTAAAATGATTTTTAGGTTTGTCTTGAGAAAGATTATCAAACACAGCTTTAATCATTGCAGGAGTAAATTCTTTTGACGATAAGCCATATCTTCCGCCAACAATTTTAGGATAAGCAAACTGAAGTTCGCCCGCCATATATTTTTCTGAAATCGCATTGATAATATCAAGATATAAAGGTTCGCCGCCCGCACCCGGTTCTTTTGTTCTGTCTAATACTGCGATTGATTTTGTTGTTTTAGGAAGAGCTTTGATGAAATGGTCAATTGAAAACGGTCTGTATAATCTAACTTTTAGAACAGCAACTTTTTCGCCTTTGTTCATCAAATAATCAACTGTTTCTTCAGCGGCATCACAACCAGATCCCATCAAAATAACTATTCTTTCAGCATCGGGTGCTCCAACATAATCAAATAAGTTGTATTGTCTTCCGGTAAGCTTGGCAAATTTGTCCATCTGTTTTTGAACAATTTCAGGGCAAGCTATGTAAAATGGATTAACGGTTTCTCTTCCCTGGAAATAGACATCAGGGTTTTGAGCTGTTCCTCTCATGACAGGTTTGTCAGGAGTCAATGCTCTTTTACGATGTGCAATTACAAGTTCATCGTCAATCATTGCTTTCATATCTTCAATAGTCAGCTCTTCAATTTTCCTTACTTCGTGCGATGTTCTGAATCCATCAAAAAAGTGGATGAATGGAATTCGTGATTCTAATGTTGCAGCTTGTGCAATCAAAGCAAAATCCATTACTTCCTGAACTGAATTTGATGACAGTAAACCAAATCCTGTTGAACGGGTAGCCATAACATCAGAGTGATCGCCAAAAATTGATAATGCCTGTGCAGCTATTGATCTTGCAGATACGTGAAAAACCGTAGATGTTAATTCGCCTGCAATCTTAAACATATTTGGTATCATTAAGAGCAAACCCTGTGAAGCAGTAAAAGTAGTTGTTAATGCCCCTGTTTGTAATGCACCATGCACACTACCGGAAGCCCCGCCTTCACTTTGAAGTTCGCTGACAGAGGGAATCATTCCCCACATATTTTTTCTGTTAATTGCAGCCCAAGCATCGCACCACTCGCCCATATTTGATGAAGGAGTGATAGGATAAATAGCAATTACTTCGTTTGTATTGTATGCAACATACGCCGCTGCTTCATTGCCATCAATTGTTACTTTTTTTCTATCCATTATTTTACCGTTTAGTTATTTGTTTGAAATTCATAGTTATTGTGTGCTTAGTTTTACCCAATAATAGTACCAAGCAAATTAGCCCCAAAACGAAGAATTTGAGCTGTAAACAAAGGAATATTTTAAATGTGAAGAATAACTCTTAATAAGTTTTCCCACTTTTAAGAATAATATTTTTGTGATAATTAACATTTATAAATTGTTCATATTTGTTGATACAAAAAATGACGGAAGAGATTATGTTGGCGCAATAGAATTTTTATTTTTTTATTGTGATTAAATTCATAAAAATCTAACTTTGTGCGGAATTATAGTGTGAGCAAAAAAATACAAATTATAGGAGGAAGAATGGATCAATTTAATACTGGATTTAATACTAACTACAGACCAATGACAATTAGTGACTGGTTAATAACTTTTCTTATTCAAGCAATTCCTTTGGTAGGATTTGTAATGTTGTTTGTCTGGGCATTTGGTGATGGAACTCATCCGAGTAAAAAATCATGGGCACAAGCTTCATTAATTATGATGGTAATTGTGATTGTTTTAATGATAATTATTTTTGCGGCACTATGGTCTATGTTTAGTTCATTTTTCCAGAGCAATTATAATATTCATAGTGTTTAAGTTTTTTAACCTTCGGGATTATATTTTAATCCCGAAGGTTATTTTTCTCTGTCAGATGTAATCACAAATTCCCACACAAAAAATCAGTAAAGATAAATTTTATCACCCGTAGCTCTGCGTAAAGAATAGTAATAAATTATACTTTTATACATTGCCTGGATATTAAGAAGTCGTGCTTGGGTTAAGGATGTTTCTGCATCAAGTACTTCAAGGTTTGTTCCCGCGCCTCTTTCATATTGAACTTTGGCTAACTCCAAAGATTTTTGAGCGTAATTTATTTGTTCGTTAGTTGAGCTTAGTTCTTTAATACTTGTCTCTAAATCACTAATCGCTTTATAAATATCGGTGGAAATAGATTCCTTAACCTGGTCTATTCTTTTTCCGGTTGCATCTATACTGGCTTTTACTTCACTAATTTTATTATTGGTAATATTACCGTTAAAAATTGGAACATTAACGGAAACACCGGCAAACCAATTTCCTCTCAGTACATTTATGTTAGGCTCATATCCGTTTTTAATTCCGTAACCAAGATTTGCATCTAAAACCGGTTTATCATTTTGGCTAACCATTTCTTTCTGAAGATTTACCGTGTTAAGTGCATCGTTAACAATTTTTAATTCCGGGCGCTGGCTGTATGCAACGCTAAGCAATGAATCGCTGTCTATTCCAAACGTGGGTAAATCAAAATAACCCGTCAGGTTAATTTCTTCGTCTCGGTTAAGACCGATCAACTCTTTAAGAAAAAGTTCCTGTTTTTTCTTTTCATTCTGGAGTTCAATTTTTTCGTTTTTAATTTCAACTAACCTGGTTTTAGTGCTTAATGCAGCGTAGTCAGTTGCCGTTCCGTTTTTTATTTTTAGTTCTGTTATTTTTAGATGTTCCTGTAGCGCCGCATATTGAGTGTCTTTAACTGCGATACTTTTTTCTAAAAATAAAATTCCATAAAAAACCTTAATAGCCTGATTTGACAGATCATTTTTAATCAAATCCTCATTGTCTTTAATTGAATTAAGAAAAGAAGCTGTGTATTCAACCATTGAATTACGTTTTCCAAAATCATAAAGTGTCTGGTTGACATAAACGCCAATGTTATAATTATTAGCGGGTGACAGGTCAATGTTTTCACCGCCGAATGCAAATGCCGGAATGGGACCTACGCGTGTATAGGACGCCTCTCCAAAAACATTTGGAAAGTAAAAACTTTTTTGTTGATCAACTCTAAATTTTGCTGCAAGTAATTCATCCTCTTTTTGTTTAACTAAAGGATGATTTTCAACAGTTAGTTTGATAACATCTTTAAGTGTTAAAGAATTATCAGGTGGTTTTTGTGCAAATGAGACAGAGAAAATAAGCATAAATGAAACTGTAAAAATATATTTCAAATTTCTAAGCATTGTTTGTCCGTAAAATTTATATTATTCAATTACTTCAATTTTATTTAACGATTTTGCTCTCGTTATTTTCAAAAATAAAACCGGGATTACCAGTATGATGGTTAGTAATGCTGCAACCAGAAAATCATCATTTATTCCTTGAATAAATGATTGAGAAGAAAGGTTAAGCATAATCAAAGCTTTGGCTCGTGATGTTATTTCTGCAGGAGAACCGCCGACAGACTGCATTACGTGGTTTTTCAAATGAATTACTGTATTCTGAAACGCAGGTGAATTTGAATCGACTGTTTGGGAAAATGCTTGCATATGGAAAATAGTTCTTCTTGTAAGCATCGAACCAAGTAATGCAACACCAAAACTTCCTCCTACTTGCCGAATTGTATTAAATAAACCGGATGCCTGAGCTATTTTATGCTTTGGAATGCTAAGAAGAGAAACCGCTGACAATGGAATGAAAATCATTCCAAGGGCGAATGCTCTTACCAATAATGGAACCTGAATTTGTGCATTTTCGGTTTGAAGGGAAAAAAATCCATAGGCATAGAGAGACCATGCTAATAAAACAATACCCGTCATTACTAAAAATTTTGGATTAATTTTATCAGTTAATCTGCCTGCAATTGGAGAAACAATGGCTTGAATAATCCCAAGCGGCAGAAAAACCAAACCGGCTTGAAGCGCAGTATATCCCAATGAATCCTGCAAGTAAAGAGGCAGCAAAAAAGTACTTCCAAAAAATCCGATACCAAAAACAAAAAGAATTATATTTGCAGAAGCAAAGTTTCTATCTTTAAAAAGTGTAAGATCCACAATGGGATGTTTAATATTAATTTCCGTAACAATAAAAACAATAAAACTGATTGCTGAAACAAAGAAACATGATAAGATAAAAGGCGATGACCAACCTCCTGTATTCCATGAAGCATTTCCATCTGCCAAGGCAAGAAGCAGTGATGTAAGAAAGACCGACATACTTATAAAACCTATAAAGTCAAAGTCTCTTGCTTTTTCGGCTTTAAACTCTCGTTGAATAATTAAAATTGCAATTAGTCCGACTATTCCTACCGGGATGTTAACATCAAAGATTGCATGCCAGGAAAATGTATCTATTAAATAACCGCCAATAAGAGGACCAAGTGAAACCGAGGCTGCCGATGCAATACCCCAAAAACCCAATGCAGTCCCCCTTTGTTCCGGCGGAAATTCCCGGGTTACGATTGCCATACCAACCGGCATTACAAATCCTGCTCCTGCTCCCTGAATGACTCTGGAAAAAATCAACGCATTTTCATCCCATGATAAACTGCATAATAGTGATCCTATTGTAAATAGAAGCATCCCGGCGAAATAAGTTTTTTTATAGCCAAGATGATCTGCAACCCAGCCGGATGATGGAAGCATAACAGCAAAAATTAATAAGTAAGAAGTAAGAACCCATTCAATTTTATCAACGCTTGTTCCAAAAGCGGCTGTCATTTTTGAAAGCCCGACATTTACAATCGTTGAATCAAGCACAGCCATAAAAGTACCGATCATTACACTTATAAGAACCCACCATTTGTAATGTGTATGTTCATGATGAAGCGAAGGCACAAAACTGATTGCCTTATTCCTAAGAAACTTAGCCATTCTTTTTTTCCTTTATGCTAACTTCTACAGACATTCCCGGAAGTAATCCGAATTGCACCGGGTTGTTAAGGTTTTCAGATTTGATTGAAATTTTAACCGGAATTCTCTGTGTAACTTTTGTAAAATTGCCGGATGCATTTGAAGGAGGAATAAGTGCAAACTGGGCTGCGGTGTTTGTTCCGATTTGGTAAACTATGCCTGTAAATATCCGATCCGGATATGCATCCACACTTATCTCAACTTCATCATTTATTTGAATGTTGTGAATATTTGTTTCTTCTAACTGTGCAGTTATCCAGATATTATTCATATCATAAATCGTAAATATTGGTTGACCCGGTTGAACGATGTCTCCTTCAAGCAGCCATCTTTTGGCAACAACACCGTTAATTGTGGAATATAATTTTATGTTTTCAAGGTTCGATTCAATTACTTTAATATCCGCTTGCGCAGTAGCAATGCGGCTTTGTGCTATATTATATTCTGCCTGCGATGCTTCCAATATTTTTTGTGCATTATCAAAATCAGCCTTGGGAATCACATTATCTTTATATTGAGCTGCCGCCCTGTCAAAATTAATTTGATTTTTTTCTACATTTACTTTTGCAAGTTCAATACTGACCTTGGCATTATTTAAAACAGCTTTAGCCTGGTTTAAACGTGCGATTAAATCAGTTGAATCGAGTTCAGCAATTAATTGTCCGGCTTTAACTGTATCGCGCTCATCAACATAAAGCTTAACAACTCTGCCCAATGTTTTGGGACTAACATTTAATTTATTTCCGTCAATATATGCGTCGTCGGTAGAAACAAATCCAAGACTGCCTATAAACCAATAAATGCCTACTGCAATAACAATAAATATTAGTGCAACTCCTATCCAGGCGCTTTTCTTTTTATAGATCGGAACTGAATCTATCTCCTGTTCAAATTCTTCTTCATTATTATTTGTTATTCTGTCATTGTCAGACATACGGGTCATCTCCTATTGTAATATTAATTTGAAAATCCTTTTATAAAAATTTTAATTGCAATGTCCATTTCAGCTTGCAGTTTTTTAATTGTGTCGTCGTTTTGGCTAAGATCTTTTAGTGTTCGTAACGTTCGTATCCTCAATCCATGAAGAATGTGGATAAGAACGGTTCCAATATTTTGGGGGAGTTTTTTGTCGAACTCACCGTTAGCTTGTCCTTCGGATATTATCTGATTAATTAAACCCGATTCTTTTGCTTCAAAATCCATAAAGAACTTTTTGTAAAACGATTTTGTATCAAGAAATGTGTGAAAGCTAAGCGTACCAAGATTGAGGAAGCGTTGAAAATAAATAAGTCTTTTATTTACAAACTCAATTAATTTATCGCTTGCAGAAAGTTTTGTTTCAAGAACGCCTTCCATCACTTTAATAAATTCATTTTGTTCCTGAGCCAGTACTGCATAGAACAAGCTTTCTTTAGTCGGGAAATAATAATAGAGCGAAGCTTTGCCCATCTCAATATCTGCGGCAATTTCTTCCATTGTTACTTTTGTAAACCCATAATGCGCAAATCTTTTTCGTCCGGCGTCTATAATAACTTTTTCTTTTTCCAGAATATGTTTAGAAACTGTGTTTGATTTTGTGTTACTCATAATTTTAACTATTCGACCGCTTTACTTTAATGGTCGAAAAAATATGTATAGTTTATTAAAATAAAAAATCTATAAGTGGTAGGTGTTATTTAAATCAATTGGGTGTTTGGAGTGATATTTAGATGATAAAGTTATTATTTCGTCTTAATTGAAGACATTTGCGCAATTTTTTTATAATGAACGAAGGCGTGATCATAATCACTATAAACGATTAATAACATTATTTGCAATTTTAGATTATTGGGTTTACTCTTCTAAGCAAAAATCCTGGGCACAAGCTTCATTAATTATGATGGTGATAGTAATAGTTTTAATGATAATTATTTTTGCAGCACTATGGTCAATGTTTAGTCCATTTTTTCAGAACAATTATAATATTCATAGCGTTTAAGTTTATCAATAACCTTCGAGGTTTCTGCTTTTGAACCTCGAAGGTTTTTGACTATAAGATATTTACTTTAACAACATTAATTTTTTTGATGCTGTAAAGCTGCCTGATTGTAATTTATATATATAAACACCGCTTGCAAGTTGGCTTGCATTAAAATTCACTTCATATTTTCCTGCGGGCTTTTCTTCATTGATCAATGCTATGATTTCCTTACCAAGAATATCATATATCTTGAGAGTTACAAAACCATCTTGAGGCAATTGGTATTTTATTGTAGTTGACGGATTAAAAGGATTTGGGTAGTTTTGATCTAGTGCATATTTATCCGGTATCTCTGATTCATCAATTCCGTCCTGTTTACCCATTTCCTCGTTAGACGATTCATAATTGGGAAGTGGACTAAGAGCACTTATTTCTTCCCCATAGGTAATTCCATAGGATTCAATTGCGTTATGCACAAGGGATAGTTCAGTTGGGTTAGATAGCTCTGTGTTTTTCATAACTTCATTAAAAGTCGTAATGGCTTCACTGATGTTGTCTTCGTTGTATAAAGCTATATAAACATTATTAAGTTTAGCTCTTGTTGCAAGCTCGGTATTCTGATTTTCTGCTATTATAGAAT
>JBAQCL010000116.1:0-10777 GCA_049294175.1 Ignavibacteriaceae bacterium | reverse complement strand
GGCAAATTGGAGGTGCTGTATTTTATGAGATTTCAGAAGCTTTGGAATTAAAAACCTCTTTACTTTACCAATCAAGATTTTTTGACTCAAATAGTTTTAGTTTTTATTGGGCTGATGTTATATGGTTCTCTATACCTACTGTAACAGGTGGCGATAATTTAAACTCTTTGGGAATTGCAATCGGCGGAAGGCTTAAAACCAAATCAGATAAAATTGTAAAGCCTGTTTTTGGGGTTGATGTCGGTATCAATTATTATCAAGACAGTTATTATGATTTAAAATACGTGAATGGCGGAATCGTTACATCCATACAGCGTAAAAAATATTTTGATAGCAGAGTTTTGTTTGAAACCTCTCTCGGGTTTGGATTTGAAGTAACTCCTTTAGAAAATTTTTCAATTATCCTTGAAGGAAGAGCCAACTATATCCCGGTAGAACGAAATGTTTATTTCCCAATTATTATAAATCTAAGAGTTGGTATTTAGTTAAAGGGCAATGTGTTACCCTTTCTTTTTTATCTATCTTAATATTCATATATTAAATCAGTCTTAAATCAATATTTATGAAGATTTATAATCATCTGTTAAATATAATAAAGGAAAAAGGGGCTGCATATTTAATTCTCCTTGATCCCGATAAACTTACCGAAAGTAAACTGCCCGGTTTTTTAAAGCATTGCGAAAAATCAGGTGTGGATGGATTTTTAATTGGCGGTAGTTTAATGGTTAACGGTGACTTTGACTCCTTCATCAAAAACGTAAAGGTAAATACAACACTTCCCACAATAATTTTTCCCGGCAGTATTACGCAAATTTCTTCTTTTGCGGATGCAATTTTATTTATTTCCGTTGTAAGCGGAAGAAATTCCGAGCACTTAATTGGCAAGCACGTTCTTGCTGCGCCTTCAATTAAGCGAAGTGGGATTGAACCAATATCTACAGCATACGTTTTGATTGAATCCGGATCAACAACCACAGCAGTTTATATGAGCGGAAGTTTGCCTGTACCAAGAAATAAACCGGAAATTGCTGCGGCTACCGCTCTTGCATCGGAATATCTTGGAATGAAATTAATTTATCTTGAAGCTGGAAGTGGAGCAGATCAACCCGTGCCGAATGAAATGGTAAAAGCTGTATCGGATCAATGTACTATTCCGATTATAGTTGGTGGAGGAATTAGAAATCCCGAAACGGCAAGGGAAAAAGTTAAAAACGGCGCTTCAATTATTGTAACAGGCAACTTTTTTGAGAATGAAAACAACTGGGATTTGATAAAAGATTTTGCTTCGGCGGCGCATTTTAAATTACCAGTTAAGGTGTGAGAGTATTTGAAGCTTGATCTTAAAGTTCTTAAGTTTTGTTAGATTATTAGTAATTTAAAGCATGAATAAAATAGCTCAAATAGAAATAGTTGTTAAGGGATTTAAGGGTAATATAGAAATTACACCGGATAACTACGACATAAAAAATATTATTGAAATTTTACAAAATGTTGAAAATTTGCTCTTCCCAAATAATAAAAAAGAAAGACCTGTTATTAGCTATGACATTGAAAAAGGTTCTGTAAAACATATAATCAAGACCTCCATGCAAGTTATTTTAGGTTTTAATGCAATTTTATTTCAGGTGCAAAACGAAAACTCTATTGATTTTCTTGAAGCTCAGACAGCAAAAGCTTTTGAGTTTTTTCAGGACGCTGCCCAAAAACAGGGTGTAGAATTCACTATCTCTACTTCAATTCAAAACACATCTCAAATCGTTATTAATAAGGAAACAAAACTTCAACGTTCGGAAGATGTTTGGGCTGATGCAGAATTTTACTTTTACGGTGTTATCATTGATGCCGGAGGTAAATCAAAGGTAAATATTCATTTGGACACCAAAGAATACGGTTTGCTGACAATTGATGCATCAAAAGAAATTCTATCGACGTATGAATCAAATCCCTTGTATAAGTCTTTTGGGGTGAGAGCAATTGGAAAACAAAACATTAAAAGTGGAGAGATCGATAAGAGCGAGTTAAGATTAGTGGATATTATTGATTATAATCCGCTGTATAAAGAAGATTATATAAAATCTCTTATCAAAAAAGCTAAGAGTAGTTGGGAAAATATCAACGATGCGGATGATTGGCTAAATAATTGGAGGGGATATGGATAGCAAATGTATTTTGCTTGATACAAGTTTCTTTATTCGATTACTTAATGAAAATGATTCTTTACATCAAAATACTTTGGATTATTATAAGTTCTTTCTAGAAAAACAATTCACTCTAAAATGTTCGACTATTTCAATCTCTGAATATTGTGTAAGAGGTCTATTAGAAGAACTTCCGTTAAAGGACATACAAATACTCCCATTCAACATAAATCATGCACAAAAAGCAGGTGAATTTGCGCGAATTATTTTTGAAAATAAAGGTAAACTGGAAACTGAAAAAAGAAATATAATACCAAACGATACCAACCTGTTTGCACAAGCTGAGGTTGAGAATGATATAACATCCTTCGCAACTTCGGATGAAGAATGTATAAAAATATATAATCTTCTAAAACAAAGTCATAATTTGAAATTTGATACAATTAATATTCGACAACCATTTAACGAAAATTTTGGCTTATTAGACTTAAAATAAATTATTTTAATTTTTATGGACGTACAAAAATTTATTATTGACTCATTGAACGAAAGTTCTGAAACAAAACTTAAAATTAAAGATCAGCTTGCTGATGAAATTATAAGAGCGGTTGATTTACTTGTTTCTGCATATAAAGACGGAAATAAACTTTTGCTTTGCGGTAACGGCGGCAGTGCGGCAGATTGCCAGCATATTGCAACCGAGTTTATGATCAGATTAAGTCATCACATACAACGTCCGGCATTACCCGCAATTGCCTTAACAACCGATTCATCAAACCTGACTGCCGGTGGAAACGACATTGGTTTTGAAAATATATTTGCAAGAAATGTAGAGGGACTTGGAGTTCTCGGAGACATCCTGCTTGCAATCTCAACAAGCGGAAACTCACCAAATATTATTAAAGCCGTTGAAAAGGCTCACTCAAAGGGAATGAAAGTAATTGGTTTCCTCGGCGGAAGCGGAGGAAAACTAAAATCAATAGTTGATCTTCCAATTGTGGTTCCCTCATTCAACACACAAAGAATACAGGAAGGACACATTACTATTGCACACATTGTTTGTGAACTTGTTGAAGACAAACTTTACGGCAACAATTAATTTTTTTTATTCCTCAGTCTTATAAACTTTAGCACATTTTTCAGCCGAAGTTACAATTCCCTTTATCATAGCCGAACTAAATCCATAATGTTCCATCTGGTTTAATCCCGAAATTGTGCATCCCCGTGGTGTTGTTACCTTATCCACTTCTTTCTCCGGGTGTTCTTCGCCTTGCAGCAATAAAGTGGCGGCTCCTTTTGCGGTTTGAGAAGCCATAAGCAACGCTTCTTCGGAATGAAAACCGATTTCAATTCCGCCTTGTGAAGCTGCTCTTATCGCCCTTAAGAAAAAGGCAATACCACAAGCCGCTAACGCTGTTGCGGGAATCATTAAATCTTCATCTATAATTAATGTTTTACCAAGTTGATTAAAAATTTCTTCTGCTATTTTTAAACCACTACCGTTTTTACTTTCGGCGGAAATACATGTCATAGATTCTTGTATTGATATTGCCGTGTTTGGCATCGCTCTTATAACATGGATATCTTTTTCAATGCGCTCTTTAATCGCTTTAATACTTGCCCCCGATACAACGGAAACAACAATGTGTTTTTTAGGGTTTAAACTTTCTTTTATATCCTCTATAAGTTCATTTACCTGCTGTGGCTGAACTGCTATTATAATTACTTCTGAATTTTCCACAGCTTCTTTATTGTTTGCTATAACGCGAAAACCCTTTTCTTTGAAATCAGTAATTGCGCTGATGTTTCTTCTTGTTATATAAATATTTTTCGCATCAACCAACTTCGATTTTTGCAGACCCTTAGCAATTGAAAGGCCTATGTTTCCACCACCAAGTATGGCAATGTTTTTATATGACGCCATTAAAATTCTCCTTTAAAAAATCAAACTGATGTAAAATATTTATTACTGTTCTGATAATATTATTGTAAAGACCGGTTAGCTCCAATCCAGTCTATTTTATCTCCGACCTTTATATTATGCCTATCTGCAAAACCGCCCAGCACTTCCACTACATAAATTGCGGGTTGAGAGGTGGGATAACTTTGGTCTGAAAGAATTTTTGTGTTTTTATGAATAGTTACTATTTTTTTTTGATTATTCACAAAAATCATATCAAGTGAAATCAATGTGTTTCGCATCCAAAAGGAAAGCATTTCCTGTTCGGGGAAAATAAAGAGCATTCCTTCGTTCTCCTTCATTTCCTTCCTGTTCATCAAACCAAGCTGTCTCTCATAATCATTATCTGCTATCTCAATATCTATTTTTGCTTTAAGTGTTCCAAGTGAATCTGTAAAAGTAAGTTCGCCTTCTTTTGTAAAGCTGTAATATTCCTGTTCGGGTTCATTATTTTTCATAAAATTATTAACTATAAAAAATCCTATTACCGCTACTGCAACAACTGCAATAACAAATCTTTGAGCCGATAATTTTTTTTTAATTTGTGCCTGTTTTTTTGTAGTACCGGAATTTTGCTTTTTAGTCATTCTTCTTTTTCCCAATATTTATGCTCGGCAAATATAATAAAAGCGTGCTATTAAAATATTTGCTAAATTTTATGCGGAATAATTTTGACTAGAAAGTAAGTTCACAAAACTTTTTACGTTACCTGTACAATAAATAAATTTATATTATCAATAATTATCTTTTAATAAATTGCAAAACATAAATTCATCATTACCTCTCGTTTCTATTATTGTGCCCGTATATAACAGGCAGGAATATATACAACGAGCTATACATTCCGTAATCAATCAAATTTATGATAACTGGGAATTAATTATTGTAGATGACGGCAGCAATGATGATTCAGCTTCCTTTCTCGAATTTTACCGCACAGATTCACCCAAAATAAAAGTGATTTATCAATCACATAAAAATCTTCCGGCAGCAAGAAACAACGGAATAAAAAATTCAAATGGTAATTACATAACTTTTTTAGACAGCGATGATGAATATGAAAAAAATCATATTGAACTTCGGATAGATTATCTCAACAAAAATCCCGAAATTGATTTTTTGCATGGCGGAGTTCATATAATTGGGAATGAATTCGTTCCGGATAAAAACGATATCAGCAAATTAATTCATTTATCTGATTGCGCAATCGGCGCCACATTTTTCGGAAAGCAAAAAGTTTTTACTGAGCTTGGTGGTTTTAAAGATATCCCTTATAGTGAAGACTCGGAGTTTCTTGAAAGAGTGATAAAAAATTATCAGGTTAAGAAAGTTGATTTCCCGACTTATATTTATCATCGGGAAACACCGGACAGCATTACAAATTCAATTAATAGAAATACATAATGGACACAAAAATTTTAGATAGGGAAATAATTAACTTAACAGACCAGCAGCAGAAGATGATTGACAGCGGCTGGGGTAAAGGTGTTCTTGAAAACACTGCTGTTGAAAAAATCGCTTACCTTTCAGATGGATTAAAGGTTAAAGGTTACATCGCTTACCCAAAAGATGATTCAAAAAAATATCCTTGTGTGATCTGGTGTCGGGGCGGAGTTGGTAATACGGGTGCTATTGATAAATTTACTGCCCGTGGAATTTATGGACAACTTGCAAGCTGGGGTTATTGTGTTTTTGCTTCGCAGTACCGCGGTAATGATGACGGCGAAGGTTATGATGATTTTGGCGGTGATGATGTTAATGATATCCTTAATCTTATTCCGCTTGCTGATGAAATTCCACAGGCAAATAAAGAGGTCTGGGGAATTGAGGGTTGGAGCCGTGGTGGAATGATGACTTACTTAACTTTAACACGGACAAACATTTTTAAAACTGCTGTTATTCTTGGTGGTATTGCTAATCTTCGCTGCAACGCTGATGAAAGTAAATTTATGAAACGACTTTATGAACATTCTATGGGCAAATATGATGAAGCTGAATTTAAACAAAGATGCGAGTCACGATCCATTGTAAACTTTCCGGAAAAACTTTCTAAAAACACCCCGATGCTTATTATTCATGGTAATGCTGATCAAAGAGTTTTGCCGCACGACTCACTTGATCTTTCTTATAAACTTCTTGATTTAAAAATTAACTTTCGTTTAATAATGCTTGAAGGCGGAGATCACTTCTTAAAATCACACCGCAAAGAAGTTGATGAGATGCGAAAGAATTGGTTTGAGAAATATTTGAAATAGTTAACGCATATTTCTCTCTTTGCGTTCTTAGAGGAAATTATCTTTGTGTCCTTTGTAGTTAAGTCTTTTTACCACAAAGAGCACGAAGAAGGCACAAAGCTCTCAAAGTTTATTTTAAAAGTATCATTTTCTTAGTCTCCACAAAATCACCCACTTGAAGTTTGTAAAAGTAAATTCCTGATGCTAGATTCTTGATACTTGATGCTGGATTAAAATCCACCTCATAACTTCCTGCATTTCTGTACTCGTTAACTAAAGTAACAACTTCATTTCCAAGTAAATCATAAACCTTTAATGTTTGCCAACTACCGACCGGAGACTGCCAACTGATTTTTGTACTTGGATTAAACGGGTTTGGGTAGTTTTGTTGCAAAAAATATTTTTTAGGCTTTCGGAAAAAGAGTGAAGTTAAAAACTTGAAATTAATGAAATGGGAAAAACTAAATTTAAGATAAAGGCTACAAAATTATTTTGCAGTTTCTAACTCTTTTTTTAAAAAAAATTAATTGCAATACTTCTTTATCAAATCATTAGCAGCGTCAAATCCAAGTTCCCCTGCTTTACTCCAGTCAAGGGAAGCACCTGATTTATCTCCTACTTTATATTTTGAGAAACCACGATTATAGTATACTTCCGCATCATTAGGATTAATCTCAATCGCTTTGTTGAAATCATGAATTGCACCGATATAGTCTCCTAATTTAAATTTTACATTTCCACGATTAATGTATGCGTCTACATTATCAGGATTAATCTCAATTGCTATGGTGTAATCCTGAATTGCTCCTATGTGGTCTACTATTTGACATTTTGCAAACCCACGACTATAATATGCGTTCGCATAATTAGGATTAATCTCAATTACTTTGTTAAAATCTTCAATAGCTCCTCTGTAGTCTGTACGTTTAACTTTAACAACACCACTATTATAATATGAATAAGCGTCATTAGGGTTAATCACCATTGCTTTGTTAAAATCTTCAATAATTCCGCTGTGCTCTTTAAGTTTAGCTTTGGCTTTACTAAGATTATTATATGCATCTTCATCGTTAGGATTAATCTCAATTGATTTGTCGTAATCTTCAATAGCTCCGCTGTAATCTTCTAAATTATCTTTTGCAAGACCACGATTATAATATAATGCAGCATCATTAGGATTAATCTTAATTGCGTTGGTAAAATCAACAATAGCTCCTCTATTATCTGCTACTAATAATTTTATACTACCACGTTTTATATAAGCATCCTCATTGTTAGGGTCAATCTCAATTGCTTTGTTTAAATCTTGAATAGCACCATCAAAATCATTTAAACTATCTTTTACATACCCACGTATATAATATGCATCAGCATAATTCGGATTAATCTCAATTGCTTTTGTGAATTCCTGAATTGCTCCTCTGTAATCATCCAAACTACTTTTTGCAAGACCACAGTTAAAAAATGCTTTTGCAAAATTCGGATTAATTTCAATTGCTGCCTTGTAATCTTGGATTGCCCCATTATAATCTTCCAAATTGCTTTTTGTAACCCCACGATAATCATATGCTTCTGCAAGATTAGGATTAATCTCAATTGCTTTAGAGAAATCTTGAATTGCTCTTTTGTAATCTTTTAAATTAGCTGTTGCATTAAGTAGACCACGCTTTATATAAACATCCGGATTACTCGGGTCAATCTCGATTGCTTTGTTTAAATCTTGAATAGCACCGTTAAAGTCTTTTAAGCTATCTTTTATACGTCCACGAAAATGATATGCATCTGCATAATTAGGATTAATCTCAATCACTTTGTTAAAATCCTGAATTGCACCAACGTAATCTTCTAAATTAACCAGCGCCAACCCACGTTTAATATATGCTTCTGTATAATTCGGATTAATCTCAATTGCTTTAGTGAAATCCTGAATTGCCCCTTTGTAATTTTTTAAAATAGTCTTTGCATCAGCACGATAATAATATACTTTTGCACTATTAAGATTACTCTCAATAGCTTTATTAAAATCTAGAATTGCATCATTGAAGTCTTCTAATTTAGATTTTGCACAACCACGATTATAATATGCGTATTCATAATTAGGATTAATCTCAATTGCTTTGTTGAAATCTTGAATTGCTCCTTCGTAGTTTTTTAAACTATTTTTTGCATTACCTCGATTATTATACGCTTTCACATAATTAGGATTATTCTTAATCGCTTTGGAATAATCCAATATAGCGCCACTATAGTCTTCTAATTCAAATTTCGTAATCCCGCGATTATTAAATGCATCTGCATAATTATTGTCAATCTCAATTGCTTTATTGAAATCCCGAATTGAATCTGTGTAATCTTTTAAATGCCGTTTTGCGTTTCCACGATTATTATATGCTTCTGCAAAATTAGGATTAATATCAATCGCTTTCGTGAAATCCTGAATTGCTCCTTCGTAGTCTTTTAAACTATCTTTTGCAATACCACGGCTAATATATGCTTCTGCATAATAAGGATTAATCTTAATTGCTTCGGTGGAATCCTGAATTACTCCGTTGTAGTCTTCTAAATGACCTTTTACACTACCACGATTATAATATGTTTCTGCAAGATTAGGATCAATCTCAATTGCTTTAGAGAAATCTTGAATTGCACCCTTGTAATCTTTTAAATTAGCTTTTGCATTAGCACGATTATGATATACTTCTGCACTATTAATATTACTCTTAATCGCTTTACTAAAATCTTGAATTGCACCGTCAAAGTCTTCTAATTTAAATTTTGCATTACCACGATTATAATAAGCTTCTGAATAATTAGGATTAATCTCAATAGCTTTGTTATAATCTTTAATTGCTCCTATGTAGTCTGAAAACATATAGTTGTCATTACCACTATTAAAATAATACTCAGCACTATAAACGCTCATATAGTTAACTCCTAAGTGTGTTATTTGCCTATGAGAAAATCTCTAAGCCTCATTTTTATTACTGGTTTTTTTGTCAACATATTCTTTTATCATTTGCTCAAGATTAATAGAAGATTTAATTTTTATTGACGCTTGAATTTTTGCCATTCGAGATTGAAATGAACTCAGGTCAATTCCGTTTCTTTTTGAAATCGTTAAAACAGCGTCAAAAGATTTGTCAAATTGATATGATAATAAACTCAATAGCAATTTTGTATTGATAGATATATTTTTTTGTCAATAATAAGTCTATCGGGTTTGGCGGCAATCTTAAAAGATAAGTGTCCAACCGCAGGGTTACCGTGTTTAATAATTGATAAAAATTCATAGGATTCAAGATCAGCACTTTTTTCGCTCTCATCTTTTTTCAGTGAGATAATTTGGTCTTTGACACGTCACAATTTATTATTTGATTTTTCTTGTGAAATCCATTTTAATTCGTTGTCCACATCTTTTGCAATGAATTCTAAATCAAGTCTTAATTCCATTAGGGTGAGGATTAGAGTTGCGGAGTCTCTAAAAAAATTACGTGATGCAAGAAACATGGATGCACCGGAACACTCTAATTTTCTATTTAAAATTCCAACTAATATGCCCACTGTTACAAGTGGATTTTTATTTTGAAGAAGAATGTCCGAGATTACTTCGCGGATAATCGTTCTTTGAACTTCAATGTCGTCTATTAAATCATAGAAACTTTCATCAATATAAGTTGGCAAGTCTTTCAGTCTTCTAAAATTGTCCATTTTATTTATGTCTATTTAATCCGTTAACTAAATTTATTTTTACGAGTTGCGATGAACCAATACTAAATTCAATTTACTCAAATTTCATAGAAATCACCGAATGAAAAACGTTTAATAATATCTACTTCAAAAAAGATAAAAGTAATTGCTAATGTCAAGAGAAAGCTGAGCTAAAGTTCAGGTTTAAGCTCAAGAAGGAAGCTCGCGAAAGAGCATTAAAAATTGAACATTTAACATTCAACATTTAGCTCTTAATCGTTATCACACATTGTTGTTATTAAAGCCCATTTACTTTATTTTTTCACACCGATTTTGAGCAAAGCATTCCTTTAAATTTCATATATTTCAAGAGAATGTTCTCAATAAAATTATTGTTTTAGTTAAAATTTAATGTTTAAAATTGCTTGTCATTACAAATTCGATTTTCCGGGATGAAACAATCTTTTTTACGGATTATTTCACCTGGCTTTGTCATCCTTGTAATGACTATATTATTATGTAACAAAGGAAATTTTTATGAGTGATGATATTAACAAAGACAAAAAAGTTGAAGAAATAGAAACCAGCGAGTGGCTTTATTCGCTTGATTATGTTCTTGAGCATGGCGGAGCCGAAAGAGTTATCGAACTGCTAAGAGAACTTCAGGTTCGCGCACACAAAGCAGGAGTTCACGTTCCATTCAGTGCCAACACACCTTATATAAATACAATACCGAGAGAAAAACAATCATCGTTCCC
>JBAQCL010000115.1:0-1963 GCA_049294175.1 Ignavibacteriaceae bacterium | reverse complement strand
AAAAGTGTAGTTGTTTACCTGGTACTTTATCCAGTTATAAAATTATGTCCTTCAAAAGTAGTACATAATTCTGAAAAGACATTGCGCTGATTTTTTCTGGCAGTAGATATGAACCCTTCAATCCTTGCATAAATTTCGGCACCTTTGAAAGTACGGAAGCAGTTTGATATTTTTTGTTTGACCTTTACCGGCCTGATATCCCTTTCTGCAAGGTTGTTTGTAAATGGTACTTCCGGGTTGAAAGCAAATGCCAGTACTGCATCTTTTTTGCTGATTAAACGTTCAACAAGGTTCCTTCCTTTGGTACGTTTACTTCTGCCTTTTCTGCCTGGTGTTTTTATTGGCGGGGGTTCTGCTTTTTCGCCAAAACTACAGATACGGTCATATCTTGATTCGATAAGTTCTTTTCGTTTGACCCTTTCTTCAAAGGGCATATTGTAAACATTTAACAAAAACAGCTTAAAAACTTTTGCCCATTTGGATTCCTGATTTTCAACCAGCGATTCGAGCTCCCTTAATATATGTGCGCCACAAATCGCGTGTTTTAAATGCCCCAGTTTAAAATAGCTGCCCCAGCAGTCATGGACAAGCCAGCCAAAGTAATCGGCCAGTATGGATTTATTGCTTTGGATTGCACCGGTGCCACGTTTTTCGTGTACAAACAGGTAAGTGTATAAAAGGGAGGTTGCTGTGTGCAGCCATTGAAGTTTCCCTGCTGCGCGTATCCCTGTTTCATCGGCATGTGCCACCTTTTGCCCAACTATTTTTGATTTGATTATTCGTTCGCTTTCTTCAAGATTTTCATAACACTTTTTCCCAGCCTGACTGATGGTCGATTCATTTATCGGGTAACCGAACAGATCGCTGAACAACCCCTGTATTTTTTTGTATGGCAGTCTGTAATGAACATTTAACAGCACTGCATAGGCCTTTGCATTGTTGCCATATTGGACCGGGGCATTGACTCCCTCCGGGACAACTCCTTTTTGCTCTTGCCCGCAAACTGGGCACAAGGCTTTAAATATCTGATATTCGGTAATTTCAAGTCTGGGCGGGGGGAGTTCAAAAACCTGACGTTTTTCTGTCAGTTCTAATTCTTCTTTTGTAAACCCATGCCCGCAACTGCAGGTGCCGGGTGAACAAAACTCTATTTTATCGGGGGGCTCAACCTGTCGCAAAGTCTTCCCTTCGTGGCCTTTTTGTCCTCCCTGGCTTCTGTTTTTGCTTTTTGAGAAAGCCGGCTTAATGCTCTTCTTTTTATAACCATCGCTCGAAGGTGGTTTGTTGCTGTTATGGCTGTCGCTGTTTAACCGGGCTTTCAGCTCCGCGTTTTCTGCTTTCAGCAAAGCATTCTCGGTTTTCAGTAAAGCATTTTCATCGCACAAGGCTTTATTCTCTTTCTCCAACCAGCTAACCCGCTTGTTCAATTCTTCAAGCTGGTGGGTTAATTTCTGTATCGTTTTATCCCTGTCCATAACTTCAACCAAATGTAATAGCACAGAATGCTAAAAACCAAAAAATTACAGCTAAAGTTATCAAACCCCAAAAACGCAAATTGTTGATATTGCCCGATTTCTAAATTTTATGTCGCCAGGAAGGAAGTATTTCAAAACAACTTCTGACGAATTGAGATTACGAAAACCTCGGAAGGATAAAAAACCTGAAAAACAGGGATTTATTCACGGCCTTTTGTGAATAACTGATAAATGTTGAAAAACTGAGGCAAATTGTTTATAACAAACAACTATTCATGTGTTTTTTAATATCTTGGGCAGGTAAATAATTACGAATTATTTATGAATTGCCGTCTGAAATTTCCTGAGCCAGTTTTTTCATTCCCTTTTTTATTGCCGCCTCAATTTGAACGTACTCAGGAATAGTTTTACCTGTAAAAATAAAAAAAACAGCAACCTGTTTTTCTCCAATTTCATCGTAAAAATGGTGTTTGTTTAAACGGTAAACT
>JBAQCL010000114.1:0-59309 GCA_049294175.1 Ignavibacteriaceae bacterium | reverse complement strand
TATTAAAATTATCACTTGCAATGAAACAGCGTAGCTGGTTTGAAGGAATCTGGTCAAGTACAAATCTTTTTAGTTGGCCCTTTGTTGTCTCCAATGAAAATCTCTAATGACAAATCTGGGTTAAATTATAACCTATAATTGAAAAGTTTGTTTAGTTTTTTTTGTTTTGGTAAATTTCAAATTACAAAATCACCAAGCGAAAGGTAAAAAATGGCAGTATTGAAACCAAAAAAACTAAATAAAAAAGATATTATTGGAATAATCTCTCCTGCATCTTCTCCCGATGAGTTTTCAAGGGTAGAAAAAGGTGTAAAATATCTGGAATCTCTTGGTTACAGGGTAAAAGTCGGCAGTAATGTTGGTAAAAATCATGGCTATCTTGCTGGTTCCGATGAAGATCGAGTGAAAGATATTCATGCAATGTTTAAGGATAAAGGTGTTAAAGCCATTTTTACTGTACGCGGCGGATATGGTGCTTCTAGATTATTAGATAAAATTGATTATCGTTTAATCAGGAATAATCCCAAAATTTTTGTTGGATATAGTGAAATAACTGCTTTGCAAATGGCTTTTTTTGAAAAAGCAGGATTAATTACTTTTGCGGGACCAATGGTTGCGGTCGATTTTTACGATGAAATCAGTTCATTTACCAATGAGCATTTTTGGGCGACAATTACATCAAACAAAAAGCCTGGTAAATTAAAATATCCTGAAGAGCAAACATTACCATTTCTTCAAAAGGGAACAGCTTCCGGTAGAGTTGTTGGAGGAAATCTTGCTGTTTTTGCCGGCTTACTCGGCACTCAGTATTTTCCCAATCTTACAGGAAAGATTTTGATGGTTGAAGATATTGGTGAATTACCTTATAGAGTTGATAGAATGTTAAATCAATTAAGACTTGCCGGGGTTTTCAAAAAAGTTAAAGGAATTGTATTGGGGCAGTTTGTAGATTGTAATGAACATAATTTGGAGAAAAAGACTCTGACCTTAGGTGAAGTGGTTCAACATTATATTGGTTCGGTTAATGTACCGTCAATTTATACTTTTCCGTATGGACATATCAAGGATTTTATTACAATTCCGTTTGGAATAAAAATAAATCTTAATGCAACTAAAGGTACTGTTGAGTTTGACGAAGCCGCAGTTAAATAGGCTATTCGATGTGGGTGAAATAATTTTTGCATTTAAAAAATAATTCGGTTTGATAAGCAGGTTCCTCTTCATCAAAGATACCCCAGATGGTGGAACCTGTTCCCGTCATCATAGAAAATACGGCACCAAATTCAATCATCTTTTTCTTAATATTTTCTATTTCGAAAAATTCATTAAAAACAACCGTTTCAAAATCGTTTGTGGCAACACTCATCAATTCTTTAATATCTATTGTTGTCTTTGTGGTAAAAGATTTTAAACTAATATCGGGTCTTCTTGGTGTTAATAAGTTAAAAGCCCATTTTGTTGAGATATGAATTCCTGGATTAACAATTAAAAGTGGTTTATCAATTTTAAGATTAACCGGCAAAATAATTTCACCGCGGGATTCTGCAAAAGCAGCAAAAGGATTTAGAAAGTAGGGAACATCAGAACCAAGCTTTAAAGCAATTTCAAATAATTCCTGTTTCTCAATATCTAAATCGTAAAGACTTGTTAGTGCAAGCAAAGTAGAAGCAGCGTTTGAGCTGCCGCCACCTAAGCCCGCACCAATCGGGATATTTTTATTTAAATAAATTTCAACAGGAAGTTCAATTCCAAAATAATTTTCTAATTCTTCTTTTGCCTTTATAATTAGATTAGTCTTTTCTTCATTCAGATGTTGATTATTACAACTGAATGAAAAATTTGATGATTTCTTAAAAACTATTTCATCAAATAAATTCAACGGATAAAAAATAGTTTCAAGGTTATGAAAACCATCATCTCTTTTCGATACGATATTTAGTCCTAGATTAATTTTAGCAGGGGATTTAACAACCAAACTATCCATCAATCAATGCTCTTAATTTTTTGATATGTTCGGGTGAAGATCCGCAACACGCTCCTATAAATGAAGGATTCAGTTTTAAATACGGCTTAACCTGTTTTGCATATTGCGCAGGAGGTATTGAACAAGAAATCTCTGTATCAGTATAGTTTCCACTTCCGCAATTTATGTAAAATCCCCAGTTTACATCTGGTTTTAATCTTTTAACAGCTAAAGCTAATGCATCAAAAGTAATACAATTAAAACCGATTGCTAAAGGATGATATTTTAAAACATAATCAACCGCATCTGTTAAATTTTCCCCGGAAAGTAGTTTTGGTTTATCTATAAAGAAAAAATTCATAACAAATGGAATATTATTCTGTCCACAATATTTTGCAATAAATTTTATCTCATCAAAATGGCTTTGAGTTTCATTCATAATAAAATCACAACCATTTTCCATTAACGCATCTATATGAATTCTATGATTCCATTCCAAATCTTTTTGCGAAATTGTTCTTTCAAATTGATAACAATCTTCTGCCGGTGGGTTTGATCCGGCGACTAAAACAGCGGATTTACCTTTAGCTTGTTTTGCTAAGTTTACAGCCGTTTTAACTTTTTCAGTAATATCTGTAACTCCTGATAATAAAAGGGTATAAGGATTAGTTCTAAAAGTATTTGTAGTTATTATATCAGTGCCTGCTCTTATATAATCTTTATGTAAAGTAATAACTTTACGGGAAAACTCTTCATTTGCAGATGCACTCCAAACTCTTTTTTTAGATGTAGCTTTTTGCTCCTGAAGCACACTGCCCATAGCGCCATCAAGAATAAGCGGACGTTTAATCGCCTTTGCTTTTTCAAATGGATTATCACGTTCTTTTAACCGAACTGTATCAAAATTTTCATAATAATTTTCAACTTCTTCAATTATTTTATGCAGGTCGAGATTTTTAATACATTCAAGATCGTAAGGACATTCTTTTTTCCAGCAAGGTGAACAGAACAAATCAGGTTGATATATTTTTACTCCGCGATCGTACAAATCTATTTCCGTCCAGCAACTTACGCCAAACCATGCAACAACATATTTTTTTAATGCAATTGCCAGATGCATTCCAAATGAATCACCTGTAACAATGATTTGCGGAATTGATTCATAACAGGCTCCACGGCGTACACCTTCATTGGTAGGAGTATTAATAATTCTTCCTCTAAAATGATCAGCAATTTCTTTATTCCTGTCCGCATCTTCCGGTCCGCCTAAAAGCATGATTTTATATTTTCTTCTTGTAAGTAGTTTATTAATCAAATAAATATGCTGACCGACGGACATTTTTTTATTTGGATACAGTTCTGAGCAACCTGTATTGAAGCCTATAATTTTATCACTGTCGCTTAATCTTTTCTCTTTTTTATAGTTCTCAATAAACCGTAATTCCTCTTCATTAAAAGTTAAAGTGTATTCATCGCGTTTATAATCAAGTTCAAAAGTTTCAGCTAAATAATCCTGCCCTGTACGCTGATTGATTTTAAACTTTAGGTTATCATCCATTCCAAGATTATAATTATAATACGCTCCTTCATTTATCGGAATAATTTTACCATTCTTATCTAAAACAAATCCTAATTTATTCTTTGCTTTGATAGAATTTAATAATGCGCAAGATCTTTCTGATTTATCAACATTCATTACAATATCAAATTGTATCTGATTTAATATTGATATTGACTCGGCATCATAATTATAAACTTTATCAACATACTGATTGTGGTAAAGAAGGGGAGCCGCAATTTTTAACGTTACCCAGTAAATTATTGAATCAGGAAATTTTCTTTTTATTGCAGGTAATTGTGCTGTAGTCATTAACACATCACCCACTGCATCCAGGTTTATTATTAAAATTTTTTTACCGATCGGAAGATTGTCTTTACATCCGTCTTCCCAGCAATTATGATCAGGATAGCATGGTTTGTAACCGGTAAATCTTTTACAACTAGGAATATCTTTTAACATTTATATGATTCTCCAAAAAAGGTAGTAATTTATTTTTTACTTCTAAAAATGAAATGTTTTTTAATGTTGGCTCTATAGTTTCTACACATTCAAAATCTGTATTATAAGGGTTCCAGATCATATCTTCGGTATTATATTTTACATATAAACCAAAAACCGGTATTTTTTTTATCGATGCAATATGCACTATTGAGGTATCGGGAGTAATAAGTAAACTTAAGTTTAAAATTGCTGAAGCAAAAATACCAAAATATTTTGTAACAGGGTAAATGTTGGATTCTTCAGAAATCTGTTTTGCTAAGTGTAAATCTCTTTCCGGGCAAAAAATAATAATTCTTGCGTCATAATCTTTGAGAAATACTAACAGGTTTTTAAAATTTTCAACACCCCAAAACCTTGCATCACTTCCGGCTGAAATATTTATTCCTATAAGATATTTACCTTCAGGATTCATTTGTTTTATTTGATTATTTGCAATTTGATTTTCATGATCGGTTGGAAAATATTTTACAGAAGCAGTATCGTAATCGATCTTTATATTGAAAAGCTCCGTTAACTTTAATGATCTTTCAATAACGTGATGCGAACGAGGATCAACTTTTTTAACTGTGTGTGAGTAAATAGTATAATTGGATTTTTTAAGTCCGAATTTATATTTGACTTTTGCTAAAGCAACAAGAAAACTTACTGTAGTTGATACATCATCATGTAAATCTATAACAGCATCAATTGATTTTTTCTCAATTATCCTGTTGATGTAAAAAAAGTCTTTTAATTTTTTACTAAAAACTATCACTTCATCAATAGATGGATTATTTCTAAAAACAAAATGATTCTTTTTATCAGCGAGTACAAATATTTTACACCCAAGTTGGCGCTTAACTTCATAGAGCAGGGGAGTTGTAACGAGCGCATCGCCGATCCGGTTTAACCTTATAAAAAGTAAATTTGAACTTGAATCAAAATTTGGTAATGGTGATTGCTTTGACACAGGATTGAGCAGAACTAAAATCTTTAATAAAATATTCTTCAAATAAAATTCAATTTGTTTCATTTAAAAGAACTTTCATTTTATCAATTACAATATTTACATCTAATTCCGTCATGCATTCGTGCAAATAAGGACAAATAAGTTTATTACAGATTATACAATGCAAATCATTTTTAATAACATAATCAGAATTTGATGAATATGGACGATGATACTTTGGATTTGTTGGTCCAAATATTCCAATTGTAGGGATATTTAACGCCGCTGAAATATGCATCGGTCCGGAATCGTTTGCTATAACAAGATTGCATTTTGAAATTAAAGCTGCCATCTGGACAAGGCTTGATTTTGGTGCAAGTAAACAATCATCAACGAGATTTTGTTTTATAAAATCAGCATCGTTTTCATCCCCGGGACCCCAAAGGACTAAAATCTTACAATTAAAATATTTAATCGATTCCTTACAAATTTCCACCCACTTGTTTTTATCACACCTTTTTGAATCCCACCCGCCGGCAGGAATAATTCCAAATACAGTTTTATTGATTAAATTATTTTCAGAAAAATAATTTTCAGCAAATAGTTTTTCGAGATCACCAACATAATAATGAATATTTTTTGAAATTATGTTTACACCAATTGGTTTAAGTAATTCCAGGTTGTGCTCTGCAGAATGAACTTCTCCTTTGCTTGACGTTCCTAAAATATTATATGCATACTTTCTTCCGCGATATGCATAACCTACTCTATATTTTGCACCGGAGAAAAATGTAATTTGTGCACTTTTGGGATTTGACCAGAGATCAATTATAATATCATATTTTTCTTTCCGGATTCTCAAGGTAACTTTTAACGATAACTCGGTTTTGTGCATCGTTAAAATTTTATTTACCAAAGGATTATTTTTTAAAGCAGATTTGGCAAAATGTTCTGTCAAATAATCAATTTTAGCATTTGGAAAATGATGATGTAGATTATCAAGAATTATGGTTGATAATACAATGTCACCAATACCTCGCGGTTTTATACACAGAATTTTTTTTATTTTTCCAGGAGAAATGTTCATGATAATTTTAAACAGACAATTAAAATTATAAAAATATAATTTAAGAAATATTATTTTTGCTCTATATCTTCAAAAGTATAGTTAAAATCAGTGCGCGTCCAACCAGTTATCCCCGATTCCTATGTCCACCAAGACAGGTACTTTTAATGGAAGTGCAGTTTCCATTAGATTCTTTATGATAGGTTTTAATTTGTCAATCTCGCTTTTGTGTGCATCAAAAACTAATTCATCGTGTACCTGAAGTACCATTTTAGTTTTTGTGTTTAACTTTTTTAATTCGTTATGAATTTTAATCATTGCAAATTTAATCATATCTGCCGCTGTTCCCTGTATCGGCATATTTATAGCTACTCTTTCTTCAAATTGTCTGACAACTCTGTTATTACTGTTTATATTTTTGAGGTATCTTCTACGCTTCATTAAAGTTTCTGCATATCCATGTTCCTGTGCAAATCGAACTGAGCTATCCATGAACTCTCTAACATTTTTAAAAGTGCTAAAGTATGTATCAATAATTTCTTTAGCATGTGATTGTGTAACTCCTAATCTTGTTTTTAAACCAAAAGGACCAATACCATAAAGAATTCCAAAGTTAACTTCTTTAGCTTTTCTTCTCATATCAGGTGTAACATCTTTTGGATCAACTTGAAACACCAAAGCCGCAGTGCTTCTATGTATATCTTCACCCGAATTGAAAGCTTTAATTAATGCTTCATCTTCGCAAATCGAAGCCATAATTCTTAATTCAATTTGACTGTAATCAGCGCTGAGAATAACATAATTTTTATCACGAGGTACAAAAGCTTTACGTATCTCTTTTCCCATTTCAGTTCTGATAGGAATGTTTTGCAGGTTTGGATCATTGCTAGAAAGTCTGCCGGTTGCAGCAACAGTTTGATTGAAACTTGTATGTACACGTCCTGTTTTTTTATTAATCATATTTGGCAGAGCATCTGCATAAGTTGATTTTAATTTTGATGCCTGGCGATAATTTAAAATTAATTCAATTATTTCATGATCTCCACGCAGATATTCCAAGGCACGGGCATCGGTAGAAAATCCTGTTTTTGTTTTTCTTCCTGTTGAAAGATTAAGCTTGTTAAAAAGTATTTCCTGAAGCTGTTTTGGGGAGTTAATATTAAACTCAGTTCCAGCAAGCCTAAATATTTCAGTAGAATAATTATCTAATAAAATTTGTAAATCTTTACTAAATGATTGCAATGCCTCTGTATCGATTTTGATTCCTTCATACTCCATTAACTCAAGTGCGGGAACAAGAGGGAATTCAATATTGTATGCAACTTTTTCAATTCCGGTTTTCTTTAATTCCGAATCTAATTTTTCATACAACTTGTAAGTTATGTCAGCATCTTCAGCGGAATAATTTGAAAGCTCATTTACTGGAACATCAAATATTTTTGTAGGATCCTTTTTTTGCCCGATCAAATCGGATAACGGAATAGGTTTATAATTGAGATATTTTTCAGACAAATCATCCATTCCATGTTTTTGATCGGGATCAAGTACGTAACTGGCAAGCATTGTATCAAAGTAAAAATTATTTACTTCGATAGAAAGACTTCTAAGAACAGCAATGTCGTATTTTCCGTTTTGACAAACTTTTTTTATTTGTTCATTCTCAAATAATTTTTTAAATATTTTGATAAAAACATCTAAGGATAATCTATCAACATAATTCCTTTCAAAAAGTCCTTCATCCTGATAAAAAGGATTTGTTGCAACAAAATAAGCTTCATCCGGTTTGATACAAAAAGAAACTCCCGCCAGCCTAACTTCAAAAGTATTCAGCCCGTCTGTTTCAGTATCAAAAACAAACAGATCGGTTTTGGCTAACTTTGCAGCCAGTTCTTTTGCTGATTTTTCATCGTTGATCAAATGATACTTTACATTTTTTTTATCAAAGGAAGTTATTACTTCGGTAATTTCATCAGTTTGTGTTACTTCGTTATCCGCATTGTTTTGATAAAATTTTAGCAGCTTTGCATAAAGGGTTTTAAACTCTAATTCAAAAAATATTTCTTTTACTTTATTAAAATCGGGTGTGGTAAATTTAGTTTTTTCCAAATCGATTTCAATTGGAACCTCACAATGTATTGTTGCAAGATCTTTTGATAGAAAGGCGTTTTCTTTTCCTGTCTCAAGTTTCTTTTTGATTCCGGCTTTTTCAATTTCATCAATGTGTTTGTAAATATTTTCAACTGTGCCGTATTTCTGAATTAACGGGACTGCACTTTTGGGACCAATGCCCGCAACTCCGGGAATATCGTCGCTGCTATCGCCAATCAAAGCTAAATAGTCAATCATATACTTTGGTTCAAAACCTAACTCATCAATAACTTTTTGTTTGTCATAAATAATTACTTCGTCAGTTGATTTTCCTGGTCTGATAACTTTGGTTTTATCGGTAATTAATTGAAAGTAATCTTTATCCGGAGTGATAGCAAAAGACAAAAGTCCAAGTTTCTCAGCTTTCTTTACTGCCGTCCCAACAATATCATCAGCTTCATATCTGGGTAAAATGTAAAATGGAATATTAAGTGCTTCGATTATATCCTTTATTCTTTGAATCTGCGGAATCATATCATCAGGCATTGCTTCACGTGATGATTTATATGATTCATACTTTTCATGTCTAAAAGTTTTTTCTTTGGAATCAAAAGCAACAGCAAGATAATCCGGTTTTTGATCCTCAAATACTTTTATAAGTTGAGTTAAAAATCCATATACAGCAGAAGTTGGTTCTCCTTTACTGTTACTTAGCGGTCTGTTGATAAAAGCAAAGTAAGCTTTGTAAGCTAAAGCGAGAGCATCTATTATTACAAATTTTTTATTAAGCATTATTATTTTTAAGATATTTTTTGTTTGTTGAAAATAATCATTAACTATAAAAGTATGAATAGTTAATTAAATTTTATGAATTAAATAATTTTATCATGAATTGTTTTCAATTGGCAACTGATTATATTTGATCCGCATTTTTTTGAAATAAATTCAGAATTATATTAGATTAAATTAGATTGCATGAAATAAATAAATGGAACATACTAAAACCGACAGCTTTAAAGGCATAATTAAAGCAATGGGAATTGTATTTGGAGATATTGGTACAAGTCCTATTTATACATTACCGATTATTTTTACTTTAACTTCGCCATCCAGAGCAAATATACTTGGAGTTTTATCTCTAATATTTTGGACATTAATTACTCTTGTAACCATTCAATATGCATGGCTTGCTATGAGTATGAGCACAAGGGGAGAAGGCGGGATAATAGTTTTAAAGGAAATACTCGTTTCTGTTCTAAAGAAAGGACGTAAGATCGGGTTTGTTTCATTTCTTGGTTATATCGGTGTTTCTCTTTTATTGGGCGATGGTGTTATAACTCCTGCTATTAGTATTCTTTCTGCAGTAGAAGGATTAAGATTAATTCCAGGAATGCATGCGTTTGGTACAACCAACATAATAATAATAACATCAATAATAACGATCTTATTATTTGCAATTCAATTTAAAGGTACATCAAAAGTAGCACTTTCTTTTGGACCAATTATGTTGATATGGTTTTCGAGTTTATTTCTATCCGGATTCTTTTATTTGATTCATATGCCGGAAATATTTTTGGCATTCAATCCGATGTATGCAATTGAATTTTTCATCCATAACGGTTTCCCTGGATTTTTTATTCTTAGTGAAGTTATTCTTTGTGCTACGGGTGGAGAAGCTTTATATGCCGATATGGGACATTTAGGAGCTAAACCAATAAGGCAAGCTTGGTCTTTTGTGTTTTTTGCTTTAATAATAAATTACTTTGGGCAAGGAGCATATATAATTGAGCATAATGATACACATCAGGTTTTATTCAAATTAGTTAGCACATTTTCAGAATTATTTTATATTCCTTTTTTAATATTAACTTTACTTGCAACAATAATTGCATCACAAGCAATGATCAGCGCTGTTATGTCATTAGTCTTTCAGGGAATAAATATTGGAATATTCCCTTTGATGAAAATCAAATATACATCTACAGAATTACGTTCACAGATTTATATTCCTTCAGTTAATTGGCTTTTACTTATAGCTGTTTTGTTTATGATATTGCTGTTTAGACATTCTGCTAATCTTGCCGCTGCATACGGACTTGCAGTTACGGCAACTATGCTTATCAGCTCAATATTTATTGTGGCAATTTTGCGAAGTAGAAAAGAATATTGGAAAATGGCTATTGCAATTGTTATTCTCTTAATAACACTTGCTTATCTGATTGCAGTAACACATAAAATTCCTTACGGCGGATATTGGTCTATTATAATTGCAAGTGGAGCATTATTTATTATGTGGTTATGGATAACCGGTATGAGCAGGTTAAGGAAGTATCTTCGCTCCGTTTCTGTTGATATTTTTACTGAAAGTTTCAAACAACTTTACGAGACTGGTAATTTTATTAAAGGAGAAGCTTTATTCTTTACAAGAAATATACATTCAGTTTCACCATATATTTTGCATTGTATGTTCAGAACCGGAATAATGTATGAGAAGAATGTTTTAGTCTCTGTTGAAAATACTGATCAGCCTTACGGAGTAAACTTAGAAAGATATGAAGAAATTACTCCGGGATTATTTATGGCACGAATTCTTTATGGCTATATGGAAGTTCCTGATTTACCGAAATTGTTCAAAGAATGGAATTTTAATGAGAAGGCAATTTTCTATGGCTCTGAAGAAATCAAAACAAGAAAGCCATTATTAAAATTATTTATCATCCTTAAAAAAGTGGCTCCCAATTGGATAAGCTATTTTGATTTTCCATATAATAAACTTCATGGCGTTGTTACAAGAATAGAAATTTAAAAAATAATTAGACTAATCAAACAGAAATTTATTTTATGAAACAGACATTTTCACTATTACTTTTTTTCACTTTAACAATTTATTCATGCGCACAAACAAAAAGCGATACATTGTATGTGGCACACTGGAACTTAGAAAATTTGTTTGATACAATGGATGATCCTAAAACTGCTGATGAAGAGTTTTTACCGGGCGGAGATAAAGAATGGACACAGGATCGACTTGATACAAAATTATATAATATTTCAAGAATTATTCGATCGATGAATAATAATAATGGACCTGATTTATTAGGTACTTGTGAAGTTGAACATCAGGCTTTGTTAGATACAATGTTAAATAAATATCTTTCTGATAAAAGCTACAGCGTGGCTTACTTTGAGTCTCCGGATGGAAGAGGAATAGATAACGGTTTGATTTATAATAATAATAGACTTTCATTAATTGATCTGAAAGGTTTAACCATAGATATCGGTTCCGGTAATAATACACGGTTGATATTGTTTGCTAAACTTTTATTAGATAAAAGAGATACGTTAAATTATTTTGTAAATCATTGGCCTTCTCGCAGGGGCGGTGAATCAGAATCGGAATGGAGAAGAATTCAAGCTGCAAAAACCTTAAGAAAAACAGTTGATGAACTTTTATCCAATAACATAAATAGTAAAATTATTATTGTTGGTGATTTTAATGATGAACCTACAAATATTTCAATTACCGAAAACTTAAAAGCTGCTCCTTTTTTCTGTGATTCCACAAATCACAAAGATTTAATTGAGGACACAAAAACTGATTTGTTTAATTTAGCCTACGAAAGCTGGTCTAAAGACGAAGGGAGTTATTTTTATCATGATGATTTTAATATGCTTGATCAAATTATCATATCAAAAAATCTTTTGGTTGGCAACAATTTAAATTACATTTGCAATTCATTCGAAGTATATAAACCAGGTTTAATGGTAACCCGAACAGGCAAATATAAAGGCGCACCGTTTCCAACTTATGGCGGCTCAAGGTATCTTGGCGGTTACAGTGATCATTATCCTGTTATTGCAAAATTTAAATAAACTGGTAATATGATTATGGATAAAAAACTTTTAATATTCGGTGCTGAAGGCGCACTCGGTAAAGGTGTAACTAAAACTTTACTGCAAAAAAATTATGAAGAAATATTTCTTTTTGATTCAAGGTTTGACTCAAAAACAGCTGATCCTAAAATAAAACAAGTTATAGTTAAAGATTTGAGTGTTGAAAAAAATGTTCAACAAGCTTTTAGTAATTTAGATGAGGATGAAAAATCAAGTTACTTTTTGTTTTCAACAATCGGCGGATATTACGGCGGCATAACAACCTGGGAAACAGAAGAAATTGATTTTGACAGAATGATTGATATGAACTTGAAAGCAAATTATTTTATTGTAAAAAAATTTGCCGAACTGGTAAAAAGATGTAACGGAGGCTCAGTATGCCTGACTTCAGCGTTTACATCAATCCAGCCTGAGGCTTTAAAATTTGCATACGGTGCATCTAAAAGTGCATTAAACTATCTTGTAAAAGTACTAGCCCTGGAAGGTGAAAAAATAAATCTATCCATAAATGCTATTGCACCATTTGTAATTGATACACCAGCTAATCGCGAGTGGATGAAAAATGCTAATTATGAAAGATGGATGAAACCGGAAGAAATTGGTGAACTGATTAATTCATTATTTGATAATTTCAACTTTATTTCAGGGAATATAATAGGACTAAAAAGTCGCTTTGTTAAATGAAATAAAGAAACAAATAACACCAAACAATTTTGTTGACTTTGTTTTTTGAAATAGTTATTGTAGAAACGCGTTTTAAGAAAATTATTTGTCATTTCCTTTATTAAGGTTAATATTTTAATATATCAGGAGGTTATCTTATATGGACTTCATAACAACAATCGCATCATTATTTAATGTAATCGCTCAAACGACTCAAGATAGCGGAGTATTGAACTGGCTTACAACAAAATATACAGCTGGTGGAATTTTTATGCACCCGATTCTTGCATCTTTGATTGTTGGTTTAGGTTTTTGTTTTGAGAGATTATGGACATTGACCAGAGCTAGAACTAACACCAAGAAATTTATTGTTGATGTAAAAAAAGCTTTAAATACCGGCGGTGTTGAAGCAGCTAAAAAAGTATGCGAAAACACAAGAGGACCAGTTGCTTCAGTTTTTTATGCAGGCTTACTAAGAGCTGACGAAGGTTTAGATGCAGCAGAAAAAGCTATTACTGCTTACGGTGGAATCGAAATGGGATTTCTTGAAAGAGGACTTATTTGGATTTCTACATTTATTACAATTGCTCCTATGCTTGGATTTACCGGAACTGTACAAGGTATGATTGAAGCATTTGATGCTATTAAAGAAGCTGCACAAATTTCACCGGCTATTGTAGCTGATGGTATTTCAGTAGCATTATTAACAACATTATTCGGGCTTGTTGTTGCTATGATTCTGCAGGTATTTTATAATTTATTTGTTTCAAGAATTGATAGATTAGTTGGGGATATGGAACAAAGTTCTATCGAGTTGATTGATGCTTTATATGAAATAAAAGCAAAGAAGTAATCATATTGCAAAAAGGGAATTTTAATGATTAAAACAAAAAAAATTCGAAATGCTGAAATTCCAACATCATCACAAGCAGATTTGGCATTTCTACTTCTTATATTTTTTCTGGTTTCAACAGTGATTGATGTTGATACAGGCTTGGGATTAACATTGCCTGAATATGTTCCGCCTGATGAGCAAGTGGAAGTGAAAGTTGACCCTAATCGTATGGCGGCAGTTTTAGTGAATGAAAATGGTGATGTTCTTATAGATGGAAATGTTGTCCCGGTTTTTCAAATTAAAGATTTACTAAAAGCGAGAATTGCTTCTAAGAACGAGCTTCCAAGTAACAAAAAGATGATAGTCTCGCTGAAGACGGATAGGAAAACTGTGTATAATATATACATAGCGGCATTGGATCAAATTAAGCTTGCTTATTTTGAAGTGAGAGATGAGTATGCCAATGCAAAATTTGGTGCAAAATTCAAGGACATTGATCAGGAAAAGCAAGGAATAGTTAAAGAAGCAGTTCCTATCATTATTTCTTTGGCTGAACCAGAATCTGTTAAAAAATAGTTGAGGATAAAAAATGAAATTTGAAAAAAGACGTGCTAATACGACACCTGGAATATCGACTGCTTCAATGCCGGATATAGTTTTTATGCTCCTTATGTTTTTTATGTGCGTTACAACCATGAGGGAAGTTGATGTACTGGTTAGCTACAAGTTACCGGAAGCAAAAGCTATAGAAAAAATTGAGAATAAAAGATTGGTAACTTATGTTTGGGTTGGCAGAGATAAAAGAATGCAAATAAATGATTCATTAGTTAAGCTTGATGAAGTTCAAACTATTATGTATGCTAAAAGACAAACACTTCCGGAGATTATTGTTTCACTTAGAGTTGATCAAAATGTTGATATGGGTTTTGTTACGGATATTCAACAAGCGCTTAGAAAAGCATACTGCCTCAGGCTTAATTATTCGGCAATGATAAAAGTTTAACACTGAAAATAATATTTCTTTAAAAGGCAGGTTTGAATTCTTTTTCACCTGCCTTTTTCAATTTAATGAGGACAAAATGAATTTAAAGGATAGAATAAATCAAGACTTAAAAGATGCAATGAAGTCCGGAGATAAAACAAAACTTACTGTTGTGCGCTCAATTAAGGCATTAATTTTGGAATTTGAGAAAAGTGGTTTGGCTAAAGAATTAACTCCGGATGAAGAGATCAAAATGCTTAGTACTGCTGCCAAAAAAAGAAAAGATTCTATCGAACAATTTCGCAACGCCGGCAGAACCGAATTAGTTGAAACTGAAGAATCTGAATTAAAAATTTTAATGAGCTATTTACCAAAGCAGCTTGACGAAAATGAGATAAGAAATGAAATAGCAAGATTGGCTTCTGAAACTGGAGCCAAAACAAAAGATGATTTTCCTAAATTAATGCCTCTTGTTATGAAGGAATTAAAGGGTAAAGCCGATGGTAAACTTGTAAGAACCGTTGTAGAAAAATTTCTGGATGCTAATTGAATTTCATTGATATTATAATTTTAGCTGCAATAGCTCTTGGGTTCATACTTGGTTTTAAAGATGGGTTTGTCCGAAAGCTAATTGGAATAATCGGTTTTTTTACAGCAATAATTCTTGCTGTAATATTAAGTAATTCGGTTGGGAGTTTTATTGAGTCTGTATTTGGTATTGAATACTATCTTGCAGAAATAATGGCTTGGTTAGTAGTATTTACGGCTATTATGATTGTTACTACAATTTTAAAGAGAGTCATACATCCGTTTGATAAAGTGAACAACCTGATTAACCAGTTAGTTGGGGGATTTATTGGAGTTATTCAACTTCTGTTTTTCATAAGTGCGATTTTACTTCTGCTAAATATTTTTGATTTTCCCGATAAAAAAACACAGGAATCATCCACTTTGTATAAGTATGCCTACGGTGTAATTCCGGCTTCAATCAATTTATTTAAAAACTACACACCGAATACCGAAAATGTAATTAAAGAATATATTAATCAAAAAGATTCTATCCAATGATAGAGCCAACCATCCTTGAAAAATTAGAGTTTAACAAAGTACTAAATCAAATTGCTAATTATTCTACTACAGAACGCGGAAAAAATTATATCCATTCTTTGTTGCCTTCATCCGATTTTGATTTTATCAATCGGGAAGGAAATCTGGTCAGTGAAGCAAAAGAAATAATCAACCGATCCGGTTACCCGCCGATTGACTATTTATCCGATCTTGAGCAATCTCTTTCTGAAAGTAAAATTGAAGGCGCAATTCTTTCAAGTGCAAGAATTGTTGAGATTCTTAAGCTATCAAAAATATCAAGATTATTGTACCTGTTTATAAAAAGAGAATCAGAATCGGGTTCATATTTTAATAATGTTATTCAAAAACTTTTTAGTGATAAAGTATTTGAACATCAGATCGAAAAAATAGTTAATGACCAGGGTGAAGTAAAAGAAAATGCAAGTTCAAAGCTTGCAGATATACGAAAAGAAATAATATCCAAAAGAAACGATTTAGTTAAATCTATAAATCGTATAATTAAAAATTTAAGAGATGACGATATTGTTCGCGAAGATTATCTTACTTTACGCGATGGACGAATGGTTATTCCTATTAAGTCTGAACATAAAAGACACATTCGTGGTTTTATTCATTCTGAATCTTCAACGGGACAAACAGTTTACATAGAGCCGGAAGAAACTCTGGACCTGAATAATGATATTATTTCATTATCATTTGCAGAGAAAAGAGAAGTTGAAAGACTTCTTAAAGAAGTTACAAGATTAATTGGAGAGGTAAGTGAAAATCTTAAATCTTCTTTACTTGTCATTACATATATTGATTCAATTTTTGCGCGTGCAAAACATTCGATTGAAATCATTGGTTCCTTTCCGCAAACAAATAATAAAAAATCTTTGTTTATTTCCGATGCAAGGCATCCTTTACTTTTAAAAAAATTAGGACGTCAAAATACTATTCCGATTAATTTTGAACTGAAGCAAGATAATGTGGTTGTTATTACAGGTCCAAACGCCGGCGGAAAAACTGTTGTTCTTAAGACAATTGGAATACTCAGTCTGATGGTTCAGTCAGGGATACATATACCGGCAAATCCTGATTCTAATTTTCATATCTTTAATAATATTTTATTAGATATCGGTGATCAACAATCAATTGAAGATGATTTATCTACTTTTAGCTCACATCTAAAAAATCTTAAAAGCATTACTGAAAAAGCAGATGAGCAAAGCTTAGTTTTACTTGATGAGATAGGGACAGGAACTGATCCGGCGGAAGGATCAGCATTAGCAGCAGCTATTCTCAAAAAGCTTTTAGATAAAGGAGCTATTGTTTTTGCATCAACGCACCATGGTAGCCTAAAAATATTTGCTTATAATCTTGAGGGCATGCAAAATGCAGCTATGCAATTTGATCATACAAATTTATCACCAACATATATTTTTAAACTTGGTGTTCCTGGTTCAAGTTATGCATTTGAAATTGCGCGCCGGACAGGCTTGAGTGAAGATATTCTTAACGATGCTAAAAATTATATCGATTCGGATAAACATAATGTTGAAAAATTTCTGGCTGATCTTGAAGAAAAATCTCATAAGCTTTCAATAAAATTAAAGGATATGGAAATTGAGAACACCCGTTTAACCGGCTTATCCACTGTGTATAAAACAAGCTATGAGAGATTGGAAAACGAAAAAAAGGACATACTAAAAAAAGTAAAATTAGAAGGCGAAAACTATCTTGATGGTATAAATAAGAAGATTGAGAAAGTTATTAAGGATTTACGCGAATCAAATGCAAGCAAAGAAGTAATTAAATCAGCAAGAAATATTATACAGGAAATTAAAACAGAGAATAAAGAAGTTATTCCTGATGAAATTGAAACCGTTAATAATAAAACTGATTTTGAAGTAGGGGATTATGTAGGAATAAATAAATCAAATACCGTTGGAAAAATTATTGAAATTAATAAGAGCAAGAAAAAAGCAACAATTTTAGCAGGTGCTATTAAAATGCAAGTTAAGACTGATGAGATATTTCATGCTAAAGAGAAAAAAGAAGATAAAAACCAAAATCAATATTCTACATTTCGGGCTCCGCAAGCAAATTACAGGATTGATATAAGGGGTGAAAAACCTGAAGAATCTGAGTTTGAAGTAATTAAGTTTCTTGATGAAGCATATCAGGCAGGACTTGAGCGTGTGGAAATTTTGCATGGCAAGGGAACAGGTGCTTTGAAAAAAACTGTTTGGGATATTCTAAAAAAAGATAACAGAATAAAATCGTTTAACTTTGGCCCGATAGAATATGGTGGTGAAGGTATTACAATTGTGGAATTAAAATAGGATATAAATTGTTTAATAAATTGTTAATTGCAAATCGTGGTGAAATTGCTGTTAGAATAATAAAGGCTTGCAAAGAATTAGGAATAAAAACGGCTGCAATTTATTCAGATGCAGACATTACTGCATTACACCCCAGATTAGCGGATGAAGCTTATTACATTGGCGGCTCTGCTGCCGCAAAATCATATCTTGATAAAGATAAAATTATTAATCTTGCTAAAGAAATAAGTGCTGATGCTATTCATCCGGGTTATGGTTTTTTTTCTGAGAATACAGATTTTATAAATGAAGTTGAGAAATCAGGAATTACTTTTATTGGCCCATCTTCAAAATCTGTTTCTATGATGGGAAGTAAAACAGCAGCACGTAATTTAATGATGAAAAATAATGTGCCGATTGTTCCCGGCTCACTTGAAGCCGTTAAAAATATTGAGGAAGGATTGCGCGTTGCATCAGAAATTGGCTACCCCATTTTACTTAAAGCTTCCGCAGGCGGCGGCGGGAAAGGAATGCGTAGAGTAAATTCTGATGATGAATTCAAATCGGCATTTGAATCCACAAAGAGAGAAGCATTAAAATCTTTTGCTAATGATGATGTTTATATTGAAAAGTTTATTGAAAATCCAAAACATATAGAAGTTCAAATAATTGCGGATAAACATGGTAATTACAGGCATATTTTTGAAAGAGAATGTTCGATTCAGCGGAGGCATCAAAAAATTATTGAAGAATCACCGTCTTCTTTTGTTGATACGGAATTAAGAAAAGATATTACTACAGCGGCAATAAATGCTGCAAAGGCTTGTAATTATTTTAATGCCGGCACAATTGAGTTTTTAGTTGATATAAACAGAAAGTTTTACTTTCTCGAAATGAATACAAGAATTCAGGTTGAGCATCCGGTTACCGAATTTATTTCAGGAATTGATCTGGTTCGTGAACAAATATCAATTGCGGCAGGTAACAAAATATCATTTTCACAAGATGATCTTAAAATTAACGGGTATGCTATGGAATGTAGAATTTATGCAGAAGATCCATCTAATAATTTTATGCCGTCAACCGGGAAAATAATAGATTACAAAGAACCGGGAGGAGCAGGAGTTCGGGTTGATTCAGGTTTTAGCTCAGGATCGGAAATCTCAATATTTTATGATCCGATGATTGCAAAGTTAATTTGTTGGGATAAAGATAGACCAAGTGCGATAAATAGAATGAAGCGAGCTTTAAGTGAATATCAAATTTCAGGAGTAACAACAAATATTTCATTTCTAAACTTTATACTTGAAAATGAAATTTTTATAAGCGGCAGTTACGATATTCATTTTATTGATAAAATGTTTAAAAATAATTCAAACAGCTTATTTGATAAAGACAATGAAGAATCTGATACAGCAGCTTTTATTTTTGCGGCTTTAATTAAATCAAGAAAAAGTGGTGTCGTTAAAATCAAAAATTCAAATTCTTCAAACAATTGGAGAGAACAGCTATATGAATGATTATGTTGTTACCTCAGGTAATAATTCAAGGGGAATAAAAATATTAGATGAAGAATTTGTACTTCTTGACGGAATAAAGAAAAAATATTCACTAACTGAATTGAGTAGCAATAAATATTTGTTAGCTATTAATAATAAAATATTTGAAGTATCATTATTGTCTAATTCAAATGACATTTTTGATGTTTTTGTAAACCAAAAATCATATCAAGTTAAGGTATTAACCTCTCTCCAGGATAAAGCTTTAAAACTACTTATACACTCGGGAACCGATCAATCTCATCAAACTAAAATAAAATCTCCTATGCCAGGACTTGTTTTAAAAATTAATAAAAATATTGGTGATGGAGTTACAAAAGGTGAAACAGTTATAGTATTAGAAGCTATGAAAATGGAAAATGAAATCAAGGCTCCCATCGATGGTGAAATTGCCGAAATAAATATAAAGCAGGGCACTGCCATAGAAAAAAATATTTTACTCTTCGTTATAAAATAATTTGTTATTTACTAATTTTTGTTAATTTTAGATAAATACTTATCCATTAATTTCATCAGGAGGAGAGCGTTGAATTCGAAACTACTATTTTTTATAGTGTCATTACTTTTGATTTCCACAACTATATATGCAGGTGGATTTCAATTGAACGAACACGGGGCAAGAGCATTAGCTATGGGAGGAGCCTTTACTGCAGTTGCAAATGATCCATCGGCAGTTTATTGGAACGGCGCAGGTTTATCCCAACTTTCCGGCACCAATATAATGGTTGGGGCTTCCCTTATTGCTCCACAAAGTTCTTTCCGGGGAGTTTATCCGGACATAACAAAATACAGAGCAAAAAATCTTGTTTTTTTCCCAACACATATCTTTGCCTCTCATAAAATTAATGATAAATTTTCAGTTGGTTTAGGTTTTACAACACCTTTTGGTTTAGGAACTGAATGGAATGAAAACTGGATAGGTAAATATCTTGCAGTTGAAACTGCTGTTACGACATTTATTGTTACTCCGGTTGTTACATATAGCCCAATAAAGTCGTTATCATTAAGCGCTGGATTTGTATATAGCTTTGCAAACGTAACGATAACAAAGAAAAGTCAATTAAGCACAATACTTGCTCAAGATGCTTTTATAAATTTAGATGGCAATGATAATTTTGCTTATGGATTTAACGCCGGATTAATGTTTAAACCTACCAGCTACTTAACATTTGGCGCTTCCTACCATAGTAAAGTGAAATACGATTTTAAAGGTACAGCTGAAACCACAGGACCAGCTCAGTTTGCTTCAAGTCTTCCCCAAGGAGATATATCAGCAGAATTAACTACTCCGCAAAATATTGCGGTTGGAGTTGCTGTAGATGTTACAGATAGGTTAAAAGTAAGCGCTGATTATCAATTTGTTGGCTGGTCCAGTTATGATAAATTAGAAATTCTATTCGAAGAATCAGGTGCGGTAAGTTCAAACCCAAGGCTTTACGATGATTCATATATTATAAGATTAGGTGCTGGCTATAGATTTAACGATCAATTAACATTTAGTACCGGTGTTTATTTTGATAATAATCCAGTATCTTCAAAATATTTAAATCCTTCTTTACCTGAAGGAGATAGGTTAGGTCTTAGTTTTGGAGTTGAAGGAAGGATATTTGAAAACCTGACAGTTCAGGGATCATATCTCTTTATCAGAGCTAAACAAATAACTATTAGTGACTCTGAAGAAATTTACTCTGAACCAAGCAGCGCGTTTAATGGCACTTATAACAATAGTGCTAATATCTTTTCACTCAGTTTTATATTTAGTTTGTAAGGAGGATGATAAAAATGAAATTTAATTTAAAATTTATAGTTCTATTATTTGTTACGATAGTGTTTTTTATTAGTTGTAATGATTACAGTGATTTATCCCCTGTTGTAAAAGATAAAATTAGCGGTAGTGTCAATTTTGCAAGATATGTTGCCATAGGGAACAGTCTAACTGCCGGATATCAATCAAGTTCTCTTTATGAGTCGTCTCAGAAATATTCCTATCCAAATATGATAGCCAATCAAGTGGGATTAACAACTTTTGAACAACCTTTAATTTCTGATCCGGGAATTGGTGGATTGATTAAAATTGCTTCTTTTGAGCCTTTTGTAACAAAGCAGGAACCCGTAGAAGCCGGTACTCCTATAAATCTAAGTTACCCAGCACCCTACAATAATTTAGGCATTCCTGGTATTGTGCTAGCCGATGTAATGAACTCTACAACAAGCGCAGGCTCTTATTCTAAGAGTGCTTTTATTGATATAATATTAAGAGGACAAGGTACACAATTTGCACAGGCTACGGCATTAAACCCTACATTCATAACATTATGGATTGGAAACAATGATGTTTTAGGATATGCAACAAGTGGTGGCGCAAAACCAACTACTCCAACACCATCAGCCACATTTGGTGGGTTATTTTCACAGTTAGCAGACGGTCTTGCAGCTACAGGTGCAAAAGTTGTCGTAGCAAATATTCCAAGTGTTACTGCCATTCCGTTTTTCACAACTGTTGGTCCAGAATTTGGGCAACAATTGAAAGCATTAAGCGTTCCAGCGTTCTATTATCAGAGTGGATCGTATGTACCCACAATCGGAACGCCAGATCAGTTAATAAATAAATCATTGCTTCTAACCTTAATATCTCAAACATATCTTAATGATTTCGGAAAACCTTCTGGTAAATTTTATCGAAATAATGGCATTCCCCCTTCTGCTGTTGGTGCTGATACAACCCAGCCGTTTGGGTCACAAGGTAATCCAATACCTAATGCTTTAATTTTGGATGATAATGAAATTCAAATTGCTGCAAATTCCACTAATGATTTTAATTCTTTTATCTCTGACGCAGTCAATAAGTATCCCGCACAATTTGCGCTTGTTAATATGAATTCGTTTTTTAATACGATTGCAGCTAATGGGGCTAATTATAGTGGGATTAACTTTAGCACAACTTTTGTGACGGGAGGATTATTCAGTCTTGATGGTGTTCATCCTACATCACAGGGATATGCTATTGTAGCAAATGAGTTCTTAAAAGTTATAAATTCTAAATTTGGGGCTGATATTCCATTGATAGATGTTGGCTCAATTCCGGGAAGTTTACAATTAGCGAAACGTTCATCAAATAAAGTCGTTTTACCTGATTATGATTATAGTTTGTTAAAGAATTTGTGTTTTTAATCCTGAATAAAAATTTGTTAAGGAAAGGGATGGATTGCCATCCCTTTTTTTTATACATTTTGTATATAAAATAAGGACATAGTTATGAAAATATTTCTTTCATCAATTTTATCTCTTTTCTTGATAACATTATTCATTAGTTGTACGGCATCACAACAATCAAATGAAGAAGATAAGGTTTACGTTTTTGATGAAATTCCGAAAGAAAATACTATTGAAGCACCCAAAACAGGGGAGTATCCGAATCTAAGCGAGGCTTATTATGTAGTCCAAATTGGTGCTTTTACAACAAAAGAACGGGCTGACTCGTTTGTTGAAATGAGCAAGATTAAAATTAAAAACGAAATAAATATAACTTATAGTGATACAGTTAAATTATATGTAGTCCAAATTGTCCCGTTTTATAAATCAAAAAAGGAAGCTGAATTAGTTAGAGATGAGATTAGGATGATCCCTGAGTTTAATGATGCCTGGATTGTCTCAGTGAATAAATAATTGAATAGACAAAACTTAAAATTTATGTTAAGAATTATTCAGTTCGCAGTTAAAAGGGATTTGTGGAAATTCATATAAACAAATCTTAATTTTAATAACAAAATTAGTACTTAAATAAAATATTCTTTAAAGTAATTTGGAGGCTCAAATGGCTTTTTCATTAAACAAAATTATGCTTATCGGCAATTTAGGCCGTGATGTAGAAACAAGATTTACCACAAATAATGTTTCGATTTCTAATTTCTCTATGGCTACAACTAATAGTTACAAAGGGAAAGATGGAAACTGGGTAAATGAAACAACCTGGCACAATATAACTGTTTTTAATTTATCTGATTATATGAAGGAACAGTTAAAAAAGGGTAAAAAAGTTTATGTGGAAGGTAGATTGACTAAAAGAGAATACACTGATAAAGAAGGGATCAAAAGATATTCAACTGATGTAGTTTCTGAAAGGATTATTCCATTGGATAGCACTGGCGGTGACAGCAGCGAAAGTGAATCCAATAGTTTTAGCGAAGGTACATCTGTAAATGATATTCCTCAAGTTGATTCTAATGATGATTTACCTTTTTAATAATACCGGCAAAAGGAATTTATAATATTTGGAAGTTGAGTGGTTCGTAAAATTATTTATAATTTTTATTTTACTTGTAGGTTCAGCGTTTTTTTCTGGATCGGAAGTAGCTTTATTTTCTTTAGATAAAAAAAAACTTGATTCTAATTTTAATCAAGCAGGAATAATATATCGTTATTTAATAAATCTAATTAGCTTTCCAAGGCGGCTGCTTGTTACAATTTTAATTGGGAACACCATTGTAAATGTAGCCGCTTCAATTGTGGCTGTTTCAATTGCATTGGATATATCACACCAGTTAAAACTTCCAATCGATTTAATCCTAACAATTCAAATTATATTAATTACAATACTTGTCTTAATATTTGGAGAATTATTTCCAAAAATTATTGCAACAAAAAATCCGGTAAGATTTGCAAAAATTGTTGCAGTGCCATTAAACATTTGCAGCATAATTATTTACCCTGTTGCAGAGTTTATTACTGAAATATTAAGATTATCATCATCAAAGCTTAACTTTAACAAATCTAAGTCCGCATTATCTAAAGATGAATTAGTTGATCTTACAAACATTAGTAAAGAAAAAGGAGCAATTGAAGAAGGTGAACACACTTTAATAAACAGTATTGTTATGTTCAGCGGACTTACAGTTGATGAAGTGATGACTCCAAGAGTTGATATAATTGCGGTTTCACTTGATGAAAATTATGAGGGAATTATTAAAGTGATTACTGAATCCGGGCACAGCCGGATACCTGTTTACAAAAATAGTCTGGATGAAATAATAGGAATTATTTTCGCCAAAGATCTATTAAAATTTACAAGCATTAATAATTCTTCAGAAAATTTTTCACTGGAAAATATGATTAAAAAGCCCTTGTATATACCCGAAACAAAATTGATAAACGAACTATTAAGAGAATTTCAGGAGAAAAAAGTTCATCTTGCAATTGTTGTTGATGAATACGGAGGTACTGCCGGATTGATAACGATGGAAGATATTATTGAAGAAGTACTTGGAGATATTTGGGACGAGTTTGATAAAGAAGAAAACGATATAATCAAACTTGACGACAATAGGTTTATTGCTCTTGGTAAAATTAAACTTGACGAATTAAACGAAAGATTAAATACAGAAATTGTTGTGGAAGATGATGATTATGATACTTTGGGTGGATTTATTTTTAATAAAGCAAGCAACATCCCTAAAGAAGATTTTTCTTTTGAACATAAAAAATTTAAATACACAGTAAAAGAGATTCAAAAAAAGAGAATAAAAAAAGTAATGATTGAAAAAATCAATTTATAGATTACATTATTTAGTATTTTTACTGTTGTAATTAAATTATTATTTCAAATTTGATGACTTAAAATTGGAATGTATTTATGAAAGACGAAAAGAAAACTGAAATTAGGGTTGGCTTAACGGTTCTATTCGGAATTTTATTATTTATATGGATATTCGGTTGGGCAAAGAACATATCTCTAAAATCAACTGAACAGGATATAAATATAAGGTTTGATAATGTTGCAGGGCTTGAAATTGGGGATGATGTAACTGTTAACGGAATGAGAAAAGGTTATGTAAAAGAAATGAAAGTGGAACCAAACTATGTTATTGTGGAGCTTTCAATAGATGATGATGTTCAATTAAAGAAAGATGCAACATTTGCTATCTCTATGCACGATTTGATGAGTGGTAAAAAAGTAGAAATATTTCCTGGTGATTCAAAAGAAATTTATAACAAAAATGAAATAGCTGAAGGAAAATTTTATGCAGATATACCTTCGGTAATGTCTTTATTCGGTTCTGTCCAGGATGATCTTGTAGCTGTTCTGAAAGATATTAAAGTATCACTTCATTCAATGAATAAATATTTAACTGATGAAAAATTAAGCTCGGATGTCCGTAAATCTGTAGCTAATTTGAATGAACTGACTCAAAAAATAAATATTATATTAGCTGAAAATAGAAGTGACATTAAATCTCTTACTAAAAATACTGTTGAGCTTACTCAGAAGAGCAACGAATTGATTTCTGATAATAAAGAAAACATAAAGGAAATGTTTGTCAATCTTAAAACTGTTGTTCTTAAAAGCGATACTTTGTTAAATAAACTGAACTCCTTTACAAAACAAACCATGGATCAACAAAATAATGTTGGCAAACTTATTTATGATGAAACTATAATAAATGATTTAAAACAAACTTTAAAACAAGTAAACGAACTTACCTCAATTCTGATTGAGCAATTAAAAAATGATGGTGTTAATGTTGACGCGAATATTTTTTAACTCAATAAAAATTATAGTATTAACACTTATTTTTTCCGGGGTACTATTATCTCAATCTCCTGATCCCATCAGCGGTAAAAACGGAATGATTGTTTCGGCAAGTAAACTCTCCTCACAAATTGGAATAGATATTTTAAAAAAAGGCGGCAATGCAGTTGATGCCGCAGTTGCCGTAGGATTCGCATTAGCGGTTACTTATCCGGCAGCAGGTAATCTGGGCGGCGGCGGATTTATGGTTATCCATCTAAACGATGGAAAAAATACTACAATAGATTTTAGAGAAAAAGCGCCTTTAATTGCAAAAGAAGATTTATACTGGGATTCGCTCGGGAACTATGATTCTGACCTTAGTCAATTTGGAGTTACATCATCGGGAGTTCCCGGAAGTGTGGCGGGATTAATTTATGCGCTTGAAAAATATGGCACACTTTCGCTTAAAGATGTAATTCAACCTGCTATTGATTTAGCAGAAAACGGATTTACTTTAGAATATAGATTAGCCAAATCACTTGAATACGAAATTGAAAACTTTAACAAATATGAATCATCAAAAAAAGTTTTTACTCACGATGGTTTACCATTTGCAGAAGGTGAAAAATTAGTTCAGAAAGATTTAGCCTTTACTCTTAGGCAGATTGCAGATAACGGAAACAAAGGATTTTATGATGGTGAAGTGGCTCAACTTATAGTAAATCAAATAAAATCAAATGGCGGATATATAACTCTTGAAGATTTACAATCTTACAAGCCGGTAGAAAGATTTCCAATTAGCACCGATTATAAAGGTTACAATGTAGTTACAATGGGTCCATCAAGCGCCGGAGGCGTTACTTTACTGCAAATGTTAAATATATTAGAAAATTATAGTTTTTTGCATGATGAATGGGGAAGCAGTAAATATATTCATTTATTAGTTGAAGCAATGAAGTTTGTATTTGCAGATCGTTCTAAACACATTGGCGATCCGGATTATTACAGTGTGCCAATTGACTGGTTGCTTTCAAAAGATTATGGAAAAAATATTTTTAACAGAATCGTGGAGAACGCTACTCCATCAGTAAATATATTTCCTGGAGATGTTCCATCTACCAAAGAAAGCGAAGAGACAACACATTATTCTGTAATCGATAAATATGGGAATGCAGTAAGTACAACAACAACAATTAACTCAAGTTATGGCTCTAAAATAGTTGTGGAAGGTGCGGGTTTTTTATTAAACAATGAGATGGACGATTTCAGTTGCAAACCCGGTGTTCCAAATCAATTTGGATTAATTGGAAGTGAAGCAAATAAAATAGAACCCGGGAAAAGAATGTTAAGTTCAATGACTCCAACAATTATCCTTAAAGATGAAAAACCTTTTATGGTAGTTGGCTCACCCGGCGGCTCTACAATTTCAACAGTAGTTTTGCAGGTAATATTAAATGTTTTAGATTTTGGTATGGATATACAGCAAGCGATTGATAAACCCCGTATCCATCATCAATGGTTACCGGATAAAATTGATTTTGAAAGTTTTGGTTTATCTTTGGATGTTATAAATTCTTTAGAGAAAAAAGGACATATAATCGGTGATGAAAGAATTTTGGGTAGAGTTGAAGGAATCATTGCCGATCAAAATAATCAATTATTTTACGGCGCTACAGATCCGCGTGGGTTTGGTGCTGCAATAGCTTATTAATTTGAAGTGTTAAAATGATAATTGGAATCGGTGTGGATATAATTGAAATAGATCGAATCAAACATAGTGTTGATACGTATGGTGATTCTTTCTTAAATAAAATATATACTAAAAACGAATTGGATTATTGTTTATCAAAGTATAATAAATATCAACATCTTGCCGCTAGGTTTGCAGCTAAAGAAGCTATTTATAAGGCGCTTGCCAGTGGTTGGGAAAAAGAAGCTACATGGAAAAGTATGGAAATAACCAATGAAGCAAGCGGTTTGCCTGTTGTTAAACTATTGGGAAAACTGAATGAATTTGTTTCTGATGATAAAGATATAAAAGTTTCATTAAGTCATTCTGAAAATTATGTTGTAGCCGTAGCCCTTATTTATAAAAAAAAATAATTTACTTTATGAAATACTTCAAAAATCTGAATTGTAAAACATATTTCTAATTATTAGTTTTTGACTAATTAAATAAAATTTTATGAAAAACGACTGGTATAAATATTTTAATTACGGAACGATCATAATAGTTGGAATACTATTAGTATTAATTTTATTTGATTCTATTCCAAGAAATTATTATGAGCCAATTCTTGTACTAACTATTATAATATTTTTACTCCGTATCGCAGCCAGAATATATTATACTTTTAGATCAAAGAATAAGAACCAGGAGGGTTAGTCTTCGAACGATCCACGCCAACAAATGGTAAACTCAATTCTAAGGTTTTGGTATTAAATCAAAGCTATGAACCTCTTTCAATTTGCAATTTACGCAAAGCAATTGTACTGCTTTATTTGGGAAAGGCAGAATCCATTATTAATGATGACAGAAAATCATTGCACTCAATAGATTCAACTTATCCCTGGCCAAGTATTATAAGAATATCAAAGTTTATTAAAGTGCCATATAAAAAAGTTGTGCTTACCAGAAAAAATATTTTAAGAAGAGACGGTTTTAAATGTGCATATTGCGGCAGATCGGATTTGGCATTAACTGTTGATCATGTTATCCCAAAAGCACGCGGCGGTGACGATACCTGGGAAAACCTTATAACTGCCTGCACATTTTGTAATAATAAAAAGGGTGATCATACTCTTGAAGAAGCAAAAATGAAACTATTGTTTCAGCCATTTAAACCAAGTCATATTATGTTTATAAAAAATGTAGTTGGTAGGCTTGATGAGCGCTGGAAACCATACCTTTATCTATCCTGATTATTACGCTCATTATTATTATCTTTCGCAGTAATATTTCATTATTTTAAGTGAGAAATGCCTAAAAAACGAATACTTAGCGGAATGCGCCCAACAGGGAAATTACATCTCGGTCATTATGTCGGCGCTCTTGAAAATTGGGTTAAACTTCAGAATGAATATGAGAGTTTTCATCTGATTGCAGATTATCATGTTCTTACTACTGATTTGGAAACAAAAGATATTTATCAAAATTCTATTGATATGTTAATTGATTGGCTCGCTACAGGATTGGATCCGGTTAAAAGCCCTATGTTCAGACAATCACAAATTAAGCAGCATACGGAACTAAATTTAATATTTGCAATGCTTATTACGGTTAATAGATTAGAAAGAAATCCAACATTAAAAGATCAGGTACGTGATTTAAATATTGAAAATGTTATTTATGGACATTTAGGTTATCCTGTTCTTCAAACTGCAGATATTTTATTGTACAAAGGAGATGCTGTTCCTGTTGGAGAGGATCAGGTTCCACACGTAGAAATATCAAGAGAAATAGCTCGGCGATTTAATAATCAATATGGAAAAGTTTTTCCCGAACCCGAAGCTTTATTAACTAAATTTTCCCGTTTATCAGGTCTGGACGGGAATGCCAAAATGAGTAAATCACTCGGCAATTCAATATTGCTTTCCGATGATGTTGAAACAGTAAAATCCAAATTAAAGAAAGCTGTAACTGATCCGCAAAAAATAAGAAAAGGTGATCCCGGTAATCCTGATATATGTTTGGTATTTTCGTATCACAAAAAATTTAATCCCGATGAAGTTAAGGAAATTGAAACAGGATGCCGAAGTGGTGAGTTGGGGTGCTTTGATTGTAAAATGAAATGTTCAGAAAGAATATCTGCTTTTTTGGAACCTATTATAGAAAAACGAAAATATTATGAAGCCAGAATGGATGAAGTAAAAGATATCTTGAATGATGGCGAAACACGTGCAAGAAAAGTTGCTGAAGAAACTATGAGTGATGTACACAATCATATGAAGATTGGATAATGTATAAAATAAAATTAGAACAATTTGAAGGTCCGCTTGATCTTCTTTTGTTTTTTATAAAAAGAGACGAACTGAATATTTATGATATTCCTATCTCTCTAATTACAAAAGAATTTCTTGATTATGTTAATCTGATAAAACTATTGGATCTTGAAGTTGCGGGCGATTTTATTTTAATGGCTTCTACACTAATGCACATTAAAGTGCGTATGCTTTTACCCCGTGAAGTTGATGAACATGGCGAAGAAGTTGATCCGAGAGCCGATCTTATTAAAGCATTGCTTGAATATAAAAAGTACAAGGAAGTTGCTGAAGATTTAACCTTTATGGAATCGCATCAGAGAAAGATAAGTTACCGTGGTAATTTTAGTAGGGATGCCGCTGAAGCTCAACCGGAGTACGAAGTTCTTTTAAAAAATATTTCTATATACGATCTTGCAAAAGCATTCAAAAAAGCTATTGAAGGTGTTAAACCAGTTCCAGTTCACGAAATACGAAAAATAAATATTAGCATTGATGAGATGATAGAACACATTTTAGAACGGTTAAAACAAATGGGTGAGATTCATTTTTTAAATTTAGTACATGGAATGAATGAAAAAATTAGAATAGTGGTAACTTTTATTGCTATTCTTGAATTGACAAAAATGCAACTAATTAATATTAAAGAATCAACTGAATTTAATGACTTTGTTATTTCGGGTGTAAGCAATGGATAATATTTATAGTTCTGTTATTGAAGCATTAGTTTTCTCATCGGATGAGCCTATTTCTGAGGGTGAGATTATCCGTGTTATTAAAGGAATTGATGGGGAGGAAACTGAAATCAGCGGGAATGATATTCAAAACTCCGTTCAGGAATTGAATAGCAAGTATGAAACAAATAAAAATTCATTTAGAATTGTTAAAATTGCCAACGGTTATTTATTTGCTACGTCGGAAGAAAATGCTAAATATGTTGGTTATCTGTCATCAGAAAAAACAAAACGTAGGTTAAGTCAGGCTGCTCTTGAAACGCTTGCAATCATAGCTTATAAACAACCAATCACAAAACCTGAACTGGAACAAATACGCGGTGTCAATTCAGATTACATCCTTAATACTTTATTGGAAAAAAATCTGATTACTATTACGGGCAGGGCGGAAACTATTGGAAGACCTTTGCTTTACGGAACAACAAGTGAGTTTTTGAAATATTTTGGTTTATATAATTTAAGTGATTTGCCTAAGCCAAGAGAAATTGAAGAAATAATGAAAGATGAAGATTTTATAGAACAAAAAAATAAGATTATGATGAATCTTGTTGAAGAAAATCTTGAAAACGAATTAGGAAGCGAAAACGAGAGCAATAATGAGATTGAATAAATTTATTTCAGAATGCGGTATCTGCTCAAGGCGTAAGGCTGAAGAGTTGATACTTCAGGGACGGATTACTATTAATAATAAAACGATCACACAATTATCATATAATGTTGATCCCGATGTTGATGATATATTTTACGATGGTGAGAGAATAAAAGTTGAAAAGCATGTTTATTATCTTTTAAACAAACCTAAAGGTGTTATCACAACAACGGATGATGAAAAAAATCGTATAGCGGTGACAGATCTAATTAAAACAAATCTTAAAATATTCCCTGTAGGAAGATTGGATTTTAATACAACCGGAGTTTTAATTCTTACAAACGATGGTGAATTTGCTAATAGATTAATTCATCCCAAAAATAATATTATCCGCGAATATGAAGTTAGACTTGACAGGGAGTTGGAATTTAAGGATGAGCAGCTTTTATTAACCGGAGTTTTTCTTGATAATAAACGAGGTAAGTTTACATCAATAATTTTTAAGAAGAAAAAAGATAGAAAAACTTTAACTGTAACTTGCACGGAAGGCAGGAACCATTTTGTGAAAAAAATGTTCGGGGCACTTAGCTACACTGTTGAAAGATTGCACAGAAAAAGTTTTGCAGGCATTATTGATGATATTCCTATCGGATCATTTAGAAAGTTGACCAAAGATGAAATACAAAAATTATCCTACTAAAATAATTCTGATACTCTTTATTTCTGCTATTTATAATTTGCAAATATCTGCACAAGATGTAGATACAACGCTGGTTATTGCCGATTCCGTTCATAGCGCTGCATATTCAAGCTTAACAGAATTCCAGAAAGAGATTGACGACATATTTAACGACCAGAGTTTTAGAAATTCAAATTGGGGCGTTGTAATTCAATCATTAGAAAGCGGGGAATATTTTTACAAACGAAACGAAGATAAGTTCTTTCTTCCTGCATCAAACTTAAAATTGTTTACAACAGCTGCCGGATTACTTCTTTTAGGACAGAACTACAAGTTTGCTACAAAAATTTGGACGAATGGGTATCATTCTGGTTCCACGCTTTATGGTGATTTAATCATACAGGGACGCGGTGATCCGACAATTTCTGGCAGATTTTATAATAATGATATTAATTTTGTTTTTGATTCGTGGATTGATTCACTTGTTGAATTGGGAATCGATAAGATAAAAGGAAATATTATTGGCGATGATAACCTTTTTGATGATATTGGTATGGGCGAAGGTTGGGCTTGGGATTATGAAACAGATTGGTATGCTGCGCCATCAAGTTCAATATCATTTAATGATAATTGTATCGATCTGCTTATTTATTATGATTTTCATGATGATTCAATTATTGTTAAACCAAGACCTGAGTTGAGAAATTTTGTTATTCTTAATAATGTTGTTCCTGCAACAGATGGAGAACAAACAAAAATAAATGTTTACAGGGAAAGAGGAACAAATGTTATCAATATTTTTGGAAAGATGAAAAAAGGAACAGATACTCTCGTTACATATTCCACAGTTCGTAATCCTACCCAGTTTACAATACTTGCATTTAAAAACAGGCTTGAGAGCAGAGGTATCAGAGTTAATGGATATGCAATCGATATTGATGATTACGACAGAACTTTGGATTATAATAAAATGTCTTTGATGTTTACAGGATATTCAAATGAGTTAAGTGAGATTATAAAAGTAATAAATAAAAACAGCCAGAATTTTTTTGCCGAACAATTATTAAAAACTATCGGTCTCGAAATAAATGGTTTTGGTTCTGCTGAAAAAGGAATTATGGCAATTAAAGAATTGTTTAGCGAAATAGGAATAAATCCCGACAATATAGTTATGGTTGATGGAAGTGGTTTATCACCACTTAATATGGTAACGCCAAGGCAGGTTGTAGAACTACTTAAGTACATGTATTCCAACAAGGATATTTTTCCTTACTATTACAACTCACTGCCGATTGCCGGTGTTGACGGCACTTTGGGCAGAAGAATGAAAGGAACAACCGCAGAAGATGTAGTAAGAGGAAAAACCGGATTTATAAGTCACGTACGCAGTCTTTCCGGGTATGCTGTTACAGGTGATAACGAACCTGTCGCTTTTTCTATGATCGCTAATAATTTTAATGTGCCTGTTAAGCTTGCAGAAAATTTGCAGGATCTAGTATGTTTAAGAATAACAAATTTTAGGAGAAAATAACTGTGGAAAACAATGTTCAACCATCTGTTAACGATTTAATTAAAAGACGATACGAAGAGCTTGATGAAATAAATAAAAAAGGTGTCGAATCTTTTGCTTACTCATTTGATGTAGACTCAGATTCTGAAAAAATAAAAAATTCTTTTGTTGAAGGAACGGAATTAAATGTTAAAATTGCCGGAAGAATAATGGCAATACGAAGGATGGGAAAGGCTTCTTTTGCACATATTCAGGATGATAGGGGACGAATCCAGATTTATCTTAAAAAAGATGAAATTGGTGATTCTTATGATGTTTTTAAATTAATGGATATTGGCGATATCATCGGTGTTGAAGGTTTTGTTTTCAAAACTAAAACAGGGGAAATATCTATTCACACACGTGAATTAAAATTACTAAGTAAATCGTTACAACCGTTGCCAATTGCAAAAGAAGTTATTGATGAACAGGGTAATAAAGTTATTTTTGATCAATTTGCGGATAAGGAACTACGATATAGAAAAAGATATGTGGACTTAATCGTAAATCCTGAAGTAAAAAATGTATTTGTTAAAAGAAGTAAAATAATTTCATCCTTAAGAAGTTTTCTTGATTCCAATGGTTATCTTGAAGTTGAAACGCCTGTACTACAGCCACTTTATGGCGGCGCATCGGCAAGACCATTTATTACGCATCACAACACGCTTGATGTTGATCTTTATTTAAGAATTGCCGATGAGTTATACCTTAAACGATTAATCGTCGGAGGTTTTGACGGTGTTTATGAAATCTCAAAAGATTTTAGAAATGAAGGTATGGATAAATCACATAATCCTGAATTTACAATGCTGGAATTATATGTGCCATATAAGGATTATAATTGGATGATGGAATTTGTGGAAAAGATGTTTGAGCATATTTGCCAGAATGTATTTAATACATTAAGCTTTTCCGTTGATAAAAATGAAATAAATTTTAAAGCACCCTGGAAAAGATTACCGATGATTGAAGCGATTGAAGAAAAAACAGGTCTGAATGTTTTAAATTGTTCAATCGAGGATTTAAAATCATCTGCCAAGAAATTTGGAATTGAAATAGCTCCTATAAATACAAGAGCTAAATTGATTGATGAATTATTCAGTGCAACTGTTGAAACGGAATTAATTCAGCCAACTTTTATAATCGATTATCCGCTTGAATTATCACCGCTTGCCAAAAAGCACCGAAGTAAAGAAGGTGTTGTTGAAAGATTTGAAGGTTACGTTTTTGGACGTGAAATATGTAATGCATTTTCCGAGTTAAATGATCCCGTTGATCAAAGAAAAAGATTTGAGGATCAGGCAAAGATGAAAGAGGCTGGCGATGATGAAGCGCATCAAATTGATGAAGATTTTATTCGCGCTTTAGAATACGGGATGCCGCCAACTGCCGGACTCGGAGTTGGAATTGATAGATTAGTAATGCTTTTGACAAATCAACCGTCAATACGTGATGTAATATTTTTTCCGCAAATGAAACCGGAAGTAAAAAATTAAACGGTTATATTTATATGGGCTATCTTATCACTTAAAAATGTTATATTGAAATAGAAAAGAATAGAATGGAGAAATTCTTTAATGTTTAAATCCTTAAAATTATCTTACTTATTTATTGCAGTTGTACTTGGTATCGTTCTTGGAATATCGATCGATAAAATATTTTCTAATGATAATCTACGTGAGAACATAAGAAAATTTAATGATGTTTTGACTTTTACAGAAAAATATTATGTGGAAGAAGTTGATACACAAAAGTTGGTAGAATCTGCAATAAATGGAATGCTTAACCAATTAGATCCGCACTCTGTTTACATTTCACCCGATCAATTAAAACAAGTGGAGGAATCTTTCCGCGGTGATTTTGACGGTATCGGAATTGAGTTTCAAGTTGTAAACGATACATTAACAGTTGTCTCTGCGATAACAGGCGGACCGAGCGAAGCTCTGGGAATTTTATCGGGGGATAGAATAATTAAAATTGATGATTCTCCGGTTATTGGAATTTCCAACGATGATGTTAGAAAAAAATTACGCGGTAAGGCAGGCTCAGAGGTTAAAGTAACAATTATTAGAGTTGGTGTTAGTAAACCTATTGAGTATAACATTACTCGAGATAAAATACCTCTTTATTCTGTTGATACACATTTTATGATTGATGATAAAACAGGATATGTTAGCGTATCAAGGTTTGCTGAAACAACATACGATGAATTAGTTGAGGCGTTGAATGATCTAGATAAACATGGAATGAAACAACTTGTATTAGACCTTAGAGGAAATCCCGGCGGCTACTTAAATCAGGCAGTAAAAATAAGCGACCTTTTTATTAGTGGTAAGAAAAAAATAGTTTATACCGTAGGCAGAAGAAAAGAATTTGATGAAGAATATTTTTCATCCAATTCGTCAAAGTTTGAAAATATTCCATTAATAGTTTTAATAAACAGAGGCAGCGCTTCCGCAAGTGAAATTGTATCCGGTGCAGTACAGGATTGGGACAGGGGACTAATTGTTGGAGAAACTTCCTTCGGTAAGGGCTTAGTACAAAGACAATTTGATTTACCTGATAACTCTGCCTTGCGTTTAACAATATCAAAATATTATACGCCTTCCGGCAGATTGATTCAAAGAGATTATAAAAATAAAAAAGATAAAAGTGAATATTATTCTGAAGTTGACAGCACGAATGAAGATGAAGGTGACAATATAAATCATACTGCAGAACAAGATTCTTCGCGTCCCGAGTATAAAACATCCAAAGGCAGACTTGTATATGGCGGCGGTGGAATAACTCCTGATTATATTATTAAATCTGAATATATGACTGATTATACAAGAAACCTTTTACGAAAAAATGTATTCTATACATTTATACTTTCTTATTTTGACAAGAATAAAGAAAGTATTAAAAACCAGTACAAGGATGACCTCAATTTATTTAGAAATAGTTTTGTTGTTACAGATGAATTACTAAATAGTTTTACTTCTTATGCTAAATCCAAAGATGTTGAATTGAATAAAGATGATTTAACCAAAGATAAAGATTATATATGTGCAAGATTAAAAGCACAGATTGCAAGAAACTTTTGGAAAAATGAAGGATGGTATTCAGTGCTGCTTTATACAGATAATCAGTACACCAAAGCATTAACTTTATTTAGTGAAGCTAAAGATTTAGAAAATCTAAAGTGAAAAAATATTTTATCGTAATTGTAATAATTTTAATTTCTTCTACAATAATTGGTTTTACTCAAATATTACAAAGTAATACCAAATCCGTCTTTCCTAAAAAGATAGATGTAGGAGAAGATATTATTTATGTTGTCAAGTACCTGATGTTTAATATTGGTGAAGTTCGTTTAAAAGTAACGAAGGAAGAAACATCAGGAAAAGATACCATCTATTCCGCTATAGCATATATTGATTCATATCCCGAAATACCTTTTGTTGATCTTCACCAGATTTATGAAACTAAATTTGATTCAAAACAAATATCCCATTTATTTAAAGGGACTATTATATCCTCGGATACAACCTATACTAAATACGATTTTAACCGGTATGATAAAAAGATTCATGTTTTAAAAGGTAGAGAGCAAACAAATACTATTTGGACAGACAGCATCGCAACTTATGATCGGGATTATCGGGACGGTTTATCACTCTTTTATTTTGCCAGAATGAGAACAGGACAACAAAAAAAATCGGTTCATGTACCGGTTTTTATTAATGAAAAATATGCAAAGACATATATTAATTTTTATAGCGAAGTTGAGGATGAAGATATTGATGCAGTTGATTATGATATTGCTTGTGTTAGATTAGATGGAGAAACGGAATTTAAAGGAATTTTTGGATTAACCGGCTACTTTAAAGGATGGTTTTCCAATGATGAATATGCAGTTCCAATTGTGGCTAAAATGCAAGTAATTATTGGCAGTATAACTCTTGAACTAAAAGAATGGAACAAAAAGGAATGGATGCCGCCGAAATACAAAGATTAGATAATGAGATTAAACTATTTCCTTATAAAAATCTTTATCCCCAAATACACAAATCCGTTTTTCTGGCTTCAGGAGTAAAAATTGTTGGTGATGTTAAGATAGATAAAAACTCCAGTATCTGGTACAACGTAGTAATTCGCGGTGATGTTCATTTTGTTAAGATTGGAGAAATGACAAATATTCAGGATTTATCAATGCTTCATGTTACTAATGGCAGATATCCGTTAAATATCGGAAACAAAGTTACAGTTGGTCATTCGGTTAAATTACATGGCTGCACATTAAAGGATCTTTGTTTGGTTGGTATTGGTGCAATTGTTTTGGATGGTGCCATAGTTGAAGAAAATTCAATGGTGGCGGCTGGTGCAGTAGTAAAACCTAATTTTATTGTCCCTTCAGGTAAGCTGGTTGCCGGCGTTCCTGCCAGAGTAGTTCGGGATTTGACAACTGATGAAATTGAAGATTTGGAAAAGTCTGCATTCAGATATAAAAAATATACAGAGATAACAGTAGATTCATTAAAAAATATTAAGTAATAAATATCGCAATAGTTTGAAAAACCTTAGAATATATAGCGGTTATCAGATTGTTGAAAAGAAAAAAATTCACCAGCTTGTTAAACATTTATCAGATGAACTGGAATTTATTATAAATGATTTAGAAATTAATTTTATTTCGTCGACAAAAATTGAAAAAATAAATTCTGAATATCTAAATCATCATTACTCGACAGATATAATAACCTTTAATTATTCTGAAAAACAAAAAATACTGGACGGCGAAATATTTATTTCTGTTGATGATGCTGCTGCAAACGCAAAAAAATTTAATGTTTCATTACTTGAAGAAATTACAAGGCTTATAATTCATGGAATACTGCATCTTTTAGGTTATGATGATCAGGAAAGGAAGGATAAAATAAAAATGAAACGACAGGAAAATAAATTGCTAAATACATTAAAATTTATTTTATTGTAGTTAGAATTAATCAATTTAATATACGAATCCCACTTGATCCCGTTTATTAAAAATATGTTTGCGGATCATAAAAATCTTTTTCAGTGGAAGATTGCCCAAAGTAGCATATCAATTAAGTCGGATAGATATTTATTTTTATGATTATTAAAAACGTAATCGAAAATTACCTTGTTGAGCTTGAAAGTATCCGTCGGTATTCAAATAACACAACAAAAGCTTATAAAACCGATCTTGGAGAATTTTTTAAATATTGTGAAGATTACTCCAAATTTGAAATAGGCAAAATATCCGAAAAATTTGTGAAATCTTATTTAATGATTTTGAACGAAAAGAATCTTGATAAAAAATCTATTTCAAGAAAATTAGCAGCTATCAGAAGTCTTTTTAAATATGCACATCAAAAAGATTTGATTGAGAGTAATCCAACTGCTTATATCTCGAATCCCAAAACAAGCAGAAAATTACCTGAAGTGGTTTCCACTGATCTTATTCTGAAGATTTATACAATAGCCGATAGTTCTGATGAAAATCCTCAATTGATAAAAGTAATATTTGAACTGCTTTATGGCTGTGCTTTGCGTGTAAGTGAATTATGTGATATAAAATATTCTGATGTTGATTTTGATAAATCTCAAATAAGAGTTTTAGGAAAAGGTAATAAAACGCGTGTTGTTCCGATTGGAGAAAAATCAATAAATGTTTTAATGGAATATTTAAAATTTAATCCGGTTAATCTTCACAACGATTCATTAATAAGAAATAAAAATAATCAGGCAATTTATCCGAGATTTGTTCATCGTATTGTAAATAAATATTTAAGTAAAGTAACTGATATAAAAAAGAAAAGTCCTCACATACTGCGCCATAGCGCTGCAACGCATATGCTTGATAATGGCGCTGATCTGAGGGCAGTAAAGGATATATTGGGGCATGAAAATTTATCTACAACTCAAATCTATACACACGTTAGTATAGAAAGACTTAAATCAACTTATAAAAAATCACATCCAAAATCTTAATAACGGAGGATAATATGAATATCCAGATAACAGCAAGAAAGTTCAAAGCTCACGATACTTTAAAGGACTTTATTAAAGATGAAATATCCTCGCTCGAAAAATTCAATGATGATATTATAGGTGCCGATGTTATTCTTAGTTTTCAGAATAATCAAAACAGTATTAAAAAAGCAGAAATTGTACTCGATATTCCAGGGCAAACTTTATCTGCAGCGGACCAAACAGAAGATTTTAAAACATCTGTAACTTCGGCTACTGAAAAATTAAAAAAGCAATTGAAAACCATTAAATCAAAAAAAGTGTCTAAAAAAAGATGATAAAAATTGATCAAAAATCGATTAAGCGTAAAGAAAACATCAACGTTGGATTTCTTTATGAGAATGCAAAAGATTTATGTAAGCTTAAATTAGCCACTGAAAATAATGACTTTGAAAAGAAAATATATGATCAGAATTTACATCGGCCAGGATTAGCCCTGGCTGGTTTTGTTGATCTTTTTTCTTATACGCGGGTTCAGGTTTTTGGTAACACGGAAATGCGTTACCTTGAACAATTATCGGACGATCAAAAGGTTGAATCATTAGAACGCATCTTTAAGTTTAATATTCCTTGCATTGTACTAACTGATAATAACCAGCCTTTTCCAATACTTATTGAAAAGGCAAATCAATATAAGGTTCCGTTATTTTATACGGGAAATTCTACTACTAAGTTAGTTTATCTGTTAAGTGATTTTCTTGACGATCAATTTGCGCCAAGGCTTACTGCTCACGGTTCTTTGGTTGATGTTTATGGAGTAGGAATATTGTTTGTTGGTAAATCAGGTATTGGTAAAAGTGAAGTTGCCTTAGATTTGATTGAAAGGGGACATCGTTTAGTCGGGGATGATGTTATCATCTTTACTAAAAAAGGTGAAGGGATTTTGATTGGTGCAGGGACAAAGCTTGGTAAACATTTTATGGAAATTCGTGGACTTGGAATTATTGATATCCAAAGTATGTTTGGTATTCGCGCGATTAGATATCAAAAGAGATTAGAGATTGTAGTTGAGTTAGAATCATGGGATGAAAAAAGTGAATATACAAGAACCGGACTTGATGAAAAAACAATTTCTATTTTAGATGTTGATATTCCATATATCAAACTTCCGATAATTCCCGGAAAGAATATTACTGTTATTTCGGAAGTAATTAGTCTGAACTATTTACTTAAACATTACGGGCATAATTCTGCCAAAATTTTTCATGATCGATTAAACGAAAGGTTAAGAAGCAAAAGCAATTTTGAGAGCAGAGGAGTAGAGTATTTTGAGCACGATTTTGAATGAAAATTTGACCTTTTAGATATTGACAAAAGGTACCTTAATCTTTATGTTGCGCAATATTTATGAAAAAGTTTTACTATTTCTCAGAAAAAACCCTTAACTTCCTTGAAATAAAGAACTTCAGGGCAAAGCTTATATCATTTTTTATAGGTTCTGTAGTGATTTTTAGTTCAATTTTGTTTGGTGTTGTTTACTTACTTTCAAACCTGTCCAGTAATGCGGATAAACTTCATACTTTAAAAAACGAAAATCAACTTTTAAAAGAAAAACTTAAAACAATAAGTAATAATTATTCTGAGCTAGAAAATAAATTGCAAGATTTAACTAATGTAAGTAATGATTTACGTCTTGCTGCTAATCTTGAACCAATAAGCGTCGAAGAAAGATTATTAGGTATCGGTGGAAGCAAAACTATTGATAATTTATTTTCCGGCAAGCTGACAGATATTGAAGATGCTCTAAAAAATATTGATAATGTTACACGCAAATTTGAATTTGAAAAATTACAATTTGATGAGATCTCAACAAAGCTAAAGACTAATAAAAATCTTTATGAATCTATCCCTGCAATTATTCCTACTTTGGGTCATTACAGCAGTGAAAGTTTTGGGATGCGATTGCATCCGGTTCTTGGAGTGATGAAGATGCATAATGGATTAGATATAATTGCTAATGTTGGCACACCGGTTAAAGCGACCGGCAAAGGTAAGATAGTTTTTGTGGGAAGAAAAAATGGATACGGATTTGCCGTTGAAATTGATCATGGTTTCGGATATAGGACCATTTATGGGCATCTTTCCAGTGCTAAAGTTAAAGAAGGTCAAATAGTAAGAAGGGGAGATTTAATTGCTAAAACCGGTAACTCTGGATTGTCTTCCGGTCCTCACCTTCATTACGAAGTTTTACATGACGGGCATAATTTAAACCCTGCTGAATTTTTCTTTGATGAATATAATTATTTTGAGTCTACCAACAGTTACTAATTTTCCGGGAGGGATTTAAGTGCATGATTTGGACAGTTGAATTAGCATCATTTCTTGATGATGCACCTTGGCCAGCAACAAAAGATGAATTAATTGAGTATGCCGAACGTATCGGCGCACCTTACGAAGTTATTGAAAATTTAAAAGAGCTTGAAGATTCTGATGAGCCCTATGAATCAATAGAAGATATTTGGCCGGATTATCCATCCGATGAAGACTTCTTTTATAATGATGAAGATGAATGAGGATTGGCGCCTTGAGCGCCTTTTTTTATGAGCATACATTTAGATGAAATAATTGGAAATGATAAAGTAAAAATTATTTTTAAGAACATGCTGGAAAATTCTAATATACCGCATGCTTTATTGTTTACAGGCTCCGAAGGTATAGGGAAAGAAAACGCAGCAATTAATTTTGCAAAAGCAATTAATTCCGCTCAAACAGGTTCAATTACTGAAAGTAAAATAATTTCCTCAATCCAAAGGCTTTCCGAGCCTTATATAAAATATATCCTGCCTTTACCGCGCGGTAAAAATGAAACAGATCAAAATGACCCATATGAAAAACTAAGTGTAGATGAGATTGAATTAGTAAAGCTTGAGTTTGAAAAAAAATCACTTAATCCTTTTTACAGAATTGCGATACCGAGAGCTAACCTAATTAAAATTAATAGTATTCGTGATATTAAAAAATATTTATCACTAAACTATGATGATGTAAAATATCGTGTTGTTATAATTTCCAGGGCTCATCTAATGAACGAAGAAGCGCAAAATGCTTTACTTAAAAACCTTGAAGAGCCACCAGAAGGAGTGATATTTATTTTATGTACAGCTTATCCTGAAAAGTTAAGAGAAACGATTCGGTCTCGATGTTGGTCAATTCATTTTCAACCTTTAAGTGATAAAGATTTATTTTATATACTTACGGAATATTTTAAAACTGACGAAAACTTGGCAAAGGAAGTAACTCCATTCGCAAGCGGTTCGGTGCAGGAAGCAATGTTGCTAATTGAAAATGATTTTGAAGAGCTTAGAGAAAAAGCTATTAGAATATTAAGAAATTCATTTGCCAGAAGGTATCAGTCTGCTTATGTTGAGTTTGAAGATGCTTTATCAGATAGTGACCAAACTAGAATAAAACTGATGATAAAAATGTTATTAATCTGGATAAATGATTTTCAAAAATTGAGACTGAATAAATTAGATGATTTATTTTACACCAGGCATAAAGAAACGCTTGAAAAATTTAACGCTAAGTTTCCCGACATTGAAATAAAAAATACTACTGATAACCTTGATAGGATTTCATCATATCTAAAAAATAATATCAATCTTAATCTTGCAGTAAGCAATATAATATTTCAACTATCATCTTTAGTTTCAAAGTAAACTGAATTTTTTACAATTTTTCTTTATGTTTACATAACATAAAGAGTTATTCATTTAGAGGAATTTATGAAAAAAGTTGTCATAGTCTCAGCAAAAAGAACCGCAATTGGATCATTTAGTGGGGCACTTTCATCGTTCTCATCTGGTAAACTAGGAAGTTTTGCAATTAAAGCAGTTTTAGAAGATTCAAAAATTAATCCGGAATTAATTGATGAAGTAATTATGGGTAATGTTTTAATGGGTGGACAAGGGCAAGCCCCTGCAAGGCAGGCTGCAATTTTTGCCGGGTTGCCTGACAAAACCGAAACCCTTACAATTAATAAAATGTGTGGTAGTGGGTTAAAATCAGTAATGCTTGCTCAACAGGCGATTACATTAGGTGATGCTGATATTATCATTGCCGGTGGACAGGAAAGTATGAGCAATGCGCCTTATATGCTATTAAATGCCCGTAACGGGTATCGTCTTGGACACGGTGCGATAAAAGACTCTATTGTAATGGATGGACTATGGGATGTTTACAATGATATTCATATGGGAAGTTGTGCGGAATCTTGTGCAAGAGATTTTTCATTCAAACGAGAAGAATTAGATGCTTTTACAATTGAATCATATAAACGAGCTATTGAGGCAACTAATTCAGGTAGATTTAAAGATGAGATTTGTCCCATCAAAATCACAACAAGAACTGGTGAAATAATTGTCGATAAAGATGAGGAACCTGGTAAAGTTAAATTTGATAAAATACCTACATTAAAACCTGTTTTTGAGAAAAATGGAATAGTTACAGCCGCCAATGCTTCAAGTTTAAATGATGGAGCTGCAGCCTTATTAATAATGAGCGAAGAAAAAGCCAAAGAGTTAGGATTAAAACCATTAGTGGAAATAGTTGCTCAAAGTTCTGCTGCAAAAGCACCAATCGAATTTACTACTGCTCCTGCAGATGCAATTAATAAAGTATTAAAAAAAGCAGGAATGACTACAAAAGATATTGACCTTTATGAAATTAACGAAGCTTTTGCCGTAGTTTCACTTGCAGTAAACAAACTACTTGGTTTAACTCCTGATAATGTTAATGTAAATGGAGGTGCTGTAGCAATGGGGCATCCGATAGGAGCCAGCGGCGCCAGAATATTGGTAACTCTAATACACGAAATGAAAAAAAGAAATCTTCAATATGGTCTTGCTTCGTTGTGTATTGGCGGTGGAGAAGCTTCAGCACTTATAGTGAAAGAACTATAACTAATTCTTAGGAGATATAAAGATGGAAATTAAAAAGATTGCTGTAATTGGCGGTGGTACGATGGGAAATGGTATTGCTCATGTTTTTGCTATGAATGGATTTGATGTCTATCTAACTGAAATGAATGAGGATCTATTTAATAGAGCAATTAGAACAATTAATAGTAATCTTGATCGCCAAATTAAGAAAAAAGTAATTAAAGAAGATGAAAAAGATAAAATACTCAATTGTATTACTAAGGTTATTGGCGTAGAAAATATTCCAGCCGAAGTTCAATTAGTTATTGAAGCTGTTTATGAAAATAAGGAAGTTAAACTCAATATTTTCAGAATGTTAGAAGACATGATGAATTCTGATTGTGTATTTGCTTCTAACACATCATCAATTTCTATTACAGAATTGTCTGCAGTTTGCAGGTCTGATAAATTTATTGGAATGCACTTCATGAATCCCGTGCCCGTTATGAAGTTAGTTGAAATAATAAGAGGTTATTCCACATCAGATGAAACTTATGATTTAATAAAGAATCTGACATTAAAAATAAATAAAGAGCCTGTTGAAGTTTTTGATTATCCCGGATTCATATCCAACAGAATTTTAATGCCTATGATAAATGAGGCTATCTTTGCTTTGATGGAAGGAGTAGCATCAAAGGAATCCATTGATTCCGTAATGAAGCTTGGAATGAACCACCCATTAGGACCATTAGCTTTAGCTGATCTTATCGGTCTGGACGTTTGCCTGGCAATTATGGATGTTTTGTATAATGGGTTTAATGATTCCAAGTACAGACCCTGTCCTTTATTGAAGAAAATGGTAGCAGCTAATAAACTTGGCAGAAAAACAGGTGAAGGATTCTACAAATATTAAATATGGTTGAGTAGTTTTATTTTTTGAAATCAAAAGCTAAAAATATTGTTCCTTATGTTTCCAGGTTAAAAGTTTATCTTACACAGATGGCTTTTCCCGAATATACTCTTTTTAGTTTTTATGCAATTATTGTTGGGATGGCGGCAGGGTTAGCATCTGTATTCTTTCATTTCTCAATCGATTTTTTTAACAGACTTTTTTTTGGGACAACTGCTGAAGGATTATATTTCTTTGGTGCGGCTGCTGTAATAATTATTCCTGCTATCGGAATGTTTATTCAAAGCATTATGATTACTGCTGCTCCGGAAATTTCAAAGAAAAGGGGAGTGTTGGAAGTTATTAAAGCCGTAGCTTTAAGAGGCGGATTCATCCCTTTAAGAACAACAATTTTCCATTTTATAGCTCCTGTTATATGTATTGGTTCTGGCGGTACAGTCGGTCCTGAAGGACCAGCCGCTCAGATAGGTGGGGGAGTTGCAAGCAAAATTGCGACACTGCTAAAACTATCCGATCAAAGAAAGAGAACATTTACAGCTGCCGGGGCAGGTGCTGCCATTGCGGCAATATTTAATTCTCCGCTTGGAGGAGTATTTTTTGCGCTCGAAATTGTACTCTTAAACGATTTTCAAACTACTACCTTTTCAGCTTTAATATTAGCAACCGTAACATCTAGCGCCATTTCGAGAATATTTCTTGGCAATGAAAGTATTTTTTCATTTCCGGTTCCCCAAATTGGCGGGTATCAATATTTTTATTTGTTTATAATATTTGGAATTCTTTGTGGAGTTATTGCAGTTTTATTTTTAAAATATGATGAGTTTAGTTCGAATTTATTTAAGAAAAAAATTCTTAAAACATTTCCAAGATGGACGGTAATGATTTTCATCGGTTTATTAGTTGGAATTAGCGGGTACTTCTTTAAAGATATATTTGGGATTGGTTATAGAGGCATCAATGACGTTCTAAGTAATGCGTTTTCCTGGCAGGTTGTTCTGATTTTACTTGCTCTAAAATTTGTATTGGTACCTTTAGTTCTTAATTCAGGCGGATTTGGCGGAACGTTTGCTCCGTCTTTATTTATGGGAGCAACCGCAGGCTATCTTTTTTCTTACGGTGTAAATCACTTAACAGGCGTGCATGCAGATCCCACAACATTTATTTTGGTTGGAATGGGCGCAACTCTTGGTGGCATCAACTCAATACCAATTACGGCAATACTTATGATATTTGAAATGACGAGGGAGTATTCTTTAATTTTGCCTTTAATGCTTTCCGTTATAGTCAGTTCTACAATTGTCCAGATTATTAACAAAGGTTCTTATCATATGAAATTGCTCGAAAGGCAAGGATTTCGGATTTCGGAAGGAAGAGAATCAGGTATCTTAAAGTCTATATTTGTTGAAACCGTAATGCGTGATGATCCAATAGTAATAAATCAAAATGTTCCTTTAAACCAGATTGTACCAATGTTAATCGACTCACCGCATAGAATATTATATACGACGGATGAAAATAATAATTTAATGGGCGCAATTGCCGATACTCAAATTAGACCGTTGATTACTGAATATGAGTCACTAAAAAAATCTATTATTGCCCACGATATTGCTGACTCACGTTTAATTAGAGTAAATAAAAATTATGATTTAGACCTTGTCCTAAAATTATTAACAAAAGCCGATGTCGAAGAATTGCCGGTTGTTAGTGATGAGGATGCAAATAAAATAATCGGTGTTATTAGGCGGCAAGATGTTCTGGACACATATCATCGCGAAAGTATGAAACATGATTTAGCCGACGGTTTATCCAGGGAAATACAAACCTTAAATCAATTGAACATTTCGAAAATTGCTGATGGATATGCAATCGTTGAACGAAAACCTAGTCCTGAATTTATTGGAAAAACATTAGCGGAACTTAAACTTCGAAACAACTATGGATTAGAAGTCTTAATGATAAAAAAATCAAAAGAATTATTTGATGAAGCTGAGATAAAAACAAAGATTGTAATGCCGAGATATGACTATAAAATTTCAAATGGTGATATATTGGTTTTATTTGGAACTGAAGATAAAATTGTAAAAACCTCAGATTGGTAAAATAATGGCAATGTCCGATAATGTATATTATGTAAACTTATATTTTTGCTTTTTATCCTCTATTCGATAACTTAATAACTAAAAAGATTATTAACACAATAAATAAAATCCAGATAATTGGATTACCTTTTTTCTGATTATATTTTCTCATCCTTGAAAATCCAAGTCTGCGTCTTCTTTTTTCTTGCGGATCTTCTTCAGGTTTATAAAATCTAGGAGTATAATCAAATACTCGATGCTGAGGTTTTTTCATTAACATAATCTTTGCAACCTTTAATTAAAAATAGCTTCGACAAAGGCATTGGCATCAAATTCTTGTAAATCATCAATGCCTTCACCAACTCCTATAAATTTAATAGGAACCTTTTGCTTTGAAACAATTTGAAATACAACTCCGCCTTTTGCAGTTCCATCTAATTTGGTAATAACTAATCCGCTAATATTGGTGACTTTAGAAAATTCTTCAGCCTGGAGCAAGGCATTCTGACCTGTATTTCCATCAACAATTAGCAGAGTTTCATGAGGGGCATTGGGTACTAACTTTTTCATAACTCTGCTGATTTTATCAAGTTCTTTCATCAGGTTTGATTTATTATGTAATCTTCCAGCAGTATCTATTAAAACAATATCATAATTTTCATCAATTGATTTTTTAATCGTTTCATACACTACAGAAGATGGATCATCACCTTTAGAACTTTGAATGATATCAACGCCGGCACGATCAGCCCAAATCTCAAGTTGTTCATTAGCCGCGGCTCTAAAAGTATCAGCAGCACCGACAATCACTTTAAGACCGATCTTTTTATAATTATTGGCAAGCTTTCCTATAGTTGTTGTCTTCCCTACTCCATTTACACCCACAATCAAAACTACATAAGGTTTATTAACTACAGCAGATTCTGTTTTCTTCGTTAACTGCAGAGAATTTATAAGTTCAGTTTTTACAATTTGTAAAATATTATCAGAGGTACGTTCTTTTTCTGATTTTAGATTTTTCCTGACGTCTTCAATAATTCGTTCAGCAGTATCATATCCAATATCTGAAGTAATTAGTATTTCTTCAATTTTATCTATTGTCAAATCATCAATTACTGCTTTGCCTGTTATGGTTTCCGTAATTGAATTGAATAATTTCTCACGTGTTTTGGATAAACCGTCTTTTAATTTATTTATATTAAAATTTTTAAATAGACTCATTGTTTTTCTTTGCTATAAATTCTTTTGCTCTGATTACATAGGCAATAAATGAAGCAAAAATTAATATTATACTTGAATAATAGAAGAACTGATAAATAAAATGGTTTCTGGAAAAACCAATAATAATTAACAAAATGACAAAGCCAATATTAAGAACAGTGATTTTCCCAAGTTTATTTGAGGGTAAAACTTTACCGATTTTGCTGGTAACATAAATTCCGCCGCTAAAGATTAGAATGTCGCGCAGAATAATCGAATAAAAATAAAAATCTGATATTTCACCAATTAAATAAAGTTTAATTACAATCAGAGCCATTGCAGTTTTATCTGCAAGAGGATCAATAATTTTACCAACTTCAGTAACTTGATTTAATTTTCTTGCAAGATACCCGTCCAGCATATCTGTTGCTGCTGCAAACAAGCATAAAAAGAATGTAATATATCTAACCGATTGCGAATCAAAGTGATCTAATAAAAACCAAAATGGGATTACAAGTAGGAATCGCAATAAGCTGATTCCATTTGAGATGGTAAATATTTCTTTGCTCGTAAATTTCATTTTATAATTGCAAATTTACCTAATTTTTCTTCACCTTCATTATGCTCATCATCAAGTTGAACTATTCTATAAATATAAATTCCGGTTGATAATTTATCACCATTTTCATTTTTAAGATTAAAATCAACTCCGCCGTTACCATCCGTTTCCTCAATTTCATTAATAAATTTTCCGTCGATGGACCAGATACTGATTTTTGCTTGTTTGGGAAGATTTGCAAATGTAATATTCGTTTCATCACTCAGGTTTCTAACAGGATTCGGATAAACATAAACATCTGCAAGATTAGTTGCGAAAGAAGAGAGTACAATATAACTGCCTGCACCTTCATTTATAGATATATTACCAGAAGTAAAATCCGAAGTAAGGTTCTTAATTCTTAAAACATATTCCTTCCCTATTGAACCAACAGGTTTTTGATTACTCAAATCAAGATATATAGTTTTGCGATCGGATGGATCAACAGTAACAGAAGCAACTTTATTATCAGGCTGGAAAATATAATTATTCGTGTTAAGAACTGATAACTCATCAACATTAAAATTAAATTTTATTTTTATTTTATAAGCATTTATAATTTCGTAAGATGTTACATAAAAAGATTGTGCTGATTGGTTTCCGGGCACATTAAATTTTAATGTATCGGTTGAAATTGGCGAGTTATAATAATCTTTTAAATCTTTTATAACTACAGATAATTCACCTATTGTTAAATCCTTATCAAATGATAAGAGATATGAATATTGATTGTTCGGAGATATCGAATTTGGAAATCCTATATCCGGTACTTCAAAAGATTGAATATTATCTATCGTGTTTTTTATCTTATCAGAAAATGTAACTATAACGCTTCTGTTGCTATTGCTTACTGCATTAACAGGTTTTGCAGGTGCATGCGAATATACTTCAATTACTTTGCTTAATGATGATAGTTGATTTTGCTTACCGGAATCAAAAGCTCTAACTGCATAATAATAATTTGTATTGGTTTCTAATTCGCCATCCTGATAAGTATTGTCAGCCGTAGAATCAATTAGTTGAAGATTGTTCTTATTTAATCCTTTGTATATATAATATTTTTCACCTGTTCCAAACCAATTTAATTCCACAGTGCTGCTATTTAAACTATATCCTTCTAAATTATATGGAATTCTCGGAGAGTTAGAAATTGAGAACTCGGAGAAAATAATTTTATCTGAATACGGGAATGCAATTTCAGGAACTCCGTTTTTATTTATATCCCCGACAAAAATGGAATTTGAATTTATATTTTCCTTAAAATTAATAATTTGATCTCCAGATTGATTTCTCTGAAATATATATGAGTACGGAAAAACAAAAAGTATAAGCTCATCTTTTCCGTCATTATTAATATCTGTTAACCTTATACCATTTTCGGCTTTACTAAAGTTATTATTAAATTCAGTTGCGGCATCAATAAATGCATGATCAAAAATTATATTTAGGCTTGAACCTGCAAGATTAAAAACAATGGTTCTGTAGTATGGTGAAATGTCCAGGTCATCAACAGAATGAAGCATAACAGCAATATCATCTTTTCCATCACCATCATAATCGCCTTTAGTTATATATGCTGAATTTCCATAAAATTCAGTTTGAATTAAATATTGTTTGGTAAATGTACTGTTGCCATTAATTTTATAGCTGAAAATATCACCATCTGCATCCACCATCCAATACTCATTAATTCCGTCCTGATCAATATCTGCAATAACTGCATTTGGAGAATTAATAATATTATCCCCAAGACCAATCGGGGAAAAATTATTTAAAGTTGCCACTTTATTTAAATTCAAATTTGATTGAACTTCCCAAACATCAACAGTCGTATCGGATGATACGGAAAAAACCTCTACGGTACCATCAGAATCAATATCATCAGCCAGGATCGGCCAGAATGTTCCATCTTCTGCATTTGAATATTGTTGAGAAAAAGATGAAGAGTTGCTGGAAACCTGTTCATCAACAAAACCATCTCTTACTAAAAATGTTAAAAGATCAAGCAATCCATTATTATTAAAATCACCGAAATCTTTAACAATTCTATTATTTAATGAATCTATTTTAGTAAAAGATTGATTTGAAAAATTATATATCCCTGATACTTTAGGATTTGTATCTGTTCTTAAAATTATATCCGAATAATCATTTGAAGTAATGTTTACAGGCTTTTCAAAAATATTTCCTGCAGGCAATGAATAAGGCATTAAATACTCGGCAGCATATTCAGCATTATAATTTGTTGAGATGTTAAAATAATTCCCGTTATCCGTTATTTGAGACTTTAATCCTACTAAATTTTCAGCCTCAAAATAAATTTCATAATTGGAGTTTTGTTTTACAATATCTTTTGGAATAAATCCATAGTGAAGCTGTTTTACAAATTGATTGTTAATTGTAAAACCATCCAGTGTGATGAATTTAAAATCAGTTTCACCTGTTGGACGATAATACATTCTTACAATTGAAGGTTCATTTGTATAAACTGCAGCAAGTGGAGTGGATTTATCGCCATAATATGATGGAATTACGGAAATTAAATCTGCAACTGGCGGAGTTCTATCAATATAAAAATTAACTCGCTCTTCTAAATTTCTTCCGGTTGACTGGTTGATTACTAATCTTAATGTATAAACAGTATCACTATAGTTGGAAACATTTAAATTAAATATTTCTTCGTTTGCAATTTGATAAAGTCCGTTTTCAACTAATGAATCCCATGTAGTAGGATTTAATCCAGTCCCTACATATAAACTATAACTCGTAAAGTAAGGTGAGAACACAGAAACTCTGATAGAAATTGTATCGCCTGAAGTAGCAAAATCCTGAGTCGGATTGTAAAATTTAATTACTGATGGTGCTGTAACAGTAAGAGCTTTAAAAATATTTAAACGCCCTGCTCCGCTTTTCAAATCCCAGCCGTTTTGTCCAATATCATCGGTCGTAGATTTAAGAATTTGTTTTACTTCTTCATTTGTAAAATTATTTATTGATAAGATCAATGCTGCTGATGCGGAAACAAAAGGAGCTGATGCCGATGTGCCGCTTATTGAAGCATAACTATTATTCTTTGCTGTGGTTACTATTGATGAACCCGGAGCAACTATATCAAGTGTAGAACCATAATTTGAACTTCCTGCAATATAATCTTGCTCAGTAGAATTGCCCACACAGATAACCTCAGAATAGCCGGATGGATAGTGCGGTGCATCTGCTCCGGAATTACCGGAACTTGCAACCAGCACTACATCTTGAGAATAAGCATACTGGATAACATCGCGTAATACGTATGAAAAAGCTTCGTCTCCGAAACTCATATTTATTACTTTACAACCCATTTTAACAGCATAAAGTATTGCCGCAGCCACATCATCTTCTTCACCATATCCGCCGGGATCAAAAGCTCTTAGATTCAATAGTTTTATCTTGGGAGCAACACCGGAAATTCCAATACTATTATTTGACTGCGCTGCTGCAATTCCTGCTACATACGTTCCGTGTCCCTGGTCATCAAAAGGATTGTTATCCCAGGTTAAATAATCTCCACCGGTGGAATCGAAAGGAAACCCAACTCTGTCTGTAAAATCCCATCCCTGATAATCATCAATAAATCCGTTTCCATCATCATCAACTCTGTTGCTTCGTTTATCATTACCTTTATTGTCAAAACCGATTTCACCTGAATTAAAGAATATTTGATTTACAAGGTCAGGATGTTCATAATCAATTCCCGTATCTATAATTCCAAGTAAAACAGAATCGGAGCCCTGCGTTATTTCCCATGCATCATAAGCTTTTATTTTTTCAAGTGCCCATTGTTCGCTTATTAAACTATCATTTGGAATAACAGAATCCATTTTGTAAGTATTTGCTTTTTGAATGTATTCAACATCTGTGTCGTCGGAAAGTAATGCAAGAACACTATTTTCATCAACATCCTGTGAAAAACTTACTTTAATAATTTTGCCTAAAACATCATCATCTTTTCTTAAACCTCCTGCAAAGTAATTAACTTTAAATGAAGGGATTGATGTTGATTGTTTGTTCAGTTTATGTTGATTGATTTTCTGCTCAACTGCAAGGTTTGATAATTTGTCTTTGTACTTAATAAAATAAGTTGTTTGTGCCGGTGTTGTAACGTTTAGTAATATAAGAAAAGTAAATATGAATAAAGTGCTAGACTTCATACATTTCCTTCTTAAAGTTGGTATCTATTGCCGTTGGATATTTACCTGAAAAGCAGGCAGTGCAAAAATTTTCTTCACCCGCTTCAGAAACTGCTTCAAGCATTTCATCGATAGTTAAATATTCAAGACTGTCAACTTCAAGATATTTTCTTATCTCTTCAACATTCCCGTTCATTTGATATGCAATTAATTCTTCGTTGCTCGGGAAATCCATACCGTAAAAACAAGGATGCATTATTGGCGGGGATGAAATTCTAAGATGAACAGATTTTGGATTAGCTTCTTTAATTAAATGTACAAGCTGTTTGGATGTTGTTCCTCTAACAATGGAATCATCAACCACAACAACAGTTCTTCCTTCAAGTACACCTTTTACAACATTAAATTTTATTCTTACTCCCATTTGCCTGTTGCTTTGCCCCGGCTGAATAAAAGTTCTGCCTATATAGTGGCTTCTTATCAAACCTATTTCCGACCGGGCATCTATCCCCTCTTTCTCAAGTTCATGTGCGTAGCCAAGCGCTGTTGTATTAGAGCTATCGGGAACACTTATAACATAAACTCTTTCTCCATCGGGATCTGTTACAGGATGTTTTCGTGCTAAAACTTTTCCCATTCTTCTTCTCATCTTATCAACGTTATGACCAAAAATAAAACTATCGGGTCTTGAAAAATAAATGTATTCAAAAACGCAATGCTTTTTTGGTTCCGGGTTGCCGTTTATTCTGTAAGATTTTATCTCACCTGATTTTAGCGTCTCATTATCAACAACTACTAATTCACCGGGATTGACTTCTCTTAAAAATGAAGCGGATTGAATGTCAAATGCACAGGTTTCCGAAGCAATAAGAAATGCATTATCTAACTTACCCAATGCTAACGGACGGAAACCAAGCGGGTCGCGGGCAGCAATTAGTTTATCATCTGTAAGGATCACAACACAATAAGCGCCTTCAATTTTTCTCAAAGCTTCAAGTATCTGCTCTACCTGATCCTCAAGTTTGCTTCTTGCAATTAAATGAAGTATAACTTCTGTATCGCTGGTTGTTTGAAATATTGCCCCTTCATTAACAAGTTCTGCCCTAAGCTGTTTTGCATTTGTCAGGTTTCCATTATGTCCCACTGCTAAATTTCCGAGCCGGTAATTAACCATAAAAGGCTGAATGTTTTTTCTTGATTTAGCAGAACCTGTTGTAGAGTACCTGTTATGTCCTATTGCTGAATTCCCGATAAGAGTTTCATTCAATATATTATGATCAGCAAACACTTCGGAAACTAATCCTTCGCCTTTAACGATGTTAAAATGTGCTTTGCCGCCATCAGTTAAAGTCCGTGTAACAATACCGCTTGCCTCTTGTCCCCTATGCTGAAGAGCATGAAGTCCGTAGTAAGTATTAACTGCTGCCGTATCAGATCCATAAATACCAAATATGCCGCAATAAGATATAGGTTTGTCTTCTTCGTAATTCATTTATATAATAATATTAAGTGATAAAAATTTGATACAAAGTTAACTAAATGGACATATTTAATGAAATGCAATTGTTCAGCAAATATTCGGAAAGTAGCCGAAATAATTTATTCTTGATCGAAAAAATTAGCAATTTCTTTACTGCATTTTTCAAGTTCGCACGAAACTGCAAGATGCCCGCAATTGCTATCCAGTATAAGTTTTCTTGCTCCTGTCAGATCAGCTAATTTAAGGGCTTCCGCAGGATTTACCATCATATCATATTTACTTACAATTATAAATAAATCAGCTTTTATTGCCTTTGTGGCTTCTTTCATTGATCCATTAAAATTTTTTGAAATATCATGATTCATAATAGCTTTAAGCTGAGCAACGTAATCAGTTGAAGTAAATATTTTAGAAGGCGCTTTATCAAAAGATGATAAATATTTCGGAAAATTTTCAGTCTTAATATTCTCAACAACATAATCTGGAGTGTGTGCCATTGTTGCAGTAATCATATCTGAAATATTTTGTATCTCTTTTTCAGTCATTCCGCACTTCTGAAATGATTCAATAACTTTAACCTGAATGTTAAGCCATAACAAATCATAACTTGTCATTTTGGGTGAAGCAACATAAGCAACTATTTTATCCATAAAATCAGGATAAGTTACTGCCCATTCTAAAACCTGCATACTTCCAAGTGAGCCGCCTACCGCAGCAAAAATATGCTGGATGTCTAAAAATTCTGTAAGCAATTTAAATTCGGCATTAACCATATCTCTTATTGTAATCTGCGGAAATTCTTTATCATAATTTGATGGTGATGAAGAAAGTCCGTCACCCAAAGCATCAAGAGCAATAATGTAATATTTTGTTGTATCAATAAAATGGTGTTTGCCAACAAGCGAGCCTATAGATTCGCTGGTTCCGCCGAACCATGTTGGATAAATAATAACATTTGATTCATCTTCATTTAACTGTCCAAAAGTTCTATAACCCATTTGGCAGTCTTCAATAATTTTACCGGAAATTAGATGCAGATCACCAATGTCAATCAAATGTAATTGTGTTTGGCTAAATACTGTAAAAGAAAAAGCTATTACTATTTGAATAGAAATAAATAACCGTTTCATAAATTACTTTCTTACGATTTCTGGTGCGAAATTTATAAATTTATAATAAGATTATAAATTTAATATTCATCTTAAACAGGAATTAGAATGTACGCAAAACCGAAACTGATTTTACTTGTTTTATTTATAGTATTCTTCTCTGCTCAAAATTATCCGCAAATAATAAACACAAATACAAAATGGGAAAAAGTTGCTGATGGATTGAATTTTCCCGAAGGTCCCGCTTATGATGGCGTTTCATCAATTTACTTTTCAAATTGTTATGGAGGCTGGATTGCAAAATGTACAAATGGCGTTGTTGATACATTTGTAATTAAAAATAATTCAAGAATAAGCATTAATAAAACAAATGGTTTAGCTTTTGGCAAAGACGGGTATTTATATGTTTGTGAGTACGGCTACGGTCAAATACTACGTATTGATAAAAATTCTAATGCAGAAATTTATGTAAATGGGTATAACGGTGAAAAATTTAACCGACCCAATGACATCCATCTTGATGAAAATGGAAATTTATATTTTACTGATCCGAAAAGTTATGATAAAAATATTTTAGACGGCAGGATATTTTTTATTGATATTAAAACCAAAGAAATCAGACTGATTGCAGATAGCCTTGCTTTTCCTAACGGCATAAACATCTCTCCACGTGATAATAAGTTGTATGTATGTGAATCAGCAAAACAAAAAATTGTTAGATTCGATATCACAGATGATTATAATCTGATTAATAAAGAAGACTTTGTGTCTCTTCCCGGAGGCGATCCGGATGGAATTGAATTTGATAATAATGGAAATTTGTTTGTCGCTCATTTTGGTGGAAAGGCAGTTTATGTATTTTCCCCGGAAGGAAGCTTAATTCAAAAAATAGAAACACCCGGAGCTAAACCAACAAATCTTGAGTTTGGCGATAGGGATTATAAAACACTGTATCTAACTGAAGTTGAAACAAATTGTTTTTATAAAATTAAATTAGTCAGATAGATGTTTTTTATGTAAAGTTAATTATTAACTTTTCTTGTCTATAATGAGAAGGTTACTGTAAATTTGCGATTAAGATGGCAGTGTTAGAAAATTAAATTAAATCACATATAACTGAATGAAAAAATAATTTACAATTAAAATGAAAATACTTGAAGTATGCACATCCCGATCGTGGGGTGGAATGGAAATGCGCACATTAAAAATTTCCGATTATTTTCTAAGAGCAGGGCATGATGTAACATTTCTTTGCTACCCTAATAGTTCTTTAAATATGGAGGCAAAACAAACCGGGATAAAAACTATTGAATTCCCTTTTTTAAAAATTCCTTATTTAAGCTTAATATTAAAATTTAGAAAAATAATTAAAGAACATAAATTTGAGATAATTCATGTACAATATTCTAGAGACCTTCAATTTATTGTTCCCGCTATTAAAAGAATTAAACCTAAAATCCCTATTGTCCTTACAAAAAGAGTCGGTTCTTATATAAACAAAAAAGATTTGTACCATAAATATCTTTATTCAAGGGTAGATTTGGTTACAACAATTTCAAAAGTGATTAAGCAAAATGTAATTGATACTTGCCCCATTGATCCGGATAAAGTTGAAATAATTTACAATGGTATTAATATCGATAAATTTCAGAAAAATCTAAAAGATAGAGATACAGTTCGTAAAGAAATGAATATTAACGATGAAATTGTTGTCGGGATTTTTGGAAGGCTTTCCCCTGGCAAGGGACATGAAGAATTTTTAATGGCTGCGAAAATGATTTCAGATAAAAAACTAAATGTAAAATTCTGGATTGTAGGAAACGCCAGCTATGGTGAAGACGAATATGCTAAAAGTATTTATGCACTGGCAGAAGAACTTAAAGTAGGTGATTCAGTTTCATTTTTAGGTTATCATAAAGACATTGCCAAACTAATGGCTGCGGCAGATATAATAGCGGTTCCATCGCATGCAGAAGCTTTTGGTAATGTTGCAATTGAAGGAATGGCAGCCGCAAAACCTGTTGTTGCTTCAAATACAGATGGTTTGTTAGACATTGTAGTTGACGGTGAAACCGGAATTCAGATTCCGCCTAAAAACAGCACTGCGCTTTCAAAGGCTTTAATAAAATTAATAAATGATGATGATTTAAGAAAAAGACTTGGTGAAGCAGGATTGCAAAGAGCTGCGAAAATGTTTGATGAAGAAAAACAATTTAAAAAATTTGAGTCAAGGTTTATTGAATTAATTGAAAGTGTTTCTTAATGAAATCAATTATTGAAAAAATAAATTTTATATCTCAATATCGAATAAAGTTTTTTCCTCAATTATTATTGCAGAATAAATATTTAAAACATAAGAAAATCTTATTTCACCCGCGACTTCCCCACCATCGTACGGTTATTTATAAACTTTGTAAACAAATAGGTGCCAAAATAATCGATAAGCCAAATAAAGATTTTGATATTTTATTTGTGTGGGATGATAATACATATCTAAATGAAATTAGTTTTAATAATATTTCAAAAAAGACAATAAATTTAAGTTGTACCGATATAAGTAAAACTAATGTTGACATGGTATTTAAAGAAACATTTGGATATGGATTAATACTTGATCCGAAAACTTATAAAGGTAAATGTGCAGTTAAATCAGACGTCAATGCGCTTCATGACGGAAAAATAATTGAATGCCCGGTTAAAGAAATTAAACAAGGAATGGTTTATCAGAAAATTATTGATAATTCTTTCGATGACAAATATGTAAAAGACATTCGTGTGCCTGTATTTAAAGATACAATTCCATTTGTTTATTTTAAGTTCAAAAAGTATGAGGACAGGTTTACAAATAAAATAGATCACGTTGAAGTACATAATACCGGTGAAGTATTAAGTAACGAAGAAGCACAAAACATTATTATGTTTACTAAAAAAATAAAATTAGATTACGGCGAGCTGGATGTTTTGAGAGATAACAAAGATGGTAAGATTTATATAATTGACGTAAACAAAACTCCCTGGGGTCCGCCGGCAACAATAACTAAGGACAAATCTGAAGAAGTAATAAAGATAATGTGTGATGTTTTTACAACAAAGTTTTTAGCCTGATTACTCAATCCCTTTATCATAGTATATAAATGTTTGGGGTCATTCATTTAATTAACTCTCAATTTTAATTGTTACAGCTTTGGCTGAATTGGCACGAGCTTTAGCTCGTGGAATTAGAGAACAAAATAAATCCCCGTCTTTAGCCAAATTATTTTTGCTATAAATAAACAGTTATTTTCCATTCAACCCTTCAACAATTTCCTTAAAACTTGCAAGACCTGCTTCTATGTTTTCAACTATCTCAAGTGCAAGAACATCCGGATCAGGAAGGTTATCCATATCAGCAAGAC
>JBAQCL010000113.1:0-30482 GCA_049294175.1 Ignavibacteriaceae bacterium | reverse complement strand
TTGTATTTTCTGTGGCTCACTAAATATCTCTCATTTATTACTACTGTAAAAATACAACTTTACTTTTTCTCTTTGGCTTTATCATATTCTGTTTTGCTTTTATTTGAGTTTTTAGAGATGCCCTATAAAAAATAATATTTAGTCACTAAATTCTCTTCATCAAATTCATCCAAGAAAAATATCATTGATTGATTTCTAATTAGGTTCGTTTGTTTATCTTTCATTAATAAAATAATATTCTTTAACTATTCTTTAATAAAAAATGCATCCTGTCTTATTTAAGATCGGCTCCTTTACAGTTTACAGCTATGGCGTTATGCTTGTAACTGCATTTGTCATTGGCTACTATTTTTTCTTGCAAGAAGTCAAAAGAAAAAAACTAGATGAAAGGATAGCAATCGATATCACAATCATTGCTGTATTCTGCGGAGTCATCGGAAGTAAACTATTGTTCGTCATTGAAAATTTAGATGAGTTTATTATTAACCCCACCCGGATCGCTTTCTCTTCAGGCGGATTCACATTTCTAGGTGGTCTGACTCTTTCTTTTATAGCAAGTTGGATTTATATAAAAGTTAGAAAATATAATTTCTTACAAGCAGCAGACTCTATCGCACCATCACTAATACTTGCTTATGGGATCGGTAGAATAGGATGTCACCTTGCCGGTGATGGGGACTATGGCATTCCCACCTCTCTCCCCTGGGGAACAAATTATGAAAATGGAATTGTACCCCCCGCACATTTGTTTAATGGAACTGAGTATGCAAAGTCTTTCCCAAATGGAATCTTTCCGAATGATACGCTCCTTCATCCGACACCTGTTTATGAATTTCTTGCTTCATTATTAATCTTTATTATACTCTGGAAGTTTCGGAAAAGAAACTGGGCAGCTGGGAAATTAGTAATGCTGTATTTTATTTTATCTTCACTCTCAAGATTTCTGGTTGAATTTATTAGATTAAATCCAAGAATACTTATGGGATTATCACAAGCACAAATAATATCAATTGTAATTTTTACTATAGGTATGACGGGCTTTATCTATTTAACAAGACAGAGAGGAACAGCTTTAGCAGAGCAGTAATTATCAAATATACAAAAGTATAATTTGCAGCAACTTTTGGTTAAATTTAAGTATTAATTTTACAAATGGTATTCATATGGCAGAAGTAGTTTTAAAGGGTATTACTAAAATTTATGACTCCGGATTACCGGTAGTTAATAATGTTGATGTAAAAATATCCGATAAAGAATTCGTAGTTCTTGTTGGACCATCAGGCTGCGGTAAATCAACAACACTTAGAATGATTGCAGGACTAGAGGAAATTACTTCCGGAGAACTTTTTATTGATGGTAAAAAGGTTAATGATATCCCTCCTAAGAACAGAGATATAGCTATGGTATTCCAAAACTATGCTCTATATCCGCATATGACAGTATATGAAAATATGGCGTTTGGATTAAAACTCAGGAAATACGATAAGGAAGAAATAAAGCAGCGTGTTACAGAAGCCGCTAAGATACTCGATCTTGAAACATTTTTGGATAGAAAGCCACGCGCTCTTTCAGGTGGACAGCGTCAGAGAGTTGCAGTCGGTAGAGCTATCGTTCGTAAACCGAAAGTGTTTTTATTCGATGAACCGCTTAGCAACCTTGATGCTAAACTCCGTGTGCAGATGAGAACCGAGATATCCAAGCTTCACAAAAAACTTGATGCTACAATGATTTATGTAACACATGACCAGACAGAGGCTATGACAATGGGAGATAGAATCGTTGTAATGAAAGATGGTTTAGTTCAGCAAATTGAAACACCGATGAACCTTTACAGTAATCCCATTAATAAATTCGTTGCCGGGTTTATCGGAAGCCCAGCAATGAATTTTATCAAAGGAAAAATCTTAACCGACAGCACGTCAAAGTTTATAAGCTATGGTAACTCACTAAGTTTAAATATCCCGATATCACAATTTGATAGTTTGAAAGCTTATCAAAACAAGGCTATATATCTTGGAATCAGACCTGAAAATATAAGCGATTCACCCATCCCGGATAATTCCACGGAAGCTGAAGTTAGAATAGATGTTGTTGAACCTATGGGTAATGAAATATTTCTATATTTTCAAGTGGACAATGAACAGTTTATTTGCCGTAAAACTACACATGATCTTCCTGTTCCCGGGAGTATGAAAAAACTTTATTTTGATTTATCAAAATTACATTTCTTTGATTCAGAGACAGAGCAGGCAATTTAATTATACAAGTTTGCCACTAATTTCATAACTACCGGAACCAACTTCTATGTAGGTACAGTTATTTTCTTTTCTAAGAATACTGTGAGTCCTGGATAGCTCATAAACATTGAAAGGGATAACAATTACAGCGGTGGTATTAAAAGGTACTTGTATTTTCATTGTTAAATTTATTTCATCCTTTTTCCATTCAGATTTTATCACACCGTAATTAGCCTTGAATGATGCTTTTGCATATGTCAATTCATCAGGAATAAATGGTCTAATCATAAATTTCTTGAATCCCAGTTCAATTGCATTAATACCTGCTATTCCGGTGAAGAACCATTCGCCGACACACCCAAGCGAACAATGATTAAAAGAATTCATTGTCGGATCATAAAAACCTTTATCCGGATGAAGACTGTCCCACCGCTCCCACAGTGTTGTCGCCCCATTATCAATCATGAAAAACCAGCTTGGAAATTCATTATTAGTAAGCACTTGCCATGCTATATCATTTCTTCCTATAGCTGACAAGACCTGCATTAAAAAAGATAAACCAAGAAATCCAGTTGTAATATGATAATTTTTCTCAGATATGTCTTCAATAAGAAATGATTTGACTTTCTGTGCTTCCTTCGCATCTAATAAATCAAAATGAATAGCTAAGACGGCTGATGTTTGTGTTAATTGAATCAGCGAACCATCCGCATTTAAGAATTTCTTTCTGAATGATCGTTTAATCTTTTGAAACAACTCACCATAATAGAATTCATCATTACTTTGCTTGAGTAAAGAGGCGATCTTTTTCATTACTGAACAATCATATGCAAAGTATGCAGTCGCAATAAAACTTTTTGATGTTGCTTCACCGATGCAAAGCCAATCACCATAACCATAATCAGGCAGTATAAGATCACTACTTTGTATCTCAAGAGAATTGATGAAAATTTTCATTCGCTCATAATATTTTTCAAGTAACCTTATATCCTTATAAAATTCATAAAATAAGTATGGAGTAATTATACCGGCATCAGCCCAGCCGGAAGAGTTAAAGTAAACAGGACCTACGCCCATATCAGCAAGGGGTGCAAATGGAGGAAGCGCACCATCAATTCTCTGGGCATCAAAAAGATTCTCAAACCAATTCTGATAAAATGATGTAACATCGAAATTGAACGCAGCTGTTTTAAAAAAACTTACTGCATCACCTGTCCAGCCAAATCTTTCATCCCGCTGAGGACAATCAGTCGGGATATCTATATAATTTGATTTCTGATTCCAAGTGATGCATTCTATTAGTTTATTTAATTTTAAACTGGAAGAAGCAAAATATGCTGTTTGTTCAGGTAATGAGTTTATCGAGACCCCTGTTATAGTATTGTCATCAATCTTTTCAAGCCCTGATATTTCAACATATCTGAATCCGTGATAAGTAAATAAGGGTTCCCACACCTCTTCATTCTTCCCTTTAGATATGTAAGTATCCTCTGATCTGGCCATTCTTATGTTTTCTGTATAAAGCGAGCTGTCTATATTCAGCACTTCAGCAAAACGTAGTTTAATTTTCTGTCTGCCGATATTCCTTAAAACCAATCTAGCAAAACCGGCAAAGTTTTGTCCAAAATCAATAATAAATTTCTTTTCATCTAATCTTGTAATTGATTGTGGTTTAAATTCAAATTTCTGCCTAACAGGCTCAGCTTTATATGAAGTTAATTCAGGATTTATATCGGCAATTACATTAACTTTTTTGAAATTACTCTCATCAAAGTTATATGAATCCCATCCTTCTATCTTATATTCATAATTGGAATCATAAAATTCGCCCATCAGAATATCAGATTCACGTATCGGCCCTTCTGAAGAAACCCAGTTTTCATCTGTGCAAATGATTTCATCAGTACCATCATCATAAGAAATCATCAACTGAATTTTTACAGCCGGAAATTTCCCATAATATCCTCTTCCCTTTTCCCAGCCGCAATATCCTGAATAATATCCATCTGCCAGAATTATATTAATAATATGTTCACTTGATAAATTCAGAATGGATGTAACATCATATGCATTGTAATTAACTCGAATGTGGAAATCACTCCAGCCAGGTGTAAGTCTATTTTCACTTAACTGTTTTCCATTCATCTGAATATTATACAGTCCGAGTGCTGAACAATAAACAAATGCGCGTATAATTTTTTTAGTCGTATTAAATGATTTTCTAAAATAAGCTGCCGGATTAAGAGACAATTCTGATTGGGGCAGCCGCCAGGGTTTATCCCCGGCTAATGCAATTACATCAGCATTAATTAAATCATTTTCATTGGTTTCAATCGATGCTGTCCAACTTTCGTCTGTATTTATTACAATTGTTTTACCTGATTTATATTTGATTTCAAGCCGAAGTATAAATCCGGGCTTTTCAACATATGAGTTTAGACCAATTGCCTGGAACTGATTCTTTCCCTCATTTAATAACTCTCTAATCTCAACTGAAACCGGCCTTGCCCAGGAAAATATTTTATTATCACTCTCTGCTATTAAATTTTCATTGAGGTATAATTTAAATTTCTCATCAGCAGTTACAATAAGATTTGCAGAATCTATATCAGAGAGCCGATCAAGTTCAAATGTTTTCAATAATACTATAGATTTAAATTTGTCATCTAAACTTTTTAATGGATACCAGATCCATTTATCAATCCCAGATCGAAAACCGATTGATTTTTCTGATTCTTCATTGTAGATGTGAGAAATCCATTCAGCTTTCCACTCTTCCTGTTCAAATAATCCTGTTGAGAATTCTGCTAGTTCACTCCAGGATGAAGCCTCATCCTTTTCGTTCCAAATCATTACCTGCCAGAAATAAGTTTTGTTAGAATGAAGCGGATTACCCTTAAATTCAATCAATGTGGATTCCGGAGAAGTTACTTTCCTTGAATCCCAAATATCTCCTTCTTTGATTAAGAGACTTTGGATTGAGGAGGCAATTAATATTCTATAAGCAGTCTGAAAAGAATTGTAGCCTTCATATTTTATTAACCAGCTGAAACGTGGATGTTTTTCATCGATGCCTGTCGGATTAGTTTTATATTCGCATTTTAATTCAACAGGTGCAACTAATGAAAAATCATTTGCCATATTTAAAGTGGATCATTTAAAGGTACATTAATACCGATTTCAGGTTTGACGTAAACCAAAACCATCTTGCACGAACCTTTTCCCTTATTAACAATTTTTATTTCGCCTGAAGCCGCAGGAATGAGCATCGTTTCTAAATAAGAAAGCTTTGTTACCCTTCCGTTCTGTGAAATTATTTCAACCTGTCTGCCCTCCACTAAGTTAGTTGAGTATGCTATGCCATTGGTATTCATTGTATATTCATTTTCAAATTCAATTCTGTGAACATTATAAAAAGTAAACGGCGCATCATATAATACAACTTCCTGCCATCCATTTCCGCTTTTAATTGTTCTAGGTTTCGCAAGCAGATTTTCCTGTACCCATTTCTTTCTTCGTTCAAATCTTATATTCTCAAAACCTCTCTGAACATTTATTGGTCTTAGGTTTCCTTCAAGATCTCTGCGCAAATAGTCATAGATCTTGAATGTAAAGATGTAGGGTGTGGCACTTATTTCAAGTACAAGATTGCCCTCACCGCTGCAATGTACTGTTCCGTTTGGAATTAAGAATAAATCGTGCGGTTTGCTTGGCTCAGAATTTACAAATTTCTCAACATCAACTTCTTTGCCCAGCTTGATAGAATCTTCAAGTGCTTTTTTAAATTCAGCAGGATCACAGTCTTCAGTCAATCCTAAATAAACCTTAGAACCGGGTTTGGCGGTGCATATATAATAAGTTTCATCCTGTGTATAAGTCTCCCCAAATTCTTTCCTTATATAATTTGGACGCGGATGAACCTGCACAGATAAATTACCTCCATCAATTGTATCCAGGTAATCGAATCTAATCGGCCATTCGTATTTAAATTGATTGGATGCACTTTCACCCAGTATATTTTTATTATGGAGATACATTAAACAATCAAAAGAAAATTCAAGAGCAACATTATTTTTTTCGATAATGACACCGTTCTCAGGTACAATCATTTCAAAAGACCAGGCAAAGTTAGGCGCTTCTGGATCAAGCCCCATATGCCCCTGCATAAATTTCCCGCCCCAGGGACCGGGATAAAACCAGGGACGTAATCTGAAAGGAGTGTTTGAAATGTCTTTTAATGCTTTCCTGAAATCCTCTCCTTTAATTGAAGTTGGTTCTTCAGGATCCTGAAGATCTATAAATCGATCCAGATATGGAAGGATTTGTTTTTTAAGCCTGTTTAATGCGGGCCATTCGACAAAATATGAACGCTTATAATAGTTACCGAATGACACAGCTTGACTTGACCCCAAATTAGTGAGTTCACCGTTGCGTGCTCTCTCCTGAATATAATCTTTAGGTACATCGATATACCAAAACTTATCGTATAATTCTATTAGCGATGCAGCCGGACCATAAATGATAGTTAACTCTTTTCCAGCAACTCCGCGTTTAATAGATGCCTTTATGCGCAGTTCGGATAATTTCTTTGCATCAAAAAGATATTCTGCTCCTAATGGAAAGTGTATTCCGAAAATCGGGTCATCTCCTCCAAGAAAAGGTGATATTTTATTCTGAATCTCCTCTTCGGAAGCATATGCGCTTTTTATATTAATATATTCAGGAATAATTTTTTGATCTTCAAGAGCCTCATTCAATCCTGTAATAAATTCTTCCCAGTTTGTTCCTTGATAACCGTCTATAACAAGTACGCGGAGACCAAGAGGTATTTCAGCTGAAATATTATCAGCCAGCACTTTATATCCCTTTTCAATCACGCCTTCGCTGATTATGAACTTAGGACACGTATCAAATGGTCCCCGGGGAAATTTATTCATTCGTTCGGGAAGTAAAGCTATAAACGGATCTTCTATATGTGCAACACTATCTTCAGACATTATATCTCCATTATAAACATTAATTTTCCAGGAATGCCACTCCGATTGCAGCGGCATTATTTCCAAGCATAGATTTTTTTATTTGAACTTTATTTTTAGGGACTGTCCAGGCACGTCTATGTACAATTTTAATAAGAGGAGGAAGTATTACATCAGCTGAGTTCATGACTCCGCCGCCTAATACAACAGTATCCGGTCCGTATGCATGAATTGCATTAACAATTCCTATTGATAGATCGTCTATGAATTCATCGAATGTTATTAAATACTCTTTATTACCCGCTCTGACTCCGTTAAAAAAATCAGCCAATACTTCTTTTGAATTACTTAAAGCAGAATGTGACTCAGCCAACTTCTTAGTCAAGGCAGTTGCAGAGCAGTAACCTTCAAGACATCCTTTATTTCCGCAGGAACATTCCGGACCATTTCTGTCAATGCTTATATGTCCGCCCAATAAGCCTCCCGATGAATCGGAACCGCAATATGGTTTACCGTCGGCAACAAGGGCACACCCATATCCAGTTCCCAGAGTCATGCAGACCATTGCTTTGCTTCCTCTGCCTGCACCGAATTTATATTCTCCCCACGCATATGCACGTGCATCATTTTCAACTGCAAATGCAAAACCAAGTTCATCAGCAAATGCTTTTTTCAGATTTATACCTGCCAGCATCTGTCCTGCCCCTATATCATTTTCCAGAACACCGGTTTCCATATTGATTAGTCCTTTTATTGCAAGTCCGCCGCTTTTTATTTGAATATTACCTATGACACTTTTAGCATGATTTATAAGATTTTCAAGAAGATTCCCCTTATCTGAAAATTCAACAAGTTTCTTTTCAACAAAATTCAGCGGCATGCTGTCTTCATCAAATACTCCGGTTTTGATATTTGTACCGCCGAAGTCCATTCCAAATCTCATTTCAGTTCTCCTTTATTTCCAAAGAAATAAATTAAGCCGTCTATTAAATGTCTTCTCCAGTTGCCCCACGTGTGTCCTTCATGATATTCGCTGTACATAAAATCATAATCCTTATACAGCAGGATCTCTCTCATTTTTCTATTGGCATTCGTAAAATCTAATTCACCCGGAGGAAGAAAATCAGCTCCGACTTTTTCCTCATATGTGCCGATATCAAAATATAAGTTGATCTGCTTTGCCGGTTGTTCATCGATAAGTTTCAGCAGCTTATTATCATTAAAAGAAAAATAACCTGACTGACTGTATGCATTTGAAAATACATCTGTTCTTGAATAAGCAATATAAAATGATATCAGGCCCGCGTAAGAATCTCCAATTATAAATCTGCTCATTCCCGATCTAATAGTAGAATAGTTATTATCGACGAATGGAACAAGTTCATCACAGAAAAATCTTACATACTCATCATTCATTCCATATTCTGTCGATCTGTTTGGCTCTTCCGGCTGATGCAGATTAGGCGGAGTTACAAAGACTGCAATGCAGGGTTCGATTTTCTTTTCGAGAATTAATCTATTTATTGAATAAGGAGCCAGTGCAAATCGAATGTAATCTGGACCGTCGTGGAAATAAATAGTCGGGTATACATGTTTTGTACTGTAATCAGGAGGAAGATAAATATGTACTTCGTGTTCGTAGGGCAGAGCCCCGGAAGGCAAACTATGCTTTAACAATCCATTATAGCTGCCTTCTTTTCCGTAAAGAAAGTCATTAAGATATGGATGTCTTTCATACTTCGGCATTGCGAGTTCAGACATCGCACCTAAACCATGCAGAGACTTAAATTTATTTGCAGGATCGACGATAGCGTTTCCGTCGACCATTAATAGATATTGTATCCGTGCATCCGGTTCAATTTCAAGAATGAGATAAAATAAATCAGTTCCCTGCAGTAGATCAAAAGAAATAGGATCGGTCCAGCCTGTTAGGTCGCTTAACAACGCAACATTTTCTGCTTTGCCTTTGTAAACAAGTACAACTTTTGAATCACCCTCATAAAATGGATAATCCTGATTTGCCAAGGCAGTTGAAATATTTTCAATAATACTTGCTTTACTTTCGTCCAAAAGAGCATTACAGTTTGCTAAAGAGTAGCTTAAGCTCTCAAAATTATTCTGATCAAATATTTGTTTGGTTCCGGTCTCCATCTTTGATAAAAGAAATAATTATTACTTTTTCAGACCTTTAGAATCTGCATGATATAGATTTCCCTGATAATAAATATTTTTCAATTCAGCTTTTGGATCGAAACTTCCGAACTGAGGAATTGAACTGATACCTTTATTCAATGTTGCCTTTATTCCAAAGATCGATTCTATGATTATGTTTGTCCAGCTTCCGCTCGATGACACAGTCCAGTCGGTTATATAAGGCATATCAGGCGGAGCTTTACGTGCACCCCCGCTGTCCGGATCGATAGCTGACTCAACAAAATGAGCCTGTCCTAATGGGCCTTGATTTGCTGATTTTGACAAGCCTTTCAACCATTCAAGAGCTAACTCTGTATTACCGGTTTTAAATAACGCTGTTACGGCCTGAGCAGGCCATGCAGGATAAGCACCATTCCACTGATGATCAGGACGAACACTGAACATAGAATTATCATCTCCTGCTGAGAGTGCACGCATCCAGGTTGGCGAATGCAGTTCACGTTTAAAGAACTCGACCATTTCATTTTTCTGTTTAACAGAAAGATCATCCGGGATCATATTAAGGATTGTTATAAAATCATAACAATGTCTTACTTCAACCAGGCTGCCATCCGGAAATCTGGTTGCCCAGAAACCCTTTCCATCAACATATAGTTTGTTGATCTGCGGAATGAGTTCATTCGCTTCATTAATAAAATGGTCAACCAAATCCTTTTTACCTGTCAGTTCGCAAAGTTCTGCCGCTGTTCTGAGATTAAAAACATTAGCTGCATTAAGCGAAGCCACTTCGTGAATGTAAGTGCTGACACATTCCAACAGATTATTTATACCTCCGTAATCAGCAAGTCCGTTAGGTGATTTAAAGTTCGTCCAGTTAGAAGCAAACTTCAGCAGCAAATCAATGACAGGGGCTTTCTGTCCATCATTAACCTGAATAACTTTATCAAGCCATTTGAAATCACCATTCCATCTCAAATAGTTTTTTGAGATTTCAGTTATTGCAAAATCATTTACTGAATACCACGGACCAACGGGGCCGCCTGTTAAATATTCAGTCCCAAAATGTTTATGTACATCCATTGACATCCAATGCTCAATATATTTTTTCATTACAGCCGGATCAAGAAGAGCATGAGTAAGTGAGCTGAGTGCATAATCCCAAATAAATGTAACAGACTGCCAGTACTTCGGCATTAGAGTATCATATGTCCGTCCCAAAACCGAGTAAGGATTATCTCTTCTGAAATAAATCACCCCCAGGACACCCATATAGTAAAGCTTTGCAATTTCATTGTCAGTTGTTTCAAGCAGAGGCATACAGCCCGAGAACCTTGAATTACCGGGAGTGAATGCTGCTTTAATTTCCTCATTCCATTCATTTCTGCAGTGATCAATTTCTCCTGAAACATTAGCCATAATGTATTTATATTCAGATAGTACATTTGAGAAGGAATCTCCGACAACTGTCACGAAATCAATACTTTTTGATTCACCCGGCAAGAGTGTAAAATTAGTTTTAATTCCGTTTCTGCTCAGTTTGCCTTTTAATGAAATTCCCTGCACCTGATATGAAGTACTTTTCCTGGCTGAATAGATCAATGCATTATTTGTCTCATCAATTTCTATTTTATGATCTGTTTCAAAAGGCGGGAGGGGTTCGTTCCAGCTTTTTACTGCTTTAGTTACACTGCCGGTGAAACCGTATTTCAATTCAAGATTCTTTTCTGCACCGCTGACATTGATAAGGTTCAACCGAACAGCACAAGCCAATTTACCCATAGGAAGAATTGTAATTGAATGAAGCCTTAATCCTTCATATTCTGCTTCTCGTTCAATTCTATCGGCTATCCAGGTGAACTTAATCTTTGTTCCCGTTGCAGGAAAATAAATGTCATTAATGAATAAACCTGCGGTGATAATATCTGAGCATCCAAACGGCGGAAAGTTCAGACTTCTGATTCCGGTAATGTCAAAATCAGACTGTACAGTTCCAATAAAATTTGTAAGTCCCGGAAGATTAAAAATATCTCCGTGTTTATGTATTAAAAGATCACTTTTAAGATCTTCTACTGTTGGAATCATTAATTCTCCGATAAATTCTTATTTATAAAATGTGATTCAATAATTATTCAAAGGTTATTTCGATTAAATGAGGATAGTACTCTTCGAACTCTATATAAGTAACATAGATCGTCTTGCCGTTATCCTTTGCAAAAGAAGGATGTTCCTTTGCTGCATAAATAAGTTCGAGACTCGGTCCTTGAATTTTCTTTTGAGGAACAACCTGCCATAGCTTAACCGGATCACTCCAGGGACCCCAGGGGGTCGGTGAGGTCCTGCCAACAATTTTACCTGTAAGTTCCAGCGAATGTATCGAAAGATAGCATTCAAGATATTTATTATAATTTACAGAAAGTTCATTGGGCATGCCTGAGAAAACAGGTTTAGATTTCTTTACATCATTTGTCCAGCCATCTGTTTCTGAAACAAAATATTCATACCGATCTATTACTTCAATTTCATCAGGTTTAACTCTGGCAAGATGAAGATAGTGTTCTCCGCTCCGGTCATTTTTGGTGCCGTATAAGTAAACATATTCATCACCCTCTTTATAATGAATTGCAGAAGCAAAGCCAGGATCGTCTTCCTTCCATAAAATGTATGAATCCTTATGAAATACTCTATTGAATTTCCAGTCTTTTTCGCTTCCAACTGCCAATCCTGATCCAATCACGACAAAGTTTGCCGGTGGTTCGCCCTTTTCGAGCATTTTAATTTTTATGAAATAAAGATAAATCTTGTCTTTAATTGCAACTCCATGCAGACACCATATTCGATACCAGTTATGATCTTCATCGGGTTCGTGCTGAATTAATTGTTTAAGCTGGTTGTTATCATCCAGAATGTATTTAAAGTCAGTGAATCCGCTTTCACCTGTCTTGTTAAAACAAAGCAGTCCTGTATTTGTGATCATCTTTTCCAGGCCGCCGATACCTGTCATATCAACAGGTCCCAGGGGAACACCGCCCGGATACCAAAGACTTTCTCCTTCAGTTCTTTTTCCTATCAACGTATCACCAAAAAAGAATAAACACTTATCTTTTAATGGTATTGAATAAGCACCATCCTGACCAACCATTTTATTAGGATTATTTGTGAACTGCGAACCTAAATCTCTGGTACTTAAAACTTTTATTGGTTTCATTTTTTGTTTATCTCTCTGGAAGCATCGGCACCAAAATTTATTAGTGCCGACGTAATAATTTTTACTTACTTCAATAGAACCATCTTGTTAGTTTGAACAAAGTCATTTGTTGTAATTCTGTAATAATAAATGCCGCTGGCCATATCCCCGGCATTAAAGTTTACGACATAATTTCCTGCAGATCTGAATCCATCCACAAGTGATTTAACTTCCTTACCGGAAACATCATAAACATTGATTTTAACATCACCTGATTTTTTCAATGAATATGTGAAACTGGTCGATGGATTAAATGGATTAGGAAAGTTCTGTGACAGATTATATTCAGCCGGAATTCCTGGAATTTGTTCATCCACAGCTGATGATCCTGTTATCGTGACCATATGATTCATTGAAGTATCAGCACCGGACAATTCCTGATCAATATCCTGATCATTCAAAAACTCTAACATATCACTTGTATTGACAGTTACGAGATAGCCTATAGGGAAAGTACCAGCTGTTTGACCAACCTGTAAATTTACAGTGGCTTCATAAATAACGTTGGCTGTGTGGAGATAGCCCTGATCGGAAAGCAGATTGATCCATTTCATTCCTGCCGGTCTCTGGATGACTGTATCAATATCGCCCCAAACCGGAGGGACTAACGGGTCAAGCTCAAGATTGCCAAAACCCATAGGTGTACTGTAAGTTCCGCTAATAAACGACCAGTCTTCAGGAACAAGAATAGCCACAACTCCTTTATGTGCATTATTCTGCTCTGCGTTCATATCTGATATAGTTATAGTTGTAGTAAATGTTTCTCCTACATTAATCGCAGCCGGCTGGTTTACATCTTCGATAAGGCAGCCGCTGAAAAAAAACACAGCAACAAGTCCTACTGATAAAGTGAGCATTTTTAATATTTTCATTTTCGTCTCCTGAAATTTTAGTGCCCGCAGAAATTTACAGGCACTTTTATAATCATTATTACTTTAACAATAACATTTTTGCAGTCTGCGTAAATTCAACACCATCTGTACCTTTTGCATTTAGAGTATACAGATATATACCGCTTGGCAAGTCAACAGCGTCAAAATTCATATTATGAGTACCTGCCTGCAATGTACCCTGAGCAACCACTTTTACAAGTTCTCCTAAAGAATTGTAAACTGAAAGTGTGATATTCGATTCAACCGGCAATCCAAAACTTAGAGTTGTTGCTGGGTTGAATGGATTAGGATAATTCTGTGCTAAAACAAATTCCTTAGGTACAGAGAATTCAACCTCAATTACCTGTGAATACTCATAAGCACCGTTATAATCAACTTGCTTTAATCGATAGTAATATTTTCCTTCATTAATGCCTTTATCAACAAATGAGTATGAAGATTTTTCAGTCGTTGTCCCTCTTCCATTAACAAATCCTACAAGAGTGAAATTCTGGCTGTCATTACTTCTTTCGATTTCAAAACGCTGATTATTAATTTCAGTTGCTGTTTGCCAATTAAGCTGTACGCCATTTCTGGTTCCAACCGCAGAGAAGGAAGTCAGTTCGACAGGCACAACTCCCGAAACAGTGATTGGATTATTCAGACTAGCCGCATACCAGGTGGGGTCACTAAAATCTAATGCAGCATCAGTTACAAAATAACCAAGATCAAAGTTTCCCTGAGTAAGACCAGGTGTCATTTTTACAAATACATCTACAGTATCTGTGCTATTTAATGTTAAGTGTGATGTAGATGACTCATAAACTAACCATTGCATATCAGAACCACTTGGGTATCTGGCTTCGAGGGAATCAGTCCAGTAATCAACAGCTCCGCCTGGCTCACTATCGGATGAATCAGGATGTAAAAATGTACAGTAATCATTATAAGCGCCGGTAAACCAGACAGAATCGACCTGCCAGTCATTTGGAAGTTTTAACCCAACTATTGCATAATGCGGATTTGCATCAGCTTGTCCGGTCACTTCAACACTTAATGAAGCTGTGAATTGTTCCAGTCCCATTACTGATGAAGGCTGTGATACAGTTAGAATAACAAAACATCCCGCCATTATCAATGCGGTAATTACAAGAACAGCTATTTTTGCAACTTTGTTCTTCATGTCGCTCACTCCTTTTTAGTTATAGATTTTTGTGAATAACAAATAATAACAAGTACATAGAATAAAAACTTCTCCTTTCACAACTAATTATTTATTTAATGATTTAATTAATATATCTGAAAACTCTCCGGGATTTAAACTTAAAGTGATTACATTCTCTGTCACTTCCAGATCCCGTTTTTTATTCCGAAGTAAATCAATTGCCTCGGCACTGAAATCAGTAAATAACTTACTCTCTATTTTTGCAGTTTGATTTTTCTCGCTGTCCGTATTCAATAATCTGAGTATAATTCCTTGATTACTTGATTTCAGATTAAGCAGAATAACATTTGGGTTTTCTATTGATAAATATTCTTCGGAAGAAGGCGACGACCGGAACCAGCTTTTTCTAACAAGCAAAGGTTCATTAAGTTCATATCCAAACATCGATGTTTTTGCCGGATCAAAACTTCCCTCCGCTGAACCAAAAGCATAACGAAAACCAATCTGACCTGTCATCTTCTCATGTCTATTCCAGTCAGCAGGAAAATTGTTAACCAGATTTGAAATTATTACGGGTTCTTTTGTTAGACTATCTTCTCTGATCCGGATTACCCTTGCATCAGCCGTTGACCATATAATATTTTCATCATCATTAAAGATAGATGCAGCTCTTCTTAGCGATACGCCGTCATGATCAATTCCAGGCAATCTGTCTTTATCCTGTTCAATGAATCCGCCTATTATTTCCGATTTGACTTTTGCATTGGGTAAATCAAAACTAAAAGGCAAACCATACTCTTCAAGTATTTCAGTCGGTTTCAATGACTCAAGATTTACATTAGCATTCACAAATACTTTATCAATTCCATCAAGCAATGAATAATCTACAATTTCAATTACGTCATTTTCTCTTTTGATTCTAAGAGTAAGTTTAACCGGACTCTCGTCTATAATTTCGTAACTGGTTTTGATCCCTGATATAGATGCATGCTTCTGATTCAACTGAAACTTTTCAATTGTCGGATAAGCTAATCCATAACTGCTATTTTTATTTATTAATTCTTTGCCTGTTTTTTTATCCACCACGCTTGTAACTAATGGATTGTTCGTATTAAAAGTAATTTTATAAAATTGATTTTGTATTGAGTTATCTGTTTTTACAAGTTCACTCGGAAATTCTTTAGATAATGATTTTGGTTTAAGCAAATACTTTTTATATCCAAATGAAGGAACATCTTTCGCAATAAAATACTGTTTATGATTTTTCCGGATACTCGGAATTATATCGTTATTTCCAGCATCAACAACATCATACTCCGGTGAAGTGTCAAATGGATATTGAATTTCCACAAGATCATTTCTCCTCCAGGAAAGAGTGTTGAACACAAATAATCCCTCCGAATCTAAACTCTCTTCCGGCTTCGAAAGCTGATGCATAGATTTTAACAAAACAGCTTCCGCTCCTAAATAAGCGTTATCAACATAATTCTGCCGATAGTCCATCGTCAGTTTATTCTCTTCTGGTGAACCGTAACCAAATTCCAAGCCGCTGCCGTGACCGCTGAACTGCAATAAACTTCGATACGCCTGGCTTATCTCCAGATTCATAGGTCGTTTTGAAGTATCCAATAAGCTGCTAAGGGTAGATAATTTTTCGGCTTCTAAAAGTAGATTCTGACTTAATCTGGCTTTTTTATGCCGCTCAAACTCGCCTTGATAAAAGATGTCCCAATTGGATGTCCAGTCGCCTTTTAATACTGGCAGTAATTTATAGGCTTCAGAATTCATCATTGCCGATGTAAATTTATTAACATCACTGCTGATAAATTTAGGATACTCATACTCTTCATTCCATTTCATTGCAAGAAGATATTGATGACCCGCAAGAATGCTGTTATCGCTGAAAGATGAATTGATCAAAATAATATCCGGTTGATAGTCTCTTGCTTCAAGTTTATTTATTCGTTCCCAGATTCTCTGCTCAACAGCAAATAGATCATTTGATTCAAGACCGTAGGACCTGCCTTCATTATATGCTTCATTTAAATAAGTAACCACCTGGCTTCCGTCAGCTGCTTCCCACTTAAAGACTTTAGGCAGATTTCGCTGAAGTTTATAATCACCGTAGACTTCATTTATACCTTCAGCTAGAAATTTTACCCCTGCTTTTGATAAAACCTGCGGTAAGAACCAAGCCTGCCCCGGAACATCATTGTAAACAGCGCCGGAAAAAGTGATCCCGTATTTATCTCTATATTCGAGTGCTTTATCAAAAGACCGCAGCATCTCTTCTTCTGAAACAAAACCGGTGAATGGATTTGTATATATTGGAGATACTGCAACTCTCCCCTCCTTAATCAGAGAAATCAGTTCAATAAATTTTTCTGCAGTTCTTAATTTTTCATAGGCTTCTAACTGCCATGTCGTCTCTATTGTCCAGTGAAAATCAGGATGCTCCTTACACATCTTCAGAACTTCATCAAGAGTATTGCAATGAAGTTCTTCACATACCGGCTGTGCATTAGTATATCCTACATCTGTATGATTGAGAAGCATTAGGTGAATATCATATTTTTTCCGCTTTTCAAGCCGTATGCTTTTCTTTACGTTATGATCCCCGATATTCAGCTCTGCTTCAGCTTGAACATTCTGTTCTATTTCCGGTATATAAAACGAATGTCTCGTTTTCCCAAACGCCAATGAATCAACTTTGAACTGATAGTCTTTACCAGCATAATTAATTTTAAATGTAGAAGAAATGAGTTTTGTATTTAATGAATTAATTTCAACATCAATTCTCTGTTTTAATTGGTTATCTATCTTTATAAAATAGAATGTGGAAATAACATCAAAATCAAATTTCTTACTCTCCGTCTTGATCAAATATTTTATATCATTAATCGGTTGGCCATCTTTTTCAAGGAGTCTCGCATAGAATCCCCACTCCCATTTTATCATACCGAAGAAAGCCAAACCAAGGTTTGTTTGAGTGTTTAAAACTTTAACTATTAAATCATTTGATCCCTTCTTTAATCTTATTCTAATCGTGTCCTGATCTTTTAATGCATTACGGGCGTTATTTGTCGAATGTACTTTTTCTCCATTAAGATAAACAGTTAACTGTGAGTTGCTTCCGAATGTCAATAGTGCTTCCCGCTCATACTCACTAATAATGGTTGTAAAAGCGTACCCTGCTCTTGAGTACCATATTTTAACAGGGATATCATTGTTGACATTCCATTCTAACGAACTTTTAAAATCAACAAATCCCTTTTGATCGATTGATTGTAATTGCCATTGTATTTTTTCTTTCTCAGGAAGATTTGAAGTTGAATAATCCCCTTCGCTTGGGGATATATCAGGTTCTCCTATTGCAACTGTATCTTTAGCATTACCAAACCCTTCTAATGGAAATTCCACCGGACCGGCAGCCAGCCATGATGGAATGAATCCTTGATTATTTGCTTCGAGAAATATTTCATCGTTTTCATTCTGAGCTTCATAAAAGGAGTATGGAAATAAAAGCAACAGGAATATAAATTTGTGCAAATGTTTTATTTTCAAATCAGACTCTCTTTCATCTTATTAAAATCATTTTATTTGTTTGAACAAATTCTCCTGCTTCCATTCTAAAGAAATAAACTCCCGATGATAATCCGGATGAAGCTTTGAATAGCACTTCATAATGACCGGCTTCGTAATTTTTATTAATCAGTTCAGTGATTAATTCACCCAATGCGTTGAATATTTTTATTGAAACGTTTGTTCTGTTCGGGACAGAAAAAGATATTTTTGTCGAAGGATTAAACGGATTCGGGTAATTCTGTTCCAGATGAAACTTACTAGGCAAACTAACAATATCATCAGTTGCTGAACTTGTCGAATCAATTATTTTTAAATATATAAATCTAGGACGGTAAATGTCAGCATTAGTAAAATGATCCCAGAAATCAAATGTGTTTACATTATAGCTGACAAGAAGTTCATCTTCATCAGATAAACCTGGGTGCGCTTTTGCATTATAGACAAAAATATCGGGATCAAGCTGAACTTCAGGACAATTGTATATAGAATAAAAAATTCCAAAAGGTCCGACCGGACTTTCAGCAACTCTTACAGCTACGTTATTACCATTCTGGAATACTAATAAATATTTTTCATTACCAATTGGTGTAACACTGAACTCCTGTGATATTCCGTTTGTCAAAGGAGCGCAATTTTCAATCGTACTTCCCCATTCACTGCCATTCCAGTACTGCCATTGTTCAAAGTTTTCAATTTCTTCAGGCAGAACTCGGGCAACAACAAGTTCTTTCCCCGATGAGTTACTTCTGGGTCCATAGACATATATATACCCGTCAGGAGAAGGATTACCGGATGTACTAGTCATCGGCATTATTGCCTGTCCAAGCACTATCTCCCAATTTCCAGTTTCATTCTTTAAAAATAAGGGCGTATCAAACTGTTCAACATCCGAAATAAAATTCAGGGAGTCCATTCTAAATTTAAGCAGCGCCACGCCATTCACTTCGAAGCCTAAACCGCCGGAAGTACTGTTTAGTCTTAAAGCAAAAACATATATTTTGTCCTCTACTGAAATTCCATCCATCAGCCAGTACCAGTCCCCTATGTTTGCGTTGGGTGTGTTAGGCACGAAAACAGTTTTGGGTTTATTCAGTGAATCGGTTCTCCAAAAAAACTGTATCTGATTTGAATCCGGGATATTACTCTGCAATAATGCTAACGTGTTGTTAACCATTGACGTGTTAACTCTATGATTATTGCTGTCAACCTGTCCAATAAAAGTATCACTGAACAAAATCAACTGACTGTCAGTCGGGCTGTTTGAGGAAGCATCATATCCATTTAGTGGTATTGAGTATATCCCGTCAGATCCTGTCCATCCATTGTTTCTGTCAAAAAGGTTATCCCATTCAGGCGCACTGCGAGTCTCATAGATGGTATTGCATAAACTGGAATCAGGAATACCTATCGGATGGGGGTATGAAAGCGGAGCCCAGGACGGATTAGCGCCCAGCAATCCTGATGTTGCTTTGGTTGTCAGATATCCGATGTTAAAACATCCTTGATTTTGACCAACCTGCAGTTTAAGATCAACATAAAAAGAAGTAATATCTGTATAAGAATAACCCTGGTCAGAAATAAGAGCTATCCATTTCATATTTGGCCCGAACTGATCAGCAGGATAGTACAAATCCATTGAATCCTTCCACTCAGGAGATATTGTTAAAATTCCATTACTCAACACAGAAGTATATGATGCTGAAACAAATTCCCAATCTGAAGGAACAATAACACTTAATATTCCTTTGTGAGCATTCGGTTCAGGAACAAGATTATCGGTAATCGTAAGACTGATGTCTATTATTTCTCCCGGATCAGCTGAACTCGGCTGATTAATGGAGTCAAATAAGCACCCATTAAAAAATGGTAATAACAAAAGCGATAGTATGACGATTAAATATTTAATTTTCTTCAAGTCCATTTTAATTTAATTAAGTCCTATCTTTACTGAAAATCTATGCACATCATCAAACACTGTTTCTGAGAGTACAAAAGCATAATCAATTCTTGTTGAAATACCTCCAATTACCGGCGGCGTCAATCCAAATCCAAAACTCCATTTACCTTCATCAACATTAATTCTATGACCACCTCGTAATGCAACATATTTCAATAGTTGTAATTCAATTCCCAAATTGACCCATTCGTTATTGTCAGTCGGGTGAACAAGTTCAGCAGCGCCGGTAATAATAAAATCTTCATTGATGACAAATTTATCAGATGCACTTAGTCTGAACAGAAGCGGAGTTCTGAAATCCTGATTCAGCAATCGCATATCCGGTCCAAAATGCTGAAGCGAAAAACCAAGAGTCAGATCTCTGAAACCGGTTGCATATATGGCTCCAACATCAAATAGAAAATTGTCGATAGAATAATCATCAAGTTTTTCATTCACGTATTTTACCTGCAATCCGATTGCAAGACGATCAGTAAATCTTCTGGCAGCGGCAAGACCAAAGGCATAATCACCTGCGCTGACCATTCTGCCTGTTCCATCCGGCATTAAAGCTGTTGTTTCTTCGAAGTCATTAATTTGAAGCGCAGCTGCACTGACTGCAAAAACAAAAGATGCAAGAGGAAATGCAAACACTGCGGAGTTATGTTTACTACCGGCCAGCCAGCTGTTATACGAAAATGAAACTTCATAATTCTCTATATATGCAATACCTGAAGGATTCCAGAAAACGGAGTTTGCATCATTTACTAGACTCGTTACCGCTTCACCCATAGCAGTTTCTTTGGCTCCGATACCGATTTTAAGAAACTGGAGTCCGGCAGTTCCTGCTTTAGAAAAATCAAAGCCGTAATCAAGCTGAGCAAGATTTTCTTCAAGCGGAATCAGCATCAGAATAATTACTGCTATAACTATGTATAATCTTTTCATCTGAAAACTTTCTACTTGATAATAATTAATGTACCCTGAGCAGTGCCTACACTGGAGTCAACTGTGTAAAAATAAATGCCGGGCGATGTTCTCTGCCGCGCATCAGTAAGCTGATCCCATACTTCTTCACCGGAATTTGGATTATCGTGGTCAAGAGTCCTCACCAGTTCACCGCTGGTGGTATATATCCGAATTGTACATACTGCCGGCAGATTTGAAAATACTATAAAATTTTCTGTGCCTGAAGTTGGAAAACCTGATACTTCCTTGAAAGGATTTGGAAATACTTTAACGTTCAGCGTATTGTCAGCCGGGTTTCTTGTCGCGGTAATTGCTGTTTCATTTCTATTGGTCAGCCAGCTTTCCTTACCTGCACTATCTGATGATGTTACGGCATAAAAATATCCTGCACCAAGACTTATAGTCTGGTCCTCGAATACCCACTTATTATTCTCTGAATCATAGAACCTGGTTCTGTCAGTTGATCGTTTTGGATCAATCCGTCTTATCATTGTAAAAGGACCAATATAAGATCGATCGCTGCGATAAACTTTATACTCCTTGAAATCCGATTTCCCAGATAAGGGGTTCGACCAGAAATCTTCTATAGGAGACCAGGTAACTGCAATTGTCTGATTTGAGGGCAGAGAATAGATATCAATTTCAGGTGATGGCGGCGGAACAGCAGCTACCTGATAATTATTCTGATAAAGAATTTTTGCTCTGTCAACTGAGCTGCTCAAGGAGTCCGAACCAAAATGCAGCAATGACTGTGAACTTAACCCGAGCAAAGCCTTTTCTAATGGAATTCCATTGACCGCTTCGGCTACCACTATCTTTATTGCTGCTCCGGGGGCTAAACTGTAAGGCCCTGCACTCATAAGCATAAAAGGAGTTAAGTGATCGCCGGCATTTGCCTGAAGACTCTTATCTGTTCCATTTAAAATATTATATAAACTCTGTGCACTTGAACTTTGAATTGTTAAGAAACTTTCATTGTTCAGAAGCTGAGCCCAGAATACATTTGAAGGCTGAGGGCGGTTGTCAGAAGCCGGATCAGCATAAAGAAATGAGAAGCCTGAATATCCGGTAGTTCTTAATTCACCTGCTGCCTCCCAGAAATTACCAATATCATTAGGGATACTGAAGTTAGGTGTGTCGTCCCATGAGTAAAGCATATTCCTTGTGGAATCATAAGCAACAAATTCATCGGTCCTGTTAAAATCATCACCCCATCCGTTATGAACAACAAAATCCTGATAGCTGGGTCTGATTAAATTCGGAAATCCAATATAAACATCAGTCACCGGAGCAGAGTTTTGATTTGTTATTACATATTCACAGATGATAAAATTATTCAGTAGCGGAAAACTCCATGCACGGCTATTTCTTTCAACAGAAATATTCTCACTCGTTTTCCATTTTGCGGTTATAATTTGTTCCGCCTCAGCAGGATTATATGAAGGTGATCCGAGAAAATTATCTGCCTTTACTATTGTTTCAAATGTTCCGTTATCAACAAAGTTAAATGGGCCGTTTTCAGTAAAGAAAATTGAACCGTCATTTCTTTTACCGCCTATCCACATACCTGACCCTGCCGAATAAGATCTCTGATCATCTTTATTCATTACGTTTGGTCCGCCCGGCCAATCCATACTAGGATAATTTTCAAATCTGTTCGTCGGATTCGGAGCACCTATAGTTCCATTGTCTTTCATAGTTTCCCAAAGCTCACCTCTGTCGTGAATTTTGAAATCAGCATTCCGGACCTGTGCCGACAATGAAGTAACAAGACTTAAACTAATTGCTAATAATTTTATTTTATTCATTATGATTCCACAATCTTAATTTAGAATGAATATCTTATACCTAGAAAGAAACGCCGAGCATCGTAATAGTTCTGCCAGCTTATATCATAACCTGAAGCATCTACAGTAGAGACCTTTCCCGATTCCACATAATCTTTTGTTGAATTTGCATCGAAAACTACATCACCGTATGACCGCAGATTTTTTGTATTGAATACATTCGTGATCTGTAAATATGCTGTCAGCTCATGTGTGCCGGAAATTCTGAATAACTTATCTATTTTCATATCCACATTATGATTTGCCGGATATCTGTAATTATCATAAGTATCTGGTGGATCATCAGGCTGCAGGTAAGTGAATGTCTGACCGCTTACATATCTGTATAAAATGCTCAAGCTTGTACCGCTCAATATGGAATTGATTAATGAACTCTCCTCATAGTCAGGATATGACAGGAACAGATTTGCACGTAGAATATTAGGGCGAGAAAAATGTGTTTCAGTAGGAATTCTTTTGTTGACTTCAGTATCCCATTCATAAGTTGCATTTCCATTCTCATCAAAGGTGATGCGTTTAGGACTTGCTCTGCCCGTGACTGATTTAGAAAAGCTGTAATTAATATCTATATTTATATATCTGCTGAAGAGCGATCTGAGCGAAATCTCAAATCCTCTTGAATCTCCATAATCACCAGGGAAGTATGCGGCGTAAGACTGGTTCGGTGAAATCTGATTTCTATAAGGATCATAACCTTTGACCGATCTATCAAATAGTCCCACTCTCTCATCTGTTTGATCAAAGACGTCCTTATAAAATGCAGTAACATCAAGAACGGCTATATCATTAAAATTATGCTTAATACCTGCTTCGAACATAATTGTCTTTTGCGGTCTGAGCGGTTCAACAGTCTCAGCAACAACTCTTTCCGGGTCACCATCATTGGATGGGATATGGTTCGGCTCCCGGCCTTCCTGAGCAGCAAGATTTCTCTCTGCAATAATTTTTTCAACCAGATTAACAGGTCTGAAATATAGAAATTCAAACATCTGGTCGAGCGGAGGCATTTGGTAATAATGTCCATAATTAAAATGAAGCAGTGAATTTTCAGTGATCGGAAATGAAACTCCGAACCTGGGGCTTAACATACTATATGTTTGGGCTGGAATTCTTTTTTTATCAAGCACATTTTCATAAGAATATTTGACTCTTCCAAGTGAGTCCACCTGATCCAGATCAGGATCTTTGGAAACATCGTACATAGGATCGATTGCAAGATTAAAATAATTTGTTCTTTCAAACCACATTCTGTTCGGATCAAAGTAATCATAGCGTAATCCGACATTTAAAATCATACTTTCAAATTCCATTTTATCCTGGATATATACTGCAAACTGCAGCGGATGATAAGATTCGTTCAAACCTTTATTTATCCAGTCATCCGGGTTATCGGTAAATGAAGGAAATCTGGAACTTTCATTTTCAGAATAGGTATTGTATCTGAATTCAAATCCGCTCTTTAATAGATTAGTCGAATTAAACTGCCAGTTTAAATTTCCTACCAGTGAAATATCACCCGAAGTTATATTGTTTTTAATAACAGGCGCATATTGATCAAAAGGTTCATTTTCATAACCATCGTATCTCATAAATCCAAAAAGTGTAGGATTCGCACTTCTGCCTAATTTAGTGTATTCACTTGTCCCTTCCTGGAATTCGACATTATAAGTACTGAGTTTTACTTCATAAAATAAATCAGTGTTAATAACGTGAGTGAATAAACCCGAAAGACTCCACATATAAGTATCGATCAGCGATCCCCAGCCTCTATAGTACTTCGCCTGATTTGTAAAATCTCCGTTTTCCTGCAGGGTTGAATGAGCATCATGATTGTAGATTCCATTCAGTCTAAATCTTACGTTCTGCTGCCTGGAGGAAAGATTAAAAAATAAATTTTCAGTATTTCGTGAAGGACGGGGATGCGGCAATGTATATGCTATTCTTTTAAATTGTGTTGACACAAAGAATTTTACCGGAACATCATTTAAGGTAAATAATGGCCCGCCAAGACTGGCATAAAGCGTATGATCCGGAATTCTTCTGTAATCGTAGATCTGTCCGATTCTGTATGGCGTCCACCAGGCTGTATCAAGGGTGCCGTCTTCAAGCGTGTTATCTGTAAATTCTTTTTGGGTAGCCGGATCGTATAAATAATTTCCAAAATGATGCTGACCCGGGACTCCGTAAACATAATCTACCGACGCTTTAAAATTATCAGAGCCTTCTTTTGTAATTACACTAACTACACCTGATTGAGCTTCACCATATTCAGATGTAAAACCACCTGTCATAATCTGAACTTCCTGAATAGAATTCATATTAAGATTGGTAAATGATCCGCCCCAATCTGCCCTGCCATTAACCAGGGAGGCAGTTCTTACCCCATCAAAATACCATTTAATTTCATCCTGGCTTCCGCCTCTTATTGAATATCTGGTTTCACCTCTGCCTGCAGACCCAAGACCGCCGACCACAGGAATAGGATCAAAGAAAACTCCTGCTTGAACGAATAATCCTTCTTTAGCATCAGTCATAGGCAATCTTATGATCTCTTCAGCACTAAGAAATTGAATACTCGCTGTAACATCTTTCTGAATGACAGGTCTTTGTGCGACTACTACAATTTCACCCTGGATTTCAAGAGTCGTCTGTTCCAGTTCTGCATCAATTCTTGTCGTCAGTTCAGATCGCACTTGAACGTTCTGAACTATAAAATCTCTGTATCCGATCATAGAAAATTTCAGCACATAATCACCCGGCTGAACCTGCAGAATAATATACTCACCATCAAAATTAGTTGCTGATCCGGTAGTTGTCCCCACTATAGTAACATTAACGCCAGGCAGTTTTTCCCCGGTATTTTTATCTATTACCGTACCCTGAATCTTACCAGTGATACCGGCCAGAATATTTATACTAAATAATAAAAACAAAATCGGAAGCAATCTTATCGAGACTGTAAAATATGCTGACCGGGATATTTTATTCAATTTGTAAAAATTTCTTAAATCCATATTAATACCTGAATAGATTATTGTATTTCAATCCTTTAATCCGCTCATTATAAACCCTTGAATAAAGTACTTCTGGAAAACAAAAAAGATCAAAAGCATAGGCAACATCATCAGCATAGATGCAGCCATAAGCAGTGCCCATTCTGTAACATACTGACCGACAAACATTCCAAGACCAAGAGCAATTGTTCCTTTTGCCTGATCCGATAAATAAATAAGCGGACCAAGGAAATCATTCCAGGAAAACATAAAAGTCAAGATTGCAACCGTAGCAAGTGCAGGTTTTGAATTCGGTAATACTATATTCCAGTAAATTCTAAATTCTGAACAGCCGTCGATTCTTGCTGAGTCGAGAAGATCTTTGGGTATAGAAAGAAAAAATTGCCTGAGCAGAAATATGTTGAAAGCACTTCCTCCAAAAAATGATGGAAGAGTAAGCGGCTTGAAGCTGTTAAGCCATCCTATTTCTTTAAACAAGACAAATACAGGTATCATGATTACCTGAATCGGCAGCATCATAGAAGCAAGGACAATGATGAACAAAAAGTTTCTTCCGGGCCAGTTAAGACAGGCAAATGAATAAGCAACTATTGAACTTGATAATACAGTACCGGTTATAATTATCGCTGAAACAAAAACTGAATTTTTCACATATAAAAGAAATGGAATCCTCTCAAAAACTTTTGAGTAATTTTCCCAATGAAAAGTCTCCGGTATCCATTGAGGAGGGATAGTAAAAATCTGGGTATCCCCTTTCAGCGATGTTGAAAGTATCCACAAAAACGGAATTATAAAAAACAGAGCAAACACAGTCAGCAGCAGATATGTAGAAGTGCTCTTGATTACCTTATTTATTGTTAGGGTTTTCATTTTGCACCCCCGTCGTAATGCACCCACCGTTTACTTAACCGGAACTGTATAACTGTTATTATCAAACTTATAATTAATAACAGCCAGGCAAGTGCTGAGGCATAACCCATCTCAAAATCATTGAATGCTTTATTGTATAAGTAAAGATTGTAAAACATTGTCGAGTTGAGCGGACCGCCTTGAGTCATAATATATGCTTCAACGAATACCTGCAGCGAAAAGATTATTTCCAGAACCGACCATAAAAATATTACAGGTGAAAGCATGGGTACTGTTACGTTTCTGAATTTTGCCCACCAACCGCCTCCATCAATATCGACTGCTTCATAAAGATGCTTCGGAATTCCCTGTAATGCAGCAAGGAATACAAGCATCCTTCCGCCGCCGATTGACCACACACTCATAAGAACCATTGAAGGTTTCGACCAGTTTGGATCCAGCAGCCAGAGCGGTCCTGGTATTCCCATATATGCCAGGAATGAATTTATCAGACCGAATTGAGGGTTGAACATCCATAGCCATACTACCGACAAAACTACTCCTGTGACTATTGATGGAATAAAATAAATTGTCCTGAAAAATTTTATTCCTCTGACACCATTATTAACCAGCACAGCAAGCAGAAGAGAACCTATAATACACAATGGAACTCTTAGCACCGTATAAATAAGAGTATTGGATATGGAGGTCCAGAAATAAGGATCTTCGAAAATCAGCTTCTGATAATTGCCTAGTCCGATGAACTGCGGAATTCTCAGTACATCATATCTGCAAAGACTATAGTAAACAGACATTATCATCGGGTACAAGCCGAAAATTAAAAATCCAATAAACCAGGGCATCATAAAAAGTATGCCGAAGATTGCCTGTTGCTTATTATACTTATGTAATTTGAAATTGATCATACTCTTTTTCAATTAATAGAAACTTTACTTCGTACGTAATTATCATATTCAATTGTTTCATTTAAATGCATCTGTATAGTTTTTTCTGCCTGTTTCAATGCTTCAACGGGTGTCTGGATTTTATGTATTACTCTTTCCTGCGCTCCCATATATTCGCGCCAGAATACATCGTGAGCAAGAGGTACAATCGTCGGTGTTTTGCTATGTTCAAGCAGGTCTACAAAAATTCCATTCGGTTTGTTCAGAGCTAAAAATGCGGTATCATTTGCTGCCAGTTTATTCGATGGGAACAAGAGTTCTTTTTGTCTTTCTGCTTCAGTGAGCTGGATGTTTTTTTGTACTGCGAATTTCATCAGCTCCCAGGCTGCTTCCTTATTCTTTGCCCCTTTAGGAATCGCAAACCACCAGCTGCCTGTCGAAGAAACAGGTGCATATCCTTCAAAAGTCGGAATTTCAGCAACACCATAATCAAGATTCTTATTGTAAAGTTTGATTTGATCAGGGAATGAATTATCCAATATCATCATAGCAAGCTTCTCTGATATAAATCCATGCTGCTCGGCAAAACCAAACCCTGCTATAAATGTCGAAACATCTTTAATTGTGAATTGATTATAATAATTAGATACCCAGGACAATGCATCCACAGTCGGCTGATTGGTCAAACTAACCTTAGCCCAGTCACTTGATAACATCTGAGCCCCAAGCTCCCAAGCCATAATAATAGACGTCTGAACATTTCCGTAGGTTGGGATGAATCCCATTTGACTGAGATTTCCCTTAGAGTCTCTTTTCGTAAGCTTTGATGAGTATTCTAATACTTCGTCCCAGGTTTTAGGAGGTTTATCGGGATTTAGGCCGGCTTCTTTAAATAATCTTTTATTATAGAAGAAAGCATATGAATTTGAATAGAGCGGCAGAGCGTAAATATGATCTTTAAACTTCATCTCATCCCAAAGCGCTGAGAAGAAAATAGACGTATCAAACGAATCCCGTTTAATAAGATCATCAAGCGGCGTCAGGGCCAATCTCGTTGCCCATTTTGCTACCGGAGTGACAAGGAAAATGATATCGGGAGGATTTTCGCTGAGTATGGAGGTTAGAATTTTCTTTTCATGTTCATTCCAGGGTAGAGGAGTTGATTCAACAATAATATTTTCGTGGGTACGTTCAAATTCAGTAATATGATACGGCACTTCTTTAAGTGCACTAACCATCCAGTATTTTATTCTTATCTTACCGTCATCCGGCGGTTTGCTGTCAGGCATGAACAGGAATAAGCCCATCGCAAGAAGCGCTGATAATGTTAAAACAATTTTTATTATTTGCTTCATTCTTCTGGATTTAGTTAGTACTTAAATAATTTAACTGTACAACTACGTTTGAACCAGAGACTTATTCCTAAAGAAACCTTATCAATTACCTTTTTGAATATCAATCAAGTATGTAAAATGCTCGGCATTATAATATCCGATATTATACTCTACAGGTCTGCCGCCCGGGTCAAGTACAAATCTTTTTCGTTTAAGAACCGGAGATCCGGAATTGATTTTTAATTTACCTGCAATATTTTCATCAGCCAGTTTGGCGCTTATCTCCTCTTTTGAGGTCGCAACAACAGTTGAGTATTCCTCTTCTAACATTTTATATAACGGTTTACTGAAATCTTCTTTCCCGGTCAATCCAACTCTTGGATGAAAATACGAAACAAAATAAACTATTGGTCCTTCACTCAATCCTCTAAGTCTCTCCATGCAAAGAACTTCTTTATGCTGCGATATGGAGAAGAATTTCCTGACTGCTTCATCCGGATTAACCCAATTAACATCTATTTCAAAGGTTTTAAAAGTAATACCTTTTTTATTCATCTCCTGAGTAAAACTATGCCAGTTGTCTAATCTTGTAACAACGTTGTTATTATCAGATACTTTAGTTCCTACACCTTTTTTTCTAACCAGGAGACCTTCGTACACCAAACGATTTGTTGCCTGCCTGACTGTATTTCTTGAAATACCTAATCTCTTTGCAAGTTCAACTTCGTTCGGCAGCATTTTACCTTTAGTATATTCAGGCATCTCAATCATCTCTCTCAGCATTCTTTCGACCTGAACATGCAATGGCAGAGCACTTTTATGATTTATCTGTATTACCATAATCCAATATAAAATTTAATTGCACATTTAATAATTAATTATTTATTTTACTATGTACATATGTTCATACATTTGAACATAGTCAAACTTAATATGTTAAAATTCTATTGTCAAGAAAAATCTGATAAATTATTAATTTAAGGAAACCTCTGAAAAATTAATTGACAATAATGAAAGATTTAAATAATGTTGCTTCAAAAAAACGAGAGAATAAAATGAGAAGCAACAAAATCAATAATGTCGATTTATTTACATCCTCAGCAAATGACAAATTCAGTAAACATATAAAAACTCAAAGTAAACAAGCTTTGGAGATAATAAACGACAAAATAAACTGGACAAAGTTATTAATCCGTCAGCTGACGGACAAATAGAAGAAACAATTTCAAAAACAAAACAGAATAATTCATCAGCAGGAAGAAAAACTTTTGATTTACTTGTAATAGTAAAATGTTTTATTCTCCAAAGCATCTATAATCTTTCCGACCCACGATTAGAGGAAGAGATAGCAGACCGTAGGAGTTTTCAGATATTTCTTGGTCTTAACAGTTCAGA
>JBAQCL010000112.1:0-4469 GCA_049294175.1 Ignavibacteriaceae bacterium | reverse complement strand
TGTATTTTCTGTGGCTCACTAAATATCTCTCATTTATTACTACTGTAAAAATACAACTTTACTTTTTCTCTTTGGCTTTATCATATTCTGTTTTGCTTTTATTTGAGTTTTTAGAGATGCCCTTAATGACAAATTTGGGTTTATAAAACAACCTTCGAGCAGGAATTGAATTCCGATATTGGCAGATATTGCTTAACAAAGATTCAAATCTGTTACGATTCGCTTGGGCAAACCGATTTTGATTTGTATGCGGATAAATTTGTTGCCGGAAGCTTGAAGAATAGTGATCTTGGCGCTGCAAGAATAGAGCTTACCAACAAAAAATTATTGGAAAACAGAAACTACGACCAAGCTCTGAAAAACATGGAAGCCGCCAGCGCAAATACGAATTACAGTGAGGAAGTACGAAAGATCAATTTGTATAATATTGCAATGTTATACTTCAATATATCTAATGATGTTGATAAGGCAAAAGAAGTTTTTGCACAGTTCAAAGAACAATATCCGAACGATAGACTGAACGATGATGCAGAAATATTATTGGGTAGTATTTTTTCAGCGAAGTTGAATAAAGAAGCGGTATCGAGCGAGATTGTCAGCGAAACAAAGCTTTTTGATAACTATCCCAACCCATTTAATCCGATAACAACAATAAATTATTCTGTAAAAGAAGCCGGTTTAGTAAAAATAAAAGTGTATGATATTCTGGGACGCGAAATAGAAATGTTAGTAAATGAAGTTCGGATATAGGAAATCATTCCGTTGGATTTAATGCTTCTGATTTACCAAGTGGTGTTTATATTTATACTTTACAGGTAAATGGATTTTCTGATAGTAAAAAAATGCTCTTGATTAAATAATTTTAATAATTTTATTTAAATGTAATATTTAAGACACGATCATTCGTGTCTTTTTTATTTATAACCGGATCAATTTATATTTGCATTAAAATAAATCAGAACTAATATGAAAAAACATCCAAAGAAGTTTAAAGTTGGCTTAGTTCAACTTGCATTTAGTAAAAATCCTGATGATAATCTTAAAAAGGCTGTTAGCTGGATTGAAAAAGCTGCAAAGAAAGGCGCTCAGGTTATTTGTTTACCAGAACTTTTCAGGTCGCAGTATTTTTGCCAATCCGAGAATATTGATTATTATGATCTTGCGGAAACAATTCCCGGTCCTTCAACAGATGCCGTTTCAAAGGTTGCTAAAAAACATAAAGTAGTAGTTATTGTTCCGCTTTTTGAAAAAAGATCAACCGGACTTTATCATAACTCGCTTGCTGTAATAAATACAAAAGGTGAAATTGCTGGCACCTATCGCAAAATGCACATCCCGGATGATCCGTCATATTATGAAAAATATTATTTCACCCCTGGTGATTTAGGATTTAAATCTTTTGATACTGAATTTGGAAATATCGGTACATTAATTTGCTGGGATCAATGGTATCCCGAAGGTGCGAGATTAACTGCTTTGCAAGGTGCGAGTATTTTATTTTATCCAACCGCAATCGGATGGCATCCGCACGAAAAGAAAGAACACGGTAAACCGCAGTTTGAAAGCTGGCAGACAATTCAGAAATCGCACGCGATTGCAAATGGAGTTTATGTTGCTTCGGTAAACAGAATTGGTTTGGAAAAAGAAACTAAAGATTCAGCTGGAATAGAATTTTGGGGAAAAAGTTTTATCTGTGATCCGCAGGGAATTATTCTTGCAGAAGCTTCTCACGACAAAGAAGAAATTTTAATTGCCGAAGTTGATCTTGATAGGATTGAATACATACGCCGTAACTGGCCTTTCCTTCGTGATAGAAGAATAGATGCTTACGGGAATATTACGAAAAGATTTTTAAAATAGTTTAATCCAAAATTCAAAAGTAAAAATTCAAAATGGGAGACAAAGTAGATAAAAATAATAGCCCGATAGATATTAAAATACGCTGCTATAAGTTTTCTGTTGATGTAATAAAGTTTATCTCGATTATTGATATCGGGAGAAAGTTCCAGTCTATTCTGGATCAATTTCTTAGATCGGCTACATCAATCGGAGCAAATGTAGTAGAAGGGAAGTCAGCTCATTCAAAAAGAGATTTTATAAAGTTTTATGAAATTGCTCTGAAATCTGCTAATGAAACTAAATACTGGATTTGTTTATTAAGAGATGGTCTGGAAATAAAACAATTAGAGAAGTTATTAAAGGAAGCTGATGAAATCTCAAAAGTTTTAGCTTCCATTATTATCAATACAAAAAAATCAAAGTAATTTTTGAATTTTGAATTTTTACTTTTGAATTTGCTATATGAGAAGTGATTATGAGACAAAAAAATATCAAATATCGTTTACCTGCTGAATGGGAAAATCATGTGGCAACGTGGATCGGCTGGCCTGCAAACAAAGAAGATTGGCCCGGAAAATTTCAACCTATTCTATGGGTTTATGGTGAGATTGTCAGATATCTTTCCCGTGGTGAAAAAGTAAGGATTGTTGTTCAATCAAAAACACATCAAAAAAAAGCAGAAGCGGTTTTAAAATCCGTTCAAGCTAATTTAAATAATGTTGAATTTTTCAAACTTGAAACAGATAGAAACTGGCTGCGTGATGCCGGACCTCAATTTGTTAAGAATCAAAACAGCGAAACTGTTCTTGTTAATTTTAAGTTTAATGCGTGGGCTAAATATGATAATTATAAACTCGATGCTAAAATTCCTAAAATGATTTCCAAAGAATTGAATCTTGAGAGAATAAAAGCGGAGCATAATACTAAAGAAGTTGTACTTGAAGGCGGAAGTATTGATTATAACGGTTCCGGTACAATCATTACAACAGAAGAATGCTTGATGGATGATAAAGTTCAGGTGCGTAACAAAGGATTTCTAAAAAAAGATTATGAAGAAGTATTCAATGAATATCTTGGTGCAAAAAATGTAATATGGTTAAACAAAGGAATTGCCGGCGATGATACGCATGGGCACGTTGATGATATAACAAGATTTATTAATAAAAATACGGTTGTGACAGTAATTGAAGATGATCCAAATGATTCTAATTACATCAACTTAATGGAGAACCGTGAAAGACTTTTCGGTGCAAGATTGGAAGATGGTTCTAAATTAAATGTGGTTGAAATTCCAATGCCGACTCCTGTTATGTTTAAAGGAGAAAGACTTCCGGCAAGTTACGCTAATTTTTATATTTCCAATTATACTGTACTTGTTCCAACATTTAATGATCCGAAAGACAGAATTGCTTTAGGAATATTATCCGAATTATTTAAGGACAGACCTGTAATTGGAATTCACGCAGTCGATTTAGTCTTGGGACTTGGAACCTTGCACTGCTTAACTCATGAACAAGTTTTAGAATAAGGCGATCAGATGATCGCCTATTGAATGATGCTGGAAATAGAATCATTTTTACATTTTTTTTATTTCATCAAAATCATTTTACGGGTTTGGTTAAATGAACCTGCTTTAATTGTGTAAATGTAAATTCCAGATGGAAGATTTGAAGCATTAAAATTAATTGAATGACTGCCGCTTTCTTTTTCCTCATTAACAAGATCAGCTACTTCCTGTCCTATTAAATCAAACACTTTAACGCTTACAAATGATGGCTCTTTTATACTATAATAAATTGTTGTAGCCGGATTAAAAGGGTTCGGAAAGTTTGAAAGTGAATTTTCCTGGAAAGTTGAACTTGTTTGAACTGAATCAGAACTTTTCCATAACATCTCAGAAAATACATTTATCCAACTTTCCACTGCATAAGTGTTTTCTAATGAATAATAAGGTCTAACATCATATAAAAGTGTTAAATCAGTTTTGTGCCCAACATAATTGAATTCATAATCTATAAAGCTGGTTGTTCCTCGGTTTACAGTTGCGAGTAAGTGGGGATTGCTAGTGGTGCCATTAAATCTTTCTTTTCTCCATACTTGATATTTAGTTACTAAAGGATTAGGATGTTCATTCCAGTATAATGTCACTGGCTGACCAACAATTGTACCTGTATGTAAAAGAAGAACATATCCCAAATTTGCATCCCGCCTAGATGGTCTACCTATATAGTGAGCTGTATAAATTTTATTTTGATCAGGGTGAAATGCATATAAACTAGAAGTTCCTCCTTCAGTACTCCAATGATCAAATTCATAGGAAATTCCGTTAATAATTTGTCCACTTACAGCTGAAGCTATAATAGGATTTTGCTCCACAACCGGAAAGGAAGCAGTAGGTGAATTGTATTGAATATAATTAACGTTAATCACTCCGCCGTTACTAATGTCGATAAAACTGTTTTGGAAATTGATATTAAAGACTTTCCTTAATTGTGCTTGGTATCTAGTGTTAAGTTAAGTATTAAATGACGTAATTATTTATTATCTTTGGCATAAAAAAACTATGGCAATAAAATATACAATTCACCTTACTAAGTCAGAAAGAGAAGACTTAATAGCAATAATAAACA
>JBAQCL010000111.1:0-17784 GCA_049294175.1 Ignavibacteriaceae bacterium | reverse complement strand
TTTCTTATTGCCGATTTTGAACTGGCTGAAAAATCAGATTATTGAAAAATATTTTCTTTTAGAGCAACAATTAGACTTCAAATCTTTTATCATTACAGACAATAAATGACTTTTTCAGTGACGACTACTTAATATGCGGTGGAACTGGATAGATTTCTTACAAAATCAAATTACGGTAAAGTGTTCAGATGAATTTCAGACCAAAAGCAAAAAGGAAAGAATTGTTCCGATGAGTGAAAAAGTTAGATCAATCTTTTTTAGGCGTTTCAATTCGGCTTCTCATAATCCTGATGAAGTTGTTTTCTACAGTAGAAAAGGGAAGATGCTCTATCAAGAAGCAATCAGCAAGCAATTCAAAAAAGTAATCCGTAAATCAAATCTAAGTGATAAAATCCATTCCCATACTTTGCGTCATTCTTTCGCTTCGGTTTTGGTTCAAAAAGGTGTGTCTTTATATGTTGTTAAAGAATTACTCGGTCACGAAGATTTGGCAACTACTCAGATTTATAGTCATCTTCAAAAACAAAATCTAAAGGATGCAATCAATCTATTATAAGGGTTTTCGTTATATTTATATATATATTTAATTATTATGAGTTTAATTATGCCTGAAAAATCAAGACTTTGGTACTTAGAAAATTTTAATCTGTTCAGTAATCTTGCAAATAATAAAATGATGGAGTTGAACAGAATAATCACCGATAAGAATGTTGGATCTGATCAACCAATTTATTTTGCAAACGAACCTTCTAAAACTATCTACTTTTTAAAAACTGGAAGAGTTAAAATCACAAAATATCTTGGTGATGGCAGTGAAAAAATTATTGCGATTATTAACCCTGGTGAAATTTTTGGGGAAATGGCTTATTTAGATGAAGGTCAAAGGACAGATTATGCTGTAACTTTAGAGCCTTCTATGATTTGCGCTATTAATAAGAATGATCTTGCTGCCTTTATTGAGAAGAATCCGGAATTAAATCTTAGATTGACGAAAATTCTAGGTTTAAAATTAAAAAGTTTTTCTGAGCGAATTGAAGATCTTATTTTTAAGGATGCTAATCAAAGAATTGCTTCTTTTATTTTGAGATATGCAGAAAAAAATGGTAAGAAAATAGGAGATCAGATATTTGTCAAACCTTTTTTAAAACATCAAAATATTGGTGAACTTACAGCCTGCTCCCGTCAGACTGTAAATTATCTGCTTACTGAACTTAGAGATAAAAAAATTATTGACTTTGATAGAAGCAAATTGATTATTAATAACATTGCCGAATTAAAGAAAATAATTTCTTAGCAAATGTCAGAATTTTGACAGCAAATCTGCCTACAATTGATCATTTTTGTATTAAAAACATTATGAAACTAAAACTAATCATTTCAGATGATTGTGATGCATGCGTAAGAGCCAAAAAAGTTCTCGAAACAATTACTCTCGATAAACCTTTATTAAGCATCCAAATAATTCATAGTAATTCTTTTCTTGATAGAAGAATTTCTATTACTCCGGCACTTTTAATTGATGACAAACTTTTTTCTTATGGTGATATAGATGAACAGAAATTACTTAAAAAAATAAACGGAGTGTAATTTGACTTTTATTAAAGTTATTAATGAAACTGAAGCAGAAGGTAAACTGAAAGAAGTTTACAGCAACATTATTTCCTCGCGTGGAAAACTTTCTAATATTATGAAAATTCATAGTCTAAATCCCGATGCAATGGTAAAGCATATGGAACTGTATAAATCAATAATGTTTGGTAAATCAAATATTTCGCGCGAGGTTAAAGAAATGATCGCAATTGTTGTATCAGTTGTAAACAAATGTGAATATTGCATAAGGCATCACGCAGAGGCACTCAACTACTATTGGAAAGACACTGAAAAGCTACAAAAGTTTATCAAAGATTATAAAAGCATCAAATTATCGCCAGAGATAAATGTTCTTTTGAATTATGCATATAATCTAACAGCTTTCCCTAATGCAATTTCACAAAAGACAATTGATGATCTAAAAACTTTTAATTGGAATGACGAAGATATTCTTCTTGTGAATCTAATAATCAGTTACTTCAATTTTGTGAACCGAATAGCACTTGGACTTGGTGTTGAATCCTCTGAAGATGAAGTTAAGGGTTATAAATATTAACCAAATTATATGCTGCACACTATGAAGATAAAAATTGAAATCCAGCATTTTAATGGTTGCCCAAATTCTCCAATTCTAATTGAAAGAGTAAAAGAGGCGATTAAGGATTTTTCTGATGTTGAATATCAAGAGATTCTTATAGATTCTAATGAAAAAGCAAAGGAGGCAAAATTCAGAGGCTCGCCTACTTTGCTTATCAATGGAGTTGACTTCGAAAACTTACCAGAATCAGAAAACCCTAATCTTGCTTGCAGATTTTATCCAAATGGATTGCCGACTTTTGACGAAATTCGTAGAAAACTAATTCAACTGCAAAATGAAATATAATTTCACGGGTTAATATAATTTTGAGACTTCCAGTAGAAGCTTCCCACTAATCCTTTCTTTATAGTTAGGATTGACATACTCAAATTTTATAATTCCATTTTCATCAGTTAAGAAAACACTTGGCACCGGTAATATATGATGTTTTTCTCCAGAGCTTTCTTCTAAGTCCATATTATAACTTTTTAGGCTATTTACATAATCATTTTGTACTGTGAAAGCTATTCCAAATGCTTTACAAGCCTCAGCTTTGCTATCAGAGTATAGTTCGTATTTTAGATTATGTTTATCTATTGTGGCAGAAAGATTTTCTGGTGTATCCATACTTATCGCAATTAGTTTATACCCAAGTTTTATGAGATCAGCCTCAATAGATTGCAATTCACTTAGATGCAGATTACAATATGGGCACCAGCCACCTCGATAAAAGATGATAATAGATTTTTGTTTACCAATCATTTCTTTTAAACTAATTTCTTTATTATCAACTGTTTTTACGATTGCGTTGGGAATCTCTGTCCCAATTTTTACTGGGCACACATCCTCTGCGTTCTTTGCGACTATATTTTTAATTTGAGCCATAACAGTTCCTCCATATAAAATTAAAATTAAAATTAATACCAAATGTTTAGTTTTCATTTATTCTCCGTTTATTAGTTTGAGGGTTTAGGTTAATTTTTTTAAAAGATAGAATTTCAAAATCTCTGTCTTCAAACGGTTCATTAAAATTATTATTCACATAATTTTTTATCCACATATCCCGTTCATCAAACAACTCTTTAATCTCTTGCTCAAAAGCTTTAAAAATATAATTAACAAATTCGATAATTCGATTATCGGTGAATAAACCCGGCTCAACATAAAATTTATCAGCAAGAATTTTTAATACATCTGCTTTTACATATTTATCGCCGGTTACCCAGCGGTTCACAGTTGCAAGTCCAATCGGTTCTCCAGTCTCATTCATCGAAATTAAAATAAGGTGAACAAGTTCACCTTTATCATCAGTAGCAAATGTATGAAAGTGACCATACTCGTTTTTACGATGCATGTGAAAAAATAATTGGCATCCGGTTTTATCATCTTTTATTCCGCCATCATAAGGATAATGAACATAGGGATCATATTCATATTTTTTCCCATTCATTACTTTCCTTACAAGATTGGACCCTTCACTTTTGAGATTCTTAATAATGGTTAGTATTTTCTCTTTATATTGGTTAAAAACACCAACTGCATCTGAAAACAGAGAGGCAGCATTTAATTTTGAACTGACTACTAATCCTAACAGAATTAAGCTGCTCGATTCTATGAATTTTCTTCGTTCCATAGTTCTTCTCAGATAAAATGAAATAAGCGGAGATAAGTTATCATAACTAAGTCCCCGCTGTTAAAATTATTTTTTCTTTGGGGCACAAGGATTACAAGGGTTGTCTTTTTTCATATCTTTCTTTACAGCACAAGGATTACAAGTACTATTTTTCATTTCATTCTTTTTAACACTGCAAGGATTACATTTGCCTTTACTCTTATCAGGTCCACAAGTGCCGCAAGGATTATCTCCAACCGCATTCTTATCGCTTGCCACAAAGTTTACCGAAATTTGTACTTCATCATTCACTTTACCAACAACCATATCCGGTATTTTAATGCCATAGTCAGAAAGTTTAATATTAAAATCAGCATTTGCCACCAATAAATTACCCGGAACCTTGGCTTTGGTTTTTTGGCTTTCTTTAAAATAGGCGAGCGTTGCTGGAACTTCAACGTCTTTAGTAATACCATGTACACTGAATTTTCCAACTAACGTACATTTTACCTTTTGTCCATCATTCAAAGTTTTAGATGAAGGATTTTTTATTCCAGTCAATTGGAATTCTGCATATGGATATTTAGCAGCATTTAACCACATCTCACTTCTTAAATGCTCATCACGAAGGTCTATCCCGGTTTTAATGTCTTTAATAGCAACTTTTACTTTTCCCATTGGTTTCTGTGTAATATCAGTTGTATTGATCATTACAGTTGCATCAAGTCCGCTTAAAAGTCCGTTAATTTTTTCAAATGGCGCATCAGAAATAAATTGTGCCTGGTTACGTGCATCTTTTGTATCAACAGAGAATGTTTGTGCGAACAAGTTTATACCAAAAAGCAATGTGAATAGAAAGAATGCTTTGAATTGGTTTTTCATTTTTTTACTCCTTAATTAATTGTTAATAATTTATTCTAAACCTTGTTTTGCCAATGGCTGTGCTTTTGGGAAATCAATTGCCGGTTTTGCAAGTCTGCCTATGTAATTTGTAAATGTTTTATCAACTACAAGTGCAACTAAATCAACGAGTGCTTTTTCATCATAACCAGCTTCATAAAAAGATTGAACTAGCCCTTCGTCAGCTCTTCCTTTATTTGCAACAATGGATTTTGCAAGGTTAGTAAGGATGTTCAATTTGCTGTCGCTATGACTTCCTGCTCTTAACTGTAGTATTTCTTCGTCACTAAAACCGTTCATTTTTGCAATTGCAGTGTGAGCAGAAAGGCAATAATTACAACCGTTTTCTTTAGAAACAGCTAAGAAAATTGCTTCTCTTTCTTTTGCGCTAAATGAGCCGTTTTTTTGTGCCTCTGAGAAAGTTAGATATGAACCGAGTGCATTTGCAGAGTTGCCAATTACAGCATATATATTTGGAAGCATTCCAGCTTCTTTTTCTATCCCTTCAAAGATTTGTCTGCTTTGATTGGATGCTTGTTCTTTTGTTATTACTGATAGTTTTTTCATTTTTTACTCCTTTTAGTTTATTTGTTTAAATTAATTTCTGATGTAAACTTATCATGTAATGGCGTAGTCTTCTGTCAAGATTTTGACAATCTTTGGTTTTTAGTTACTTAACTGAGTGATACTTGTTCAAAAAGTGTTGCTGATTCAATATTCCATTCACTATTTAATAGTCTATGGATATAACAATTATAAGCTTGAGCTAATAGCTCTTGTCTTTGGTCATTTGTTATATCCCCATCAATTTTTATCTCAATCTTTACATTTGGTCTTAAACCGCCGTTATCCCTTTTAACTTCTTGGGTAAGAACGGCTTCAACATTTTCGATTTCCCATCCGTTTTTCCTTGCGATATAACGAACAGTTGCCACCTTGCACATTCCCAGCCCTGCCAGCACTAATTCAGATGGAGCTAACCCAAGATCAGTCCCGTTTGACGATAAAGGTTCATCTCCAATTATAGAATGTTTGCCATTTGTGATTATACTTTGATAACCTTCCGGGAGATTATTAATTTTTATCTGTGTTGCCAAAAAATTCCTGTGCTTATTATTTGAAATTAGAATTTTAATCTGAGTCAATCTTTTTATTTCTTATCAATGTTTTATTAGATAAAAGCCCGATACTTTTAATCGGGCTTAGAAATTCATCTTAATATTTTCATTACTTGAGTAATGTTAGTTTCTTCACTGCTGAAAACTTTCCAGCATCTAATTTATATAGATAAACACCACTTGAGAGATTAGAAGCATTGAAATTAATGTTATAATTCCCAGCAATTTTATTTTCATTAACCAATGTAGCTATTTCTTGTCCAAGTAAATTGTAGATCTTAAGTGAAACAAAATTATCTGCCGGTAAACTGAATCTGATTGTAGTAGTGGGATTAAAAGGATTAGGATAATTTTGTTCTAAAGCAAAATCTGTTGGTAAAGATTTAACATCTTCAACTGAAGTAATCCCAGTCAAATTCAATGTTGCTTCTGTTGCAAAAACCGGCGGTAGATTATTTGGTTGTTCCGGTATAAATGGCACACCATCACCATCCGAATCATTACTGCTTTCTCCACTATTTCCTTCTTCTGATAACTGCATTTTATTACCAACAACCTTAAAGAATCTTGTGTAAATAATTGGTGCTTCGGTTTCTCCCAGAACTAAATTAGCTTCTCTTAATGCGCCGGAAAGAGCAGCAAAGTTCAATGGAGTATAAACTGCCTGGTTACTTCCGTAGGTCGTTCTAAATGCTTTGACTTGTGGCACATAAAAATTACTAATTAAAAAATTATATCCGCTTTGTGCAGCATTAAGATAATTATTATTACCAGTTAATTGATAAGCAGCTAACAATCCTCTTATTGCTGCGGATTGTGTTTCAACGGTTGTTGCGGAATTATCTGCTCCGCTTCCAATTGTGTAAGAATTATAAAATCTACTATTGCCATCGTAAAGATTGTTTACTAAAAAGTTAGCTTGTGCTGTAACAATATCTTTCGCTATTGTTCCGAGCATATTTCCATTGAACTCCTGTGCAACTTGTTTTAATACAGCAAGCGAATATCCAGCATTAAAAGTTGTAATTGTATTACCTTGTACTACACTTCCACCCGATAGATTTGCCGCATCAATTAAAGTTCCTTCAGTTGAATTAAAATGCATTGCATTAATATTTAGCGTAAGAATCATGCTTGTTCCCATAAACAAATCAAAAACTCCCGGCATACCTGTAACAGCCATAGGAGCGGGGAAGGGGTCTCCATCAAATACAGCTTTATATGCTAAATGTTTTGGGTCGCTTGAATTATTTGGATCGCTCATATTCTGAAAATTTATTGTTCCCCATAAATATGAGATTTGATCCCAAAGATTACTTGAGGCATCTGTTACAACAAATGAGAGAGGTTTCGGCGGCATCGTAGCACTTACTTCACCTTCAGTTACTGCAATTTTATGAGGAAAATATTTTATTCCACTTGCCGGATCGTATGTCATAGGATCAACGCTGCCAAGTGTGTTTCCATCATACGCCAATGAATTAATTAGAAGCATTGTTTTATTTGCACCTTCAGCGGTAAGTACTTGTCCCACAAAGCCATCGAGATTGTTCCCACCGTAAAAAACATTATTTGTTGGGTCAAAATGAATGCTCCCAATAGAGTCCGGTGAAATACTACCATCGGCATCTATTGTATTATCTAATGAATTGTGAAAAGCACCAAGCATATCCTGCGCCCATAAATATTGCTTCATTAAAGTTTGCCCCATAGCTGCTGGGTTTAAAGTTTTATCCATTAAATCCCTATTCCAACGTAAAGTAGAAAAGTCATTCCAATTATAATTTGCTGGATCAATCGGTTGTGGTAATCTGGGGTCGCCAGATATAAATTCTGCAAACTGAGGCCAAGGATTACCCGGCGGCGTATGGTTAGAAAGCATCGAAAAGTGCATTATCATTTTCATCATTTCATCATCTTCTTTAAAGCCATTTGGAGTTCCTGTAAATGAACCATCAAAGTTGGGATCTGTTTCCATTGCTGCCATTTGACCAACCATTGGAGACCAAATCATATGCAAGCCTATTCCCGAACGCGATATTATTGTGCCCAACTGATATCTTGAGTACTCATAATTTTCTATTCCCAATGTATAGGCAATAGAATCCGGCGTATTGAGAACAAAGGGATTAAGGTCATCTAAATTGTAGCCTAATGCTTCAGCATAGGGTTCGCCACTTTCGTTTATTTCATTCGCAAGCAGCATTTGTTCGTGCGTGCGGTATATTGAGGTGTTGGTTATTTGTACTTGTGCATTCAATTCAATTGCCATCAACAACACCAATATTGTGAAAAGTCTTTTCATTTTTTTTACTCCTTTTAGTTTATTTGCTTGAATTAATTTTTAATGTAAACTTAACTTTGATTTGAGATTTCATCTGTCAAGATTTTGACATAAATCAATCTTTTTGTTGTTAATCTGTACAATCGCATCTGACCAGATAACCATCCTTAAAGATCAATGAATCATATTCTGGAATAACTTTTTTGATTGTTGATTTTGTTATTCCAATATCACCTAAGTATAATTCGCCGGTTAAATTTGGCAGCAATCCGGTTTTAGGGAGCGCAAGGGTTAATGTTATATCCGGTTTAATAAAATATTTAGATGTTTCCCCGGTTGTAGCATTGATTCCCGATGGTACATCAAGTGAAACTTTTATTGCTAATTGACTATTAGCCCACTTGATTAGTTCAAGTTCTTTTCCTTTTGGTACGCCATTTAAACTATAACCTATAATTGCATCAATAATCAAAGCTGGGTTTTCCGTACTTAGTTCCTCGATGGTAATGATTTTTGCATTTGTTGATTTTAGTATGTGAAGTTGGTATTTGGCAACATTGCTTAATTTTGCTGGATCGGAATTACAAACTTTTACTGTATATCCACGATTAGCTAAATGCCTTGCTGCACAAATTCCACCACCGCCATTGCCACCTTTTCCAGCGAGGACTAAAATTTCTTGATCGGAATTATTATCTAAAATCCTTAAAATCAATTCAACCAAATTCCTTCCAGCATTTTCCATCATCTGAAAAAGGTTTGGACCGGTTTTTTCAACTGCTATTCTGTCTATCTCTTTCATTTGTTCTGCGGTTACTGCTGGCAACTTTGCTCTGGTTTCTGTAATAAATTTCATTTTAAGTTTTAGTTCTGGTTTTCGTTTTCCAGATTAGAAAAGTATTAAGGACAAAAACAGCTCCGATAAAACCCAGTGTATAATCCAGACCTAGCACAAACTGTTCTTTCCATTCTTTATAATTGGTTCCAAATAAATCATCTTTTTTTTCAACAAGTACTTGCGTTTTAGTAAAAATCTCTGCACCAAAACCCAGCCATATTATTAAGGCTGCTAAACTTAATAGCAGCCCAATAACCAAGATCCTTTTTTGCTTATTGTTGAATTTCATTTTATCCTCCTTAAGCGGTTACTGTGATTGCAATAGTCTGAGGTTTGTAAATTCCACCTAAGATTGCACCATAAATCAAATGACCGGTTAAACTTGCCATCGCAATCATTGCTGAACCCGAAAATAGCCCGGCTGTGTAACTTCCGCCAGCCATTACACTCATCATTGGCATAACCATAACTTGTGCGACAAACCAGGGGATCAAACCGAATAAAGCGCCGCTCTTAAAATCGGCTGCCTTATTAGTTTTTCTTAAGAATATTGCAGCAAAGTTTATAGCGAGAATTTCACCAACCATAAAATGAGCTATCCACCCAACAATAATTGGTGTGCCCATAGTGTTGGCTAACATCTTTGGAATATCCATTTCGAATCCCATCAACGGCGCCATAAAAGTAAATATGGTCATTGCTGCTGTTGCAATTAATCCAGCAACTAATGCTGATTTGATTGAGAATTGTGTTTCCATTTTTTTACTCCTTTTGTTTAGTTGTTTAATTTTCACAAGTAAACTTAGGTGTTTGTTAGGCGGGTCTCTGTCAATATTTTGACATAGTCGTTAATTTCTCATACGCTTATTATTACAGTAATAATTTTCGTCCTTCCGTCCACTTTTTCATTTTTATTCTATTTTCTAGCTTATTCCTGGTCAAACAGTTCATTATCTTTTGTCCTACTTGCGTCCATCTGTCCAGCTTCAGCAGCTATTTCATCTTTTTTCCGCAAAGTAAAGTATCTATCGGCTCCGGATTTTCTTTCATCGATCTTTAAATCATATAACTCAGCATAGATTTTTGTCCATTTGGAAAAAGTGTTTTGCTTAATTTGTCCAAAGTCCTCATTCTCTTTTTTGAAGCGTTCAAACAAATCTTTTTTGTTCTGCTCAACCCTAAGCGGTACTTCACTAATAAATTCTTCGAACTCAGGTGCAGTAGCATCGATTAACTTTTTCCTGATCAAATTCACATAGTCATATTCTTTTAATCCGTATTTCAAATAATACTGGCAGTGCTTAATAATAGGAGACTTCTGAAAAATTGATAAAAATGAATTAGTAGTGACAAAATGAGCCCTTCGATAAACTCATGACAGGCTTTGTCGAAGTTTGAAATTAGCAAAATTTGTCATTTTTTGGCAAGCTCAAAAATGACTTTAAATCAATTTTTTCAGAAGTCTTTAATAAAGTTATCAAATGTACTCCCAACATTTTTATCCCGTTCATTAATTAATATCGTTCTGAAATCTCGAGTAGGGAAATGAGTAGAATTATAAAAATCGGAGAAGTAAATTCCGCAAAAGGTAGTTAAATAAATTGCCGGTCAATAGTAGGAACATCAACACTGGTGATAGAAAAGTTTATGCTTATAATAAACTATGGAGATGTATAGGAAGGGACTAGACTTTTATGTTTTAAAGAATAATAATCATATTCAAAATAATTTTTTTTAATCATTCTTTGTCAGAAGTGTTTCCAAATCTTTCTTCTTTTTCTTTCTCCCGTTTTTCAATCAATTGGTCAAGTTCATCTTTCATTTTATTGTATAAATCAACAAACCACTTTAACGCTTTTTTATTATTTGCCCAAAGTTCCAAAGAATCATCAACATAAGCTATTGCTTCATTCTCATCGCCAACTCCGGTATATTCCGCCATTTCTTCAGGCATTTCGGTTAATCCCAAAAGATAGATAGGGACGTAAGGGTTATACTCCATTGCTTCTTTAAGTGCTTTATCTGCATATAGCTGTTTACTTCGTTTACAAAAGTATAAATATGCTTTTGAGTAATGCCACTGTGCTGAGTAGTCATCTTCGTAATCCTTGTAAAGTTTTTCTGATTCAAGCAGCCGGTTTAAAATCAAAAGCCGTGTTATTAAAATATACCTCATCCCCTGATTATCATTGGGATTAAGCTGTACCATTTCTTTTAGTATTTCAATTGATTTACTCCTCTCACCAATATGCCATAGAACATCAGAATAGCCAGCCATAGCCCTCATAAAGGGACGTGTCTCGTGATATCCCCAGAAATATCCTTTATAATTTTCAAATTCGTCGCCAAGAGATTTTTTTCCGGCTTCAATTCCTTTGGCAAATAGTTCAAGCGATTCCAAGGGAGTTTTTGCTTTAACTTCGGCAAGCAGATTATAAGCATCTGCACAATTTTCGTCCAGCTTAATAGCGTTCTCTGCAAGAGTAATTATTTCCTCTATATTATCACTCTCCCACGCCTTATAAATTAAATCCATTGCTTTTTCTTTTGAAGATGATTTTGTTTTATCGAATTTGATTTTTTTACCAATATATTTATTCTGGATATAATTGTTTGCTTCTTCTAAAGAACCAAAGTTTTTTTCTTCAAGGTCTTTGGCTATTTGCTTCTGCAGTTTTTCCAAATATGCTTGCGGTGATTTCTGTTTTTTTGATTTGCTCATAATATTATTCTGTCTGTTTCCATTGGTTTATCTGTGCTATCATTGATTTGTTTTAGAGTACACAGATGATACAAATTAGTTCTGTCTAAATTGATTTAGTAAATAACTAAAGTTGACCGCTTGTTATTATAAACCTTTGAAACGGTTTGAGAATTTTTCTTTTTCTCATTAAACCAAGACTTAAGTTGTAGTTTTAATAAAACAAAAGCCAATTATAATAATCATTTCAAAGGTTATTTTCTTCCCGAACATTAGACGGTCAATTTGAGTAAGAATATTATTCTTCTATCTCTTAATATGAAAATTAAAAAAGGTTCGTTTAGTTCGCAAGATTTATTAAACACTTTTATTGGCTCATATTAACTTTTCATACATTCATTCTTTCTATCCTCTAATTCTTTCATTATTTTTATCCCGGTTATTTTATAATCAGCTATACGATGACAGCCTCTCCATTTACTCCGCAGGGCATTGATTTGGTGGGTAATATTTTTTAATTCTTAATTATTCATTTTTAATTTCTAATTATGTCACTTTTTCAAAAATCAGTTGTAAATAAATACTTAAAGAACCTTAATCAACAAACTGTTGAAGAAGCGTATAAACAATTTCAGCAGTTTTACGATGATGCTGAACGCATCGAAAACATCCGCTTGCTCAAAGAAGAAAACTATCAGGAGGGTTTTTTACGTGAGATATTTGTTGATGTACTTGGTTACACAATAAACCCTAACAAGAATTACAATCTTACCACCGAATACAAAAACGAAACAGATTCCAAAAAAGCTGATGGTGCAATTCTAAAGGATGGGAAAGCAATCGGGGTTATAGAACTAAAATCAACTAAAACTCCGGATCTTGAATCAATCCGTGACCAGGCTTTTAACTACAAGAACAACCAGACTAATTGCAAGTACGTAATAACTTCTAACTTTGAAAAATTACGGTTCTATATTGATAACGCCACTGATTGGGAGGAGTTTAATTTATTCCATCTTGATTACAATAATTTCTGCAAGCTGTATTTATTCTTAAGTAAAGAAAGCATCTTTAACGGCATAACTGCAAAACTTAAAGATGAATCTAAAATTCACGAAGAAGATATAACAGGCAAACTTTATAAAGATTACTCTGTTTTTAAGCAGCAGTTATTTGTGGATCTAACAAAACATAATCCATCAACAGATAAACTACTTTTATTTCACAAATCCCAAAAATTATTAGATAGGATTTTATTCATCCTCTTTGCTGAAGATCGTGGTTTGCTTCCGCCAAATGCTATTAGCCGAATAATTGAACAATGGGAAAAGTTAAAAGAGCTTGATGAAGAAAAATCATTGTACTCTCGTTTTGTAAAACTCTTTCATCATTTAGATGAAGGACACAAATACAAAGAATATGAACTTCCCGCATACAACGGCGGACTTTTCAAAAAAGACGATGTGCTTGATAAACTTATAATAAGCGATTCTATTCTTCACAAAAATTCTGTTTCTCTTTCTAAATATGATTATAACACCGAAGTTGATGTAAATGTGCTTGGTCATATTTTTGAAAACAGCATAACTGAAATAGAACAGGTTAAAGCAGAGATCGAAGGAACTCAGTCTGATAAGAACAGAAGCCGCAGGAAGAAAGAAGGAATTTTCTACACTCCAAAGTATATAACCAAATATATTGTTGATAATACTGTCGGTGCTTTGTGTGCTGAAAAGAAAAAAGAACTTGGCATTGTTGAAATTGAAAATGAAATTATTGAAAACAGTCGCACATCCAAAGGTAAACTTACTAAAAAAGCTGGAGCACTTTTACAAAAATTAAATGAGTACCGCGATTATCTTACCTCATTAAAAATTCTTGATCCTGCTTGCGGCAGCGGTGCTTTTCTAAACCAGGCACTTGAGTATTTAATAAATGAACACGAATTGGTTGACAGTTACAGGCGCGAACTTGAACAGGATAGTCTTGGTCTTTATGATATTACAAAATCCATTCTTGAAAATAATCTTTACGGCGTTGATATAAACGAAGAAGCTGTAGAGATTGCTAAACTTTCTTTGTGGATCAGAACAGCAGAAAAAGGCAGAAAGCTTTCTGACTTAAGTAAAAATATTAAATGCGGTAACTCACTTATTGACGATCCTGCTATTGCAGGTGATAAAGCTTTTGATTGGGATAAAGAATTTCCTGAGATAATAAATAATGGTGGCTTTGATGTCGTTATTGGTAATCCGCCGTATGTGCGTGGTGATAAATTGATTCCGATGAAAGATTATCTTTCGCAGAATTATGATTGTTACGCAAGTTCAGCAGATTTATACAGTTATTTTTATGAAAAAGGATTAAAGCTACTAAATGAAAAGGGTATCTTGGGGTTCATCTCTTCGAATAAATTTGTAAAATCAAATTATGGTGTGAATCTCAGAAAAGTATTAAGTAAATACCAATTCATTCAGCTTATTGATTTTGGAGAATTACCAGTATTTTCTGATGCTTCTACATTCCCAATGATACTAATTATAAGGAATACTTTTCTTAATAACCACTTTATTCATCTACAAGTTAGTGATCTAGAATTTAGTTCACTTGAAGAATTAATTAAAAATCAATCGGCTTCTATTAGCCAAGTCTTAATTAAAAATGATAATTGGAATTTCAGTGCAAAAGAAGAAATTGGCATTACTGCAAAGATGAATGTTTCGGCAAAGACATTATCAGATTACCTCGATGGTCAAATTAAATTTGGAATAAAAACTGGATTAAATGAAGCCTTCATAATTGAAGAAAAAGTTTATAAAGAAATAGTTGCTGATAATATTGATAACAGCGTAGTTCTTAAAAAGTTTTTAGATGGTGATGATGTCCGTAAGTATCATTATAACTATAGGAATAAGTATCTAATATTTTTTCCTAAAGGATGGACAAAACTAAATTATGGTATTGGCTTAAACCAAGAAAATTCCTTCAGGAAAATCAGTCAGCAGTTTCCAAAAATATTTGAACATCTAAATAAACATAAAGATAAAGCAATTAAAAGATCTGATATGGGCGATTATTGGTGGGAACTTCGTGCTTGTGATTATTATAGCGATTTTGAAAAACCTAAAATTATCTATCCAGATATTGCACTTGAACCAAGATTCACTATTGACACAGAAGGTTATTTCCCTAACGCTACATTATTCGAGATACCAAAAAACGATTTGTTTTTATTGTCAGTTCTTAATAGCAAGCTTATTTGGTATTACTTAACAAAAATCTGTCCTGTTATCGGTGATGTGAATAAAAGAGGACGATTAAGGTTAAAAACGATATATATTAAAAACTTGCCTATCAAAGTGATTGAATCAAAAGAACTGTTTGAATTAAAGGCCAAGGAAATGTTAAGGCTGTATGAAAGTTTTCATAGTAAACAAGAAATCTTCTTATCTCGCATAGAGTCCAACTTCACAATAGACAAACTCTCAAACAAACTAAAAGAATTTTATAACTACGATTTTAAAACATTCTTAAGCGAGTTAAAGAAAAAGAAAATAACACTCACCCTAAAACAGCAAGACGAGTGGGAACAATACTTTAACGAGTACAAAACAGAAATAAACAAACTCCAGCAGCAAATATCCCAAACAGATAAAGAAATAGACCAGCATGTTTACAAACTTTACGGCTTAACAGAAGAAGAAATAAAAATTGTGGAAGAAAGCATTAAGTAAATCATTTTATTAATATTTATTAAGGGGCTTCGTTTTGAAAAAAATATTATTCGCTTTAATCGCATTTACAATTATGTTTTTTTCCTGTTCAGAAAAAGAAAAAGTTTCTAATAAATCAGATCAAAAAGACTCAGTTCTAACAAAAACAAAAATTGAAGAATTTTTAGCAAAAAAAGCACTTTATTTATTAAAGATTTTTATCAGATGGGTACATTGACTTCTGATACTCGGATATTTGGAAAACTTGAATTTAGCGCTATAGTAATTTATAAACCCGATTCAAAAGCTGATTCTATTAGAGGTATGAAAGTAGAAGTTTCTGCAAAAGAGTATTATGTATATAGTTCTTATGATAAAAGTGAAACTGCTTTTTTGGATCTTGAGGAATTGCAGGAACTTTCAAATGCCATTCAATATATGATTAAGCTTGTTGATAAATGGAATGATATAAAACAAGAATATACAGAAGTTACTTACCAGACAGTCGGTAATTTTCAGCTAGCTCTTTTTCCTCAAAAACAAGAAAAGGACGGAACAGAAAAATTATTCCTGGTTGTACAAGCTGGTTATTCAAAAATTGGTTGTTATTTTGAAAAAGATATACCACTAGCATTAAAGACAATTAAGGAAAAAATTGATAACGGGATAAAAAAACTTAATAATAAAAGCTAAATTCATAATAATGTGTACTTTGTCATTCTAACTATAAAGCATAAAAGTAAATAATTTTGCAAATCATAAATAAATTACTATTTTTGTATCAACAAGCCCGGCAAGCCTCTCACAGAAGCTCAAATCGCTGGGTTTTTTAGTTTTAAATATGAAAATACCATACACAAAACCAGCACTTACATTTAAAGAACAAATAGCTCAATTAAAGTCAAGGGGCTTAATCATTGAGGATGAAACGGTAGCCTTTCAAACATTAAATCATATTTCATACTACAGATTAAGCGCTTTCATTTATCCTTTTCTTTCTGATAAATCTAACCACATTTTTAAAGAAGACACTCGATTTAACGATATCATTAATTTATACAACTTTGATCGGGAACTTCGCATATTATTATTAGATGCAGTGGAAAGAATAGAAATCTCTTTAAGAACTAATATTATTTATGTTTTATCACATAAGTATGGCGCGTTTTGGGTCTCTAATAAAGAATTATTTTATAATTCGGTACAATATGAAAAAGATTTATTAAAACTATCTGAAGAATTAAACCGTTCGGACGAGAGATTCTTAAAACACTTTTTTAATAAATATAGTGATTCCATTCCACCGGCTTGGATTTCTTTTGAAATAACTTCATTTGGATTGCTTTCGCTTTTCTTCAAAAACTTAAAATCTTATAAGGACCAAAAAGAAATAGCAAACAGATATGGTTTAAACCATATAGTATTTTCATCATGGTTTCATTCACTAACTTACATCAGGAATGTTTGTGCCCACCATGCAAGAATATGGAATCGTGAATTAGCAATTCAACCAACAATCCCAAAGTCAATTAGTGGTCTTTGGCTACAAAATACAAATGAATTGAAGAATGATCGACTATTTATTATGCTTTCAATAATTTTATATTTTCTCAATATAATTGAACCTGATAATCATTTTAAGCAAAGTTTTAATAATCTTTTGACAAAGTTCCCAATTATCGACTTAGCTGCAATGGGATTCCCAAAAGATTGGAAGCATGAAAAACTTTTTAATTAGAGTTATTTCTTGACTAGACAAAAAAGCTATCAAAAGGATGAATAATGTCAGACATAAAACTATTTCAAATCAACAACAACAAAGTAACTGAATTAGAAGGTAAATCAGTTATAATAGAAAAAACACTTCAAACCATTCCACTAGCCCTTCGCCTTTGCAAGTCGAAGATCCCGTTTTCGGGAGAGAAGTGTTGGGATGAGGTAGGATTAAGTCATCACTGTCTTGGTAATTTAGAAATCCGTATCAAATCCGCCGAAGACTTAGAAAAATCCAAACCCTTCATCCTCAAAAAATATGAAATGAGTTAATATGAACAACACAAGAATATTTAAAACATCTTTTGCAAGCGTGTATCCAATACACATACAAAAAGCAGAGAAAAAAGGTCGTTTTTTAGTACACCCGCAGGGATTCGAACCCCGAACCTTCTGATCCGTAGTCAGATGCTCTATCCAATTAAGCTACGGGTGCAGTTATATTTTCTATCTCTGGAAGAACAAAAATAATATTTGTGATCTGTTTTTACAATTAAATTTTTGATGTACTTACTGTATTGAATTATGAAATAATATCTTTCCATCTTCTTTATTTAGTCGAGGCTGAAAAAAGATATAAACAAATAAACAAAAAAGGTTTACGAAGACAAAAACAATTAATAAATTGCAAGGGAAAGAAAAAACAACAATAAAAGCTTGCAAAAAATGAAACCTAAG
>JBAQCL010000110.1:0-1774 GCA_049294175.1 Ignavibacteriaceae bacterium | reverse complement strand
GCAGGCCACACTATTCTCCCCGGACAACTCGATCCCTGCACAGGGTGCTGTCTGGGGTCTCGAGATTAGGCAGGGAGACGTTCTGCTCCAACGTGCAGTGATTGACTCCACTTACCGGCTCCGACCTCGGATGCTGGGCCGGGAAGAAACGGATGCCGTCGTAAGCGTCGAGAGTGTCCTTGTGAATTCCGGTGGGCTTTCTGCACCTCGGCTAACAGCCCGTGGTAGAAGTGCTGTTATCACCGGCGGCCGGAATGCAAACTGGGCGGGCAGCGTCAGGCCGCGCGCGACTCGAATTCGCCTTCGTCCGCCAGCCATGCCACATAGAACGCCGCAATCGCGATCTGGATGGCCAAAACCGGTTCGAAGCCGTTTCCGAGGCTTCTCGGCTTGCCCATTCCGTACTTGGTCCGCATCATCAACGCCAAATTGAAGCCCACCGCCTGGATCAAGAGCCGCTTCAGAATGTTGCTCCGCCCTCGCAGGTGCACCCGTCTCATCCCGCCCGTCTCATCCATGTGCGCGAAACTCCGCTCCGTCAACTCCGACCTCAACTTCTGTAGTTGCTTGCCGCGCCGCCCCCCGACTCGCCGCCGGTTCGCGTACACTCGCTGCTGTTCCGTCTCCCGCCCTTGCCATCGCCGCCGCCCTCGATCCGGTTCCGGAATGTAGCTCCTCACTGAATCCTGATGCACCGCGATCAACGTTGCTCCACTGGGATAGCCCTTGTCCGCCACCAACTCTTCCACCCCGCGTTCGTTCACCAGTTTCACATTGGCCTGCGCCTCTTCGAGCGTCCCCCGCACCGTCGCCGTATCGCCTTGATCGGCCGCCTGCAACGTCACCGCGATGATTGCTCCGCTCGCCAGATCCACGGCATGCTCGGCCTTGTGCGCCAGGTGCGTCCGGCCGTCTTTCATCTTCGTGATCCGCGCATCCGGGTCGCCCGGGCTCATCCAATCCTTGTTCGACGCCTTCTTCTTCCGCTTCCGGTCCCACCGCGCCAACTGCTCCCGCGTCGGGCTCTCGATCCCCTCGGCCTGCGCCAAGTCCTTCAAATACTCGTCGTACTTCCGGCCGTCGTCCCGCCTCCGGATCGACCGCATCGCCGCGTTGGCCTCCAGCGTCGTCGCATCGATGGCCACCGTCTGGCCATCCATCAAACCCTTGGCCCCAAGCGTTTCCGCCATCCACCGGAACACCGCTTTGTGCGTCTCCAATGAATACAGCCGCCGTGTCCGTGACACCGTCGAATGATCTGGTGTCCGCTCAGCCAGACTGAAGCCCAGAAAATCCCTCAAACTCAGACTGTCGGCCACCCGCCAGGCGATGCCCCGCTCGCTGTCGAGGCCCTCCATGTAGCCCAACAACAACATGCGGAAGTAGACGCCCGGAGCCAGGCTGGGCCGGCCCATCGTGGGCTTGTAGTACCTGCGGCACAGCCTCTCCACGGCGCGGTCGAACCCGGCTTCGGCGAGAACCTCATTGACCTTGCCGTAGTATGGATGCGCCGCCGTCCGGGCCATCTCTTCTGCACTGACCCACAGCGCTTGCTGCTTCGGCTTCTTGCGGCCCATTGCCATGCCTGTAAAGACGTCCAGAACATTTCAGAGGTGACATGTTTCGAGCGACTATTACCACGGGCTGTTAGGGTACTCACATCCATTTGTTGGCGCCGGCGCATCAGGCGGACTCTCCCGGAAGCCCTGTAGTGTCTCAATGAGCAGACAGCACAGCGCAAGGATGGAGAAGCCAGGGATGCAGGCCCCAGAAC
>JBAQCL010000109.1:0-25583 GCA_049294175.1 Ignavibacteriaceae bacterium | reverse complement strand
GATTAGTATCTCAGTTTTTGAGAAAACACCCATTATTTCAATGTTTTCTGATTCCAATTACTTAAATGAAATTAACTATAACGACAACCAATTGTCTTTATTCAACTTATAACCGGACAGTAATGATAATCAATATAAATTTAGTAATTAGGAATCGGATTGTAAATAGATATCTTTTCCGGATAATTGCTAAATAGAAATTAAAAACCCCTCACAAAGAGGGGTTATAATTTTTTATAAAATATACTTACTCAAATCTCTGTCTTTAACAATTTTTTCTAATTTATCTTTAACAAATTTTGCATCAATCTTTACAGTATTAGAAGGAATTTTATCCGGTACATCAAAAAGAATTTCATCAAGCAGGGTTGTAAGTATTGTATGCAACCTTCTTGCACCAATGTTTTCAACTTGTTCATTTACTTCTGTTGCTATGCGTGCAATTTCTCTAATACCGTCTTCACCGAAGCTTAACTTTACTCCTTCTGTTTCAAGTAAAGCGTTATATTGTTTTAACAATGCGTTTTGTGGGGTTGTTAAAATCTGGACAAAATCATCTTCATTTAAACTATTTAGCTCAACACGGATTGGAAATCTTCCTTGCAATTCGGGGATAAGATCTGATGGCTTTGAAACGTGAAAAGCACCCGATGCAATAAATAAAATATGGTCGGTTCTTACAACTCCATATTTAGTATTTACACTTGAGCCTTCAACAATTGGAAGCAGATCGCGCTGCACACCTTCACGGCTCACATCAGGCCCTTGCCCTTTTCCACCGCCGGCAACTTTATCTATTTCATCAATAAAAATCATCCCGGAATTTTCAACGCGCTCAATTGCTTCCTTTTGAACAACATCCATATCAATTAGCTTTTGCATTTCTTCCTGTGCAAGAAGTTGTCTTGCTTCTTCAATCGTAGTTTTTCTTTTCTTTCTTTTTTTAGGCATAATATTGCCCATAATTTCCTGGATGTTAATTCCCATATCATCCATACCAAACGGGCCGAGCACTTGCATTCCGATTGAAGATTGTGCCTGTGAATCAAACTCAATCATCTTATCATTCATCTCTCCGCTCTTAAGTTTTAATTTCATCCACTCACGGGTTTTTTGATTTTGATAAGCTTCATTTTCTTCACCATTTACCTGTTGTTCTTCATTTTCTTGAACAACTGGTGCCGGTTGTGTTTTTCTAACCGGAGGAATTAAAATATCAAGCACTCTTTCATCGGCTAATTCTTCTGCTTTGGCTTGAACTTCTTTGCCCTTTTCTGCTTTTACAAGATTTACACCAACTTCAACAAGATCTCGTACCATCGATTCAACATCTCTCCCAACATATCCAACCTCTGTAAACTTTGATGCTTCAACTTTTACGAATGGTGCCTGAGAAAGTTTTGCGAGTCTGCGCGCAATTTCTGTTTTACCAACACCGGTAGGCCCGATAAGAATAATATTGTTGGGCATAATTTCTTCACGCAAAATATCCGTAACCTGTTGTCGTCTCCATCGATTACGAATTGCAATTGCAACTGCACGTTTAGCTTCTGTCTGCCCGATAATATATTTGTCAAGTTCCTTAACAATTTGAGAAGGAGTGAAAATTTTCATATCAAAATTTTTGTTTTCCATAATTTATTCTATAACCTCTACATTAATTTTTTCATTTGTATAAATGCAAATATCAGCGGCTGTTTTAAGTGCTTCGTTTACTATTTCTTTTGCAGAAAGTTTACTGTGCTTTTTTAACATTTGTGCAGCAGCCAACGCATACATTCCACCCGAACCAATAGCAACTATTTGATCATCAGGTTCAATTACATCGCCTGTGCCGGAAATAACAAGGGCAGTATCTTTGGAAATTACAGCCAGCATTGCTTCTAATTTTCTAAGATATTTATCTGTTCGCCAATCTTTTGCAAGCTCAACGGCAGCACGACTAACATTACCCCGATATTGCTCAAGTTTATCTTCAAATCTTTCCATAAGTGTAAATGCATCCGCAGAAGCACCTGCAAAACCGCAAAGAACTTTTCCATTTGCAATTTTTCTTATCTTCATTGCATTGTGTTTCATAACAGTGTTGCCAAGTGTAACCTGTCCATCGCCGCCAAGAGCTGCAACTCCGTTATGTAACATACCAAGTATTGTTGTTGATCTTAATTTTTGTTTCATAATTACTTCTTTCGTTTCAATTGCTATTTGTTTTTTCATCCCGGTATTTAATTAATTTTTCCTGCCAGATATTATTTTCCTGTTTTAACTTTTATTGGAAATATTCTCGGGATTTTCAACTGGTAATTTCTGTAATCATCACCATATAATCTAACCATTTTCTTTTCCTCATAGTAGGACCCGATATAAAAATATGCCGTAAATGATAGGAACATTGTGAGGTAAGACAAGTTCATCTCTGCTCTGAACATTAAAAAAATAATTGAAAAAAAATAAATAGGATGTCTGCTGTATTTATATGGTCCCTCAATCTGTAAAGTATAGTGTTCATCCAATTCATTATCGGAATATTCATTCTTTAAATAACGATCAATCTGGCTTAACCCGAGAAACTCTTTAAAGTTTATATATTTAAAACACCACATAACTCCGATTAACGAAAATAGTTGCGGAATTAAAACAAAATAATCATAAGGCTGAGGAAGAGTATAAATTTGCAAAGAAGGATGCGGAGCTAAATCCCAGATAAAATATAAATTTATAAATGAAAAAATATTATATCCAATTCTATAAAATGCTATTCTCTTACCAAAGTTTTTACGAATCCAAATTTTTACTTTTTCAGAGGCAAGTACAGAATGGATATATCCGAAAAGAGTAAAAAGAATAACTAAAATTAATAAATCAAAAACGTAATTCATCTATAACATTTGTTTACGCAAACGGGCAACCGGAAGTTTAAGTTGTTCGCGATACTTGGCAATCGTTCTTCGGGCAATATGAATGCCTTCCGCATTTAAAAGTTCAGCAAGTTTATCATCACTGAAAGGCGCTTTTTTATCTTCAGCTTCAATTATCTCTCTAAGTCTTTCTCTTATATGTTTGTTTGATACTTCTTCTCCTGAATCAGTTGATAAACCTTCACTAAAAAAATATTTCAATTCATGGATTCCCATTGGACTTTGAACATATTTGCCGTTTACCACTCGGCTTATTGTAGAAATATCCATTTGAATTTCTTCAGCAATGTCTTTATAAATCATTGGCTTTAACAGTTTAGGACCTTTTTCAAAAAATTCGTACTGTCTTTCCAGAATCGCACGCATTATCTTCATTAATGTTTCGCGCCGTTGCTGAATACAAGCAATAAACCACTTTGCCGATTCAAATTTTTCGCGCAAGAATTTATATGTCTCTTTTTCCCGTTGATTTTTCTTACCTTTTTTATTCGAGTCAATCATTTCAAGATACTGTTTACTAATCGTAACCGAGGGCATACTTTTATCATTAAGAGTAATCACCCAGTTATCATCAACTTTTTCAACAAGAAAATCGGGAGTAATTTGGTTGCTTTCCATAGAAGCAATATTACCTTCGCCGGGTTTCGGATTCATAAGCTGGATTAATGCTACAGTATCACGTAAACTTTCATCTGTTAGATTCATTCTGGTTTTAATAAGATCAAATCTACGTTTTGTAAATTCATCATAATGATCTTCAAGCATTTTAATCGCAAGATATTTGTTATACGGATCTGCTTTGCTTTCTTTAAGTTGAACAATCAGACATTCCTGTAAACTTCTGCAGGCAATCCCAATCGGATCAAATTTTTGTATTTTCTTTAACAAATCTTCTGCAGCCTGGGAATCAATCTTAACGTGTTCAAACATTTCAAGTTCATCTAAAATTTCAGGGAGATCACGCTGCAAATATCCATCATCATCAAGATTGCCGACAATTTCCTCACCAAGCATAAAAAGGTCTTCATCAAGATTTAGTAAACGCAGTTGTTCGGTTAAATGTTCACTAAGAGATGTTTTAGATGGTGCCAACGGATGATACACTTCTTCCTCAGAAGCCCTGTTAATCCTTTCATGATCAAGGTCATCATCATTCATATAATCCTGAAGATCAAATTCTTCGTTATCTTTATCCGAATATTCATCATCAACATCTGCATCGGTTTCACGTTCTTTTTCTTTCTCTTCCTGGTCTAAAGTCAGTTCAATATCTTCTTCCAAAACAGGATTCATTTCCAGTTCGGTTTTTATTCTCTGTTCTAAAGCAAGCGTATTTAATTGTAACAGCTTTTGATATTGTATTTGCTGTGGAGAAAGTTTCTGTTGCTGAGAAAGTCTTTGGTTAAGTGAAAGCATATTATCTACCTGAGTTATTCATAAGTTTATTGTACCATTCTTCCCCATATAGTCTTACTAAAGATTCTTTACAAAATTCAGCAATGGTTATGTTTTCCTCTTTGCCTTTTTCTAATGCCGGTGCACATTCACTGAATTTTTCATACCGAAGTACATCACCACCAAAATCGGAAATTCTGATTGGAAAAAGGTGACAGGAAATAGGTTTTCTAAAATTAATTTTTCCGTCAAAGTATGCTTTTTCAATAGCACATTTTGCGATTGAATTTTCATAAAAAACAAAGACACAATCCCTATTGTTTATACTTCTTAATAACAATTCATTTTCTTTAATTTCATAATATCCGTTTTCCTCAATTTCATCAATTTGAGTTTGAGAAATATATTCTTTAACAATCGGTAATATTTTTTTTATTTCATCAACTTCTTCTTTGTTAACCGGCGCTCCAAGTTCACTTTCTAATGTGCAGCAGGCTCCTTTGCATTTTTTCAAATCGCACGAAAAGGGAATTTCCAGAACTTCCTTTCGTACCAAAACCTCATTTATGTTAATTATTCTATCAGAATCCATTGGAATAATTTTTGATAATGTTGGGTTAAAATATAAGATAAAAATTCTTTTTAACGCAACTTGATTTTGATTTTTATTACACGTCTTTTAACCAGTCTTAAAAAAAAATTTTCTGCATAGTTGATTTTAATATTCCAAATCGATTATTTGCTTTGTCGTTTTATAAGCTATTATTTATGGATTTTAAAAACTCTATAATTCTCTTAACCGGGGCGTCATCAGGAATCGGTTATCAGCTCGCTAAGGATCTTGCCTCAGAAGGTGCAAAACTTGCATTACTTTCCAGAAGATTGGATTTATTAGAAAAACTATCTTCCGAGATTGATAAAAAAACTTTTATCCGTACATATAAATGTGATGTAACTATTAAGGATAACGTGATTGAAACAATCGCTCAAATAAAAAAAGATTTTGGCAAGATTGACATTGTAATTCTTAATTCCGGTGTTGGTCACGAATCAAGTGTTTTGAATTATAGTTCCAATGCAGCAGAAAATATTTTCAATACTAATGTACTCGGCGCTGTTTATTGCATCGAACAGGTTTTGCCCGAATTTATTTCTGATAAGCGGGGAGTGATTGTTGGAATATCAAGTTTAGCAGATAGTAAAGGATTTTCTAAAAGCGGATTTTATACTGCAAGCAAAGCTGCATTAACAGTTTTGTTAGAAAGTTTACGTATTGAATTAAAAAAGTATAATGTAAAAGTTATAACAGTTAAACCCGGCTTTGTTAAAACAGCAATGACTGATAAAAATAATTTTAACATGCCTTTTTTAATGATTGTAGAAAAAGCAAGTAATATTATTTTAAAAGGAATTCAAAAAGAAAAAAAGATTATTGAGTTTCCTCTTGTAACATCTTTAGCGGCAAAGTTTTTAAAATTTTTACCGATATGTTTATTTGATTTTCTGGCATCAAAAGAATTAAAAAATAATAAGAAATAAGTTTTTTGTTAAACTATCCTGGGGTAAAAATGATTAAGAAAATTTTTCTTTTAGTATTTTTAATTTTAACAACTGCATATTCTCAAACAGATACTTTATTAATTTTTTCCGAAGTAATGTTTTATCCTGTTTCCGGAAATAATGAATTTATTGAACTTTACAATCTCAGCGGCACCCAGCCAATTGATTTAAGCAATTACAAAATTAAATATTACGCTTCAACTGCAGATCAGATTATTGACGCAGGTTTTGGAACTACACTCCAACCAAATTCTTATGCAATAATTTTTGAAAACGATTATGACATAGCTGCGGGAATTTATAACGGACTTGTACCTTCATCTGCATTAATCGTTACGATAGCAGATAATTCTTTTGGCTCTTCCGGAATGGCAAACACAACAAGCAGAGCTTTATGGCTGCTTAATGCCGCAAGCGATACTATTGATTATTATTTTTACTCCGCTAATAATGTAAGCGCTATTTCCGATGAAAAGAAAATTTTAAATCACGATTCATTACAAACAAACTGGGCAAACTCACTTGTTACAAATGGAACACCTGGTTTTACCAATTCAGTTACACCGACAAATTATGATTTGCAATTGACCTCACTTACTTTTTTCCCTTTAAATCCAATTGTTGGGGATGACGTTGCTATCAATATACGAGTCAAGAATAAAGGGATTTTGAATGCTGATAATTATTCCATAGAGATATTTAATGATACAAATAAAGATTCGGTTGCGGATTCGGGTGAAAGAATTTTTAATCAATTTTTAACCGGTTTGTTTCCTGATGATTCAATAACTATTTCCACAACCTTAAGTTCTCTTTCTGAAAATATTTACCAGATAATTGCACGGGTAAATTTTCAGGATGATCAAAATCCTATCAACAATGTTTTGATAAAACAATTTATTGTTAATCCGCCGGGCAGTAATTTTAATGATCTTGTTGTTAGCGAAATTATGTATGCACCTTCCACCGGCGAACCTGAATGGATTGAATTGTTTAATAAATCATTAGCTACGATTAACATAAAAAGCTGGAAACTTTCTGATGCAAGCACAACAATTACGATCACAAATTCTGATGTATTAATTAATCCTAATTCGTTTTTTGTAATTGCCCACGATTCCTCAATTCTTAATTATTACAATGTTTCTTCAGCTATACTTGTAATCAACACTCAATCTCTAAACAACACAGGCGATGCAATTGTAATTAAAGACGTAAATGGAACTATAATCGACTCGGTTTTTTATTTACCGGCTTGGGGAGGAAATGCTGGTGGAAAATCTTTAGAAAGGATTTCTATTGATGAACCAGGTAATGATCCCGCAAACTGGAAAACATCAACAAGTATTTTTAAAGCAACACCGGGGACTTATAACTCAGTTACGCAGAAAGATTTTGATTTACTTGCATCAGATATTCATTTTAATCCTGAATTTCCTTTAATCGGAGACAATGTTACTCTTGCTGCCCAAATAAAAAACATCGGTAAAAACACAGCCCAGTTTTCCATTGAACTATATGAAGATACAAACCTTGATTCCATTCCAGATTTGTTTGTTGAGTCTATTTCCAATCAATCTTTGAATCCAGAAGATTCATCAATATATCAGTTCAACTATGTAATCTCCAACTTGCAGAATCAAAAAGGATATTATGTCAAACTAATTTTTGTCCAGGATCAGGACACAACAAACAATATTTTTTATAAGACTATAGAACCTGGTTTTCCTGTTCAATCAATAGTTGTAAATGAAATTATGTTTGCTCCGTTTGGTGGTGAGCCTGAATGGATTGAACTTTATAACAATTCTGATTTAAATATTAACTTAAAAAATTGGGCGATATGGGATGTAATTACAACACCAGCCAAAGCGACTATTAAAAACGATTTTATTATTCCGGCAAAAGGCTACGCAGTTTTAACAAAAGATTCATCCATAATAAATTATCACAGATTTATTTCATCACAATTTATGGAATTAAGCCTTCCTTCCTTTAACAATGATAGAGACGGTGTTGTAATTAAAGATAATCGTGGTTTAACTATTGATTCAGTTTTTTACTCAAACCAATGGGGCGGAACAAACGGATTTTCACTCGAACGTATTGCTGCAACAACAAATTCTAATAATCAATATAATTGGGCAAGTTGCAAAGATGTTGAACAAAGTACTCCCGGAAGAATTAATAGCGTAACACCGAAACAATATGATTTATCAGTTTCGGGAATTTCTTTCTCACCAAGATTTCCAACTTTAGACGATAATGTTTCAATCACAGCAAAGATTAAAAATAATGGGAACCAATCCGCCCAAAATTTTATAACAGAATTTTATATCGATACTGATTCAAATAATGTTGTTGATTTGCTGCTAAACTCAGTTGCATCAACAATATTAAATCCGGACGATTCAATCTCGATAACTTCAAATTCACAAATTCAGTCTTTACAGAAAAAAGTTTTGACAGCAGTTAGAACTATTTTTTTATCTGATGAAGATACGCTTAATAATTATTATGAAAAATCTGTTGAGCCGGGTTACCCGGCAAACATTTTAAAGATAAACGAAGTGATGTACAATCCCGCGGATGGGAAACCCGAATGGATTGAATTAATAAATGTCATCGATGATTCAATCAACTTAAAAAATTGGTTAATAAGTGATGTGCTATCAACACCGACTAAAAACTTTATTACAAACGAAAATATTTTTATCCAACCCAAAGAAATATTTATTGTTGCAAAAGACACATCATTTACGTCTGATTATCATGAAGCAGATGCAAATATTTTTTATTCAAACTTTGGAAGTTTAAGCAACACAGTAGATGGCGTTGTTATTTATGATTTTAGAAATGGAATAATAGACAGTTTGTTATACAGATCAAGTTGGGGCGGCAAGAAAGGATTTTCATTAGAAAGAATTTCTTTAGATAAATCAACTAACGACAGCACAAATTGGGTTACTTCTCTTGATTTTTCGGGCAGCACACCCGGCAAAGAGAACTCTATTTACAATATTCCGGCTTATGAGCGGAACACTTTCATAATTAATGAAATAATGTACGATCCCAACTCCGATAACAGCGAATACATTGAGTTTTATAATTCAAGCTCTGATTCTGTAAACGTTGGTGGATGGAGGTTTGAAGATGAAAACGGAAACTTTTACAAACTAATAGAAACAAGTTTTAAAGTTCCGCCTCAAGAATATTTTGTGTTGATTGCTGACTCAAGCACGATTAGCAAGTTTGATTTGATAAGTTATGATTATAAAAATATTTTCAATGCATCAAGTCTGGGTTTAGTTAATACCGGAGAATTAATTTTGTTAAAGGATGCAAGGGGAAATGTTATCGATTCTGTTTTTTACAATAACAACTGGAATAACAAAAACATTGCTTCATCAAAAGGAAAATCATTAGAAAGAATAAATCCGGCTTTGAATGGTAATGATCCTTTAAACTGGAATACTTCGGTCAATTCTCTCGGTGGCACTCCGGGTAAACAAAACAGCGTCTTTGCAGAAAATTTAAATCAGACAACAAGCATTTCCGTAAACCCAAATCCATTTTCACCGGATAATGACGGCTTTGAAGATTTTGCTGTAATCAATTATAATCTTTCACAAGCAGTTGCACAGGTAAGAATAAAAATTTTTGATAACAAAGGACGGTTAGTGCGAACATTAATTAATAACATGGCAAGCGGATCCAGCGGCTCTGTTATCTTTGACGGACTTGATGATGACAACAAAACTCTCCGAATGGGAATTTACATCGTTTTTCTTGAAGCACTGAATGATAACTCTGGCGTTGTTGAAACTGTAAAAGCGGTTGTAGTTGTAGCAAGAAAATTATAAATGACCAGGAAAATGAATTGTTTAAAATAATATTGTTAATCTACACTTTCTCTTAATCTTACTCTTATTTATTTTTCCCGAAACAATTTCATCAACCATATGCTCAAATCACTCGAAATTAAAGACTACGCACTCATCGATCATATAAATGTTGAGTTTGAAAAAGGACTTAATATTATAACCGGTGAAACCGGGGCAGGCAAATCAATTTTAATTGATGCTATGAGTTTGCTTCTTGGTGAACGCGCTTCTTCCGAAGTTGTACGTAAAGGTGCACAAAAATCTTTTGTTGAGGGAATTTTTAACGTTGAAAATAACAAAAATGTAAAGTCGTTTCTTGAAGCAAATGACATCGAGTACCAAAATGAATTAATCATACGCAGAGAAATTTCCCTTAAGGGTTCTAACAGATGTTTTGTTAATGATTCTCCTGTTCCGTTAAACATTGTAAAAGAACTCGGCGATATGCTTGTTGATCTTCATGGACAGCACGAGCATCAATCTCTGCTTCGCACAGAGACGCACATTAATTTTATCGATGAATTTGCGGATAACCAAAAATTAATAGATGAATATAAAATTGTTTACCGGAAATTAAACTTAAAACAAAATGAGTTAAGAGAATTAAAGTCAAAAGAAGAATCTTTAAAAGGAAAAAAAGAAATTTATGATTTTCAGATAAAAGAGATTGATAATATAAATCCTTTACAAGATGAAGATGTATTAATAAATGATGAACTTAACATACTTGAGAATTCTGAAAAGTTAATGGCGTTGAGCGACGAAGCATATAATAAATTATACGATGATGAAAATTCAGTTATTGATTTATTAGGTGAAGTGAAACATAAATTAAACCAGCTTAGTGAAATTGATAAATCATTTTTAGAATCCGAAGGTGAATGCGATTCGGCTTTGGCAGTTTTAAAAGAGCTTGCAAACTCAATTCGTGGGTATAAATCTAAAATAGATATCGACCCTTCAGAAATCGAGAATAAACGAGAACGCCTTGGAGCAATAAATCTATTAAAGAAAAAATACGGCGGTTCAATTCAGAACGTACTTGCGCATAGAAAGCAAATAGGAAAAGAATTTGAAATAGCAGATAATTTTTCCTCAACAATCAACAATCTTGAAAAGGAAATTTTAGAATTAAGAAACTCTGCCGGTGATGCAGCCGAAAAACTTTCTTTTGCCAGAAAAAAACAGTCAATAAAAATTGAGTCAGAAGTTAAAAAAGCTCTTGCACAACTCGGAATACCCGATGCGATTTTTAAAGTCAATATTAATCAAACAGCAGCAGATGAAAATTCTGGGGCTTTTGTTTTTGTAAAAAATAAAAAATATCGCTTTACAGAAAACGGAATTGATGAAATTGAATTTTACATCAGCACAAACACGGGTGAAGATGTGAAGCCTTTGATTAAGGTTGCCTCGGGTGGTGAAATTTCGCGCATAATGCTTGCGTTAAAAACCATTCTTGCAAAAACCGATAAACTTCCGCTGTTAATATTTGATGAAATTGACACGGGCGTAAGTGGAAGAATTGCACAAAAAGTTGGATCAGCTTTAAAAGAACTTTCAACATTCCATCAAATAATCTGCATTACACATTTACCGCAAATTGCCGGTATGGCTGATCATCATTTTGCTGTTGAAAAGAAACAGATTGACAATCGTGCTGTAAGTATTATTGTAAAACTTACAAAAGATGAAAGAATTACTGAAATTGCGAAGCTTATAAGCGGGGATCAAATAAGCAAAGCAGGTATTGAAAGCGCAAAACAGTTACTTAAGGGAAAGTGATTTTTATTGGTATCATAATTGATTCTTTAGTAAAAAAATTTGGTAATCCTGCTATAAGGAAAGTCAATATGAAAAAATCAATACTACTTCTACTTCTATCTTTAACAATTTCCGTTCAGTGCCTTGCTCAAGACGGAATTAAATTAAACAGTCTGCCCCCATCGGAAGCCTCAAAATATTTTCAGCCGCTATCCACATACTTTGGAACTTATTTTAATACCGGCGCATATTATGATGCTAATGTGGATGAAACGTTTGGATTTAAATTCAGCATTATAGGTATGTGGTCTATTGTTCCCGATGACCAGAAAACATTTCAGCCTGATCCGCAAATTGAAGGCGGTGAAAACGTTGAACCAAGCGCTACAATTTTTGGCAACCATTCAAGTTACTTTTTAGGTAACAAAGGATACTTTATTTATCCTACAGGTTTATCCTTAAAAACGGTCCCATTGGGTATTTATCAATTTGCAGGTAGCGGCTTTAACACAGAATTAATGCTCCGCTTTTTTCCTGAATCAAATTTCGGGGATACTAAAATTGGAGTTCTCGGTTTTGGATTAAAACATGATATCAGCAGCCATATACCTTTATTTCCCATTGACCTTTCTGTTCAAATTTTATATAACACACTTAATTTTGAATATGTTGGGGATGAGATAGATAAATATGGAAAAGTTTCTTCAAAGAATTTTGCAATAAATGCTCATGCAAGTAAAACCTTTATGGATATGTTTATTGTTTACAGCGGCTTGCAATATGAAACTTCCACTACTGATTTCACCTACTATTTTGATGATCCAAATGATTATTACCCCGGGATTGGTAATCAGCGACATCAAGTTACGGTTAAAGGAAAAAACCATTTTAGATATACCTTAGGGGGAGCAGTTAAACTAGCAGTAGTTGTGATTAATGCAGATCTAAATGTTACTTCCTTTACTACATTTTCACTTGGTTTTTCACTGGATTTTTAAGGAGCATAAAATGAAACATATCTATAAAACAATATTTGTACTATTAATATTCTCTTCAACATTACTATTTAATAGGTGCGATCCATTTGAAGATTTTTTTCTTACAATGACGTTGGATACTGAAATAAATGCGTATTTCTTAGGATCAAATTTTTATGGCTCAAGCGATTTTTGTTTAAGCGACTTTGATGATTATAATGATAACAGCGATAACCTTAAAGAGATCAGGTATATTTCTTCTGCTTATTTTACGCTTAATTCAAGCAGTGGATTAAAAGGGGATACTCTGCACTTAAGACTTTACGAAGGTGATGGCAGTACGTTGCTAATTGATTTCAAAAAACCAAATTTTGTTGCGGATGATTATATTAACAAACCGTTAAAGATCGATTTAACTAATCAAGAAATAAACAACCTTAATCAATATCTCGCTAATTTTAAAGTTAACAATTGTTTTAAAGCTTATTTGGGAATAACTAATGCAACCAGTAATAATTTGTTGCTTTCTCAATTAAATGCGAAAGTGGAATTTTTAACTGAATTAAAAATAGAACCGGATTTTTAGATTTAATTATTATTTGTTTGAGAGATAACATTTTTATAAGATGTTGTCTCTTTTTTTATTAATAAATAAATTTTTTGAAAAATAGCGCATTATATATTCACATTCCCTTTTGCGATCACAAATGTATTTATTGTGATTTTTACTCAATTATCACTTCCGATAACATTTCGTTTTTTTTAGACGCACTTCAAAAAGAGATAAATTATTTTGCCGGAATTTATAGTTCTGACAGAGTTTTTACCTCAATATTTTTCGGCGGCGGAACGCCATCATTAATGCAACCGGATTATTTGCACGAAATTATTAATCATCTGAAAAATAAATTCTTTATTTCCAATGATGCTGAAATTACAATGGAAACAAATCCGGGCACTGTTGATAAATTAAAACTTTCAGAATTTAAGAAAGCGGGAATTAATAGAATCAGCACTGGCATTCAGTCTTTCGATGATGATGAATTAAAATTTCTAACACGAATCCACGATAAACAAACGGCTATTAAAACTGTTTACAATGCTGCAGATGTTGGATTTGAAAACATCAGTGTTGATTTAATTTTTAATCTGCCGAATCAAACAAAAAAAAGATGGGTAAACAATCTTCAGACTGCCATTGAACTGCCGATTAAACATATTTCCACTTACAGCCTGATTCTTGAGCGGGGAACAATTCTAAATAAAATGGTTTTAGACGGAAAAGTAATTATGCAAGATGATGATTATGATGCCGATCTTTATGAAACAACTATTGATTTTTTAGCATCAAAAGGATTCTATCAATACGAAGTTTCAAACTTTACAAAACCAGGATTTGAATGCGTGCACAATAATGCCTATTGGAGATATAGAGATTATCTTGGATTTGGAACTTCTGCTCATTCTTTTGTGGATGGAAAACGCTGGTGGAATTTTTCAAGTTTAAAAAAATATATGAGTGAAATTGAATTGAACGGGAATGCCGTAATGAACTCCGAAAACATAACTCCGGCTCAAATGCATGATGAATATGTTATGCTTTCTTTACGCAGCTCGGGATTGAATTTAATAGATTATAATAATAGATTTAACAAAGATTGGATTATTAAGAATAAAAATTATTTTGAATTACTAAAGAATGAAAATCTCTTAACAATCAATGATGATATTATCAAGCTTACATCAAAGGGTTATGCAGTTTGTGACGAGATTTTGAAAAACATTTTATAGCCTTGCTTATTGAACATTAAAGATTGACAATTAAAAGAAAGTTATGCTTAAACTAAAACTCCACTGGCAAATTTTAATTGCATTTATTATCGCAGTATTATTTGGATTATTCTTACCTCAATACTCCAATTATGTCAGATGGCTTGGTGATATATTTTTACGCGCTCTAAAAATGATAATAGTTCCATTAATTCTTACATCAATCGTTTCCGGCGTAACAAATATTGGAGAAACAAAAAGCCTTGGCAGGTTTGGGCTAAAAACTATTTCGTACTATCTGCTCACCAGCACTTTTGCAATAATAACAGGACTTTTATTAGTTGATCTGATTAAACCCGGCGTTGGCGCTGATCTTGGTTTTAAAATGGCAGTACCGGAATTAACAAAAGTTTCCGGCGGATTGTGGGATATAATCATGCGAATGATTCCACAAAATATTTTTGAAGCGCTGGCTTCTGCTGATATGCTTGCAATTATATTCTTCGCCATCCTGTTTGGATTTTTTATAGCAAAAGTTCAAACCGAGTATAAAGATTTTATGACTGGCTTTTTTAATTCCGGTTTTGAAATTATGATGAAGATGACTTCATTCATTATAAAATTTGCTCCACTCGGAATTTTAGGAATTGTAACCGGAGTTGTTGCAGACCAGGCATCCGATAAAACAAGATTGTTAAATATGTTTCAGCATCTTGGAATTTATATGCTTACGGTACTTGGCGGATTAGCGTTTCATTTTTTTATTACACTTCCGTTAATTATCAAATTTATTGGGAAGGTAAGCCCGGCAAAACATTTTAAAGCAATGTCGCTTCCATTAATTACTGCATTTTCAACGTCATCATCTTCCGCAACATTGCCGTTAACGATGGAAGCTGTTGAGCACAACTCAGGCGTTTCAAATAAAATTACAAGTTTTGTTCTTCCTCTTGGCGCAACCGTAAATATGGATGGGACTGCGTTATATGAATGCGTAGCCGCTATGTTTATTGCACAAGCTTATGGAATTGAGCTTGGATTCATTCAGCAAATGATTGTGGTTGTAACCGCTTTACTTGCATCAATTGGCGCAGCAGGAATTCCAATGGCAGGATTGGTTATGATGTCTGTTGTACTTACCGCAGTTGGTTTACCGTTAGAAGGTGTTGGATTAATTTTGGCTGTAGATAGAATTCTTGATATGTGCCGTACAATGGTAAATGTTTTTAGTGATAGCTGCGGCGCAGTTACAATTGCAAAATCTGAAGGTGAGATTCTTAAAGTTTAGATAACAGACACACCCCTTTTTTTCCTCCCGATATATCGGGAGGAATTTAAAAGGGGTGTGTTCACATCTCCAACTTAATCTGGTTTTGTTTGTTCTTGCCTTTTAGTTGTGCGGCTTTAAATGTGATGTTAACAGAAGGCAGTTTTAAATTTTTATTCTTAAAGTAATCTTTTAATGTTAGTATTTGTAAACGCGGAATGTTGAATCCCGGAATTTCTACAAACCCTGCACCTGCAATTGTATCTAACATTGGTTTTGTTGGTTCTGCAATTGTTAGGAATACGCCAAGTTCGCATTTGTGTTTATCCATTGCGCCAAGCAAAGCGTCTATATCTTTGGATTGAATGTTTACCCCGCCCTTTACCTGAAAAGCTGCACGAATGACGCTCTGGTCTTTTGGGTCTGATAAATATTGTGCAATTCCATCAATTCCCTTATCTGCGCCTTTAGTTCCGAAAGTTGTAGAGAATACTTCAAACTCTGTAAGCCACCAATCCTGGAAAGCATTTGGGTTTTGCTGCCATAATGCAATTGCGCTTTGCTCATCTGTTGGCGTGCCTCTTACTTCAAACTTATTTAAGCTTTCGCCGTATGTATCTTTTAACCTGCGTTTGATTAATGAAATTGCAATTGGAGAAATATCAATTCCAATCCAGTTGCGGTGCAGACTTTCTGCAGCATCTACTGTTGTGCCGCAGCCGCAAAAACCATCAAGCACAGTATCACCTTCGTTACTGCTTGCTTTAATTATTCTTTCTAACAATGCTTTTGGTTTTTGTGTTGGATAGCCGAGTCCTTCGTTTGATTGAGAAGCAATAGGTTTTACATCATCCCAAAGATTTTGAACTGGTTTGCCTTGCAACTCATCCAAAAATCTTTTTCTTCTGATTCTTCCATTTTTATCTTCAGGGAAATGCAACTTGCCTTCTTTATCCCATTCCTCCATCTTTTCTTTTGAGATAGCCCAGCCATTTTCGGGTGGCTCATAGCCTTTATACGAATATCTTAAATTTGGTCTTGGAGATGGGCTTGCTAAATTATCAATAGCATATTTTCTTCCGTTCTCATCAACAAGATTAAAAAACTTGTCAACATACTCCTGATATCCTTGTGCATCAAAAGTAAATTGAGGATTTAATCCTGCTAACTTTGTCTTTCCATAAAACAATAATATATCTGTACTGACACCGAATCGATTTGACTTCTGATTAGTTTCACCTTTCCCTGTTTTACGTTTCCAAATTATTTCATTTCTAAAATTCTTATCATCAAATATTACATCGCAAACAGTTTTTAAATAGTGACTCATAGTCGGATCGCAATGCAGATAAAAACTGCCTGTTGGCTTTAACACTCTGTGCAGTTCAAGTATGCGCAAAGACATCATAGTTAAATAAGGAAAAGCGTGCGGCGCAACTTTCTGGTAAGTAAGCAAAAGAAAGTAAAGGTTATCGGTTTTAAGTGTATGGAGTTCTGCAAGGGAATCTGTAATGTTCTTAAGCGTCCAGGTGTCTTCAAAAGCAATACGCTGCGTTTGTATTTCCTTATCGTCAAAAAATATATTGTAATCGCGTTTGCTGTTAAACGGCGGGTCAATGTAAACCAGATCAACAGATTCATCGGGCACAGATTCCCGAAGTACATTAAGGCAATCGCCCAGATAAATAGTGTTCATATTTCACCAGTTGTTTATTTTGACCTCACCCCTACCCATTTCCTTAACAAGGAAAGGAAATTAAAGGGTGGGGTTGGTTCTGTAAAAATATCTTTTATAAAAACAGATATCAATAAAAAAGAATTAGTTAATGACTCGCTCACACAAAATTCTTTTGATAAATTCTTACTCGCTAATTATCATATTCTCATCTATAAATTCAATTGGCAAAAGCGGCATTGGTATTCCATTATTTTGTAAACGGAATTTCAAATCTTTTATGAATGGATCTTCGGTAACTTTCTCTTCAATTCTCAAAAAGCCTGGCAGAATGGAATTCAAATCAAACCACTGACGTTCAGGCAATTCTATAATTTCGTATTCACTGTTTGTTAGACCTGTTTTTGCTAAAGCAATTTTTATGGCAGCATCCAATCCACCAAGAACATCAACCAAACCGTTTCTTAGTCCATCATTTCCTGACCAAACTCTTCCCTGGGCAATCTTTTCTATTTCATCAAAAGATTTTTTTCTTCCCAGCGCAACTTTATTAACAAAACCTGTATAAAGAGTTTTAATTCCTGTCTCTGCAATACGTAGTTCATCATCGGTAAAATCACGATCCGGAATTGTTAAGCCAATCAACGGAAGAGTAGCCCCAAAACCAAGATCGGCAAACTTTCCTTTCTTAACATAATCAACAGACATTCCAAGATCTTGTTTTAAATTTTTATTGTAAACGAATGAACCAATAACTCCGATTGAACCAGTTATTGTATTTGGCGCCGCAACAATTGTATCGGCAAACATCGAGAGCCAGTAACCGCCTGATGCAGCAACATATCCCTGTGAAACGATTAAGGGCTTTTTGCCTTTATTTTTCCTGACAACATCTGCAATTAGATCAGCGGCAAGAGCATCACCGCCTGGCGAATCAACACGAAGTACTATTGCTTTAACGTTGTTACTGTGCATTGCCGCTTCAACATATTTAACCAATGACCTCGCTTTAATTCCGTCATCCATACTTGTTCCGCCAATTGCATAAATAACGGCAATTTTAGGTTTTGATCCCCAATAAGCATTGGGAACATTAAATTCATCTAATGCAGAAATATTAACAACGCTGTTGCTTTTATTTTCATATTTATCAATTACGCTTTTTATGTCGCTCCAACGCGCAAGAGTATCGGCTAATTTTAATTTTATTGCATCATCGGGCAAATAAATAAAAGCGCTGTCAACAAGTTTATTAAAGTAAGGTGACGTGAAATTTCTTCCTTCACAGATTTCTCTTTGAGCAAGACTGTAATTTTCATCAACCAATCTTTGTCTTTGCTCACGGTCAGCTTCACTAAAATCTTCACGCGAAAAACTTTCCGATGCTGATTTGTATTTAAAATATCTCAATTCATGAAAGCCAAGCCCCAGCATATCAAGAGTTCCCTTAAGGAATGTTCTGCCCATTATATAACCGGTTAATGAAATCGTTCCCATCGGATCAAGAATTATTTTATCTGCCACGGATGCAAAATGATATTCGTCCATTCCGGCTCTGTCTATATAGATATAAACTTTTTTACCGTAAGATTTTAATTCATTAAGTTTTTCACGCAGTTCCCAAAGCATTTCTTTATTGATGTTGGAACCTGAAAGATTAATTGCAATACCGGAAATTGATTTATCATTTTTAACAGCTTCTATTTGTTCAATTAGGTTAAGTAAAGTTTGTGAGTTATCAAACAATTTAAAATTTTGATATTTAATTCCGCCGGCAAGTTCTATTTGAACAAAATTGTTTTTACCTGTAACGTAGCTGAGAATATTTCTATCATTTGCTCCGACTCTAATTCCGTAAGTATTGTAAGATTGTTTTGCATCATCATCAAAATGTGCAATGGAAGTAAGCCCAAGCATTCCAAATCCCAATTGAACGCCAACATTAAAAGATTTTCCCTCAAAATATCTCCCTGTAATTCTAAATCCGTTAAGCGGTTCTAAAGTTGCACCGGCGCTCCAGTTTGTTCTTTCAGGTACTTTATCTTTGGTAAAAACATAATCACCAAAGAAAGTAAGATTATAATTACCAAACGGTCTTAATCCTGCGCCAATTATTCCTTCTCTTTCACCATTTGATGGAAGATTAGCAATGAAGCTGAACGAAAGAAAATTTGCGGGACGATAAATTGTTCCAAGTGTATAAAGATTTGCTCTGTTGAAATATGTTACGTCACCCGAAGACCATCCGTAGCCTAAACCAAAGCTAAAAGCTGAAGAGCCGATAGACGCTGAAAGTTTATAATCGGAAATGGAAAAAGAATTATCACTATGGTTTATCACACTGAATCCCAAATGCGGAATCGAAGTGAATAAACCCCAATCATCAAGGTCATTAAAATCGCCATTTTTATCGTTCCATGTAAAGTAAAGATTGGGCTGTGATAAAAATGACAACTCTGCCGGGTTATCATATCCGCTCAATCCAAACAATATTGTTCCGGGTGTAGCAAACTCCATATCATTTTGTGTAAAGTAGGATGGAAATTTTTGCTGTGAATAGATTGAAGTAAGTGAGATAAATAACAAAAATACGATAAAAATATTTTTAACCATCTTATTTCTTTCTATTGATAATTTTTATTTCTATAAAAATAGCATAATAATTGATTAAAGAGATAGACTTATCTTCAGTTTTTAAGTTCTGCTTATTTATCTGATAATCAATCATTGTTTTTTCTTATTTTTACTTATCAAACAATTGATTTTATATGATTGAAATAAATGATCTCCATAAAAGTTTTGCCGGTAAAAAAGTTTTACAAGGTATTAATCTAACAATTGAGGCAGGCGAAACGCTTGTAATTATAGGAAGAAGCGGCTGCGGGAAAAGTGTTCTTATAAAACATATTGTTGGATTACTCGAACCTGATTCGGGTTATGTTAAAGTTGAAGATAAAATCGTAAGTGAACTTTCACAAAAAGGATTATATGAGCTAAGGAAAAACTTCGGGTTCCTTTTTCAGGGTTCCGCTTTGTTTGATTCTATGACCGTAGAGGAAAATGTCTCTCTTCCATTAGTTGAATCAAATCAAGTTTTTTTAAAAGCAGAGATAAAAAAAATAGTCGAAGAAAAACTTGATCTTGTCGGGCTTGAAGGAATCTTAAATCTTAAACCATCAGAACTTTCGGGCGGAATGAAAAAACGTGTGGCACTTGCCCGTGCGCTTGTTACAAATCCATCTTACATTTTATACGATGAACCCACAACCGGGCTTGACCCGATTATGTCGGATTCAATAGATCACCTTATCAAACATCTTACCGAAAGATTAAATGTAACATCAATTGTTGTAACTCATGATATGTACAGCGTTAAAAATGTTGCCGCTAGAGTGGCAATGATGAATGAAGGAATAATTTATTTTACAGGCAAACCTGATGAATTAGTAAATTCTTCGGATAACATTATTCAGGAGTTTATAAGACGAACCGAAGTTTGATTTTGTTGTTATTTTCTTCATCTTTATACCAAGGTGAAAAAAACTTTGCTCTTTGCACTTCTAAATAAAAAGATTATATTTCTAAAAAAATTTCTGGAGTAACAATGGAATCAATTCAAGATTTATTAAAAGGGCGTGAGGTTTTTGCTGTACAGGCTGGCACGTCGATAAGAGAAACTGTGAATTTTATGGCAAGTAAGGGTGTCGGATTAGTGCCGGTTATGAAAGATGAAAAATTAACCGGAGTTTTTTCCGAGCGTGATCTTGTAAAAAGAGTAATCGCAAAGGATAAAGATATGAACTCCACGTTAGTTGATGATGTAATGAGTACAAATCTTATTATTGCTAAGATTGATGAATCAAATGAATCTGTGCTTGCAAAAATGAAAGAGGCGCGAACAAGACATATTTTGATTATTGATAATGATAAACTTGTTGGTGTGCTTTCTTTGCGTGACCTTTTAGAAATGGACCTAAACCATTGCAAAACAACTGTTGAAGTGTTGAATAATTATATTTATTCAAAGTAGAGACGTTTGGTAAAACGTCTCTACAAAATATTTGATTGTTGTTATTTTAAAAGCAGCATTTTATTCGAACCTGAAAATTCATTTACCTGCAAAGTGTAAATGTAAACACCGCTTGGTAAGTTGGAAGCATTAAATTCAACTGAATGATAACCTATTTCTTTTGTTTCATTAACCAATTCCACTATTTCACTGCCAAGAATGTTGTATACTTTTATTTTAACAAAACCGTCTTCTTTGATAGAATAGTTTATTAGCGTGCTTGGATTAAAGGGATTTGGATAATTTTGCTTTAAAGCATATTCTGCAAGTACTAATTCACCATTTCCCAAATTCAATTTTGGCGCTAATGCCATTACTGATACCTTATCACTAGCAACGGATAGTAATGCTGAATTGTCTTTTGCTTTAATTGTATAATCATAATGATCGCTTGGGATACTTGTATTTGCAGTATAATCAGTAAATGTTTTCCCACTTGTCTGCGGAACGTAGCCAATCATCTGGGGTTCTCCTCCATTTTCTGATCTATAAATATTGTAACCTGCAATGTCTGATTCAATATTCCCTTCCCAAACCAAAACTGGATGATTATAACTAGTGCCTCTTAAACGGAAATTTTGTGGTTTGGAAGGTTTTAATGTAAGAACCCCCATTGCACTGGTTTGTATATTTAAAATATATTCTTTTGTGCTTGAATTATAACTGACAATTTCTAAACCGATATCTTTTGGAGTTCCGTCTATTAAGTAAGATGCAGGATTACTATATCTTGTCAAGACATCATTATATCCTTCCCTAAAGAAATCTTCAAAATCACCAAGCCAATCATTGCTGTTATATCTTGCGCCTAGAAAATCTGGACGAGGTGTTAAGCAAACATAGTCGTTATAATTTATACCCCCAACATTTATAGTGATAAAATTCCTTTCATCAAAATTTCCAAAACGCATTGGCAAATCTCGACCGAGGACATCATCACTTCTATCTGAAGGTGTAGAAGCACCCGACAGCAATTTCCAAGTCCATTTACCATCAGCACAAAGAATATTTATCTTTGTGGCACACGGCAAAGTAAAATTCTGATCTTCTATGTGAAATGTTAATAATCCGTGTGTAAAGTAATGTTCACCAAATCTTTCATTTATAAGGAATGGATTTGCCCGGGCATAATCACGTACAGTGTGATAATTTTCAACCAAATAAAATTCTTTTAATATACCATTTAAATCATATCTAAGTGGTATTAATACCGCTTCATTTTTTAAGTGCGTATCTTTTAGAGTGATGCTGCTATTACTTGATTCTACAATAAACGGGTTTAGCCATCCTAATCTATATCTTTCATAAGCGCTCATCCATCCGTTATTTGCTGCAATCATTAATGCAAATGAGTTTATGCGCCCTCTGTTTGTTGTTTGCCAGGGCCAATAATTATATCCATCAAAATGACCAGTAGTTTGGGTTCCACCAAAAAGATAATGGCAATATTCATGGGCAGGTCCGCCAACGGCATTTAGAGTATAACTATTTTTAAAGCCGAAAATACGTGAACCACAATTTCCGTTCACTATAACTCCATCATATGAGGGAAAGTTAACATTTTCAAGTGTTTTTTCTGCTGCTACACCTAATCTAGAATCATCTCTATTTATAATAAAAATATGATCAACTTTGCCATCACCAATACCCGGTTTATAGAAGTGATTAAAAAGAGTATCACCCCTCATAAACTGCCAGTTATCATATAGTTTAAAATTAATGTTATAACTTCCTGATGGATTATCAAGAGTTTGTAATACTTCCATAAATACTTCTGTATCACCTCCCCAACCTAGACTATATTCATTTTCATTCTTAAGTGTTGTAACATAAACAACATCACCTATCATATGAAAACTTCCAAGATTACCTGTTCCATCACCACCTGATGATCGATCAAAGAAATCACTTATGTTTTTGGGTGTAAATATACCATTGGAGGGAATTACCGGATTAACAAAAGTTTGTGCCCAAGTGGGTAACACATTATAATCAGGCCAGGTAGCAGTATTCTCCACATCATCTTTGTACCTGACAAAAACTACTAATATTCTTAATGTGCCGCTTGCTGTTTTTTCTTGTCCGCCTCTTATCAACGTGTTGGGATTCGGGTAAATACCTGCCGTTGTATTTTGAATATCTAATACTGCTGTAGATAGTAATGCATCCTGGGATTTCAATTCAATAATTAATAGAAATGCCATTAAGATCACAATTATACTTTTCATTTTGTCCTCAATCTATTTTAATAAAATTATTTTTTCTTTTACCGTAAATTTGTTCTGTTTTAATACGGCTAAATAAACACCGCTGCTTAAGTGGTTTGCATTAAACTGTATATTGTAATTGCCTGCAGATTTATATTCATCAATAAGCGTGGCAATTTTTTGTCCAAGTATATTGTAAAGTGATAATTCTGTATAATCTGATACTGGAAGATTTATTATGAAGTTTGTTCTACTATTAAAGGGATTTGGATACGATTGTAATGAAAAACTAATTGGAATGTTATTATCTTCTTTATTAATGTCAGTAATCACGCCCATTTTTACACCATTTATTAAGGCTCCCTGCAGGTAGTAACTACCATCATTAAAAATAAAATGCCAGACGATGCCCAACCCTCTATTTAATACTATTGGAAAAGAACCATCACTAGGTGTCCAGATTGTGTTAACAGAATCAACATAAACATCTTCAAATTGTTTTGCCTCATTTGTTTTATTCAGAAAATCATAATAGGTATTATCATTGTATGTGCTGGAAATCCCTCTAGAATTTGGATTACAGCAATTATAAATTGGAATAATTAGCCAAATTGTCGAATCAGGTTTAATAAAATCAAGATATTTGAATTCGCCAGAAGGAAATAAAGATGAAATACCTGTGTAACTCAAAACAGCATTAGAGTCTTTCCTGAAATACCAGATAAAATCTGAAGAGGTATCAAAATATTTTTTATAGAATATACTATAATTTTTTTCGTTTGGCATAAGTGTATCCCCAACTACTTTAATACTAAAGTATTTTGGTCCCATAATAGTCCAAGCCATATACTCCCAGTAGTTACCAGTTTGCATAGGGAACCAGTCTGTTGTATCCACTTGTGCTGCAGTATAACTAACCGCAAATAAACTAATAAGAATTATTTTTTTTATTTTTTCCATTTTACAATTCCTTGGTTAAAATTTTAATTAAGTTTTTTCTTAAAGCTATGTAAAACCGATATAATAAGATTTAATGTTAAGTGATAATTGCTCTTGGTTAAATGAGCGATTAGGCTTTTGTAAGAAAAGTAAAATCTGTTGAGATTCATATAGAAGAAAATAATACAGCGGTATGTAAACAGTTAACATTCTTGCCCCCAACAAAAAATAGATGGGTGGGGGTAAAATATCGTGCCAAAAAATCAGTATGATGTTGTCAAAATATTTTTGTACCCTTTTCACCATAGCCTCAAAAACTTTACACCGTAACAGTACTAAAAACATTTTTATTGTCAAATTATTTTTATCAAATATTTTTTTAATAGTTTAGCAATACATTTTTTATAATAAAAAAACATTATGCCTAACATCACCTCAATTGTTGAAATTATACAGCTTATGCTTGCACCGGGAATTATGATTTCTGCGTGCGGACTATTACTGCTTGGAATGAATAATAAATATTCCCTTGTTGTTAATCGTGTGCGCTTGCTAAATGAAGAAAGAAGAAAAATAATTCATAAAACAGCAGAGGATAAAGATTTTAATTATCAAGAGACTCAGCGGCTTGAAAGTATATCAATGCAAATTTCAAGTCTTGTTTACAGAGTAAGGCTCGTAAGAAATGCCGTTCTTTGTTATACTGTTGCGGTTGCTCTTTTTGTACTTACTTCAATTTCGATTGGATTTGTATTTTTACTTGATGTTACTAAAATAAATTCTTTGATTATTGCTTTGTTCTTATTAGGAATGCTTTGCGTTCTATGCGGAGTAATGTTTGCTGCTTATGAAACTTATAAAGGATACGAGATAGTAACTTTTGAAGTTAGAATTGATGAATAGATTTCATCGAAAGATGACATCTTTTTAAAAAGATGTCATCTTTTAATATTTACAAAAACTACATCACCAAAGCCATTATTGCCTTCTGAACATGCAGCCTGTTTTCTGCTTCATCAAAAATTACTGAGTTTACGGAATCAGCAACTTCATTAACGACTTCATCACCGCGGTGTGCCGGTAAGCAGTGCATAAATAAATAATCATCTTTTGCATTTTTAACTAACTTTGGATTAACCTGGTACTTCATAAATTTCT
>JBAQCL010000108.1:0-20682 GCA_049294175.1 Ignavibacteriaceae bacterium | reverse complement strand
GGAAGGTTACAAAACAGAGAAGCATTTTTCCCAATAGCCTGCCCCGATCCATCGGGGATGATGCACTGAAAAAAATGCTTTTTTTAGTCTACAGAGATATCTCTAAAAAATGGACTGTTATGCCTGTGCAAAATTGGACTGTTGCTTTATCTCATTTATCAATTATTTTTGAACAGAGATTACAAAATGTTCTTTAACAACAAAATTCATTTACACAAATTATTTTACAGACTCAAATAAAACTAATTAGACAGTTATTAAGTGTTCTAACAATTTTTAATTATACCCAAAACTTGAAATCATTAAACCTTCCTGGTTGTACTCTTTCATCCTTTGAATTCTGTTGTCTTTATAAAATTCTTCTTTTTGTAATGAACCATCTGAATAGTAAGTTTTTATCCAGCCATCAAGTTTGCCGTTAATGTAATTTTCAATTCGGTCAAGTGCTCCATTTTTGTGATATGTATATTTTTTCCCATCAGGCAAACCATTTTCAATAAACTCTTCGGATTTAAGAAGCCCGTTTTCATAATAAGTTTTATAACTGCCTTCCATGCTATTATTAGCATAGCTGCCTATACTTTGCAGATTCCCGTTGGGGTGATAAGTAAGACAAATCCCGTTCTTCAAATTGTTTTCATAAATTGTTTCAGCCTTAAGCACGCCGTTTTCATAATAAGATTTTTCATTACCTCGTTTTACACCTGACACATAATCAGTTGAATATTTAACCACACCATTTTCATAGTACTCAAATGATCTTCCTTCAAGAACGCCTTTTTTATAATTCCATTCTTCTTTCAGAAAACCGCTTTCGTAATATGTTCTCATCGTGCCGTCTCTAATCCCGTCAACAAGATAAATTTCTTCTTTAATACTTCCGCCTGGATAAGAATTTTTCACCATTTCTTCTTTCGATTCAACTTTGCCGTTGTAATCAAATTTAACGCGGTTTAATAATTCATTATTCACATAAGTATCACGGACACGAATATTTTTCATTTTATCATATATTAAAACATCCCCCTGTAATTTATCATCAATAAAAAAAGCTTCAAGTGCAAGTGATTTATCGCTATCGTATATTCTTGTTGTACCGTGTTGTTTACCGTCAACAAATTTTCTTTCAACTTCAACATTTCCATTTGTGTAAAATGTTTTTGAAATACCCTGAAGAACTCCGTCTAAATAATTCCACTCACCTTGCTTTTCGCCGGTTTTATAATAGGTTAATGTAGTTCCCTGTAAAATTCCATCACTGTATTTTTGTTCTGCCCAAAGCTCTCCAGTTTCATAATACCATTTTGAAATTCCCTGCTTAACACCATTTTGATAATTCCATTCAATACTGATTTTTCCATCTTCAAAATACCAGGTTGAAATCCCATCTTCTTTCCCTAATACGTAATTCCAGTCTTTCCACAATTTGCCGCCCGGATAATATTCTTTGTAATGACCATCGAGATCGTTGTAAAGATATTCGCCTTCTGTTTTAATTGTTCCGTTGGGGTAATATGTTTTGCTTACTTTCCTGTAAGGATTTTCCTGTGCAAATGTCATCAATGATTGCATAAAAACACACATCACAAAAAAGTACAGATATTTATTTCGGTAGCTCATATTACTTAACGTACAATTTCATTGATTCTCAAATGATAAATCATATTTATTTTATAATGGAAAAATTGTGGTAAAGATAAGTCTTTTTACAAAAAACAAAACATCAAAAAGTTAGTTTCAGGTAAAGACTATATTTTTCTTCCGATAACATTTGCAATTAATTTAACCTGCTTCATCATATCTTCAAACTGCTCCGGAAGTAAAGCTTGCGGACCATCAGACAATGCTTTTTCAGGATCGTGATGCACTTCAACCATCAATCCATCGGCACCGGCGGCAACTGCGGCTCTTGCCATTGGAATAACTTTATCTCTTAATCCTGTTGCATGAGACGGATCAGCAAAAACCGGAAGGTGGCTGCGTTTGTGAATCACGGGGATTGCTGAAATGTCAAAAGTGTTTCTTGTGTATGTTTCAAAAGTTCTGATTCCTCTTTCACATAAAAATACATCGGGATTTCCGTAGGATAATATATACTCCGCCGACATTAACCAATCTTCAACGGTTGCTGATAATCCACGTTTTAACATTACAGGTTTTTTGGCTGAACCAAGTTCTTTAAGTAAAGAATAGTTTTGCATATTTCTTGCGCCAACCTGAAAAATATCTGTGTATTTATAGACAAGATCAATCATAGAATTCTCAAGCACTTCTGTAATTACAAGCAAACCGAATGCATCGGCGGCTTTACGTAAAAGTATTAATCCTTCTTCGCCAAGTCCCTGAAATGAATAAGGTGAACTGCGCGGTTTGAATGCACCGCCTCTTAAAATTTTAACATCATTCTTTTTTACTAATTCTGCAATTATCATAATCTGTTCTTCACTTTCAACAGAGCAAGGACCGGCAATAACATTTACTTCATCTCCCCCGATTACAACATCTTTAATTTTTATAGTAGTATTTTCATTTTTAAAACTGCGACTTGCAAGTTTAAAAGGATCGGTAATCCTGTAAACTTCTTCAACTCCATCAAGTATTTTTATCGTACGTATATCAAAATTAGGTTTAACTCCAATTGCACCCAAAATTGTTTTTTCTGCTCCCGCAGATTTGTGGATTGCAAAACCGGAATCTTCTAAATGCTGGACAATATTTTTTAACCGTTCTTCGGAAATATTTTTTTCTAAAACTACTATCACTTTTGCTCCGTTATAATTTATTCATTTAAAAATTGTTTATGATTTAATTTAATCGACAACACAAAGGTAAATAATATTACTTTAACAGGTATTAAAATAGCGCCCGACAATTAATCTTTATTCATTTTTTTCTTTATTTCATTCAATTTATTTAGAGCTTCCAAAGGCGTTAGTTTATTTACCTCAATTTTATTTATTTCGGTTCTCAATTCATCATCTTTAAATTCAAATAAACTTATCTGGTTATCGTTTTCCAATTTCAATTTTTTGAGCCGTTCTTTTTTCACTTCGTAAGGAGTTAGTTCTTTACTTTCAAGATTATCTAAAACTTCTTTTGCGCGGTTAGTTACAAAAAGCGGTAACCCAGCCATTTGAGCAACCTGAATTCCGTAACTGTGATCAGCTCTGCCGGGATTTACTTTGTGTAGAAATATAACTTTATCATCATACTCACGTACTTCAACTTTATAATTTTTAATCTTCGGAAAAAGCTCAGCCATTTCATTAAGTTCGTGATAATGAGTTGCAAATAATGTCTTAGCAGAAATATCAGGATTTTCATGTAAATATTCTGTAATCGCCCAGGCAATTGATATTCCATCAAACGTACTTGTTCCTCTTCCAATTTCATCCAGCAGAATTAAACTTTTAGACGTCGCATTATTTAAAATATTTGCAGCCTCCTGCATCTCAACAAGAAAAGTGCTTTCGCCTGTTGTGATATTATCGCTGGCACCAACACGGGTAAATATTCTATCAACAATTCCAATGCTTGCTTCTTTTGCAGGAACGAAAGAACCGATCTGAGCAAGCAAAACTATCAAACCAACTTGTCGTAAGTAAACAGATTTACCTGCCATATTTGGACCTGTGAGCAAAATTATTTGCTGATCGGTATTATCCATAAAGCAATCGTTTGGTGTGTACTTATTGCCAGGATCAAGAATTCTTTCCACAACAGGATGACGCCCTTGAACAATATTTATTTTATCCGATTCGTTAATCTCAGGTTTAACATAATTATATTCTTCGGCACATTGAGCAAAACTGTTTAAACAATCGAGCATGGCAATTAACCTTGCATTCATTTGAATTGCTTCCGCTTCATTTGAAACTATTGCACGTACTTCATTAAACAACTGCGCTTCAAGTTCATTAATCTTCTCCTGTGCATTTAAAATTTTATCTTCATACTCTTTAAGCTCAGGAGTGATGTACCGCTCGCTGTTTACCAGAGTTTGCTTGCGTATGTAATTATCCGGCACTTTAGCTTTGTGTGTATTGCTCACATCAATGTAATAACCAAACACATTATTAAAGTGAACTTTTAAAGAAGAAATTCCTGTCCGTTCTCTTTCATTTTGCTGAAGAGTGGCAATCCATTCTTTTCCATGCAGTGAAATATCACGCAGCTCATCAAGTTCGGGACTAAAACCGTTTCTGATGATTCCGCCTTCATTTGTTGCAGCAGGAGGTGAATCAATTATTGCAGTTGAAATTTTTTCAACTATATTTTCTAAAGGATTTAACTGTTCGGAAATATTTTTAAGTGTTGAAATTTTTAATTCATCAAGCAAATTTTTTATTGCAGGAATTTTCTTTAAAGATGATTTTACCGCTACAACTTCACGCGGAGTTGCTCTGCCTGTACAAATTCTTGAAATCAATCTTTCAAGATCACCAATCTCTTTTAAATTTTCATTTAAATCTTTTCTTATATTTTTTTTCTTTAATAATTCATCAACGCTGTCGTGTCTTTTCTTTATCGGATCGATATCGCGCAAAGGAGCAGATATCCATTTTTTCAAAAGTCTGCCGCCCATTGCCGTTTGTGTTTTATCAAGTATGGAAATTAATGATCCTTCCCTTCCTCCATCCTGCATAGAAAATATTATTTCCAGGTTTCTCTTGGTTGAATGATCGAGTATCATATAATCGGAAGGATTGTAAAGAGAAATTCTGTTAAGATGCGAAAGGTTTACTCTTTGAGTTTCATTAAGATAATTAAGGACAGCGCCCGCAGAGATAATTCCGGCTTGAAGCTGTTCTATCCCAAACCCTTTTAAAGTTTTAGTTTTAAAATGATTTAGGAGAAGTTCGTTGGCAAAATCAAAATTAAAAATCCAATCATCAAGTTTTGTAATACGCAAAGCAGGGTTAATTCTTCCGATCAACTTTCCTAAAAATTCTTTATCACGTTTGGGAATCAGAAACTCAGAAGGATTTATAGATTCAATTTGTTCACCAAGTTGAGAAGTTGGAATTTCAAAAACAAAAAATTCGCCTGTGGAAATATCGCAAAAAGATAAACCGCAAATTTGTTCATTAAGAAAAATTGCCAGCAAATAATTATTTTTTTTATGATCAAGCAGTTTGTCAGAAAGTGTTACTCCCGGAGTAACAACCTCAACAACTTCCCGCTTAACAATTCCTTTTGCAAATTTTGGATTTTCAGTTTGTTCACAAACGGCAACGCGGTAGCCTGCACGCACAAGCTTTGGTAAATATGTATCAATTGCATGATGTGGAAATCCCGCAAGCGGAGTATCTTCTGCGTATCCGCTGGAACGTTTTGTAAGCGTAATTCCTAAAACTTTAGAAGCAAGTTTTGCGTCATCTTCAAAAGTTTCAAAAAAATCACCAACCCTGAACAGTAAAATTGTATCGGGATGTGCTTGCTTTATCTTATAATATTGCGCCATTAAAGGCGTTTGTTGAGTTTGTGTTTTCATAAATGAGCTATTAAAATAATGAAATTAACAATTAAATATTATGCTTGTTTAATACTTAAAATCACGCTTAACATAACAATATAATCCAAAAGTTAATCCAGCCACTCTTGATATAAATCCTTTTTTTCCTATATTTGCTCACAAATAGTAAGATTGATTATTCAATCATTTTAATCTCATTTCTTTTAATTATTAGGTTTCTTGAAAGAAGAATATCACAAATGGCACTCCCAGTATATTGACCGGGAATTCGAGATGCTCGTTTTTGGAGAAACAGGTTATCCTGTTATCCTATTTCCAACTTCCAACGCGAGATACTTTCAGGCAAAAGATTTTGGTTTGATTGATGCTGCTTCAAAATTTATTGAATCCGGAAAAATAAAAATTTACTGTCCCGATAGTTTAGATAACGAAAGCTGGTACAACGAATCAATTCATCCCGCTGAAAGAATTAAAAATCATATTATGTATGAAACTTTAATTTTGAGAGATGTAATTGATTATGCAATTCACGAGACCGGTTCCAAAAAAGTTGGAGTTGCAGGATGTAGTTTTGGCGGGTATCATTCCGTTAACATTGCTTTTAAACATCCCGAAAAAATCGGATATTTAATTTCTATGAGCGGCGCATCAAATGTAAAAAGATTATTGGACGGATATTATGATGATAATGTTTACTTCAATAATCCGCCTGATTATTTACCTAATTTAAAAGATAGCTGGTATTTGGACCGCATTAAGCAAGTTAAAATAATACTTGGAGTCGGCGGCGATGATATTTGTCTTGAAGAAAATTTAGTGCTCTCCGATATCCTGAAGAAAAAAGAAATTCCACACTGGCTTGATGTAAGAAAAAATGCAAAGCATGATTGGCAATGGTGGAAAGAAATGTTTTTTGATTATCTATCAAAAATCAATACATAATATCAAAGTTAAAAAAGGTTTAAACCGGAGCATTTATGAAAAAAATTGGAATTCTTTTCGGTCAGGAAAATACTTTTCCCCAAGCTTTTGTTAACAGAGTAAATTCAAAAAAAGAATCCGGAATTATTGCCGGACTCGCTCACATAAATAAAATAATTCAAGGTGAGCCGTTTGAATATGATGTTTTGATTGACCGAATTTCTCAGGATGTTCCATTTTACCGGGCAATGTTAAAAAATGCGGCTATATCAGGAACCGCAGTTATTAATAATCCATTTTGGTGGAGTGCGGATGATAAATTTTTTAATAATGCGCTTGCAACAAAAATAAATGTTGCCGTTCCCAAAACAGTTTTACTTCCATCAAATCAGCATCCGCCTGATACAAATGAAAAATCATTTCGCAATCTTGCTTATCCTTTGGATTGGGAAGGAATTTTTGAATACGTCGGCTTTCCTGCTTACTTTAAACCTTTTGCAGGCGGAGGATGGAAAAATGTTTATAAACTAAACAATCGAGAAGAATTTTTTAAATCTTATAACGAAACCGGACAGCTTGTAATGATGCTTCAGGAAGAAATAATTTTTACAGACTATTTCCGTTGTTATTGTCTCGATAGAAAAGATGTACACATTATGCAATATGATCCAAAGCAACCGCATCATTTACGATATGTAAGAAATCCAAAACCAATCGAGAAAAAAATAATGGATAAAGTTCATGATGGTGTTATCGCATTAAACAAAGCGTTAGGTTACGATTTTAACACTGTTGAATTTGCTCTAAGAGACGGCGTTCCTTACGCAATTGATTTTGGTAATCCTGCACCGGATGCAGATGTAAATTCCGTTGGTGAAGAAAATTTTGAATGGATAGTAGAAAACGCGGCAAATATGGCGATCAAAAGAGCAAAGACTCATAAACCGGGACAGAATAATCTTACCTGGGGCGATTTTGTTACTTCATTTGCAAATGATAAACCATTGAAATAGAAAGAGACTACTATGGCTGAAGCCGGATTGTTTACACTTGGAGTTGAAGAAGAATTTCAAATTGTTGATCCGCAAACGCGGGAGCTAAAGTCACATATTCAGCAAATTCTTGAAGACGGTAAAATGATTCTTGCTGAAAATGTAAAAGCCGAAATGCATCAATCTGTTGTTGAAATGGGAACCGATATTTGTCTTGATGTTAAAGATGTACGTGAACAGGTTACCAAACTAAGAACTAACCTTGCAAAGCTTGCTATTAAAAACGGACTTAGAATCGCGGCTTCAGGCACTCATCCTTTTTCGCATTGGAAAGATCAAAAAATAACGGAGCATCCGCGTTACAAAGTTATCGTTGATGATATGCAGCAGGTTGCTCGTGCTAATTTAATTTTTGGGTTGCATGTTCACGTTGGAGTTGAAGACCGCGAAGTTGCAATTCACATTATGAATGCGGCAAGATACTTTCTTCCACACATATTCGCACTTTCTACAAATTCACCTTTCTGGCTTGGAAGAAATACAGGATTCAAATCTTACAGAAGTAAAGTGTTTGATCGCTTTCCCAGAACCGGTATTCCGGATTTTTTTAACGGTGTTTCGGAATATGATAAGTACGTTGAACTGCTTATCAAAACAGGATGTATTGATAATGCAAAAAAAATCTGGTGGGATATTCGTGTTCATCCGGTTTTTAAAACACTTGAATTCAGGGTTTGTGACATTCCAATGCGCGTTGATGAAACAATTGCGCTTACCGCTGTTATGCAGGCAATAGTTGCAAAACTTCATAAACTTATAAAACAAAATCTGGGATTCAGATTATACCGCAGAGCATTGATTGCTGAAAATAAATGGCGTGCCGCCCGATACGGAATTAATGGCAAGTTAATTGACTTTGGGAAAAAAGAAGAAGTCGATTTTAAAATTCTTACCGGTGAATTATTAGAATTTATTGACGATGTTGTTGATGAACTCGGATCAAGAGAAGAAATTAATTACATAAACAAAATTTTAGAAATGGGAACAGGCGCAGACAGACAGCTTGATATCTGGAATCAAACACAGGATACCAAAGCCGTTGTTGATTACATAATTGAAGAAACACATAGCGGATTAGAAATTTAATTATCAATTAACGTCAGCCTGTGCCCGTCGAAGACTGACATTTAATAGTAAAGTCACACTTCGATAAACGATAAACTCAGTGTTACAATCTGGATAAATTAAAAATGAATAGACAAAAAATTAAAGTAGCAACAATTGATCTTTACAACAACGAGCCTAACGAAGGGATACGTTGTATTCGAGAGATTGTAACAGATGCCGGAAAAAATAATTCCAGTATTGATTTACAATACAATGTTTTTGAAACACGATACAAAAACGAACTTCCTGATTTTAGTAACGATATTTTTATTTCATCCGGCGGACCGGGAAGCCCGTTTGAAGATGAAGACAAAGATTGGGATAAAAATTATTTTAAGTTCCTTGATAAAATCTGGAATCACAATCAAAACAATCCCGATCAGAAAAAATATATTTTCTTCATCTGTCATTCTTTCCAATTGATGGCAAGGTATTTTCAGTTTGGCGAAGTTAATAAGCGATTTATAAACTCATTCGGAGTTATGCCTTTTGTAAAAACTGACGAAGGTAAAGACGATCCAATATTAAAAAATCTCACTGATCCGTTTTATGCAACAGATATAAGACACTGGCAGGTTGTTAATCCGAATAAAAAAATGATTGAAAAATTTGGGGTGAAGATTCTTTCATGGGAAATTTCCGAAAAAGAAAATCAGGATAATCCGGCAATAACAGCAGTCCGAATTTCAGATGAAATTGTGGGCACTCAGTTTCATCCTGAAGCTGACCCTGAAAGTATGCTTTATCATTTTAAGCAGGATGAAAGAAAAAAATTCATTATTGATCGTTACGGTGAAGACAAGTATTGGGAAATGATAAAACTACTCGAGCATCCGGACAAAATAAAACTTACACGCAAAACGGTTTTACCGGCTTTCTTAAACAACGCTATTGATCAACTGATAAATGCTTCGGTGTAAATAATGATTCCTGAAATTAGAAAAAAATTTAATGCTGATTTTTCTGAAAAGAAGTATCATGAATTTTTAAATGACCTTAATTCTGTTTTAAAATATCCGACTGATTTTCGAGTTTCTGAAAGTCCGCTTTTCTTATCCAAAGACCTGACAAGCGAACTGATAAAAGCTTGTGATGATATTGTTTTTCAGGTTCAACAACCGGAATTTTTGAGGAGATCAGAATTTGCAATTCCCGAATATTTAAAAGTTCCAAACGATTTTGGACATCCGCCTTTTCTGCAAATTGATTTTGCAATTACAAAAAGCGATGATAAATTTTTCCCGAAGCTTATTGAACTTCAAGCCTTTCCTTCACTTTATGGTTACCAGGTTTATTTAAATGACGTCATTCGCAGACATTTTGATATCCCGGTTGGATTCAATAATTACTTTAGCAGTTTTAACAAAACATCTTATCAATCTCTTTTGACAAAATTGATTGTTGGAAAACATAGTCCCAAAAATGTAATTCTTCTTGAAATCGAACCTGAAAAACAAAAAACAAGAATTGATTTTGCTGCGACTGAAGAACTAACCGGAATTACAACTGTTTGCTTATCAAAAATAAAAAAACGCGGGAAGAAGCTTTTTTATTTCAAAGATGGAAAAGAAATTGAAGTTAAACGAATTTATAACCGTGTAATTTTTGATGAACTTGAAAGAAAGCAACTAAATTTTGAGTTTAACTTTAAAGATGAAGTTGATGTCGAATGGGCGGGTCATCCAAACTGGTTTTTTAAAATTAGTAAATTTTCTTTGCCGATGTTAAAAGGTAGTTATGTACCGGATTGCTATTTCTTAAACGAGCTTGAAAAATATCCAGATAATCTTGAAGATTTTGTCTTAAAGCCCCTTTTTTCTTTTGCTGGACTTGGAGTTGAAGTTGATGTTACAAAAGAAAAGTTAGATAGAGTAAAAGATCGCAGCAATTATATTTTACAGCAAAAAGTTGATTACGCACCGCTGATTGAAACTCCCGATGGGTTTTCTAAAACTGAAATACGAATGATGTTTTTGTGGGATGATAAACCTGTGCTGGTAAACAATCTTATCCGTACAAGCAAAGGGAAAATGATGGGAGTTGATTTCAATAAAAATAAAACATGGATCGGCTCAAGTGTAGCTTATCATCCTTAACTTAGATTTGCAACTATAGTTTTTATTATTCTATTTCTTTCCAATTACAATTAACATAAGCGTAATATTAACGCTTACAGCCGTACACTAATTATATGACCGTAAGCGTTTATTATTTCTGGTAAACAAAGAATTAGATTTACCTATAAAAATCTATTCGTTGGTTAGAATTACTTTTAATGCACGTTCCTTTGCTGCATTTGCAAATGTATCATATGCAGTCATAATCTCATCAAGTTTAAAATGATGCGTAATAAGCTGTTCCGGCTGAAGTTTCTTTGAAACAACTGTCTTTAATAACAAAGGAGTTGTAACTGCATCCACAAGACGGGTTGTAAGAGTAATATTGTGTGACCAGAGTTTTTCCAGATGCAATTCAACCGGTTTTCCATGAACTCCGATGTTTGCAATATGACCACCAGCCGTAACAATTTCCTGGCAGATGTTAAACGTAGCAGGAATTCCAATTGCTTCTATCGCAACATCCACACCTCTTTTGTCTGTAAGAGCCATAACCTGGTCAACTGCCGAAACATCTTTATTGTTTACAACTTTTGTTGCTCCGAATTTCTTTGAAAGTTCCAGCCGGTTTTCATCCATATCAACCATAATAATTTCTGAAGGTGAGAAAAACTGTGCAGTTAAAAGTGCGGCTAATCCAACCGGACCAGCTCCTATTATTGCGACAGTATCCCCGGGTTTAACCTGCCCGTTAAGAACACCGCATTCAAATCCTGTTGGCAGAATATCACTTAACATCACAAGCGCTTCTTCATCAGTTCCGGCAGGAATATGATATAAGCTTGTATCGGCATACGGAATCCTGACATACTCAGCTTGTGTACCGTCAATCAGATGACCTAATATCCAGCCGCCGCCGTTTTCACAATGTGAATACATACCCTTCTTACAATTCGTGCATTTACCGCAGGATGTAATGCAAGAGATCAGAACACGATCTCCCACTTTAAAATTTGAGACAGCTTCTCCTACTTGATCAATTATTCCAACTCCTTCATGACCAAGAATACGACCTGAAGTAACAGCCGGAACATCACCTTTCATGATGTGTAAGTCTGTTCCGCAAATAGTTGTCTTTGTTACTTTAACAATGGCATCTGTTGTAGATTGAATGGTAGGTTTTGGTTTGTCTTCCAATTTACGCTGATCCGGACCGTTATAAACGAGTGCTTTCATAGTACCCATCCTAATGATTTATGATGTGATTATATCCTTTTTTCATCCGAAAATAATATTAGCAAAATCAGCTAAAACTTTGCATATTATTCATTCACCCTAAACAACACCAGCACTTGATATGCTTTGAAATTTAAGTTGAATAATTCTATCGAATTAAACAATACGGAATAGAAGAAAATGTCTTATATCACAACTCCCCATTCCACAACTACAAATCCATTCCTTTCATACTTAGGAATTATTGGAACTTCAAGATTAACATTTTGAGAGTTGGTCCCTTTGACAGCATAAAAAAGACGCAGAACATTATCAGGTAAGATTGAGAATTTTAAACGAACTATTTTATTTATGTCTTCAGAAAATTGAGGATAAATTATATAGTATGGATATTCGACAAACCTTGGAATCCAGTATTCTATAAAATCATTTTTTTCACGAGTGTTAAAACCTGCTTTTAAAAGATTGTCTGAAAAAAATGTCAAAAGAGAATCCCTATTTACTACCCAACCTGATGTGTATTGATAAAGATCAGGATTCTTACATTCATAAAACAGATAATCATATTCATCATTTATTTTCCCTGAAGTATCAACTTTGATATTCCATCCATTCAGATACTGAGGAATAGATTTTATTATAGCTCCACCTAACGGGAATTCTAATTCAACAGATAAGGAACAAATTGAAGTTGGATAAATGTAAATATTGGGTTTTCTTGTATAAGGTGGATAACTGTGAGTAGTATCTGAAACTACAGGCTCTGTTGAAGCTGAGCTATCTTTACAACCGGATGAAAAGACCAATAGTGAAACAATAAAGCAAAACGAAATAAAAATTATAACCTTTTTCATATAATCTTATCTACTATCTTTGACTAAAACTATAATTGTCAAAGTGTCCCCGATAATAACTTAATTGAAAAGACAAATAAGATCAGAACAACTTTGGTAATACTAGTTACTGTGTTAAGTTAGATCAAATATCTTAAATAGTCAATTAATAAATAAAACCTGGATTGGCTCAAATATAGCTTATCATCTTTAAGTTCATTTAAATAAAAAAAGAGATAACACCTTTTTAAAGATGTTATCTCTAATCACTTCAATAAATAAAATCTTACTTCATTAAAATCATTTTTTTACTGCTAACAAAATCGTTCGTTCTTAATTCATAAAAATAAACACCACTTGCAAGTGCAGATGCATTAAAATCAATGTTGTAATTTCCTGCAGGTTTGTTTTCATTTATTATTGTTTTAACCTCATTCCCAAGCACATCATAAATTTTCAGAGTAACATAAGAATCCTGAGACAGTTGATAATTGATTGTAGTTGAAGGATTAAACGGGTTAGGATAATTTTGGAATAAATTATATTTATTTAATGGAGTAACAAACGGCTCAACGCCAGTCAGCAATGACTCTTCATAAATTAATGGACGTAGCATAAATGGATGAGAAAACGATGTTCCAAAATCTTCAACATTAGCCCACGTACCAAAAGGACTTGTTGGCCAATTAACCCATCCTGTTCCGGGTGTGAAAATTGAATTAGAAGTTCCTAGCGCTAAGGTTGAATCTACTTCATTTAATATAACCACAATTGTATCTGTCGGTAAACCTGCTTCACCACCATAGATATTTAGCGTGATCCAACGTGCATCTTCATCCGGAGCATAAAGTGTGTCTGTTTCTGCTATCAAATCAGTTGGTTTTCCGTTTTCAAAGTTTCTAATATATGCATATAACGGTTGATTTGGATAACATCTTGTTAGAAAAAACTTCACTCCTCTTATATAACCTGCAGTTTTCAAATCATAGCTTAAACCTAACTCACCACCATTGCCTGCACCAATACCAAGACTGCCTGTAGCTACATTGTCATCTCTTGCAAATTCATTCTCACTGATATAAACCGGACTTGCTGAACCGCTATCATTTGAATAATCCTCATCCGCTTCGGCTATCGAAACTGAATATTCTATTTCTACAATTCCTGTGTCAACAGGAGTGTAAGGATTTAAATTTATAGATACCGTTGTATCAGGTAAAAGCGAAGTAATAGGTGAGCTAACTTCGGTGTGAACCAAGGTGCCGTTTTGATATATGTTAGCTGTTAGTTCAACATTGGATAAATTACTTTGTCCATTATTTTTTACATAGCCACCTAAATCAAGAGAATAATTCTGCCAAGCAGGAATCATTGTATATTCTGATGGCTGTAAAACAGATACAAGCTGAACATCATATTGAAGATTTTCCTTGACAACTATATCATCAATTAAAAGAAGAAACTTATCAGTTGAATGATTTCTCCATGCAATATAAACTGTCTGATTTGAGTATCCAGCTGCAGTAAGATCAACGGATCTCTGAGTCCAAGCAGAATTTTCTGCTGTAACAGAAAACAAAGCTGGGTTAGCTAAACAACCTGCAACATTTTGCGTTGTAGTTGAAATTCTAACTTCATATCCATCTGGAAAATCGGGATCATAAGCTACTGCATTCCATGTTAAAATCGTATGAGCTCCTATTGAAATTGATGGAGAAATCATCCAGTCATCTGCCTGTCCAGAAGGCTCATACCATGAAGTACTAAATGCGGCACTATCTCCAACAGTAAATTTAAAATCTTCTCTCCTTTCCCAAGCCTCATTAACATAGGAAACAGAAGCCGAAGGGACTAATCCATCTACATTACTCAAAACCCACCCGGAAGGAAAAGCATAGGTACCTGCTCCACCTGCCGTTGGACCAGGAATACCGTCAAAATCCTCTGAAAAATAAACAGGATCGGTGCTTGCATTGTTAGTTATAAAATTTTGTTTATTAAGTATGGATGTGGGAAACTGACTTTTTTTCATTAAAGGAAGTTCGCTCAAAGTTTTTTTTGTTGAGCGTGCAGTTTGATTTTTATTCTGTGCATACCCATTATGAAATGTGAGTACAAAGATTAATATCAGAACAAGGAAAGAACTATAGAATTTCAGCATATTATGCCCTTTTAGTAGTTTTTATTTTTATTGGTTAATTAATTAGTTAGTCGGATACAAAAAAATAATTTTTCAAAATCTGTGCCTTACTCTTCGGAAAAGTAAAACTATTTAATTGATTAAAATAAATCAAATATTATAATTTAAGGCATAAATATTTATGTAAGATAATCTGTGATACGTAAAATATCGGCAAAAATTCCCGATGCGGTAAAAGATGCTCCAGCTCCCTTTCCTCTTATAATCATTGGCTGATCAAAGTAGTTGCTCGTTTTAATGGCAACAATATTATCAACACCCTGTAAATTATAAAACGAATGTGATTGATCAACTTCAACAAGTTGTACGGTAGCTTTACCTTCTTCATATTTTGCAATGTATCTTAGCACGTGATTATTCTTTTCAGCCTGAATTCTTTTTTCATCAAATATTTTATCGGCTTCCTGAAGAACTTTCAAAAAATTCTTTTCAGCATTTGCACTTTTTGTTTTGGGAACAAGGCTTTCAACTTCAATGTCGTCAAGCTCAAAGTCCATTCCGATTTCCCTGATAAGAATTAAAAGTTTACGTGCAACATCAATACCGTTTAAATCCTCAAGCGGATTTGGTTCTGTGTACCCGTTTTTTTTTGCAATATTTACAATTTCAGAAAACTTTTTTTCGCCGTTAAAAGTGTTAAACAAATAACTAAGCGTACCGGAAAGCACACCTTCAATTTTATAAACTTTATCGCCGCTGCTAACCAGGTCTTTTATTGTTGAAATAATTGGCAAACCGGCGCCAACATTTGTGCTGTAAAGAAACTTAACACTTTTCTTTTGAGAAATTTGTCTGAGCTTTTTATAAAACTCGAGATTTTTTGTGTTGGCAATTTTATTTGGAGTTGTAATAGAGATACTTGATTCCAAAATACTTTTATAATATGGAATTGCCGCTTCGTTAGCAGTACAGTCAATAAAAATTGAATTTGCCAGATTTAGTTTTTGCATCTCCGCTACAAATTTTTCCATATCGGATTTTGATTTTGACTGCTCTAAAATTTCATTCCATTTTTCTATTTCAATTCCCTGCAAATCAAAATACATTTTTTTGCTGTTGGCAAGTCCTATTACTCTTATTTCAATTGATCTATCATTTTTTAGAAATTCTTTTCTATCATTTATATACCGCAACAGTGCTTTTCCAACTAACCCAGTTCCGACTAAAAATATATTAAACACTTTTTGTTCTGCAAGAAATAATGAATCATGCAAAACGTTTAAAGCTTTGGACAGCTCTTCATTTTTTATAACAAATGAAATATTTAACTCAGATGAACCCTGCGCAATTGCAATTATGTTTACACCGTTTTTTCCCAGAGCGTCAAACACTTTTCCGGAAATACCTGGTGTGTGTCGCATATTTTCACCAACAACGGCAATTATAGAAAGATTTTTTTCAGCAGTAATCTCACTAATTCTACCGTCAAAAATTTCAAGACGCAATTCATTTTCGATAGCTTTTTTTGCTTTCGGTCCGTCATCAGGTAAAACAGCAATACAAATACTTAATCCGGAAGAACCCTGAGTAAGCAGTAATGATTTTACCTGTTCTTCCGCAAGTGCGTTAAAAATTCTTGAACTGATTTTTTCATTTCCAAACAAGCCGCTTCCGCCTATTCTTAGCAAAGTAATATTATCAACAGAAGAAATTCCTTTCGCATTAAATTTAATTGCAGGCTGCTTTTGTAAAATAACTGTTCCCTTAAATTCAGGATGAAAAGTGTTCCTGATTCTTATTTTAATATTGTTATCATAAGCAGGCTGCATTGTTGGCGGATAAATTACTTTAGCGCCAAAGAAAGACATTTCCATTGCTTCCTGGTAAGTAACAGCTTTAAGCGGAATTGCGCCTTTAACTTTTCTTGGATCGGCAGTTAATATTCCGTTAACATCTGTCCAGATTTCAATTTCATTTGCTTTAAGCGCCGCACCAATTATTGAAGCAGTAAAATCGGATCCGCCTCTGCCAAGAGTTGTAATTTCACCGGCATCGTTTGAAGCAATAAATCCGGTTATACATTGCAGTTTAAGATGAGTTTTAAAATACTTACTGATATTCGCATTTGTTAATTCATAATTAACATGAGCATTGCCAAAATTATTATCTGTTTTAATTATGCTTGTTGCATTTAGATATTCACATTCAATTTTTTTGCTTTTTAATGCTTCGGAAATTATATAAGCGGAAAGTCTTTCACCGTAACTTAAAATGCTGTCTAAAATCCGCGGAGTTAATTCTTTTAGAAGATAAACACCTTTAAGAACATCATTCAATTCATCAAAGTGTTCGGTGATGTGTTTTAGAACTTCACTTTTGTTTGAATGAGTTACAAGTGTTTCAAATATTTCTAAATGTTTTAAGCGCAATGCATTAAGTAAATCAAGATAAGTTTCATCTCTTTTTAATGCGATGCTGCTCAACGCAATAAGTTGATCTGTAACCCCGCCAAAAGCAGAAAAAACAACATTTATTTTTTGATTGTTTGAATTGTAATCTTCAATAATATCAATAACCTGGGCAATTCTTTCTGCGTTTCCAACAGAAGTGCCTCCGAATTTTAAGACTTTCATACTTACTAAATTAATTGTTGAAAAATATTTGCAGTAATATACATTTTGTTTAATTTAATTTTTAGGAAGGCAATAATAAATTGGTATTAAATTTCGGATAGCTGAATAAATATTACAGAAAGGAGTCTTTAAGAACCTTCCTTTAAAAATTTATGAACTAAAATTCCGCCTCCGGATCCAAGTATTGAAACTATAAAAGTAAACACAGTCAGCATAATGATTGAAGCATAAGTGTTTGGATGCAAAGTATCCGGCAAACCAAGTAAGTGCTTTATTAAATGAACAAGCGGAATACAAATCCACGCGCTTAAACTTGCACTCCAGCTCTTCCATTCCCAGATAAAACCGAAAACAGCGTTAAAAATAATTAACATTACAACTATTACAACCGGACTTACTTCTCCGCCAAAAACAAGATTATCAACTGCGGCGATTATAATTCCTGCAACAAGACCTAATGCAATTAATGCGCTGTGTTTGAATTTCTTTTCAGAATTCATTTTTAATAATTCTTAATATTTAGATTTTCAATTCACTTATTGCAAACCGGGCTAAGACACAAGTTAGCTTTTGATCCGCTTAAAATTATTTATGATGGTTCCTTTTGTGTAAAACCTAACTCAGTTGCCTTTTGTAAATCGGTTTCCTTTATTAATGCATAGTGCATAGCTGCATAAGATGGACAACCACAAGCTGCACAAACAGCATACATTTCAATCTTTGTTTCAAAGACAGCTATTTTAGCGTCTCCCAGAATATTAGTAACATTAGGCGGTTGATAAGAACTCGATGCATCACATTGGATACCTCCAGAATAGAATTGCGATACCCAAACTTTTTGTATTTCTGTAGAATCTACTCCATTGTCTTCAGTACAGCCATAAAAGGCAACTAATACAAATAATGGGAATAAAAATATTTTCATAATAACCTACTTGAATGTTTCATAAACCAAACAACTTTGCGCCTCCCATTCGTCAGCTGACGGACAAGGAAGCCAAACAAAACATCCGTCAATTGACTGACCGATGATTAAACAAATTGCATTTTCCGCCGTGGCGGATTGTTTTCGCAAGTACAGTTTGCAACAATTTTATTTAATAGAACTGCCTTTAACAAGTTAGCCGAAACTGAACGACTAACTCTAAAAATTTTAAAATGCCAAATGCGAAAACGCTGTCGGCTTGAGTTGCTTGTTATGTTGCGTTTTGTTATTTATCATAAATTAAAAGAGTTGACTCAATTAAAGTTAAAGCATCTTTATACTTATTATTATATAATTCAAGCATATTGATTAGACTTCTTATTGTATCTTTACGTTCAAACGTCGACGTTATTGTTTTATTAAATATAGATGTTACAGTAGGTGTTCGTGGTTCTTCCATATTATTTTTAGCAAAAGTTATAAATTTTGGAATGATTTGTTCTTCAAGTTTTATAAAATCTGTTACGGTAACATCGCTGGTTCTTAAAACAGAATGAGCCTCTCCTAGTATGTCTGAGAATTGAATAAACCAAGCATCATTATCAACATCAACTTTTGAAGTTAATAATCTAGTTGCCTCTTTATCAAAATACTCTCCTAACTCTTTCATCCCATCAATTGCTTGGTTTCCATTTTTGCGAAATGAATTATAAAGCTTTTCAAAATCACTGAAAATGTATTTTTGAGAGTTTTCAATAAATCTCAATTGTTTTCTCAAATTCTCGAGTCTTTTTATTTTATCACTTTCATCTCCTTTTAGATTATCAATAAATACTTTAAACAAATCTTCGGATGATATCTTGTTAATTTCAAAATAATCTAATTCCACATAGGATGAAATCATAACATCATCAGGATTTGATGATTTTAATTTTTCAATAGCTTTTTCGAAATCATCAATTTGTAATTTTAATCCATCAATAATTGTTATAAGATTGCAAATGAAAACACGCTTTAATTGATTTTCTTTTTTTAATTGTTTTAATCTCTCTTCTAGTGTTTTAACAAAAAAACCAATGCCAAAAATGAAGAAAGTTATAAATGCAGTAAATATGGAATCGGCATTAACATTCTCAATCTTGCTTATTCCCCAAACACAAATTAATATCCACAACAATGCTATAAATATTAAGAAATTAAAAACGGGGAGCCATAATTTTTTTATGATTAACATAATTTATAATCTATGCTTACTTAAGCGACATAACGGCGTGTTATCCCGACAGATCGGGACAAGTTATTAAAACACAACACCGTAATTATTTTTAATTAACGACTTCCCTAATGTGTTTATTTTTATTAAACACTTTTGTTTAAGAAAATCTAAAAAACTTTTTTGGCAATCCGTAACAACGGATTGAACAATATTTCTATATCCTCTTGCCTGCCCCTTCGGGGATTTTCTACTTACCTGTCCGCCTGAGGCGGATTAAAGAGGTTATACTTTATTTATGATAAAAAGTAATGATTCTAACACTTTTCATTCCGCTTTCAATTCCGGTACTCACAGTGAACCACTGCATTTTATTATCAGAGGTAAAACGAACATTAAAACCAAAACTTTGCACAACTCTGCCATTATTATCAAATCTTTTAAATTGAATGAAGTTGTTATCAAGCAATTCCCATTGATACTGTTCATAATAATTTAAGTAGAATTGTGGATCGTTGTCTTTAATCGAAATTGTTTTGTTGTTTTTAAGATTAATTATTCCCTTTAGAATATTTCCAGAATCAATTATTGTAACTTGATTATTTTGAACAATGTCATCGGGATTATCTGTCCCTTGTTTTATTACAATACTTTCTATTTGCCAATTTACGTTATTAATATTTTGATAGGCCGTTGTAAAAATATTGCTAGAATCTGAATTGTGAGGAATGAATACAGAAAAAAATAATATACAAATGAATAATAATTGAAGCATATTAAATTTCCATAAAGTATAACTTATAATTACACAGAATCACCCGTTCATATCACCTGCGTGTTTTGCGGAATCATTTTTCGTGATACTACTAAGTTTTATCTGCCTTATTTAATTCATTTTATTTGTTTATCTAACTATAAACAAGGTTTTTTATAAAATTCAATAAAATCTATATTGAGTGATATGCCGAATTATTTTCGGCATATCACTCTTGTACAATCTTGATTAAATTATAAGCAAAAATCTCCAGCGCCAAACATAAAGTCAGCCCCCGCCGGTAATGAAGTAAAAGGGGTAAGTAATTATAGAAC
>JBAQCL010000107.1:0-12031 GCA_049294175.1 Ignavibacteriaceae bacterium | reverse complement strand
GGTGTGCTTTGTTGATGATTTCTTCTAACCTTACTTTGAAGATTTCCAGTGTCTTTTGTTCGTTCTTAGGTTTCATTTTTTGCAAGCTTTTATTGTTGTTTTTTCTTTCCCTTGCAATTTATTAATTTTTTTTGTCTTCGTAAACCTTTTTTGTTTATTTGTTTATATCTTTTTTCAGCCTCGACTAATTATTATAGATATTATCATCATAAATTCCCTGGTAACTGGTGTAAAGATTAAACTGGGCTTTTAACTGAGAGGATACTATAAAAACAATAAGTAGTAAGCAGTAAATTTTTATTTTCATATATATACTATAAATAATTTATTTACTGCCACCGTTATTATTACTTCCGTTTTGACTACCGTTAGCACTCCCGCTGCTGCTTCCGCCATTACCGTTGTGTGGACCTGATTTTCCCGAACCCATTCGCTTTCGTATTTTATTAAAACTCATTCCACTTTGTCTGGAATCGCAAATGCCGTCACCATCTTTATCAATAAAAACATCTTTTCTTCTGCGGTTTTGTTTTACTTCGGTTTGTGGATTTTCTTTAGGACCTGTTTGGTCTTGAGATTGCTTAAGTTCTTTATTTTGATTTTGTACTTGCTCACGCTCTTGCTTTTTTTCTTTTGTTTGCGTGGAATCCGGTATCGTTTGGCTATAAACCAACCCTGCCGATAAGAACAATATAATAGATATTAATGTTTTCATATAAACCTCTGCTTAATTTTATCAATATAAATGCCATCTGAATTGTTTGCGTCAATCAAAAATAATGAACTTTAAAAAATTCAATTTCGACAAATAACGTCTGACCCGACTAAATAGTCGAAAAAGTGCACGATTTATTTCGTGCACTTTGAAATATATTTATTATAATTCTTAAGTATTTATTATTTCAAAAAAATCATTTTTTTGGTATTTATAAAATCTCCAATTTGTAATTTATATAAATATACACCACTCGCTAATGATGAAGCATTGAAGTTTACTTCATATCTTCCTTTTGTTTTATTTTCATTTACGAGCGTTGTTATTTCATTACCAAGTATATCATAAATCTTTAATGTTAGAAACCCGTCTTTTGGTAATTGGTATCGTATTGTTGTATTTGGATTAAATGGATTAGGATAATTTTGTTCAAGAGCATAATCTTTTATAGCTAAGTTGCTCTGCCAACTGACTTCGTTGATTTTGGATTTTGCTAATGGTGAATTATCAGAAAATATTTTTGATAATGAATAAGTTTCCGAGTTTAGATTTTCAGTTATTGATAATTTGAGTTTAACAGTCCTATTTCCAATACCATTTGTGTTTACCTGATAAGAGATATTCTCATATGAAGTAAGAGAAGAATTGCTTTGAGTAACTTCATCAAAAACACCAATTACCTGGTTTGTTGATGCATCTATCAATTCAACCTTAAAAGTTATGTTTTCTCCATTTGCTAAATTTTGAATAGCAACTGCAGAATCTTTTACTCCATAAAAGAGCGTATAACTTAATTGTGCATTATTAGAAACCTCAAACGGTTCTGTAATTAAAAACGAGTTAATCTGATCTGTATTACTTACTTCTTCAGAATCAGCCAAAGGAATAAAATTAACTATATTATTATTGCAATTGACATCACCTAATCCGAAGTAGAATTCGGCTTCATTTTTTATAAGTGTACCAAATCTTCCTTCACGTGATATCATGTTATTAATCTTATTTGTAGATTCATAAAAACTATACGCCTGAAATGAAAATGGGGCACTATTCCAAGTGTAATTATGAAAAATATTTATGTCAACACCTTCCCAGAACTCGTAAAAATTAGCAACTTGTAAATCTTGACCATGTGTTCCTGTAAGAATTTGGGTACTTAGATTATCACTTTTTATATATCTGTTATAATACCCTTCTAACTCACTCCACACAATCACATAGTCAGTAACATCGGTAGATGAGTTTATATGCGCACATCCTATATCGTCTCCTGCATAGTAGTTATAAAATGTTTGCCAAGAACCACCTGGAGAACTGTTTGACCTTGCTCGATGAGTTACAGCATAATCTACTTTCCAAACTAACTTAGGAGAATCGTAAGTGTAATACCCGTAATTACTGCCGGTTCCAATATTAACTACAGCAATTGAAGGTTCCATATTATAGTACCACCCATCACCAGAAGATGGCTCCTCAAGATTGCCCAATTGTTCAACTCCTCCGGAAGCAGAACCGTTCCAATCATCAGCCAATTTTTGGTACTTAATTTTTGATATGCCCTGTTGATATGCGATGTGGTATGCAAGTGTTAATGCTCCGGAGTATTGTTTAAAAGATGCAATTGTGGGATTACTTGACTGTGAATCGGTATATGTAAGTTTTTGTGGAGGAAGATAATACCAACCTACTGATGCCCCATTATCAACACCTGGATAAAAATAAAGTCCGTCTTGATAACTACCTTCTGACTTTTGTTTCCATACAACGACAAATTTTGCTTTACCACTTGCTGCAAAATCTCTTCTTGTTGCTGATATTATAGGTGTAGCATCAAAAGTTGAGTAATCATAGGTTGATGTTAGAATATCAGCAGAATAAACTTTTTGACCACTATTATTAAATTTGGCCAATTTCAATTTATATTTACCGTTTGTTAGTTTTTGTTGATAGACTATAAAAATAATAGTATAAGATGGGTTAACATCAATAACATAATCCATTGCAGGAGATTTTGCTTCTGGTCCTTCGGAAAGATCATTAACAAGTAAATTATTATTTACAACAACACCATCTTTCTCAAGCCATATTTGTCCTGAACTTTCATATACCTTCCATAGTCCATCATAACCTCTAACGTATTTTCTTTGACCATCTTTATTATATCCACTCATTGTTGAAGAATTGTTATCTAGCTTATAAAATGCAGTAAAAGTTTGATTATCTGTAGGAGATGAAATTGTTCTTGTTCTATTTGTTACTCCATCTGTCCAGTATGAAAACTTTCCTGTTTTATTTCCATTAGTTGAAGTTAATGGTGCTGTTATAGAACCTGTATTTAATTCTACTATATAGGTAGGATTAGGCTGCAAAATGTCGGAACCAAATTCAAATTTATGTTTTTGATCCATTCGTAAATTTTTCCTCAAATTAGCAGCATAGGTCTTTCCGTCATCATCCGATTGAACAGTCAAAGAATAATTCTGATCAGGGCTTTTAGGTGATCCTTCTTTAGTCCAATTACTAGGGATTGTAGCACCTGTATGCCAAATCATTTGATGATCCTGATTATCATTTTGAGGTGAGACGGCTCCTAATTCAATGTTCGTACCCGTTAATCTTGTGACTGGGATACCACTTAGTGGTACAGTTTGATGTTGCCCGCCGTCAATTGACATAGTACCGTGATCTGTTCCACCACTATTTATAAAGTTATTATCTGCTGTAAATGTAATACTGGATGATGGTAGTGAGAATGAAATTGATAACGTCATATCCAAATATGAATATGAATCTTCGTTGACTTCATTATTGGACATAGCACCTAAATACAAATATGACCCTTTTTTATTATTAACCAGTGTAGTCAAAGCCTGGCTACTTAAGTTAGAACTGCCATAATCAATATTACTGAACATAGTTGTTCCGTTATAAATACCCGAATAAATAGTTTGAGGAGTTGAATTATTTTGTGTCTCTTTAATTTTAAATTGATAAAAATTTACATTGCCAGTACAGCTATAGGAAAGTGAAACACTATTTATTGTTGCATTTGATGGAATTATCCCCAAATCAAATATATATTGAGTTCGTGCAATAACATGTTCTTTCGGTCCAGAATCATAAAATCTGCCAATATTTACTGAACCCCAAGCATAATATGGAGTTCCTTCAGTCGGCATTACATAATAAGCCGCATTTTTAGTGCTTTGAAAATCCGTTGCCTTTAATAACACCGAAAAAACAAATAATGCCAAGACTAATAATAAAAGCTTTTTCATTTTTTACTCCTTTAATTGTAGTAAATAGTTATTTAAGAACTTGTTCTGATTTTTCATGGCCCTCCTTTCATATTTATTTTTTTCTTATATTTAAAATAGAATAGTCTAATCTTTTAAAAAGGTAACTTGGTCGTGAGCCAAAAGGTCTATTCATTTGTGGAGATGATGCACCAACATCATCTCCAATATTATTTGTTAAATTATTTTAATATTCCATGATAAACTAAACTTAAACCCGTGGGTGGTTCATATATTAAAAAAAACAGTTCTTTTTCAAATATTGCAGCACCATATATTTGCGTCCAAGGTTTTTCATTTGCTAATGTAAAATAAAATAAGTATTCAACATCAGTTCCATTGTAATGGGCTAATCCATCAGTCATTAGTAGAAAAATATCTTTTGAATTTCTTCCCCATATCCTTTGATAAAAATTTGAATTATCAACATTTACTATTGTATAAAACTGATCATTCACTCTTCTGGCTATTCGATTACCCAAAACAAATATTACTTCATTGTTAATAAAACTTAAATCAGCTTGAAATCCTTTTGTCCAGATGTTACCATATAGGAGTTGATATTTACCAAGAGTCAGTTTATAAATTTTAGTACTGTCTGTGAAATCTGTTCCCCCATTTACTTGTAAATAAATATTATTATCACGCGAATCCTTATATAAATGTGTAATAATACCATATAAACCTTTTGTATTTAACATTGTCCAATTTCCGTTAAGATAATGCGCAATAACACTATTATTGAAACCATATTGATCAGGATAAGCACCAACAGAAAAAAAATCGTTTTCTGATACACCCCAAATGTCGTTAAAGGCAATATCATTATGCCCATCTTTATTTAATTCAACAAAGATACTCCAATTTACTCCATCAAATTTCCAGATTCTGCCTCTATCAGCTGTTCCAATAAAAACTTCAGAATTTGAAAACCCAAAAATTGCGTGTGCATTGGTAAGATCGGAAATACCAAAAGATGTCCAACTTGTGCCGTTAAAATGAGAAATTGAATTTTCCCAATTACTCATTGTTGTTGCCCAAATATCAGTTTGAGAACTGCCCCACATTCTAAACCTTGGGTTGTTCAGACCGGGCAGTGTATCCACAGTCCACACATAATCTCGTCTTCCAGGTTTAGTGTCATCAATAGGTTCTGTAGTGTTACAGGTGTTAAAAAAAGTTATAAATGTTATGGTAAAAATAATTTTGTATAAAATTTTCATAATATTTTCTATCTTATTTCTGTTACATTCTATCAAGAAATGGTTCTTGACAACCTGTTAATAAAAGGGTGCTAACCTTAGAGGCAATTCATTAGAGGGCGTTGATGGTGGTTCATCAACCCCTCAATATTAATTCTTCAGTAGCTTGCTTACTCCTTTCTTATTTTAATTAAGCTTACCATGATAAACTAGGCTTAAACTTGTATTTGTCTCATCTACCAAAAAGAATACATCCTTTTCAAAAAGTGCTGCCCCATATATTTGGGTTCTTGGCGTTTGATTAAAATAAAACAAGTATTCAACATCAGTTCCATTATAATGCGCCAATCCGTCTATCATTAGTAGAAAAATGTCTTTAGTATTTCTTCCCCATATCCTTTGGTAGAAATTAGAATTATCAACATTCACTATTGTATAAAATTGATCATTTACTCTTCTTGCAATTCGGTTACCTAAAACAAATATTACTTCATCGTTAATAAAACTTAAATATAAAACACTGAAAAGGGATTTTAGTTTAAGCATTGTAAATGTCCTCCTGCCATTGTTATTTATATCAAAAAACACACCATAAAATTATGTAAAAAAAAAAAAACAATTTCAAAGCCAAAGCAAATAATGTCGGTAAATATTTATTATGCAATATGTAAACTCTTCTATTGGTAAAAATATATAACACTTTAATAAAAATATATTAAATTTTCTAAAGTCATTTTATCACAGTTTAAGAGGGAGATATATGAAAACTATATTATTAATTCTCATTGGTCAGAGAAAACAAGCAGCTATACAAGTACAAAAGGTTTTAACCGGCTGGGGCTGCATGATTAAGACAAGACTCGGTATTCACGATGGCGTTATGGAAAACTGCAGTGATCAGGGATTATTAATTCTTGAACTTGCCGGTGAAAGAGAAAAAATGAACGAGCTTGCAAGAAAAGTTTCTTTTATAAAAGGTGTGTCATCAAAACTTGTTGATCTTAAAGTAGTAAAAGAAAAAACTGTTAAAAAAGTTACTTCTTTAAAAAAGGTAAAGTAATTGTAACACAGGTTCCGGGATATTTATATGTAGAAAGAAGTGAAGGACTTTGAACATTTATTGTTCCACCATGTCTTTCTACAATTTGTTTTACAATTGATAAGCCTAAGCCTGAACCTTCAAGCTCAGAGTTTTTAATATTACTTGCTCTAAAGAAATCTGTAAAAATTTTACTTATTTCTTCTTTTGGAATTCCCACACCATTATCACAGACTTTAACCCTTAAATCGTTTTTATCTTCATCAATCTCAATCTCAACAACGCCATCCATATGATTATATTTAATAGCATTGCTTATAATATTTGACAAAGCAATTTGAATGAGTAAAGGATCGCCTTCAATTATTTTCTTTTCTTTTTTTGTATGCTTTATTGATATTTTGATGCCTTTAGCTTCGGCATTAACTTTTGCTATCCTGATTACTCTTGCCAGAATTGAAGAAATATTTATTTCCTCTTTTATAAAAGAATCTTCCATCCGTAGTTTTGAAATCTTTAGAACATTATTAATCAAACCAATTGCTTCTTCAGATCTTCTTCTTGCACGAATTAATTTCTCTTCAACCACTTCATCTAAAGGACCAAGAAATTTTTGAAGTACCAAATCAAGATATGAATGAACTGCGGCAAGCGGAGTTTTGATCTCGTGAACTATTCCCGAAATATATTTTTGCTTTTCTTTTTCCGCAGCATTTATTTTATCAATTGATTCAAGAAGCTGCTGTTCTCTTATATAAAGCTGATTTGCCATCCTGTTGGCAATTGTTACAACCGCAAAAACCATAGAAACAAAACTTACATTTACAGCCAGAACGTAATTGAAATGTTGATGCAGAGAAGTCGGCAAATACCCGATAATATGATTATGAATAATGATAGAATAATATTCTCCGACCGTTATTCCCCAAAATGAAAGTACAATTCCCGCAGCAAATGCGTATATCATAAATCCGGGTAAAATCATGCTTCCGACAATCATATGGATTACAAAAAATAAAAGCACTGGCGATTCCACACTGCCGGTATAATATACAACGAGCATTAGCGCTATTAAATCAAAAATCATTTGAAGAATTGAAAGATGCAAAGGATTAAAACTATTAGCATCGTTTTTAAGAAATCGCCTGATAAAATGAAAAATTAAATTGTAGGTTAGAATAGAAATAGTTATAAAAAGAAGAGCATTTTGTTGATCATTCGATAATTTAATATCAAGAAAATATTTTGGATAGAAAAGAAAAACAAGAAGCACCAACACGGCGCCGTAACGCAGTTTAATGAACCAAAGATTTCTATTTCTTATCGTGGTCCAAAACTCTTCGTAATACTTTGCCCAATCCGGAACAAGTTTAATCATTTAGCACCAAAAAAATGACTTAGTAAAAAATAAAAAAGGCAGATGCTAATTACGAGCATCTGCCAGAAATTATTTTTATAATTATGCTATGTATTTTCCTCTCTTCACATAATTAGTGTGAAGAAGTTTGTGAGAAATATGTCCGCAAGGTCCGTCAGTTAAAAACATATCATAGATTTCTGCAACGTGCTTGTTTTCATGAGATTTTCTTAAAGGCAAAGAATTATCTTCATCATAAATTGCTTTTGCACGCATCTTTCTTATTTCTTCATTTGTTGGGATTGGCTGACCACCGCCTCCAAGACATCCGCCGGGGCAAGCCATAAATTCAATAAAATGACATTCGCTGAATTTTCCACCTGCTTTTATATTTTCCATAATTTTCTTGGCGTTTGCGGTTCCATGTGCAACTGCAACTTTTAACGTAGCACCTTTTAACCAATTCCAATCAGGAACAAGATGTTGAAGTATTTTTGGAACAGGACCAACTTCTGTTATAGGAAGTTCGGCATATTTGATTCCTTCAAAACCACGAACGGGAGTTATCTCCGCATTAGCAAAAACATCTTCAACTTTCTTTCCCGTAACTAATTCAATCACTGTTCTAAGTGCCGCTTCCATAACTCCGCCGGTTGCACCAAAAATTAATCCCGCACCTGATGCTTCACCAAACGGATCATCAAAATGCGATTGCGGCATTTCCGGTAAATATATTCCGGCTTCTTTTATCATTTGCCCAAGTTCTCTTGTTGTCAATCCGAAATCAACATCTTTGTAACCGGAGTCATTCATTTCCGGACGATTACATTCAAACTTCTTTGCGGCACAAGGCATTAATGCAACCGATACTATATCTTTTGGATCAATCCCTTTTTTCTGAGCATAAAAAGTTTTAATCAATGCACCAAACATTTGTTGCGGTGATTTTGCAGAACTTAGATTATCAATATATTCAGGATAGAAATGCTCAAGATATTTTACCCAGCCAGGTGAGCAGGAAGTAAACTGCGGAAGTGCAATTTGCTCTTTCTTAACCAACGCTTTGTAAAGTCTTAAGAGTAGTTCCGTGCCTTCTTCCATAATTGTAAGATCTGCTGTAAAGTTTGTATCAAACACAACATCAAATCCTATTCTGCGCAATGCTGTATTAAGTTCGCCGGTAAATGATTTACCCGCTTCCAAGCCAAACACTTCGCCAATTGCTGCGCGAGGTGATGGAGCCGTTTGAATTACAACATGTTTTGCCGGATCATCAATTGCATTCCAAATTACATCTGACGGATCGTTGGCTTTTAATGCGCCGGTCGGACATCGATTTATACATTGACCGCAGTTAATACAAATTACATCTGCTAAAGGTTTTTCTAAAAATGTTCCGATATGTGTTTTATCACCTCTGCCGATAGCTTCTAGCACGCCAACTTCCTGAAGATCAATACATGTTCTAACACATCTGCGGCAGTTAACACATTTATTCATATCGCGAACAACAGAGTAAGATGAAAGATCAACTTCAAATGCAGGTTCTGTAACATGACCAAATGTGTAGGAATCAACTCCATATTCTTTTGCAAGAGATTGAAGTTCGCAATTATTATTTCTTACGCAGGAATAACATTCGCCGTAATGTTCACTAAGCATAAGGTCTATTATATGTCTTCTTGCTTTACGCACCATCGAACTGGATGTTTTAATTTTTAAAGGTGCGGTTATGGGAAATGAGCAAGCTGTTTGAAGCGTTCTCATCCCTTCAACTTCAACAACACAAACACGGCAAGTACCCGCAATACAAAGATCGGGGTGATGACAAAGCGTCGGCACATGAATTTGATTTTCTTTACAAGCTTCAAGTATTGTTGTTCCAAACGCGACAGATACTTTTTTCTCATTTATCTCAACGGTTACTTTACTGCCAATACCGTCTTCCAATGTTGGTCTTTCAACTATCAATGGCTGCTGAGATACCGGAGTTCTTAATTTTTCTTTCATCACTTACCTGCCTTTCCGTTAAATCCATTATTTCCTGTTGTGTGAAAGATTTCATCTTTAAAATTTTCTAGTATAGATAAAAATGCATTCGGACTTGATTGACCCAATCCGCATTTAGAAGCTACCTGCATTGTTTTACCAAGTTCTTTAAGTGTGTTAATATATTTAAAAGTGAAGTTGCCACTTTCAATCATCTTTATTCCTTCAAGAAGTTTTACATTACCGATTCTGCAAGGCGTACATTGCCCGCAGGATTCTTCTACAAAAAACTCCATAAAGTTTTTAAGAACTTGCAGCATATCTCTTGATTCATCAAAAATAATTACCGAGCCGCCAGTTGGAACATCTTCATAACCAAGCTTACGATCGAATTGTGATTTGGGAATACACACGCCTGATGCGCCTCCAACCTGAACAGCTTTTGTATTTCTTGCAGAAACAATTTCAATCAAATCATTAATTGTAGTTCCCCACGGTAATTCATAAACGCCGGGTTTTTCGCAATCACCTGAGATAGAGAATAATTTTGAGCCTGTAGATTTATCTGTCCCAAATTTCTTAAACCAGTTTCCACTTTTCATAATAATATGCGAAACAGCAGAAAGCGTTTCAACATTATTTACGGATGTTGGATATCCCATATACCCCATATTTACAGGGAATGGCGGACGGTTACGAGGTTCCCCTCTGTTGCCTTCAAGAGATTCAATAAGTGCAGTTTCTTCTCCGCAAACATAGGCACCGGAACCAAGCCGAATTGAAATATCATAAGAAAAATCTGTTCCCAGAATTCCATTCCCGAGAAGATTATCTTCCCTCATATTAGAAAGATAAGTTTCCAGCTGTTCAAGCATATACTCATATTCAGCACGCAGATAAACGATACCAACCTGCGCACCAATTGTGTATCCGCCTATAACCATTCCTTCAAAAACAAGTTCCGGATATTCCATTAAAAGAACTCTGTCTTTAAATGTTCCGGGTTCACCTTCATCGGCATTACATATAAGAAATTTCTTTTCTGCTTTAGCTGCTGCAGTTAGCATCCATTTTGTTGATGTTGGAAATCCTGCGCCGCCTCTTCCTTTTAAGCCTGATTCTTTAAGTTCAAAAAGTATATCTTCTCTTTTTTGTTTTAAGGCTTTTTTAATTCCTTCTCCTCTTTTATAACCGGAAAAAAGCACCGGACCTGTTCTTTCGGTTTTTATAATGTTTGTTTCCATTTGTGTTTTCATTTCTCCCCCTACTTAATATCATTAAGAATGTTAACAGCTTTTTCGGGATCGAGCTTTGTGTAAACACGATCGTTAACTATCATTGCCGGACCCTGATCGCACATACCTACGCAGTTTGTGTATTCAAGAGTAATGCGGTTATCTTTTGTTGTTTCACCAAATTTAATTCCAAGTTCTCTTTCAATTGCCTGAACAACTTTATCTTTATTTGCCATATCGCAGGAAATAGTTCTACATAATCTTACAATATTTCTTCCTGTAGGTTTTGAGTGAAGGAAAGAATAAAAAGATAGAACGCTGAACACTTCAACAGGATGTATATCAAGTAATCGTGCCACTTCCTGCTGGGCAAAATCACTTACATAACTATGCTTCCTTTGTATTGCCTGAAGCACAGGCAAAAGAGATGATCTGTCTTTTCCGTATTTATTTACGTAGCCCTCAATCTCTTCAGAGAGAGCGTTCTTTTCTACAACAAGCATTTGCTCACTCCTTAAAATGAATTGCTAATAATTTTTCTACTTTATCTAAAAGTGTATCCGGTGAAATTGGTTTTTCAACAAAATCATCAACAGGAACCATTTCACTTGCTCCGAATTCCATTCCCAAAGATTTAGAAACAGATGTGTACATTATTATTGGAACATCTATATTCATTTTTCTGAATTTTTGTGCGAGAAAGAAACCGTCGTCCGGTTCATTCATCATTACATCCAGAATAATCAGGTCCGGGTTTTGTTCCGTAACAATTTTGTACCCATCATCAGGATTTGTAGCGGTTATAACGTCGTATCCTTTTGAAGCTAATACCAAACTGCTGGCATCAACAATATCCGGATCGTCGTCTATGATTGCAATTTTAGCCATTGTTTATCCCCTAAAGATAAATTGATGGAATATGTAGTTAGTTAAATTCTTTTTATATGCCTTTAATTAACATGTTAAGTGCCATGTTTCTTTACGGCAAATAATTATTTTAATTTAATTAGTGTAAGGATTAACAGTTTAATTGATGAGATTTTCTTAAACCTAAGAAGTTTTTCTTCTCAAATAAGATATGCTGTTTATTAGCTTTTGCTAATTATAAAATGATGTTGAATGGAAAGTATGGGAATCGGTTTATAAAGAATGATCTTTGTAAAAATTTATTTATCTATTATTCACAAATGGTTGTATC
>JBAQCL010000106.1:0-1690 GCA_049294175.1 Ignavibacteriaceae bacterium | reverse complement strand
ATAAGATATGCTGTTTATTAGCTTTTGCTAATTATAAAATGATGTTGAATGGAAAGTATGGGAATCGGTTTATAAAGAATGATCTTTGTAAAAATTTATTTATCTATTATTCACAAATGGTTGTATCTGATCTTACCCCCCAAAAGTACACACTAAGTTAAGCAACTTTTGAGTCTGTAAAATAATTTGTGTAAATGGATTTTAGTGTTAAAGAACATTTTGTAATCTTTGTTCAAAAATAATAGATAAATATGATAAAGCAACAGTCCAGTTTTGGGCAGGTGTGACAGTCCACTTTTTAGAAATATCTCTGTAAACTAAGAATAGCATTTTTTTCAGTGCATCATCCCCGATGGATCGGGGCAGGAGGCTATTGGGAAAAATGCTTCTCTGTTTTGTAACCTTCCTGAACTGACGATGCACAGATCCAACTGCGTTGGTAGTGTAAATGATTTTTCTAATCTAATCCGGATATTTGAAAAAAGTAGCAGCGTGAGCCCGGTTCTGTCTCCAGGTTCTGATTGATAAAGAATATTTCTTACCCCAGTTTTCTTCCAATTTGTAAAGAGCAATAAGAGCAGCTTCTTCAGTTGGTGCTGAGTACACTAATCGAAGTTCTTTCATAAATGATTTCTGATCTTTGCTGGCAATGTATCTCAGAGTGTTTCTAATCAGATGGATAATGCAAAGCTGGATTTCTGTTCCCGGGAAAACCGTGTTGATTGCTTCAGGAAAACCCTTCAGTCCATCAACACAAGCAATAAGTATATCCTGCACTCCTCGATTCTTTAGCTCAGTCATTACACTGAGCCAGAAGTTAGCTCCTTCAGCCTCACTGACCCATAATTCCAGAAGATCTTTTCTACCTGTTACATCAAGTGCTAAACAGGTATATGCAGCTTTGTTTGTTACCTTGCCTTCGCTTGTTACTTTGTAGCGGATTGCATCAAAGAAGACTATCGGATAAACAGCTTCGAGTGGACGGTTATGCCATTCTTTGGCTAAGTCAATAATCTTATCGGTTATCTGAGAAACTAAGGTTGCGCTTACATCAAGACCGTAGAATTCCTGTACGTGCGATTGTATATCTCTTGTGGTCATTCCTTTTGCGTACATAGAGATTATCTTATCTTCAATTGGTCCAAGTGTTCTCTCATACTTCTTGACAACAACAGGATCAAATGAACCATTGCGGTCTCTGGGTACTGTCAGTTCTATTTCTCCGTTATCATTCTTGAGGGTCTTGTGGGTTTTACCATTACGACTGTTCCCTGTATTCTTTCCAGAGGGTGAGTATTTGTCATAACAGAGGTCTTCGGTAAGCTCAGCATCAGGCATTCCTTCGAGGGAAGCTTTGATGATCTTCTTGATGGCTCCGTTTTCTTCCATTAAGTCTTGATAGGTCTTTGCAGTTTTTAGATCGGCTTTAAGCTGCTCGATCATTTCTGGAGTTAGATCCATTATGTAAATCTCCTTCCTGGCTCCGGCTTGGCCTACGCCAAGAGGAGTCGAATAGTGGTTAAAAGTAATTAGTTTTTTATAAAATGTCCAAAAGACTCCTTCGGAGAAACCCCTTCCGTTAGCTAACGGATGGATTTTCGTCAAGTTAAGTGCCGTTCCGCAGAGTTTATCCCGATGAATATCGGGGCTCCACAGCACTTAACTAATTTCTTACTTTAACCATTTACAC
>JBAQCL010000105.1:0-1969 GCA_049294175.1 Ignavibacteriaceae bacterium | reverse complement strand
GGCCGGCACGGTCGCGACCCTCGTGCTGCTCCTGCTCAACATGGCGGCCAACGCCCGCGAGCTGCGCCAGCTGACCCTGGCCCTGCCCCTGCTCCTCATGCTGGTGTCGTTCCTGATGATCAGCACGGTCCGCTATCCGAGCTTCAAGCAGATCAACTGGGAGACCAAGACGCGCTTCCGCTCCTTTGTCGGCATCCTCATCGTCGTCGCGCTCGTCTGGCGGTTGCGGGAGATCGCCTTCTTCTTCATTTTTCTCGCCTACATCTTCTACGGGCTCTTTGCCCACTACCAGCGCGGTGTCCGCCATGCGCAGATGCGAGCCCTGCGCCGGAAGGTTGTGAAAATGAAGCAGGAAGCTTCCGAATAACTTTTCCCCGTGAACAACCCCCGGGTTATTCGCGGTTATTCAGGTTGGGTTCACAGGCGTTCACCGTTCCGGTTTCGCTCGGGGAAACCGGGGTTATCGGCATAATCGGCCCCCATAATAATACGGATACTTTTCATTATTGTATCTCTCTCCAATCATCCTTTGTTAGTTAACGCATCAACACCGCCCCCGCCGAATGAAATTCAAGATCAACCGCGACCACTTTAGCAATGGCCTGGCCCAGGTCCTCAATGTCGTGGGTTCCAAGGCCGCGATGCCCATCCTCAGCAATGTGCTGATCGAAGCGGAAAAGGATCACATCTCGCTGACGACGACCAACCTTGACCTCGGCATCCGCTGCAAGATCAAGGCGGAGGTCAAGGAGGGCGGCTCCGTCACCCTGCCGGTCAAGCGCCTCGCGACCATCGTGCGCGAATTGCCGAACGTTGACGTGGCCTTCGATTCGACCGCCACGCATCAGGTCAAGATCGCGTCGGGCGGCTCCAACTTCCGCATCATGGGCATCGGCGCCGAGGAGTTCCCGAAGCTGCCGGACTCGGGTGACGACAAGACGTTCACCCTCGAACAGGGCGAGCTCGCCACCATGCTGAGCAACGTCTCCTACGCCCAGTCCACCGACGAGACGCGCTACATCCTCAATGGTGTCTATTTCAACTTCAAGGACGGCAAACTCGCGCTGGTGGCCACCGATGGCCGGCGTCTCGCCCTCGTCAGCAAGGAGATGCCCGTGCCTTCCGGCAGCGCCGGCGCCATCATCCTTCCGGCCAAGACCGTGGCCGAGCTGCTCCGCCTCCTCGGCAAGGGCGAGAGACTGAAGATCGCCTTCAACGAGCGCCGGGCCGCCTTCCTGATCGAGACCGGCAAGGACGCCAGCGGTCTCACCGACAGCATCTACCTGTTCTCCAAGGTTGTCGAAGGCAACTACCCGAACTACCAGCAGGTCATCCCGAAGGAGACGCACCAGCGCATCAAGCTCGAGCGCGAGCTCTTCCTCCAGTGCGTCCACCGCGCCGCGCTCGTGACCTCGGAGAAGTCCAATTCCGTCAAGATCAAGCTCTCCGCCAACCTGCTCGAGATCACCGCGTCGTCACCCGATTTCGGCGAGTCGCACGAGTCGATGGCCATCTCCTACAGCGGCCCCGACCTGCAGGTGGCGTTCAACCCGCAGTTCGTCATGGACCCGCTCCGCGCGCTCACGAAGGACGAGGTGTTCTTCGAGCTGAAGGACGAGGTCAGCCCCGGCGTGTTCAAGACGCTCGAGAGCTTCGTCTGCGTCATCATGCCCGTGCGGCTGAGCTGACCGCCCCGCGGGCCCGCCCGCCCTTCTCGCCATGCCGGAGACACTTTCCTGGTTGCTCGCGCCGGCAGTGCTGCTGTTGCTGCTGCTGTTCTACATCAACCTGCGCGTCGCCTCGCCCATCCTTGCGATCCCGATCCGCTGGCTGCGGTGGATCCTCTTCGCCCTGTTCGCCGCGGAGACCAACGAGCAGCTCGGCCTGGTCGACCGGCCCTTCTGGGTGGTCGCCGTCATCGTGTTCCTGCTCTGGTTCCTGCTCGAGTCGGGTTTCAACTGGCTCAAGG
>JBAQCL010000104.1:0-2741 GCA_049294175.1 Ignavibacteriaceae bacterium | reverse complement strand
CCGTCTCTCTCAAAAGATCATCCTTCCAAGGTAATGCCTTTACATGGAAGAATATCTACACTGCCTATAATAATTTTTACTTGAGTCTTGATGAATCACAATCCGGCGCTATTTATTTAGCTGATGGAAAAAGAATTTATTATTCTTCCGATTATGGAGCAACATTTACGCTTTTCAAAGAGCTTGAAAAAAAATTATCAGTATATATAAAAAACCAAACTCAGATAAACTTTATGCAGCAACAAATTATAAAATCTATGAAATTACCAACGCTTCGATAACTATAATTAAATCACTTCCAATACCAAACGAATTATTAGCTTTCTACCCACTTAAGGCGGGTAATAAATGGATTTATGATTTTTCTTTTGTTGATTGGAACTTAGGGGGTTACCAAGATGTTTTTTTTTAGAGAAGTTCAGTCGGAAGAAGTAAAACCAAATGGTAAAAAATATTTTAAGATTAAAGAAAAATATATTTATATGGGATTTGAAAATGTTAGCTATGAAAGAATCGATTCGGCAGAAGGGAAAGTTTATAGGTATCTAGAGGATTGTCCAAACTTAGAACAATTTGTTGAAGATTTAGTTGTAGATGTTGGTGATACAACTTTCGCATCAAGATTTGGCTATTGTATAGAACACGCACAGACAGAACTTTTATCTGAACAAAATTTTAACAAATGGGGTATCGATGGCAAAAAAAGGAATCAATTAAGCAATGATTTGTTTACTGCCAATTATTTTCTTGCAACTGATATTGGATTAGATTATTTCAAACTTTCCGATGACAATGGAGAGAAGACATTCAATTTAAAAGGAATGCTAAAAAACGGAGTTGTTTTCGGTGATACAACATTAACAGACATTGCTGATGAAAACGAATTACCAAGGGAATTTTCACTTTCACAAAACTATCCAAATCCGTTTAATCCAAGTACAAAAATAAGTTGGTAAACTCCAGTAACCGGTTGGCAGACTTTAAATGTATTTGATGTTCTTGGAAATGAAATAGCCACATTAGTTAATGAATATAAACCTGCCGGAAGTTATGAGGTTGATTTTAATGCTTCTGGTTTATCGTCAGGAGTTTATTTTTATCAATTAAAGGTCGGGGATTTTATAAACACAAAAAAAATGATACTAATAAAGTAATTCAACATTTGAAAGGCGACTGGTTGAATCATCTTCAGCTATGTCTTTTTATCATACGGGCAATGCCTGCAGCCGCTGCCGCAGCAATAACCACGCTTTAGTAAAAACTTTGCGGTTAAAACTGCAAAGCCTGTCTCTGGATCAATATAAATATCATTTCCATTCTCAATTGCTTCTTTGTGTAATTTAATTATCTCGTCATACTTGGGATAATTTTTATTCAAGCGTGAAATTTTAAATAATTCTGATTTGATATTTGATTCCGGCATAAAACTAAAAATTCCTTAATTAACAACTATTGCAAATATATATGATATTTTGATTAACATTATAATTTAATATCAAAATAGCTCTTATCAACCGCTTGAAATTGACAAAACCCACTTATCAGATAAACCAACACGTTTTGATAATATTTTGTTTGATAATGAATTTTTCATTGTAGTTTTAAATCGTAGATAAAGAGAATTTTTATTTCGGAGGAAATATGAAGAGAATAAATTTACTTTTTGCAATAGTTTTTTTATTTGGTTTTAGTTTCAGCAACGCTCAAGATGATTCAACTAAAACAGATGAAAACTGGAATTGGCACTGGAAGTGGAATGATAGGGAGGACTGGGATAATTGGAATATTGATTTTGGTTTTGGACACGCACAACCTGCAATTTCACTGCAATACGGATTAGCTAAGGTTGATAGAAAAGATTTTCAAAGTCAATTTGTGGATCCAAACCTAATTGAACTTAAATTAGGTTATATAAGAGACAAACCGGCATGGAAAACTGAAAACATTATTAGAGAAAGTTATAATTATTTTTATATCAGTAATGAATCAAATAAACTATCCGGCAAAGATGCAGTTGGTTCTGAAGTTGAATCCGATATGTGGAGATTTGGTTTCGGCGTATCAGAAGGATATGGATATAAATTAAGTGAAAGTGCTGCAATTATTCCTTACAATGCGTTTACATTAAACTGGTCAAGAATTGATTTTAATTTCCCAAATATTGCAACAATTATTCCATTCGAGGCATTTGTACGTGTGCCGGATTATGATGTTTTAAAGCTTTATGATGAATCTTTTAGATTTGGAACCAGCAGCGAAGGGGGAATTCGATTTAAGTTAATAAACAATGTTATGCTTGATGCCGGTTATGAAAGATCAATTGTATTTCAGAGACATTTATTCTGGAAATGGGCAGGAAGTGCAATTATAGAAGTTGCCTCTCAAGGTTTATTAGATGGTTTTATACATAAGATATTTGAATCATCTCCTGCGGCGGGACCAATTGTAAATTTTGTTCTTAAGAATGCTTTAGCTTTCGGAATTTATGAATTAAGGCAGGATAAAATGAACTGGCCATTTAAGAGCGAAGCCCCGATATCTTATGATCAATTTAAATTTGGGATGACTTTTGTATTTTGATGTTGTTCAAATAACAACAAACCCAATTCCTTTGGGGTGTGTTGCATAACTCGGCATGTTTCTTGATTATCTGAGCAAATAAAAACTAAAAGAAAAATACAGATGCTTGGTAAAAAGAAATATGAGCCGAAAATAATGTATAATCTCACACTTGATGAACT
>JBAQCL010000103.1:0-2605 GCA_049294175.1 Ignavibacteriaceae bacterium | reverse complement strand
GGCCTCGTCGTCGTTGCGCTTGGCGGTCTGGAAATCGGCCTCGACCATTGCCGCGGTCGAATCGATGGCGCGGCTGAGCTCCTTCTCGGTCTGTGCGATGGAATTCATCGCTTCCATCATCTTCGGGTGCTTGTCGCGATAATGGTCGCGGAGCTGGGCGATGAGGATCTTCTGGGCGGCAACCTGCTGCACGAGCTGGCCGATGAGCTGCGAGCTGGAGATGAAGGGCAGGTCGAGCAACAGCGCCGGGGTTGCCTTGCGTTCCTGCACCTGGCGCCAGCGGATCTCGGCCTCGTTCAGGCGCGAGGTCGTCTGGGTGACATAGGCGTTCAGCGCCTTGAGCTTCTCGGTGACGATGTCCTTGCGCTGGTCGAGGGACACCAGCTTGTTCTTCTCCCGGTAGTTCTGCAGATTGATGGCAAGCTCCTCGACCTTCTTCTTCTGCTGCTCGGCACGCTCCTTCAGGTCGTCGACCGCCTTCATCGAGTCCTCGATGCGGAGGCGCGAGTTGTAGGCGATGTATTCGTCGATGAAGAAATTGGCGACCTTCGAGGCGATGAATTTGTCGGGATGGGTGTATTGCACCTGCAGGACCAGGCTCAGGCGGACGGGCACGATCTTGCGGTTCTTGAAGATGATCTCCGCCGGGCTGACCGGATCGGTGCTGCCCTCCTTCCGGTAGGGCGCGAGGAATTGCTTCAATTCCTCGCCGACGAGCCGCTCGGAGACCCGCTGGATGATGGCGAAGCTCTCAAGCACCTTGACCTGGGTGTTCAGGTCCTCGGCCGAGCGGATGTCGTTGTTCACGACCGCCTGCACCTGCATGACCACGGGGTCGCCGCGCAGCACCTGCACGCTGGCGACGGACTGGAAGAGCGGGATCCGGGTGAAGGTGTAGATGGCGGCGGCGGAAAAAACCAGGGCGAAGACCAGGACGATATACCAGACGCGTTCGCGCAGGATCAGCACGTAATCCTGCATGCTGCGCTGCATCTGCGTGTCGCCACCATACCCGGTCGCGCCGTAGCCGCTGTAGCTGGTGCCGTAATAGGTGTAGGGATAGGACTCGGCCGAGCCGGTCGCTTTGTCCCCCTTTGGCGCTGTATCCATGTTGATCAAGTTCAGAAGATTCGTTCCGGCACGAAAATGACGTCGCCCTTGGTCAGCAACCATTGCTCCGCCGAGGCGCCCTGGATCATTTCGTCCGTGTTGATGACGTAATTCTCCGTCTTGCCGTCCTCGAGCGTGCGGGTCAGCCGCACCTTGCGTCGCTCGGCGACCCGTGAAAAGCCGCCGGCGCGGGCGATAGCCTCCAGCAGGCCCATTTTCTGCTCCGGCGGGAACACGATCGCCCCGGGCTGGTTCACCGCCCCGATGACCTTGACCGTGCGCTGGGTGTACTCCAGCACCGTGAGGTTGATCTGCGGGTTCACGAGGTAGTCCTTGTCATACAGGCTGCGGATGATCTCCTCCGCCTGCCGGACCGTCTTGTTCCTGAGGTCGATGGTACCGATCAGGGGCAGGGTGATCGTATATTCCTGCGTGATGCGCACTTCGCGCAGCAGATCCGGCTCTTGAAAGACCATCACCCGGATCAGGTCGGACGGCTGCAGCACATAATCGGTCGATTCAGGCGCAGGCTGGGATTGCTCCGCCGACTGCTCCTGGGCACGGCCGACCCCGCCCAGCAGGGCGAAGGAGAGAAGAGCGATCAGTAGGTTGAAGCGGAAAGGCATGGGCAGGGGAATAAAAAACGGAAGAAGATCCACGACCTTCTTCCGTTGGCAACTATGATGTGCGCTTAGTAGCGGATGTTGGCGCCCAGGGTGAAGACGTTCTGGGTGAATTCCGCCGCCGCCGAATCGGAACTGTTGTCACGCAACGTGATGGAGGCGCCGAAGTTGACGTAGTTGTTGTAGGTGTAAGTCACCGCAATCTGACCATCGATGAAATCGTCGGTGCGGGTCGAGTATTCCGTTTTGCGATAATTCAATCCGGCACTGATATACCACTGCTCGGTGAAGCGATTGCTGGCATTCAGTCCGAGGCTGAAATCCTTGGTCGAATCACCGGTGCCGGAACTGCCGAAATCGTTGCTGAAAGTAAACCGGTAGCTGGTCTTTTCCGAATAAGCATAGGTCAGATTGCCATCGAGACCGAAGAGGTTTTCATCGCTGCCCACATCGAATGAACGTTTGGTGTAGCCGGCGCGCACCTGACCGGTCAGCTTGGGGGTGAATTCACCGCGGGCACCGAGACTGAGGAAGTGATCCTTGCTGTCGCGGGCCGCACCGCCGAGATCCGAGCTGCGATACCGATAGCCAAGGCTCCAATCGAGCTTCGGGCTGGCCTGGTAATAGACGTCAACCGGCAGGGACCAGATGTCGCTGTCGACATAAGAGGTCGGGCCGTAGTTCGTCTTGACGAAGGAAGTACCAACTCCAACCACCGTTTTTTCGGAAAGGCCGAACTCAACTTTGCCACCCAGGTTGGTGAGAACGCGCCGGACGATCAAACCCGTCGCCCTGAGATCGTTGTCGTTCTGGGCGACCTGTGCATAGGAGGCGTTGAAGTCGGCCTTCGTCACTCCGTTGCTGTATTGGGA
>JBAQCL010000102.1:0-16267 GCA_049294175.1 Ignavibacteriaceae bacterium | reverse complement strand
GATGGAATTAAATCAAATGCAAAATCTTTTTTATCAGGTTCTGAACTTGCTAAGGGAGAATTGTTTAATAAAGCACCATTATATCTTTCACTTACACCACGAACGTATATATATTTATTATCGAGAAGAGTTAAACCTGGGATTCTCCTTAAAGTTTCGGCAGTTGTATTATCAGTTGAACGCTTTATCTGTTCAGCACTAATTCCATCGCTTATCTGTATAGATTTTCTTCTTTGATTTAGTAACGCTGCTTCATACTGATTTGAAGCCTCACCAATAACCATTACTTCATCTACCTGAATAGCTTCGGATTTGAGAGCAAGATCAAGAATTGTTGTTTGATTATTATTAATTACAACATCTTTTATAATAGTCATGGAGTAAGAAATGTATGTTACAACTATATCGTACTTTCCTGCCGGTATATTTTTTATAAGATATTTACCGTCTAAATCTGTAGCTGCACCGAATGTCGTTCCCTCGACAAGTACGTTTGCACCTATAATTATTTCGCCATTTTGTGAGTCAACAATTTTCCCGGATAGCACCCCATTATTTTGGGTAAAACCTTGTGCAAATAACAGAGTCCAGATTATAAGAAGTAATTTTGAAAATAAAGTAAATCTTTTCACTCAAGAACCCTCGCAATATTTATTGAAATGTATAAAGTCAATCTAAGTTTTGAAGATTAAGTAACTGTTACTGAATGTTTATCAAAAAATTAAATTGCTTTAAATGGAAATAGTTTTTAACAATGCTTCATATTTTTATTGTTTTTTATAACAGAAAATGTTTTGATAATAAATGCCCGAAGAACTTTGAACACACAAAAAACTTTAATGAATTGTGCGGCAAGCTAAGGTTATAAAATTAACCAAGTGTTATGAGTAGATTACTAAAAAGTTAAATAGATATTAAGAGAATGTTAACAATCTGATTTTAGCAAATTAATGTAAATTTTACTTGAGTCTTTCACTTAAAAAAAGTTGCCTAAAATATTTAGATCTATTTTCTTAATCATATTGAATTGGATTGAAGGAATAATTTTGCATTCCTAATAGATAGAAGCAAAATTGATCTAATTTGATAAACATTTATCAAATGATGTTTAAGCGAATGATTTTTAATAATTAAATAATCTAAAAAAATCAGATTGAGTTAATGCATTGCTTATTTTTATACGAATAAACAAAATATATTTATCGAAAGTTTTTAATGCTTGTAAAAAATATAAAAAATATTTTTATAGTTTACTTCATTTTATTTTTTATTCAATCATTAAATATTTATCCGCAAAACGATAGTTTACAATCAGAGAAGTCATTAAAACATTCAATCTGGGAAAAGGATAATACTTGGCATTTATGGAGTAATTTCACTAATCTTTTTGTTTATAAAGATTCTTTGTACTGCACTTATAATAAAACCGTAAACGATTCATATTTATTAGTAAGAAGAGACAGTATTGATTATTATCAATGGTTCCCGGTTTATAAATCTCCAATTTTAAAGGTCTTAAACAATAGGGATTCAATTGAAGCCTGGACTACTTTGGGTTATGCAAAAACAAAAAATATTGTCGATTGGAAAATTTATCTAAATCCTAAAAATGATTTAGCATGATGTGCAGTTAACTGGAACGGATTTTCTGTTTGGGGACTTGAAGAGTTTGGAAGAAGCGGAGTGTTATATATTAAAGGTGATTCATCTTCATTTGAAGAAATAAAATTTTCCGTTGATGTTTTTTCATTATGTGTAGATGATAAAAATGATTTATACGCCGGCCTTGAAAACAATAAAGTTTATGTAAAATCAATAAACGCCGGCTGGAAGATTTACAGAGCTTTACCAAATGATGGTTCAAAAATCAGATTAATAAAATTTTTAAACGGGAAAGATTATATTGAGACAAATAAACTTTATCTTAATGGAAAACCAATTATAGATTGCATGCCATCGGATATTATTTTTTATAACGAATTATATTTTCTTTCCACTTTTGATAAAGGAATGTTTATAAGTAAAGACGGCGTTAACTTTCAATCCTGGAACGATAATTTAGAAAATATAAATATCTGGAGTATCTGTATTTTTAAAAATCGTTTATATGCTGCAACTTTATCTAATATTTTTTGGCGTAAAATTAATTGATCGCATTTTGTGTCGGATTTAATAATGCTGTTTCTCATATTGATTGGATATTTTGCCAACCACCAGCAATCTCATTCGTTAATTCAATAGCTCACGGCTTTAGTGAAATATTTATTTGTGCGTTTTTATCATTCTCAGCCTCAACATAGGTTACTGTTGTTTTTGCATAGGAAATAAACGAAATGACAAGATTTATCTTAACTCTATTTTAATATTGTTTTGAAGGCTAAATTAAAATTACAGTTATTTCTGCTTGTAAAAATTTAAGCAATAACATTTAAGATATTCTTTTTATCGTAAATCACTTATTAATTTACCGGTAGTACCAATTACAATTCATAAACATTAATAAAATCCTTATTATTTTAAAAATAATGTCTTTGCGTAAAGTAGATTTATAGTTTAGTTTTTATTTATTGGAAAATAAAATTTTTACCACTACATCTGAAATTATGATCAAAGGAAACGATTTAGAGTCAGGAAATGTGAATAAATCCATAGCGGTAAAACGTATTACTGCACTTTGGGCGCTAAGTGAAACTACTCTTGGCGGTATTTTACATGCACTGCATATTCCTATAACCGGAATTTTTGTAGGCGGAGCCGCAATTATTTTTATAACTTTAATCGCATTTTTTTCAGAGCAAAAAACTTCTATTATAAAAGCAACAATAATTGTATTGATTGTAAAAGGAATTGTTAGCCCCTATACTCCGATTGCAGCATATTTTTCAGTTCTGCTGCAAGGAATATTAGGTCAGATTTTTTTTAACAATAAAAAACATCTTCAGCTTTCTGCTTTTGTTTTAAGCATTACCACTCTTTTATTTTTTGGATTTCAAAAAATAATAATATACACGATTGTATTTGGAAACACACTCTGGCAGTCGATAGATGCTTACGTAACTTTTATCGCCAGGCAGTTTAATATTAATGGACAAAATGCAGATTCTATTCATTTCAGTTTTATACTAATTTCAATTTATGTTTTTATTCATCTTGCCGCCGGAATATTTTGGGGAATTCTTGCCGGAAGAATTCCAAACTGGATAACATCTTCTATAAACAAAAACGAATATGATTTAATAAATATAAAATCCGAATTAGAAATAAAATATTCTTCAACTGAAATTAAGAAAGGCAACTATTCTAAAAAGAAAAGGCGTAGCTTTTTTTATTTAGCTCTTGCCGTAGCACTGATAATCTTATCTTATCTGATTCCCGGTATTGGAGCAAATCAAGCAGCCAATGTTGCTTTAATGATTTTAAGAGCAATAATCATAACACTTATATGGTATTTTTATATTGCCCCTCTATTTATGCATTATTCAAAAAAATATTTAAAGAAACATCAAAACATTTATGCTGAAGATGTTGAGGAAATAATGTCCATACTTCCACATTTTAAAAATGTTATCCGCCATTTCTGGATAAAATCTTCTGAACACAAAGCTTTTCAAAAGTACCGTTATTTCTTAAGCTATACATTATTAGCATTACTCTTAACTAACTTTAATTTTGAATGAGCCGGATTTATTTATTTTCCGGTCCTGTTCATACCGGCAAAACCACAAGGCTGACTGGATGGATAAATAATAAAATTGATGTTGATGGAATTCTTCAGCCGGTAATTAATGGCAAAAGATATATTAAACATATTTCATCAGGCGAAATTAAACTTTTGGAAATCATACAAAACTCTGCGCAAAAAAATATTATCTCAATCGGTGATTATAAATTTAGCGCAGATGTTTTTGAATGGGCACAGTCACAATTACTTATCTCTTTTAATAGAAAACCGGAATGGTTAATAATTGATGAAGTAGGTAAGCTCGAAATGGATAACAAAGGATTAGAGCCTGCTGTAAGTGAAATCATAGATAATTTAAATAAAGGCAAAGACATAAATCTTGTTTTTGTAGTAAGAGATTATCTCATTCCAAATTTTTTGAAAAAATATAGCTTAACTAAAAACGACATCAGGGTTTTGGAAATATAAAATGATGTTATCTGTAAAAACCGAATTGTATATTTGCTATGCAGTTTTACAAATGTTTACTGCTTTAGATTTAAACAAAATACTGCGGAGCAAATATGTTTGATTGGAACTAGGAAATTGAAAATAAAAAATATTTGCAAAATACAATCAAAAGATGCAAACAACAGAATATTATTTTACCAACCTTTAATGAACTGAAACATCCCGATACTATCCCGGAATCCATCCCGAAGAAATTAGAAAAAATCGACTTACAGGAACTTAACCCATTAAATTTATTCAGAATAAACTGGCGTAATAATCCTGTTAACGGGCGTATCGGTGGAATAAACTATTTTGAAATTCCTCGTGAAATAACAGGCGTTAAAACGCGTATAGTTGGTCTTGTTGGTAAATTTTTTCCAACCTGTGCTCATAAAGTTGGAGCAACTTACGGATGTTTAGCTCCATATCTCGTAAGCGGTAAATTAGATCCCGAATATCATAAAGCAGTTTGGCCTTCAACAGGAAATTATTGCCGTGGTGGTTCATTTAATTCTGCTCTTCTGTCAGTTCATGCTGTTGCAATTTTACCTGAGGAGATGAGCAAAGATCGATTTGATTGGTTAAAAAAAATTGGCGCTGAAGTATATGCAACACACGGATGTGAAAGTAACGTAAAAGAAATTTACGATAAATGTCGTGAGCTTGAAGCTGAAAGTGATGAATATCTTATCTTAAACCAGTTTGACCAGTTTGGTAATGCGGTTTGGCATAATGAGGTTACCGGATATACGATTGAAAACCTGTTTAATAAAATCAAAAAAGAAAATCAAAAACTAAGTGCGTATATAAGTGCAACAGGTTCTGCCGGCACTTTAGCTGCGGGCGATTATCTTCGGGAAAAAATTCCATAAAATGAGCCTTAAATAATTGATTTATTAATAATCGCTTATAATTTTCACTGCCTCTTACATCACTTATCGGCGATATTTCAGATTGTATGATCGGGAGTGCTTCGATTATTGTATTTTCTGAAATTTGTTTTCCAAATAAAAACTTTGAGGTCTTTTCTAAATAAAGCGGAATAGGTGAAACTCCTCCGGCAGAGATGCAAATACTTTTAATAATATTGTCTTCTACTTCAACGTACATTGCTGAATTTACACTTGCGATATCAAGGTGAGTCCGTTTTGAAACTTTTTCAAAATTAAAATAAAATTTTTTTGAGGGCAATTTAAATTCAATGTATTCAAGATATTCATTATCTGCTTTATCTAAGTTTTTATAACCTTTATAAAGATTTTTTAAGAATATCTTCCTCTGTTTAATTCCATCGTTTATAACAACTGAAGCATTTAACGCAAGGAAGAAAATTGTTAAATCACCGATTGGTGAAGCATTAATAATATTCCCAGCAATTGAATTCAAAGCTTGATCAATCTCGTAAACCTTATGATTAATTAAATAGCCAGTAAGCGAAACAATAAATCCGGGAGTACAAAATCCGCACTGAGAAGCGCCTTCTTTTATAAAATCATTTTGAATGTGAGTGAAATTGATTGAGCTTAAACCTTCAATAGTAACAATATGCGAATTTTTAACATTGCCTAACGGAAGGAGGCAGGAATTTACTGTATGATATTCAAGTTTATCATTTTTAATCTGCCCGACTAAAACTGTTCAAGCGCCACAATCACCTTCTTTACATCCTTCTTTTGTTCCCGTTAAATGTTTTTGCTTCCTTATAAAATCCAGCAACACAACTGCAGGATTTATGTTAACCAAAACAAGTTCATTATTTAATATGAAGGTTATTTCTTCAGTCATTTAAAAACAAGTGTTTAATCTTGCGTGTAATTTATCTAAAAATCATTTAAAGGACATCATAATTCCATGGTTGTTTCGGGTAAGTAAAGAATTAGAGCTGTTCTATAAATAAAAAAAATGCGAAGATATTTTGTCTTCACATTTGCTAAAAGTTAAAGAGTTAAAGCTTTGTTTATATCTATAAAATATTAGCTAACTATAAATTAAACCAATATGAAAATTTAACCAGGAATATGTTATCAGATTCAGATTTTAAAAGATCACTAAAACCATGTTTGAAATTTAATTCACCGGGATTTTCAAAATTTGTCCGGCTGTTAGTCCATGCAAAGTAAAACACGGAACCGGGTAAAACTTCCCATCTTAAAACCAAATTACCTCTGAGAGATTTATAATTAAAATCAGGATTTGAAAAACTAAATTGATCCGCAAAACCATTGCCATCGGGATCAACAATGTACATAGCTGATTCTTCATCGTAAATGATCTTGGAATTTTCTTCGCCGTAATATTTGTAATCCAAAGTCGGGGGGTTAACTATTTCTTTAAAGTCCTTATATTTTCCAACAGATAAAATCGGTTGAACATATAACTGCAAACTTAAAGTCGGAGTAAATATCCAGTTCAGCCTGATGTTTGCAGATAAAGTTTTTTGATCAAGTTCAGCTAAAACATAACGTGTATTGTATGTGCTTGTAGCATAGCTGTCAGAAAAATTACCAACCCACTGATAAGATGTATAATTATACGAATATTCCGGTTCTATAGTAAAACTAATTTGCGAATTGGGTCTCCATTCAACCTCTAATCCGAAATATTGTTCATTATTCCCTATTTTGTTCCACCAAAGATCAGCATAAGGTGTAAAAATAATTTCCCCTCTGCTATCCGTATATGCACTTATACTTAAAGCATAATTTTGTGGAATATTTATTGTTGGACCTCCTCTTGTTAAGGTTGTCGAATTACTTTTAAAATTATAGGAAGAACTGACACTCGTTCCCCAATAATTTGTAAACTCTGCATTTGCACTTAAATAAAATCCATCCCTATTTACATTTCCTTCATAATCAGCAGATTTATTATAAGCCAGATAAATACCTTTTTTTCTTAAAATTCCATCCGGTTCATACCACCTGTAACCGGCAACAAAATGCCCGTTTATTCTATCGGCAAACCATTGAGAACCAAGATCGTTATATTCAAAGCCGGGAGAAATTGTACCAAGTGCTGCGTTAAGATAAAAATTCCCTTTTTGTTTATTTATCATTATGCGTGAAAATATTCCTAAGAGAGAAGTCCTATTGCTGTCAAGCGGCATATATGTTTTATCCGGTCTCTGAAAATATCTGTATGGTTGTTTTTGTAATCTTATAAGATAATCTTTTGATCCAGACGTATAGGAACCAATAACAGATCCCGTTATTACATAGGCTTCATCCGCATCTAAAAAAGTCCATCCATCGGCGCCAAATGTATATGCCTGATTACTCAACCTTTTTTTAAGATTTTCATTAGAAATATCTCTGTTTACCGAAGTAAAAATTAAACCAATTGCTTGTTTACCCGAATTAAATTCTTTCTGAGTTCTAAAAACTCCGTAGTGTGTAAGCGGTTCAACTTCTTCTTCTATTTTACCATCTCCATCAGTTTTAATCGAAGCAAAGGTTCTCTCAGTTACAGAACTTAAAGCACCGATAGACCATGATTCATCAATTTTGCCGGATAATTTTGCGGCACCTAATATTCTTGTTTCAGAAGGGAAATCAACATAACCTGCGTTAGTTATATTGCCCTGTGGTGCTCTACCGATTCTTCTAGAATAAAAAAGTTCGGGTACGCTAAAATTAAATCCCCAATTATTATTTGCGCCGCCATATCCAAATTCAAATATATTCGCGCCTTCAATAAAAAATGGTCTTTTTTCACTGTAAAAAGTTTCAAAAGCTGAAAGGTTCACAATAGCAGGATCAACTTCAACTTGTCCAAAATCAGGATTAAAAGTTGCATCAATGTTTAAGTTACTGCCCAAACTAAATTTTAAATCAGCACCGAGTGAGGTTTTGTATTGATTTGATTTGTAAAACGGGTCATTTGAATCGTGCACTAAATATTGTGCCTTCTGAACAACATAAGGAAGTATTTCAAATCTTTGTTTTGTTCTAATTCCCTCTAATCCTGTCAAGTCTGCAAAATGAGAAACGAAACCACTTTCTTTTTTAGGAACCATAACATAAAAAGACATTTCATGTTTACGTTTTATATCACGATTAATATTTACTCCCCAAACCATATGCTCTGATTCTTTAAATCTTAATTGGGTAAATGGAATTTTTACTTCAACAGTCCAACTATCTTTATTTATTTTAGTTTTATTTTCCCAGATACCATCCCAGGAATTATCATCCCAACTATCATTATATAAAGTGCCATCACAAATTGAACCTGCCGGATTAACTGCAAAATAATATCCTGTTCTATCATCATTATAGGGATCGAGATAAATCCAAAGCCAGTCTGATTCTACTACATTATCTCTGCGCATTAATGTTGCATCTATTGAATCCGGATTGGAATCATAAAATCTTCCGCTGAAATAAATATTTGATTCATCGTATGAAATCCAAACTTCCGATTTTTCAGTTGCAGGTTTACCTTCGGCAGGATCTTTTTGAGTAAAATTAGTAACTGCAGGATTTGAATAAACTGACTCATTTAATATTCCATCAACTACAATTGGTTTATCTAATTTGTATGCTGTAACTGTCTGAGTAGAATCATTTTTAATTACGGCAAATATTGTATTGGAAATAAAAATGATTGTTAAGAGTATATAATATTTCATTTAAAGTTATAGGTTATATTTATGTGATAGCTATTAGACTTAACTAACCATTAATTAGTTGTGTTTGAATCGAATATTTATTTATATGAACAATCTGATTTTTTGATACGAAATAATAGATAAACAAAAAACTTTTTTATATCAGATTTTAATTAGTGGCTGTTGAGGGTGATAAATGGTTTTAAGCGAATATAGAAAACCACCTGGCAATTAATCCATTAGAACATTACAAGGTGGTTTTAGAAAATCATTTTTTATTAATTGTTATTTTGCCTGAGGCTGTGTTCATTTCAATTACGGATCCTCCGCCATTGATAGAAAACCTTTTCGTTAAATTTCTCGAATTCAAATCCACAGTAGTTACCACAAAATCAGATTTTATAAGCTCATTTGTTTCAGCTTCACTTAAATGCTTTTTAATATGAACAGTAGCGATAACCGTAGCTTTTGCATTTGAAGGTAATATTAAGTTAATATCACCACCTGCAGTATTTAATTCACTTTGAGAAATTCCATCGGGATTTAATTCAGCCCAAATATTTCCACCGGCAGTATTGGCTTTAATTGATCCTGAAATATTTTTTAGACTAATATTTCCACCGGCAGTTGCAACCTCAACTTTGCCGGATGCACCATTTAAAGAAATATTTCCGCCGGCAGTTGATAATTCAACGCTGCCCGAAACTTTACCAACTGAAATATTACCACCCGCTGTTGCAACTTCTCCCATCCCGTTAATATTCCCGATTGTAACATTTCCGCCTCCGGTTGAAACTTCAACTTTACTTTTAACTTCTTTAATATTAATACTTCCGCCGCCGGTTGATATTTCAGTTTCACCATTTACAACTCCTACTGAAACATCTCCGCCGCCGGTTGACACAGAAAGTTTTCCACCTATATCTACAATTTTAATATTACCTCCGCCAGTGCTGATATTTGTCGGACCATTTAAAGACAGTGTTGAAATATTTCCGCCGCCGGTTGAAATTTTAGTGCTTCCGGTAATATTCCCATTCAAATCAACATTTCCACCACCGGTTGCAAGTTCTATATTAAACTGTGCCGGGATGGAAACTTCAAGATAAAAATCCTCTGAATCTCCTCCCTTAAAATCCACTAAAACTTTATTCCCCCGCTGCTCAATTTTTAATTGTTGCAGATCATCTTCATCAACGTTGTATGCTTTTATATAAGCTTGAGATTTATCCCATGTATTTATTTTAATATTTCCGTTCGAGAGTAGTACTTCCAATTTATCTCCCTTGGAAACAGTAAATGTTTTTTCTTTATCAATTGCATTTGTTAATGATATAAATCCTGTTAGAATAAAAATCATTAATATTGTAGAAAATTTAAAAATAAATTGAGTCTTCATTTTAATACTCCTTTATAATATTTGTTGCCTGAAACCTTACATAATTGTTTGCATCTGCATTTGCCTGTTTTTGTAACTGCGATAAGTCATTACTATCAAAATCAAATCCTTTTTTTGCAGCTTCAACCAAACTGTTAATTGCCTCAATCTTTATCCCAGAGCTAGTATCATTCATCAAAACATAAATCAAAGTATTCTTAATCTCTTTATCAATCGGCATTACTTTTAGTGATTTTAGGGCTTCCATTCTCACACCAGAATTCGAGTCATACTTAGCTGCAAGAATTAGTGCGCTTCTTATTTCTGCATCAAATTTGTTTGATTGGATTGCATTGATAACATTGATTGAGTTTAACCTGGTACCTGGATTTTTTTCATTCAGGATTGCATAAGTTAAAATACTCTGTAATTCAGGGTCACTCGTTTTCCCTTTGATACGATTATGTTTTACCGCATCAAAAGTAAACTCAACTTCACCGTCGGAAGGATCGGAATCAATAAACTTTATATTATTGATAATCAAATTGTTATCGATGCTATTTTTAACATTTTCTGCATCATTAACGGGAATCAGATTTGAAGGTATATTATGGTTGAAAAATAAATAACCTATCAAGATTCCGACCAACAAAATTGTTACTCCGCTAAACGCCAATCCGGTAGGTTTTGTTATCAAATATGAAAACTTTTCAAAAAATTGTTTAAACATATTAGTTTTTAAATTTTCCCTTCGTATTGCCCATCTCAATTCCTGGCGAAGTTCTGTAATAATATTATCATCAATACTTTCCTTAGCACCAACAGAAATTTTACTAAACAAAGTTTTTAATTCTTCAACTTCATCCGCACATTCTTTGCAAGATTTAATATGTTTTTCAAATAATACCTTTTCATCTTTGCCCAGTTCATCATAAAGATAAAATTGAATCATCTGTTTATAATCATTATGTGTCATTCTATTCTCCAAACACTTTTAATAAATTCCGTTTAAATGAACTCTTAATTTTCTTACGGCTTCAAAAAGATATTTTTTTACAGTGCCTTCTTTACAATTCATCATCTCAGCAATTTCCCTGATTTTATAACCTTCATAATGCTTTAGTAAAAAACTCATTTTTTGATTGGGCGATAATATTTTTATTGCCTCATTAATTTTTTGTCCAAAATCTTTATTGATTAGCTGCTGTTCGGGTGATGCATCTTCATTTGCAGAAAATTTGTTTTCAACTTCTGAATCATCTTCAGCATCAATTGATAAATGCATGTTTCTCTTATCTCCCTTGTATGTTATGCAAACATTTGAAGTTATTCTAAACAACCAGGTTGAGAATCCGCTTTTAAACCGAAAGTTTTTAAGTCCTTTATAAACTTTTATAAAAACTTCCTGGTAAATGTCTTTTGCAACATCAGAATCACCAAAATATTTCATAGCAAGCTTAAGTACCATTTTGTCATAACGATATACTAACTCCTCAAAAGCCATAGGATCACCGTTCTGTGCTTTCATTATTAGTTCTGTCTCGCTTAATGTCATTAAGTTTACCTTTTCTTAATTGGTTAGACTAAAATAAATAATTAATGGTTGGGGGTAATTAGTAATATTTTTTTAGGAATTAAAAAACCCCGATACGTTAAATAAAGGGGTTTTGTTAACTAAAGGTCGCACTATTTTTAAGAAAACGAAATTGATCTTACTTTACTTCAAATCCGCTTTTAACCAGATTGTCCTTTGCTTCAGCAAGTGTAACTTCTTTTAAAGTCATTTTGCAAAGCGGACAAATACCAGCTTTATCAGAAATTACATTCCAATCCATTGGATCCTGATAAACTTTGCCGTCTTTGTTTGTGTCGATCATTTCTAAATCAATTACTCCTGTGCGGATAATTGATGAATCCACTTTAGCTTGAGTTTCCTTTTCCGACGTCTGTTCATGGTTTTGATGATTTTCTCCACAACCCCATAGCGGAACAAATAGAACAATTGCAATCAAGGCTAAAAAATATTTTGCAATTTTTGATTTTGTTGTTTCCATTTTATCGAACCTTTCTTTTAATGATTATTATGTTTTAATGAATTAGTTTCTAATTCGTTGTTTTGTGTTTCAGATGAATTATCTTTTATATTTTTATCCTCTGAAGCCATTCCATTTTTAAGTTGACTTTCAGAATCAATTAAATAACCGCCTGTCACGGCAACTTCATCGCCTTCATTCAAGCCTGATAGAATTTGATATTTATCCCCGTACTTCTGACCAACCTGTACATTTCTTACTTCAAACATTTTATCTGCGGTTTTTACCCAGACAACATTTCTTTTGCCGGAAAACATTATTGCATCTGAAGGAACAACCAAACCTGTTCCATCATCGCTGTTAAAAAATGTCTGTCCGTACATTTGCGATTTGAGCTTGTTATTATAACTTGAAAATTTGCTCCTTACTTTTACAGTTCTTGTTTGAGGATTTACAACCGGGTAAATAAATATTACTTTGCCGGAAAATTCTTCACCGGGATAGGCATTTAATTTTAACTTAACACTGCTTCCAACTTTTATGTTTGCAAGATCAGTTTCGTTCACTTCGGCTATATTCCATAATGTTGAAAGTTCTGCTACTTCATAAATTGCAGTTCCTTCATTTACATACATTCCTTCCTGAACTTTCTTTTCAATTGCAGTTCCGCTTATTGGCGAATAATATGTGACAGTTAAATTAATTTTCCCGGAATTTTTTATTTCTTCAACCTGGTTTGATGTTAAACCGAACAACTCAAGTTTTTTTCTTGATAATTCTATCAATTATTTATTATCGCTGTTATTGTTTAAAGCAATCAGATATTCATTTTCGGCTTGTGCCAGATCAGGCTGTAAACTTCAAACAAAGCTTGACCCTTTTTTATGTAATCTCCGGTTTTATCAACAAAAAGTTTTTCGATTCTTACGTTAAATTTTGCAGGAATTGTTTTTTAATTTTGCTCTGCAATATCAAGATAGCTGTGCACTGAAAGTTCTTTAAGCAATCTTTCTTTTTTTATTTTAACAGTTGAAACATTTGCAAGAACCTGTTTTGAATTACTTAACGTTAACATTTCTTTCATACTATCATCATTACCAGTTTCTACGCTATCATCCTCAGTTTTTTTTACAAGATCCATCCCACATATCGGGCACGAACCGAATTTATCTTTATGAACTTCAGGATGCATCGGGCAAGTCCAATATTCTTTTTTACCTGATTTAGTTTTTTCATTCTCGTTTGAGTTAGAACAGCTAAAACTTAAAATTGAGATAAGTGCTAAAGCTATAATTAAATATTTTTTCATAATCATTTTAGTTAACTCCTTTTGAAGTTAAATTATTTTTTAAAGGTAAACCGATCATCATTTCAATTTCTGCTAATGACATTTGTGTATCAGCCTTTTAATGGAACGGTTAAAGGTTTCATAACATCAGAGCCCGTTCCGGTTGCCCGCATAACCGGAATCAATCCAACCATAGAAGTTCCAACTGTCATCAGTTTTGGTCTTAGTCTTAAAACTGAACCTTCAATTGTGGCATCATAAATATCTTTAATTGTTAGGGCGCCTCTTAATCCTTTTGATGATCACGAATTTTCCTATCAAGTGCTTCGTGCAGGTAAACAACCATCACAACTCCGGTTTCAACAGCAACTCCGTACAGCGCTATAAATCCTATCCAGACAGCAACTGGAAAATTATATCCAATAATATAAATAATGTAAATACCGCCGATTAGTGCAAACGGCACTAAGAGCATCACAACACCAGCTTCCATATAATCTTTAAGAGTTAATAATAGCAGAACAAAAATTATTAAGAACACAAAAGACATTCCGGACATAGAATTTGCCCTAACCGCTTTTACATCCGGCAAACCTTTACAAGTAAATTTATTACGCTATAAATTCCAACACCAACAATAATCAGATAAATCAGTATTACGATAAACCTGTCGTTGGCGGACCAATCAATTATTTTTTCTATCATTTTCTTTTCCTAAAACAATTTTATTAATAACAAAAAATCATTTCGTCCGGATGTAGTTATCCTAATATGGAATGAACCGGAAAAGAAATGGTATTAAATCAGAAGAACGAAATTAAATAAGTATATTTGATTTGAATTTGTATTTGGCGGAGAAATATCGGAGGTAATAATTTTTTTTATTACTATCTCCGATTATAAATTTTCTGAGGTCAAAGCTACGTCAAGAACTTTTAAATCAATTTTCTGTATATCAAGGGAAGATGAAACATATTTTTCGTCCAAAGGTTCTGCAATAATTTTTGAATCACAGCAGGCGCTTCCCTTTATGGAACTGATTTTATGACCTTCAAAGTCCTTATCACAACATTTTAATGCTTTCTATTCGCACATTCCACATGATTTTAGCGAAACAGAATGCATCATATTACAATGATGCAAACTGATTGGAATTCCAATTGTTGAAAAGAGAAAAACCGATAAAAGGAAATATGTAATTATTTTATGTTTCATCGGTGATTAGCGTAAGTAAACAATTGCCTAAAATCAATCATAATATTATATGCAATATTCTATTTATTTACTGCTTTCATTGCCTGTTCTGCATATCTAAGACCTTTTGTAAATCCTAATGGCGCTGCTTCGCTGATTTTTTTCAATTCGCTATCAGATAATTTTAGATCTACAGCAGCAACATTTTCTTCAAGATATTTAACTCTTTTTGTTCCCGGAATTGGAATAATATATTTACGTTGATGTAAAACCCATGCAAGAGCCAATTGAGCAGTTGTGCAATTTTTTTCTTTCGCAATTTCTTCAAGCTGTTCAACCAATTTAAAATTATGATCAATGTTTTCTTTCTGAAATCGTGGGTGTGCATTACGATAATCACCTTCGGGAATTTCCTCATTTGGTTTAAATCTTCCTGACAGAAAACCTCTTCCCAAAGGTGAGTAAGCGACAAAACTAATTCCTAATTCTTTACATAAGTCCAAAAGTTCTGCTTCAGGGTCTCTTGTCCATAAAGAATATTCAGTTTGCAGAGCTGTAATTTTATGAACTTTGCTTGCACGACGAATCGTATTCGGCGCTGCTTCGGACACACCAAGAAATCTCACTTTGCCTTCTTTAACTAATTCAGACATTGCGCCGATTGTGTCTTCAATCGGAACAGTTGGATCAACTCTGTGCTGGTAATAAAGATCAATAACATCAATATCCAATCTTTTCAAACTGGCTTCACAAGCTTGTTTAACATATTCAGGTTTTCCGTTGATCCCGAGAAAACTTCCATCGCTTCCGCGAACATTTCCAAACTTTGTTGCAATAACAAACTTATCACGTTTACCTTTTATTGCTTTACCAACAAGTGTTTCGTTTTTGCCAACACCGTACATATCGGCAGTATCTAAAAAATTAATCCCAAGTTCTAATGCACGATGAATTGTTTTTATTGATTCATTATCATTTGTTTTACCGTAAAACTCAGACATTCCCATACAGCCAAGACCAATTGCAGACACTTCCAGATCGTTTTTGCCTAAAATTCTTTTTTCCATTGTGTTTCCTATGTTATTAATTAAGGTTAAATTATAAAAAAATTATTTTTTATTTGTATTTTATATTGAAATTTTTAACAATTATAGATAACATGTATTGTAAATAGTTGCAATGTTATTAACATTGCTGTGGCATTCATCAAAAGGCAATTGAATCTGCTTACATAATGACCAATATTTAATCTGTTTTTTTAATTCTTTAATCATTATAAAAACAATTTCCACATTATTAATATTAGAAGGAAGGTAAAATGAAAAAAGTTCTTGTACTATGCTCGATGGCTCTTTTGATAATATCGAATTCACATGCCCAAACACCAATTAATGCTGTTACAATGGCGACATATAATGCTTTTTCAGGTGCAGCGCCTGATACCTCTGTCCCATATTTTGATGATTTGGGTGTAAGAAGAGTAATTGTTGCTGACGCAGATGGGGATGGGGAACAAGAAATTTTAGCAACTGATTATTCAAATGGAGGCAGGGTTCACGTACTGAAATATGATGGGGTTGGCAATCTTGAA
>JBAQCL010000101.1:0-30347 GCA_049294175.1 Ignavibacteriaceae bacterium | reverse complement strand
TAAATTAAACTTTAACTAAATAGCATTTATTAAAAAACCCGATTCAGAAATGAACCGGGTTTTTTATTATACTTTTGGAAAAAATAAGACTATTTAAAAACCCAATCTTTCCATATCAGCAACTAATGTTTTAACCGCTTTTGCCGAGTTATCAAGTAAGGCTTTTTCTTCCGCATCAAGTTCAAATTCAATAACCTTTTCAACTCCATTTGCACCAAGCACTGCAGGAACTCCTACATAATATCCATCAATGCCAAATTCACCTTTTAACAAAGCGCAAACAGGAAGCACACGTTTTTCATCATAAATAATTGCTTCTGCCATTGCAACTGCAGCAGATGCAGGTGAATAAAATGCTGATCCTGTTTTTAACAATTTTACAACTTCACCGCCGGCAGCTTTTGTTCTCTCAACTAATGCTTTCATTACTTCGGCAGCTTTTGTTTTATCGTTGTATTTTCTTTCAAGCAATTCCATTGCAGGAATTCCATTTACGTTTGCGTAGCGAACAATCGGTACCATTGTATCACCATGACCGCCGAGAACCATTGCATTTACATCTTTTACTGAAACACCAAGCTCCCATGCAATAAAACTGGAAAAGCGGGATGAATCTAAAACTCCAGCTTGTCCTAAAACTCTGTTTTCAGGAAATCCGGTAATCTTTTTGAAAAGAGTAACCATTGCATCCAGCGGATTTGATATGATTATTACAATTGCATCAGGCGCATACTTTTTAACATTCTCTGCAACAGATTGCATAATCTTTGCGTTTGTTACAAGTAAATCATCACGACTCATGCCCGGTTTACGCGGAAGACCTGCGGTTACAATAATAAGATCGGAACCTTTGATATCTTTGTAATCATTTGTGCCTTTTACATTTGAATCAAAACCATCAACACGAGAAGCTTCTGCAATATCAAGAGTTTTACCTTGCGGTAAATCTTCAACCACGTCAAACATCATAACATCACCTAATTGTCTTTGTGCAATTAGCTGGGCAAGAACACCGCCAATTTGTCCGCCGCCTATAAGCGAAATTTTTTTACGTGCCATTTTACTCTCCTATGTTTAAAATGAATTAATATCTTTTGATTTAAAATAGAGAAGTGTAAAAGTAGATGCAATGAAAAGAATTTAAGATACTATATTTTTAGCTTTAGAATTGTCTCGGTGCCTTCGGGTGTAACATTAATTTTCATCTCATCCATGTAAACGCGCATTAAGTATAATCCGCGCCCGGAATCTTTAAGTAGATTTTCAGGGTTTGTTGGATCGGGTACTTTTGAAGGATCAAATCCATGTCCTTCGTCTTTTATTTTTATTGTAAGGACGGAATTTTCAACTGTTACAAAAATTCTTACTAATTTTAGACTGTTATTTTTATTGCCGTGTATAATCGCATTTGTAGTTGCTTCAGTTACGGAAAGCAGTAATCCATTGATTATTTCTTCATTCAAACCCAATTCAACTGCAAAGTAATTTACAAACTCCTCCACAATTATCAGATTATTCGGATTGCTTTCTATTTCAAGATAGTAGTTTGATTTAGCCAATTTATTCTTTTATTTATTGCTTATTATCAATATATCAGTTTAAGCTAAAATTTCCAATTTACCTGCATTGTCAAACTTGCCTGTTCTTTATCCGGTACGTTGGTATTCGAAATAAATTCATAGTAACCTCTAAAAACCATGTTTAATTTTTTCCAAATCAACAAATCCATAATTGCTATTGGACCAACACTAACAAACTCAGATTCAAGTATTTTTGTTTTTTTATCATAACTGTAAGTATCCAGCATAAAAAATCTAACACCGGCGGAAAAGATGGATTTCTTAATTTTTAATACAAACCTTGGTTCAAGATATATTTCTTTTAAAAATCTTGTAGGTCGCGAAGTAAAATTATTCCATTTAAAATCCCCGATTTCAGACAACTTTAAATAACCATAATTAAATAGGTTAACTTTATCTGTTAATTTAATAGTAGTAGAATCTACGGCAGTAAATTGCCTGAATGAATAACTCTGATAACTTGAAATTATATCTTCAAAATCATAAACGGTATAATTTGCTGAAACCTCAAATCCATTAAAAGATTTTATAATTGAACCTTGATAATCTCCGCCGGTGCGTAATCTTAAAATTCTATTTTTGTTATTGTTTGAACTTTTACCGGCAAACAGGTAAACTGTATGACCGTAGGTACCCTCAGCATTAATGAAAGCAGAAAAATATGGACTAAGTTTTTTTAAATATCGTAATCTTATTATTGAAAGAATTTCATCCCGATCATCATCATTAAAACTACTCTGTGTATCATATTTTAATTTGCTTTGATACAGACTGAAGAATAAATCATCGCTTGAAGATAATCTTATATTTCCAAACAGAGACAAAGTAGCCCTTGTTGAATTGTTATTTTTTTGTGTTTCTTTTTCTAACTGTTGATCATATAATGTTTCAACTGTTCCTTCTAATCTTTTAGGGGTATTCTTTTCATCTCTCTCATAATAATTAAACCGGAAAGACATATTAAAAGACTTTGATGTGTACCTGGTTATAGCGTCAACTTCTAATTTTAACTCATCAATTTTTGTATCGTATGATGAAGTGGAAGCTAAACTTACTAATCTGTATTTTGTATCTCGATCAATACTTCTCCAATTTATTCCGCCACTTAAATCGAGAGAAAAAATATCAAGGAACTGATTATAAAATAATCTATCGTAAATCTGGTAAGCAGTTTCTGTTCTGCTTTGAATGTTTTTGTTGATGTTAAATTGTTCGGATATTAAGGTGTCGGTATCTATATAAAAATCTTTATGACTTTGAGAAAAAACAGTTCTAATCGTGTTTGAAACACCTCTTTCAAATTCATTGGAAACTTCCAATTCATATGATCTTAAAAGATTTCTTCTGGGTAATATATCTTCGTTTTTTAATCTCAACTCTGAATTTATTTCAATATCAGATAGAACTAAGCTGTCAAGCAGTCCCTCTAATCCGTAAACAGGTCCCTTATCTGTAATGCCGATTTGCCTATTGTTTGAATAGCCTCCGAAAGGATTAATCTTTAAACTTTCTATAGGTCTTAATTCACTGAATAAAGTTGCAAAATTAACAGAAGTTTCATTTATTCCGAGTGACCGGTTATCCGAAAGTACGGAACTACTTCCTAAAATTCCCAATGAGATATTTTTATGCAGATTATATTTTGCATTTATATCAAGATGTTGTTCATCCTTTGTATTCGGGTTTACGCTGCGTATGAATGTTGAGGCATAATTTTCATTTATCTTTATTGTAAAGTCTTCTAAAGTTTGATATAGAAAAAATTGGGAATTTAAATAAAAGGTATTTAGCTGTTTTTCTAATCGGGTATTGAAATAATTAGCTCTTAAAATTTTGCCAAGATATTCAAGGCTATCAACGCGTGTTTGAGAATAACTTGAATTATTAATGCATAAAATAATAGCAAATAATAAAAATGATGGGGTTAGGAAGGATTTATATTTTTTGCTGGTCAAATTTTCCAAAAAATACTCTTTTACATTTTATCAAAATCCTGCAACAATTATAATGTTTCCGATAACAATATACTACCGATCTAAACTTCTCTAAAATCAAATTTGAGCAAAAAAGCTGTGAGTAAGTACCCATTGTTTAAATTGACAATCAAACATATTTTGGATAACTTTGACCACAAAATTTTGATAAAAAAATGATTGAAAATTATATCCCGTTATTGATTGCACTTGCAATTGGTGTTTTATTTGCCGTTGCAACTGTATTTTCTTCAGTAATATTTGGGCCGCAAAGACCAAACAAAGAAAAACTTTCAACCTATGAAAGTGGAATGAAGCCTGTCGGAACAACACACGAGAGGGTTTCAGTAAAATATTATCTTGTAGCTATGCTTTTTATCATTTTCGATCTTGAAGTTATTTTTGTTTATCCATGGGCAGTTGAATTCAAAAAATTGTTTAATGAAATTGGAATTTCTGTTTTCTATTCGATGCTTGTATTTTTAATTGTATTAGAGTTGGGATACCTATATGTATATAAGAAAGGCGGATTAAAATGGGATTAGAAGCAAAACTAAATAGTGACGGATTTTTTGTTACCAAGCTTGATGCAATAGTTGCATGGTCCAGAAAAAATTCAGTTTATCCTATGCCGATGGGAATATCATGCTGTGCCATCGAGATGATGGCTGCGGCAGATCCTAAATATGATATTGCACGATTTGGTTCTGAAGTTATGAGATATACACCACGTCAATGCGATGTGATGATTGTTGCCGGAACTGTTACTTATAAAATGTCTCACGTTGTTAGAAAAATTTATGATCAAATGTCCGATCCTAAGTGGGTAATTGCTATGGGTGCTTGTACATCCAGTGGCGGAATGTACCGTTCTTATTCCGTTGTACAGGGAATCGATCAATTCCTTCCCGTTGATGTTTATGTTGCCGGTTGTCCTCCTCGTCCCGATAATCTTTTAAATGCTCTCATTCAGATTCAGGATAAAATCGGAAGGACGCGTGCAAGAGAGTTTCAAAATTTAAAACTTCCCAAATTAAATGTAATCCAGAATAATTGAATATGGAATTGAAAGAATTAATCTCACAGAAGTTACAACAGAATTTTTCCGAAGCTGAACCTGAGTTTTCTGAATATAAAGGAGAACTAAGTGTTAAGGTTAATAAAAAATTTATTAATCCAATTTGCAAGTATTTGAAAGAAGATCCCGAACTGGAATTTTTACTTTCCGAAGATATTACTGCAGTTGATTGGGCAACAAGACAAAACAGGTTTACCGTTGTATATCATATCTTTTCTCTAAAACACAATTTCCGTTTAGTAATAAAAGCGGATGTTGATGAAGCGGATTGTAATATTGATACCGTCTCTTCAGTGTGGAAGGCATCCAACTGGCAGGAAAGAGAATGCTATGATATGTATGGGATTAAATTTAATAACCATCCGGATCTTCGCAGAATATATATGCCGGAAGAATTTGAGTATCATCCTCTAAGAAAGGATTTCCCTCTACTAGGTATTCCCGGCTCATTACCATTACCAAAGAAATAAAATTTTATGGATAGATTAACAAAAGACGACGTAAACCCCAAAATATTAGAACGATTATTAGAGGATAGTGATTTAACCATTGAAGACGCTCTGGAAAATGAGATGGTTCTTAATATGGGTCCTCAACATCCTGCAACTCACGGAGTTTTAAGATTATTGCTTAGGCTGGATGGTGAAACTGTTGTCGGATGTGTACCTGATGTCGGCTATCTTCATCGTGGTTATGAGAAGATGGCAGAAAATATGAGTTACTACGAATTTATTCCTCATACTGACCGCCTGGATTATATTTCCCCAATGGCAAACAATGTTGCCTGGGTTTTAGCTGTTGAAAAATTAGCTGGCATTGAAGTCCCAATTCGCGCTCAGTACATCAGAATGATGATTGCTGAACTTACAAGAATTGCATCGCATCTTGTTGCTATAGGATCTTTTGCAATGGATGTTGGCGCTTTAACTGTATTTTTATGGACATTGCGTGAACGTGAAAAAATATTAGATATATGGGATATTCTTTGTGGTGCAAGATTTACAAATAGTTTTACACGCATTGGCGGAGTTGCTAATGATGCACAACCAGAGGCTCTTGCTATAGCCAAAAAGTTTGTTGATGAGATTGACGACAAACTTTCTGAATGTGAAAGACTTCTTAATACAAATAGAATTTTTATTGAGCGGCTTGATGGAATTGGTGTTATCTCAAAAGAAGAGGCTCTTAGTTATGGCTTTACAGGTCCAAACCTTCGTGGAAGTGGGGTTGAATTTGATTTAAGAAGAGCAACGCCGTATTTGCAATATGATAAAATTGATTTTAAAATTCCAACTTATACTGAAGGAGATTCATTAGCGCGTTACTTTGTACGTTCTGATGAAATTAGAGAAAGTGCAAAAATAATAAAACAAGTTTTACAAATGATGCCGCAAGGGGAAATAAAAGCTAATCTGCCAAAACAGGTTCTTCCGCAAAAAGCTGAGGTATATTCCAAAATGGAAGAACTTATTCATGATTTTATGATTGTAAATTTCGGAATAAATCCGCCGGTTGGTGAAGTTTATCATGCTATTGAAGGATCTAAAGGAGAACTTGGCTTTTACATTGTAAGCAAAGGCGAAGGACATCCATGGAAATGTAAAATTCGTTCACCCTCGTTTATTCATATTCAGGCTTTACCGCACTTAATAAAAGGTCGTATGGTTTCTGATGTAGTTGCAATCATAGGGAGTATTGATCCAATAATGGGAGAAGCGGACAAATAAGGATATAATATGGAATTTAAATTTACACCTGAAAATATCGAAAGAATTAATAAAGAAATTCAAAAATATCCCGTAAAAAAACCTGCTGTAATGGCAACGCTTTATATCGCTCAAGAGCAAAATGGATATATCTCGAATGAAGTTATTAAAGAAGTCTCTACAATTCTTGATATGACAACTGAAGATGTACTTGGTGTTGTTACATTTTATACAATGTATCATCAAAAACAGATGGGCAAATATCATATCCAGGTTTGTACAAATGTTTCCTGTATGTTGCGGGGCGGTTATGAAATCTGGAATCAGGTTAAGGATAAATTGGGACTTGATAATATGGAATCGACAGAAGATCATAAATTTTCTCTTGAAGAAGTTGAGTGTATGGGAAGTTGCGGAAGTGCACCAATGTTAGCTGTTAATGAAGATTATTATGAAAATCTGACAAAAGATAAAGTAGAAGAAATTATAAATTTTCTTAAGAACATCAACTAAATGGAAAAAATAGTTTTACCCGATATAAAAGATATTCACGTTCTTGATGTATATATTCAGAATGGCGGATACTCTGCTGCAAAAAAAGCTTTCTCACAATCATCTGATGATGTTATTGATCAAGTAAAAAAATCAGGCTTGCGTGGAAGAGGCGGTGCTGCTTTTCTTACCGGTCTTAAATGGAGTTTTATGCCGAAGACCACAGATAAACCAAAATATCTCTGTGTAAACGGCGATGAATCCGAGCCGGGCTCTTTTAAAGACAGACAGATTTTTGAATATAATCCTCACCAGTTAATTGAAGGAATATTAATTACTTGTTACACTATCGGTGCAAAAACTGCTTATATCTATATCCGCGGCGAATATCATAAGTGGATAAAGTTATTGCAGAAAGCTTTAGATGATGCTTATGCTGCCGGTTATGTTGGTGAAGCAATGAAGGAAAAATTTGGAACAGAGTTTTTCTGTAACATTTATATTCACAAAGGTGCCGGAGCATATATTTGTGGTGAAGAATCTTCACTAATGAATTCTTTAGAAGGGAAAAGAGGATACCCAAGAGTTAAACCTCCATTCCCGGCACAAAACGGTTTATGGGGTTGTCCAACTACGATTAATAATATCGAAACTATTACTAACATTCCTGCTATAATTAATAAAGGCTGGGAATGGTTTTCAAAAATCGGTGAACCTAAACATCCGGGAACTATTTTATTTGGTGTAAGCGGACATGTAAACAAACCAGGCGTTTATGAATTGCCTTCGGGTACTTTGTTAACAGATATTATTTATAACTATGCTGGCGGGGTTCCTAATAACAAAAAAATTCTATGCGTTATTCCCGGCGGTTCATCTATGCCTCCCTTACGCGGTGATCAACTTGAAGGCGTAAAGATGGATGCCGAATCTCTAAAAGCTGCAGGCTCATCAATTGGTACAGCCGGAATAATTGTGATGGATGAAGATACTGACCTTGTAAAAGTTTTGGCTCGCATTGCACATTTTTATCATCACGAAAGCTGCGGGCAATGTACTCCTTGCCGAGAGGGAACAGGCTGGCTTGAAAAAATTCTAAACAGAATTATTGCCGGAAAGGGTTCAATTAGTGATATTGATTTACTTGTTACCGTTGCAAACCAGATTGAAGGAAATACAATTTGTGCGCTTGGTGAAGCCGCTGCCTGGCCTGTAAAATTTATGGTTGAACGGTTCAGAGATTATTTTGAAGCAAGGGTAAGTAAGGAAGTTGATTTACAAGTTGCTAATAAAGTTCATTCGATGAGGCATACGGCAATTCCATTAGCAGAAGTAAAAAATTAAAAATTTCAAAAATTATTAACCAAAAAATCCTCTTAGGTGTTGAGAGGATTTTCTATTTTAAACCCAAATTAATACTATCCAGCATCCGGTGTAAATGTTCTTGAGCCTAGTTCATTATCAATCATATACAAACCACTTTTGTTTTCACCAATCATTTCAAGTTTTTGAATTAAATCTTCCACGTTTGCTTCTTCTTCAACTTGTTCCGTTACAAACCATTGAAGAAATGTATGTGTGGCATAATCCTTTTCAGCCATTGAAACTTCAACAAGTTTATTAATTAAACCTGTAATTTTTTGTTCATGTTTGAAAGTGTCTGAAAATGCTTCGGGAATTGTTTTCCAATCAGATTTAGGAATTTCAATTTGTTTAAGTGAAACCTTACCGCCTTTTTGTAAAATGAAATTAAAAAACTTCATTGCGTGTGTTTGTTCTTCCTGTGATTGAACTCTGAACCAGTTGGCAAATCCTTTTAGATTTTTAGCTTCAAAGTATGCTGCCATAGAGAGATATAAATAAGAAGAAAACATTTCTTCGTTAACCTGATCGTTTAGCGCTTTTTGCATCTTTGCTGAAATCATATAAACCTCAAATTATTTTATTGGAATTTTCTTACAACAATTCAAATATAAATCATTTAAATTAAATTCTCTGTATTCTTAGTGGCTGTAAATTCAAAATTTGTGTTAAAATTCACATATTTAATAACAAACTACATTGATAATAAAACGCTGTTTAAGTAATTTTGAGCGGGCTTATTTTTAAGATTAAATTCAATTAAAGGAGTTATAAAATGGCAGTTAAAGTAGCTATTAACGGGTTCGGAAGAATTGGAAGACTCGTTTTACGTGCAATGGCAGATAAAGGCGTTTTAGGCAAAGAGATTGATCTGGTTGCTCTTGTTGATGTAACAAACGACGCTAAATATTTTGCTTACCAATTAAGATATGATTCTGTTCACGGAACATTTAAAGGTGAAATTTCTTCAAAGAAAAGCAAAGCTGATCTTGAAGTTGATGATGTTCTTGTTATAAATGGTGAAGAGACAAAATGTATTATCGCTTCAAAAGATCCTTCACAGCTTCCGTGGAAAGAACTTGGCGTTGATTATGTAATTGAATCAACCGGACTTTTTACAGCATCCGATAAAGCAAAAGGACATCTTGATGCAGGTGCAAAAAAAGTTATTATTTCAGCACCAGGCAAAGGTGATGTAAAAACAGTAGTAATTGGCGTTAATGATGATGAGTTAAAACCGGAACATAAAATAATTTCCAACGCTTCCTGTACAACAAACTGTTTAGCTCCTGTTGTTCACGTTTTGATGAAAGAAGGAATTGGAGTTGAAGTTGGAATTATGACTACAATCCATTCATATACAGCAACACAAAAAACAGTTGATGGTCCTTCAAAGAAAGATTGGAGAGGCGGCAGAGCAGCAGCTATAAACATTATTCCTTCAACAACAGGTGCAGCAAAAGCTGTTGGCGAGGTTCTTCCTGCAGTTAAAGGAAAATTAACAGGAATGTCATTCCGCGTTCCAACTGCAAACGTTTCAGTTGTTGATCTTACTTTCCGTGCAGCAAAAGATACTTCAATTACAGAAATTGATGGTCTGCTAAAGAAAGCTTCAGAAACTTATTTGAAAGGAATTCTTGGTTATTGCAACGAAGAACTTGTTTCAACAGATTTTAATCACGATGAACGTTCTTCAATCTATGATTCATTGGCAACGTTACAGAATAATTTTAAAGATGAAAAAAGATTCTTTAAAATTGTAAGCTGGTATGATAATGAATGGGGATATTCAAACAGATGTGTTGACCTTTTACTAAAAGTTGCGAAAATGTAAATAATTTATTTAAGGCGATCTTAAACGGATCGCCTTTTTAATATAAAACATTGTTTAAAATTTCAGGGAAGAAAAAATGAATAAGCTATCAATTGATAAAGTTGAACTTAAAGGAAAACGTGTTCTTGTTCGCGTTGATTTTAATGTTCCACTGGATGAAAATTTAAATATTACAGATGATACAAGAATTACCGAGTCACTTCCAACAATTAAAAAAATTATTGCTGATGGCGGCAAAGCAATTTTGATGAGCCATTTAGGAAGACCTAAGGGCGGACCAAATCCTAAATACAGTTTAAAACCAACCGCTAAAAGATTAAGTGAGCTGCTTGGTAAAGAAGTTATACTTGCGCCGGATTGTATCGGCGCTGAAACAAAAGCTATGGTTGATGCTGTGAAAGATGGTGACGTTTTGATTCTTGAAAATGTGCGTTTTCACGCAGAAGAAGAAAAAAATGTTCCTGAGTTTGCACAACAATTAGCAGAACTTGGCGATGTTTATATTAATGATGCCTTTGGAAGTGCACACAGGGCACATGCTTCTACGGAAGGTGTAACAAAATTTATTAAAGTTTGTGCGGCAGGTTATCTAATGCAAAAAGAATTAGATTATCTTGGCGGAGCAATTACAAATCCTAAGAGACCGTATGTTGCAATACTTGGCGGCGCAAAAATTTCAGGTAAGATTGATGTAATTAATAATCTTCTTGGAAAAGTTGATACTTTAATTGTTGGCGGCGGGATGGCGTACACTTTCTACAAAGCCCAGGGAAAAGAAATCGGAACTTCATTGCTTGAAGCTGAAAAGGTTGATCTTGCAAAAGAAGTTTTGGAAAATGTAAAAAAATCAGGAGTTAAATTTTTACTTCCGCTTGATGTTGTTGTTGCAAGTGAATTTAATAATGATTCGCCGGCAACAGTGGTTAGTGTTAACTCAATGCCTGCTGACAAAATGGGATTGGATATTGGACCTGAAACAATTAAGTTATTTTCAAATGAATTGATGAATGCTAAAACTATTGTTTGGAATGGACCAATGGGTGTTTTTGAAATGGATAATTTTGCAAAAGGTACTAATGCTATTGCAAAAGTTTTGGCTGATGTCACCGCAAAAGGCGCTGTCACAGTTATCGGGGGCGGAGATTCCGCTGCAGCAATTACAAAAGCCGGATTGAAAGACAAAGTTTCTCACGTTTCAACAGGCGGCGGCGCTTCGCTGGAATTCCTTGAAGGTAAGGCATTGCCTGGCGTTGTTGCACTAAATGATATAAAATAAATTAAGGATTAGTTTGAGTAATTATTATAAACCCAGATTTGGTGGAGGATTATTTTCTTTTCCTCCTGTGATAAAAAACCTTTTGATTATAAATGGAGTTGTATTCTTTTTACAACTCCTCATGGATAATTTAACTTTTAACGGATACCCTGCCTGGTATATCTTAAATCGATGGTTTGCATTAAATCCAATTTCAGGTTCGGATGCAACAGGGCATCCATTTAATTTTCAAGTTTGGCAGTTAGTTACTTATCAATTTATGCATGGTGGATTTTCACATATTTTCTTTAATATGTTCGCTCTCTGGATGTTTGGGGCATCAATTGAAGATGTTATGGGATCAAAAAAATTTTTAATATTTTATCTCTTGGCTGGTATTAGTGCAGGACTTTTCCATTTGTTCTTATCGCCATTGTTAAATGGAGCTCCTGCTGTAACAATTGGTGCTTCAGGTGCGATTTATGGTGTCTTAATTGCTTTTGCAATGTACTTCCCTGATAGCTTGATATTCCTCTACTTCTTAATTCCTATAAAAGCTAAATATTTTATAGGCTTTATGGTTGTAATTGAATTTTTGGCTGTTGATAGCGCTGCCAGCAATGTTGCACATCTTGCACATCTTGGAGGAGCGCTATTTGCATTTTTGTATATTATGTTTGATAAGAATAGCTATGTTTCATTAAAAAACTCTTTTAGAAAAATTAATTATCAAAAAACTAATTCCGGGAAAAGTATGTTTGATAATTTTTCTTTGGGATCAAAGGGTAAAGAAAAAAATGTTGAAGATGCTAAGTTTTATGATATAAATAAGGATTCAGATATTGAAATATCACAAAACGAAATAGATGCAATATTAGACAAAATAAGCCAGAGCGGTTACCAGAATCTTACTGAGAAAGAAAAGAAAGTTTTATTTGAAGCAAGTAAAAAGATGAATCGAAATTGAAAAAGATTCTATTAGTTTTTGTTGTCATAATAATTGTTTGTTTATCTTTCATTTCCTGTGATAAAAGCCAGGTTATTCCCGAAGAAAATTTTATCAAAATTTATGCAGATATGACAATTATGCAGGATACATCTGCATTATTTCAAAAGCAGATAAGTAAAAAAGTGCTATCAAAATATCATTACTCGGAAAACGATTATAAAAAAACAATAGAATCTTATAATAATGATCCGGAAAAATGGACAAAGTTTTTTGATAAAGTTATAGAGCATATTGAAGCGTTGAAGGCAAAAACTAAAAAGGTAAAGCCTTTAGTTTTGCCAAAGCGATACGTATTAAAGGATATGTAAAATCCTTTGGTAATTTATCCTTCAAATCTTTTAATAAAATATTTCCTTTCTCAAACTCCTTTTTTATCAGGGCGAGTTTATCCTTATTTATAATTGATGAAATATCTGTATCAGGTAAATAATCAATTATTGTTTCAATCTGCATGGAAATAACCGCTTCAGTAAGTTCCCTTAGTTTTGATATTTCAGCTAATGAATAATTTTTTTTCAGAAGCATATAAGTTTCTAAAATATTTGCGGGAAGAATATTTTCGTGCTTCGATTTACCCGAATTTCCTTCTGTTGAATAAGAATTGATAACTTCAAGAAAATCATTGCCGATTTTGTTAAACATTCTTTCATTAAATCCTTTAATGCTTAATAATGCGGATTTAGTTTTTGGTTTTTCCTGTGAGATTATTGAAAGTAATGAATCCGGACAAATAATATGCGGAGATTGTAAAAACTTTTTTGCAGCTTTCTCTCTTATTGCTCTTAGCAAATGAAACAATTCAAGGTTTTTTTCAAAATCAAATTCTCTCTTTTCATCCCCTAAAGAAATATTCTTACCTGATGAAAATTTTTCCTGTAAAAAATATAATCTTTTATTATCTGCTTTTTGTTGCTCAATTAAGCCATCATTCTCAAGCATCCTTAATGATCTTATAACGTCTGTTTTGTTATGCTTGTTAAGAGATGAATAATTTTTAATTGATGCAAAATTTCCATCAATATTTTTACCGGTTAGAATGTCTATGATCTCTTTTTCACTTGTCGGATTGGAAGCTTTCGAAAGTAAATCTAAAATATTTTCTTTGAGATAATTATAAGAAACATCCAAGATATGATTTTCCTTTAAACAGTTATCACACTTACCACAAAAATAATGATCGGCATCTTCCCCAAAGTATTTTAAAATATATCTAAACCTACAATCCTGTGTGTAAACAAAATCAACCATCTTATCTAATTTTTGTTTTGAGCTGATGTATAATTCATTTATCAGTTTATAATTAAGTTTTAATTCATCAGATGCTATTCTTGCTTGTGTTAATGAAATTGTTTCTTTTCCGTTAGCTTTGTTGTACTCTATTATTCCAAGGTACTCAAGAGTAATTAAAGTGTCATTCACTTCTTCTTTAGTAAAACCGGTTTCTCTTTGCAGATCATCAAAATTTATTGGTGATTGTTTTGTAAAGATTTCATTCCCAATCCTTTTTATCAAATAAAGCAGCATACCCTTCATAAGTTCATTGGAAGTCTTTTTAATGAATCTCTTTAAGCGATTTTGTTCGAATAGAATTTTAATTTTATTGGTTGATTTATAAACGGAGTTTACCCTTAAATATCCGGCATCCTCCAAATATTTAAAAGCTGAATAAAGCAGTGCGTTTGAAATATCCTGCTTTATATAAAGTTTGATGTACTCGAGATTAATGCCAATTTCTTTGTCAGATTTATTCCCAATTGCAATTTGGGCAGAATCACAAATCGCATTATAAATACTTTTTATTAATTCTTTTGTGGGATAAGAATTTGAAATAAAATAATTATGAATTTGTACATCGCTGTTATCATAAAGTAAGTAAGCAAAAGAGTTTTTACCGTCCCTGCCTGCTCTGCCGATTTCCTGGTAATAATTTTCAATTGTGCCCGGCATGTTAAAATGAATTACAAGACGTATATCCTTTTTGTCAATTCCCATTCCGAATGCATTGGTGGCTATTATCACCGGCACTCGATCTTCAATAAAATCTTCCTGAATTTTCTTCCGGGTGATGGGGGAAAGCCCTGCGTGATAATACTGGCAATTAATTTTATTGGTCTGAAGAAACTCAGATAGCTCCTCTGCTTTTTTTCTGGAAGATGTATAAATAATTGCAGGCGATTTATGCCGGTGAATTAATTCCAGGCATCTTTCTTTTTTCTTTTTAATTATTTCCGCACTTACAAAAAGATTATCTCTTTCAAATCCCTTTATGATAAGCTTTGCGTTTTTTAGACCTAACTGTTTTAAAATATCTTTAACAACTTCAGGCGTGGCAGTAGCTGTAAACGCCGATATTTTTTTTATTCCGGTAAACTCTATAAAATTCTTGAGCTTTGTATAACTTGGGCGAAAATTATGTCCCCATTCACTAATACAATGTGCTTCATCAATAAAAAGGTATTGTGGATTTAAATTCTTTAATCTAAGTGCAAACTCAGTATTTTCAAGTCGTTCGGGTGCAACATAAACCAATTTAATTTTTCCGTAAGCTATATCATTTAATACTTTTTCAGTTTCTATAAAATTTCGCGTGCTATTTATAAAAGCCGCGATTTCAGATACCTTATTTAGCGAATCAACCTGATCTTTCATTAAAGCGATTAGCGGGGAAACTACGATTGAATAATTATCACTGATTAAAGAAGGAATCTGGTAACAAATTGATTTACCTGCCCCGGTTGGCAGGATAGTTAATACGCTTTTTCCGCTTATTATTTCTTCAATAATTTCAAGCTGACCGGGTCTAAACTCGTTATAACCGAAATATTTTTTTAAAGCCTCTGATGGATTCATTTAAAGTTTGTATAAAAAAATTACTCTTTACAATATAAAAGAACTTTGTCAAAAAGGAAAAAAGTGGAAGTGTAATTGAGGTTATAAGAAAGGGTAAGTTTTTTACTTACCCTTTACACATACAGACATTATTTAGTTAAAATCATCTTTCTTGTTTGATGAAAATTTCCTGCTGTAATTGAATAGAAATATATTCCACTTGATAATTTTGATGCATCAAAATTAAATATGTAAGATCCGGCTGTTTTTTCTTCTTTAACAAGTATAGCAACTTCTCTTCCCAGAATATCGAAAATTTTCAGAGTTATGAATTCGTTTCTAGGTAAAGAAAAATTAATTGAAGTTGTCGGATTAAATGGATTGGGATAATTTTGATCTAAATAGTAATCTAAAGGCAATTGGATTGAACTGCTAATTATGGTAGAATCTTTGACAAGTGAAGATAATTCTTCAATTGACACATTTACTAATCCAAAACGTAAATTATCTGGATTGAATGACCCGCCAAGATTCACCTTGGGCAGAAAATATATTTCTTTCCCTTTTAATGATTGTGAATTAAATGTATATCGCTGTATATAATTGTGAATGCCGGACGAACTAATTAGAGATTGAGAAGCTGCACTTATAAGTTCTACCTTGCTTGTATTATCAATTGCAAATAATTCAAAACTTATATCATTAAAAGGTGTTTCGATATTTTTATTTACAGAACCATCTGCAAGAGTATCCGGATGACAAGATTTAACTCCAACATTCAAGGAAATTGATTCTGCATCGTCAGGTATAGCTGATACTTCAGTCTGCAGGTAATCAAATACATTTGACAGAGATAAATCTAATTTAGCTATATAGTCATATTCCTTAAAAGGAATTATTTTACTTTCACCATTACTTAATTTAACAACCGGCTGGCTGAGTTCTATTCTTAAATGAGAATTATTTGCTGAGTCAGCTATTTCAGCAGCCCGTCTAATTTCGCCGCCAGCTAATAGTTCTTCTTTAGGTAAATAAGAAGAATTATAAATAATTGAATATGTAGGTGAAGTTGATTGGTCAGTCCATGTTTGCCTTGGCACAGTTGTATTTTGTCTTTCATGAGTAATGTTTACAAATAAACCGTTTGAAGCTAATAATTGAGTATTCGGATCAGCAGGTATCCAATTATCTCCAAGACCATAGTACTTTTTTTGAAATATTTGATTTGCAGATGAATGCCATAAAATATCTATCCCGTAAGGGTAAGAACCACCCTTATTATAATATGTTATAACAGGAAGAAATAAATCATAACCTGAAAGTGACCATTCTTTTTCCCAACTGCTCCAGGTTCCATCAGCAAAACCTTGCCTAAATCTTATAGCATAATTGCTTCCATTATGCCCACTCCAAACACCTAAAGTATTGTTTGAATAATCAAGTGACAGTGAAGGATACCGATTGTAATCCCCCAACCAATCTATTGCTACTCTGCTTGTCCAACTTCCATCAGGATAATCGTCATTAAATATTTGTGAGTATATTTGATTTGGGTACCCAAAACGAATACCATACATTAAGTTTACCCGTAAGTCCTGACTATTATATGAAGCAAGAGTTGGGAACCAAATTTGCGAATCTGAACCACTGCTGCCGGGAACAATATCGTTTGAAGGAATTGACCAGCCTGAACTATAAGTATTAGCATACCTATAATGTAAACCATTTTCTGCCGCATAAACCATTAAAAAACTTGGGGTTCCTTCACAACCACCACGGAAATAACTGGCAACTACTGGTGTTGGACCAGAACCGGAATAATCATTACTTTGGTATAGTGAAACGTAAACATTTGAGCATCCTGGAACAATTGCTGCTGTTGTCCAGCTTGTGCCCATATTAGAACTTAAAGAATACATTATATTGTAATGACGACTATCAATTTTGTTTTGCCAAACTGTACAAAGAACATCACTATATCCGGCAACTATTGAAGGTGCTCCATTTGCACCATTACCGGAACTTAATCTTTTGGTTATTTCCCAGCTTGTTCCATTATTGTTGCTACGGCGATAGAAAATTTCTCCTCCACTATGAAATACTTCGTGAAGCTTGCCAGAATAACCACGCTCAATTAAATGTGCATTGTTGTAGCCTGCATAGTAATTTGTGGATTTGTTTGCATAAGCTAATGCCAATAATACTGCTTGGTTTGCATTAACACGCCCCCATCCAAAATAATCATCTCTTCCAGTTGCACCTTTATCATCTGCTGTTTGCTGAATTATATCCCTTACCTGTCCTGCTGTAAGAGCTGGATTAACAGAAACTACTAAGGCTGCAATTCCTGTAACGAATGGTGCGGCCATAGATGTACCATTTGCGTATCCATAGTTTAAAGGTAAGTTAGGTACAGAATAATTTGGTAGTGTAGAAAATATATCATCTTCATCGAAGGTACCACCATTACCCCCAGGGGCTACAACATTAAGGGCATAACCAAAATTAGAATAGTTTGATCTTTCATCAAACTGATTTGTTGCACCAACAGCAATAACGTTTGGGTAACCATTTTCATAGGGATAAACATTGCCTTCAGACGAATACCTTGCTGGATATAATATCTCGCCATTGTCATTTCCTACTGAACAAATAACTAAAACATTATTTGGTAAGGCTAAATTTCTTATAGCAGCTTCAACGGCATATATATTAAAAAAAGATCCATAAGAAATATTGATAACGTTGGCACCTAAATTTACGGCTGCAGCAATACCATTTGCCATAACCTCAGTTGTTGTATACAAACGAATATCACCAATTTGAATAATCAGTAGTTTACAATTTGGGGCGATACCTGCAATTCCAGTATTATTATTTGTTTCAGCACCTACAATACCAGCTATATGAGTTCCATGTCCCACTAAATCTTTTATTGTTGGGTCGGGATCAATTAACCCAAATGTACCATAAACTAAGTCTGGTCCTATCTCAATTCTATTTGTATTATTTAAATCGTCGTGTGATAATATACCATTCACCAATGGTATTCCTGAATCAAGAATTGCTATCTTTATGTTTTGAGAACCCATAGATATATCCCAAGTTTCAGGTGCATCAATATCTGCATCTGATGTTCCGCCTGGGGGGATTTGCCCAAGATTATTTAATCCCCATTGCTTACCGCTTGTAAAATGTGGATCATTAACGCCAAAATTCGCACTTAATAAATAATTTGGTTCTGCAAATGCAACTGCAGGTTCATTTTGCAAATCCTCAATTATTTCGAAAATATTTTTTCCTTTAGTCACTTGAATTAAACTTAAACCTATACTCTCTGTATTTCTAACGACAGTGGCATCATATTTATCAAAAATATTTGCCATCATTTCAAATCTATAATTAGGTTTTTTAATAACACAAATTTGTCCCTGTATATAAGATCCATTTTCAAAATTTTGCTTAATTGTTTGCTGACAAATTGAATAATTTTGATCGAACAAAATCATTATCGCTAAAAACATGATCATATGTCGAATCGCTATAAACATTTTTGCACTTCGTATGTTATTATTTTATAATTAAACATTTAGTTGAATTCAAAAATTTTCCGTTTTGATAGACAAGAAAATATACACCACTCGAAAGATTTAGTTCAGAAAAATATCTATTAAAATGAATTTCATGTATTCCCTTACTTTTATAGTCGTCTACTATTTTAGCAATAAATCTTCCCTGTAAATCAAAAATTGAAATATTAACGTTAGAGTATTCAAAAACTTTATATTTTATAGTTGTATTGTTTTTAGTTGGATTGGGGTAAATAGTAATTACTGGTTCCTGATAAGAAATATTTTCTTTTTTTATTTCTTCTTCAGTTGTTCCAGCTACTATATCAGAATAAAAGATTCCATTTGCTACAATGTAAAGTCTGTTACTGTTTGTATCTATCTCAAATTCTTTTACAGGATTGAATTGACTAATTCCATCAACTAGTTTCAAGGAATTGAAATCGGAACCTGTGAATACAAGACCACTATCTAATAAAAAAATTTTAGTATCCAATCCTTTTTTAACGAATGCAATATTATTTGTACCGCCGGTATAGGGTAAATATTCAGCTATTCTCACCCAATCATTACCGTGATTTGTCGAATAGTGTAGCCCTGCCGTAGTCATTCCACCTCCGCTAGCAAAAACTTTTGTTGTATCATATTTATTAAATCCATTATATGATACTGTCGAGTAAACATTACTTAGATTTGTTGTTTGCCAGGTATTACCTTGATCAGAACTTCTGAGATGAAAACCATTCATAATTGTACCACAATAAATTTCATTATCATTGTGTGGGTTGATTGCAATAGTGGCAACACCGTCCCGGAGATAAGTATTGTTCCCAATTGCTTGCCAGGATATGCCATAATTGGTTGACTTGTATAAATTGCCAGGAAAAGCGCCGCCAACTGCCACATAGATGATTGAATCGAGGTTGGGTGAGAATTCTAATATTGTAGGTCCCACTTCCCAGGTAATTGTCATCCCTGAATCAGCCCAAACCCAGGTTAATCCAGCATCTGTCGTTTTTAGTATTCCTTGGACTGTTAATAAATTGACACCGCAGCAAACAAAAATCATATCATGATCTTTGGGATTGATGTCGATATCTGTAACACTTATACCAGTAACTAAGGTATCCCAGGTTGTACCTCTGTTAGTTGTTTTAATAAAGCTTCCGACTTCACCTGTTGTAAAGTCACCACCGCTGCCAGCATAAATGATATCAGGATCGGACCAATCAACAGCGATGTTTGATATCCTCTCATTTTCTAAGCCGAGGAATTGCCAATCTTGCGAGTTAGTCGATCCATAAGTAAGAAAGACAGTTAGATATACAAATAATATTTTCATCAGTGCCTACCTCTGTTGCAGTAATATGCTGTTAATTTTTGGTGTGGATTATTTATTCGAAGGTTTTTCATAAGAGTTTCTATTTCTCTCAAGAACCAATTTAACCGAAAATAAATAAGAGTCAATAAGTAAATTAAAAACTTGCTTAATTTAAGATATTAAATACATTTTTGTTCAGCCCCTTTTTTATTGCTAATTTTATAATCAAAATTATGATTTACTAGAGAATTGAGATAAAAAAAGGATACAATTAATTTACATTGATAGTGAAGTATTAGCAATCAACTTACTAAATGTTGAGGACGTTATTTATTTGCGCACATTCTCAGGTCAAAAAATAGTTTAACATACAGTTACTTAGTAATGATTGAATGCGACCCACATTTTCCCAAACTCGAAAGTATTCACATAAAAATATTTAGTGAAACACAAAAGGAACTTTTATGCAGGATGAAAAATTAAGATTAGAAGATTTACTTGAGTCATCGAAATCAGCTAATGATATTGATGATCGTATAAATAATGTTGCAATAATTGGTGCAGGCATTATGGGGCAGGGGATTGGACAAACTATTGCATCGCAGGGAATGGAAGTTATCATCGTTGAAGTTGATACCGAACATCTTGAAAATGCTAAAGCTCGGCTAAAAGAAAGCATTGATCGTGAGATTAAACGGTGGGCAATGACCAACTCAGATAAAAAAGCAATCTTTAGCAGAATAAAATGGGAAACAAACATCGAAACCGTTAAAGATTGTGAGTTGATTATAGAAGCCATCCAGGAAGATTTTGATGCAAAAGTAAAAGTATTTAAACAGTTGGATAAAATTGTACAAAAAGATGCGATTTTTGTATCAAATGCATCAACTCTAAGTTTAACAAAAATATCAGAGACTATAAATCGAAAAGACAAAGTTATAGGAATGCACTTTCTTAATCCTGTTCCTAAAATTCCCGTTGTAGAATTAGTTAAATGTTTGTACACATCAAATGAAACAGTTGAAATTGTAAAAAGATTTGCTTCCAGATTAGGTAAAACTCCTGTTGAAGTTTATGAGTATCCCGGATTTATTACTACAAGGGCGATTGTACCTTTAATTAACGAAGCAATGCACATATTGCTTGAAGGAATTGCGACGGCAAACGATATTGACACAGCTATGAAACTTGGATATAATTTTCAATATGGTCCTTTGGAAATGGCTGATTCGATGGGTCTGGATGAAGTTTTAACATGGATGGAAACTTTGTGGAAAACTTTAGGCGAAGCCCGTTACAGACCTAACCCGATGCTAAGAAAGCTTGTGCGCGAAAGAAAATTAGGCAAAAAAACCGGTGAAGGTATTTTTAAATACGATGAACACGGTAATAAAATAAATTAAAAAAGCATTTGAAAAATTTTAGTAATATGGAATTAATTTTATGAAAGTACTTGTCTTAAATTCCGGTAGTTCTTCAATTAAATATCAATTTATTGATACTGAAAAAAAACTTGCATTGGCAAAAGGATTAGTTGATAGAATTGGAATGACCGGGGCAGTTCTCTCGCATCAACGCTATGATGATGAGAAAATAAAAATTGTTGGTGAAATTTTAGATCATCAAATTGCTGTTGAATATGTGCTTGGAGTAATGCTGAGTAAAAACCATGGTGTTATTGATGATAAAAAAGATATTGAAGCAATAGGGCACAGGGTTGTTCACGGAGGTGAAACTTTTTCCGGCTCTGTTTACATGACCGATGAAGTTATGAAAGTTTTGCAGGATAATATCGAACTTGCACCACTTCACAATCCACCTAATATAAAAGGTATTCAGGCTTGCCAGAGAATTTTACCCGGCACACCTCAATGCGGAGTATTTGATACTGCTTTTCATGCTCAAATGCCGCCAAAAGCATATTTGTATGGAATTCCTTATGAGCTTTATAAAAAACATAAAATCAGAAGATATGGTTTTCACGGTACTTCGCATCTGTACGTTTCTCAACGAGCCGCAGAATTACTGAATAAGGATGTAAAAGATCTAAAATTAATTACTGCTCATCTGGGAAACGGCTGCAGTATGGCAGCAGTTAAGTATGGTAAATCAATTGATACATCAATGGGCTTTACGCCTCTTGAAGGTTTGCTGATGGGAACAAGAAGTGGTGATCTTGATCCTTCAGTAATTCTTTATATTATGGGCAAGGAGGGATTATCATTAAACGAATCCCAAACCTTATTAAACAAACACAGCGGATTAATAGGAATTAGCGGTGAAAGTAGTGATATGAGAGAAATTATCGCCGCTGTAAATGATAATCAACAACGCGCTAAATGGGCATTTGAAGTTTTTACATACCGCATTAAAAAATATATTGGTTCATACGCTGCTGCAATGGGTGGATTAGACGGTTTAGTTTTTACAGGCGGAATTGGTGAAAATGCAGCTTTAGTTCGGGAAGAAGTTTGTAAGGATATGGGATTTCTTGGGATTGAACTTGATGAATTAAAAAATCAAAATTCCGATGAATTAATTTCTAAAGATAAATCCAAAGTTGCGGTAATGAGAATTCCTACAAATGAAGAGCTTGTTATTGCACTTGATACAGCCAGAATAGTTTCGGAAATTAAAAATTAAAAATTGAGATTGACTATGGAGCTTGGAATAAAAAATAAAACTGCATTAATAACTGCTTCAAGTACAGGAATTGGCAAAGCAGTAGCAGAAGCTTTTGCTGAAGAAGGTTGTAATATTGCCATTTGCTCACGTACAAAAGAAAAGTTAATAGAAACATCACGAGAGATAAAAAATAAATATAACATTGAAGCATTTTGGGGCATCTGCGATTTGAATCAGCAAAAGGATATTGAAAATTTTTATGATGCTGTAAAAGAACAATTCGGTAAGGTTGATATTTTAGTTAATAATTGCGGTGGACCTGTCCCGGGTTTTTTCCAGGAACTATCCGAAAACGACTGGGAAGATGCCTTTAAACAAGTTTTAATGAGTGTTGTAAAATTTAGTAATCTTGTTTTACCTTCGATGATTGAGCAGGAGTGGGGAAGAATTATTAATATTACTTCTGTGTCTGTTAAACAGCCGATTAATAATTTAATTCTTTCAAATTCGTTGCGTGCCGGGGTTACAGGGTTTGCAAAATCAATCAGCAATGAGTTTGCTAATAAAAATATTACCGTTAACAATGTTGCCCCCGGCTATACTTTAACTCATAGATCATATGAATTAGCTGTTAATCGCGGTAAAGCATCGGGCAAATCTCACGAAGAAATATTAGTTGAGATGGCTAAGGACATTCCTATGAACAGACTTGGCGGACCTGAAGAAATTGCAGCAATGATATTGTTTCTGGCATCACAAAAAGCAAGTTACATAACTGGCACCACTATTCAGGTTGATGGCGGATCTACAAAAGCAATTTTTTAAAACTAAAAATCTTTTCCTCATAATTAGAGGACGGTATGAAAAAGCAAATCGAAATTACAGTTCGACCTGAAGAAATAAATCTCCCGGAAATTTTACTTTTCAAATCCGCATCAATTCTAAAAATAGATAAAGAAAAAATATCTGCCGTAATACCGGGAAAAAGATCTATTGATGCTCGCAGTAAGTTTCCTGTTTTTAGATATTTACTTGATGTTTATGTTGATGAAAAACCGGAAGAAACATCTCAGCGTATTTTTTACAAACCGGTTAAATCAAATAAAAAAGTTATTGTAATTGGATTTGGACCAGCGGGAATGTTTGCCGCTCTTAGATTAATTGAACTTGGCATAAAACCTATTGTAATTGAAAGAGGAAAAGATGTTCAATCACGACGAAGAGACATAAGGGCAATACAGCAGGAGCATCTTATTAATCCCGATTCAAATTATTGCTTTGGGGAAGGCGGCGCAGGAGCATACAGTGATGGAAAACTTTATACCCGCTCAACCAAAAGAGGAGACGTAAAAAGAATACTGCAAATTTTAGTTCAACATGGTGCAAGTGAAGAAATATTGATTGATACGCATCCGCATATTGGCTCAAACCGGCTTCCTAAAATTGTAGCTGCAATCCGGGAAACCCTTCTAAACAATGGCGGAGAGATTAAATTCAATTCTAAGGTTACAGATTTTATTTTAAAAAATAATAAGCTGATTGGAATTAATGTAAATAATGAATTTGATGTTTTTGCCGACGCTGTAATTCTTGCAACGGGGCATTCGGCGCGTGATATTTTTTATTTACTTCATAAAAAGAAAATGCAAATTGAACCAAAACCCTTTGCAATGGGTGTAAGGATTGAACATCCGCAGGCGCTAATAAATGAAATTCAATATCACACAAAAGTAAAACACGAGAATCTTCCGGCAGCCAGTTATTCTTTTGCTTGTAATATTGATGGAAGAGGAGTTTATTCTTTTTGTATGTGTCCCGGTGGAATTATAGTTCCCTCAGCTACAGCGTCGGAAGAAATTGTAGTAAACGGGATGTCGGTTTCAAAAAGAAATTCACCTTTTGCAAATTCCGGTTTTGTTGTTGAGGTAACAGAAAAAGAATGGCAGAAATATTCAGCTGATTATCCTTTTGCCGGATTAAATCTGCAAATGGAGTTGGAGAGAAACGCTTATCAACTTGCTAATAAAACACAAAGCGCACCGGCGCAAAGGGTTACTGATTTTGTTAATGGTAAGTTTTCATCCACGCTTCCCAAATCATCATACATTCCGGGATTGACTTCAGCAGAACTAAATAAAGAATTACCAAAATTTATTACTTCACGATTGATAAATTCATTTAAAGTTTTTGATAAAAAAATGCATGGTTATTATTCCGAAGATGCAGTTCTTGTTGGTGTTGAATCGAGAACAAGCTCGCCAATCAGAATTCCGCGTGTTAAAGATACAATGATGCATCCGCAGATTTCAGGACTATTTCCAAGCGGTGAAGGCTCAGGTTATGCAGGTGGAATTGTCTCCGCATCAATTGACGGTGAAAACAGCGTCAATTCAGTAACAAAATTTTTAAATAATTAAAAAGTTTCTTTACGAAATTTAACTTTCTGTTTTATTGGCTTTTACTTTTATCTCGAAATTTTTGTTAATCTTATTTTCGGAAAGTTGTAAATCAACTTTGGCTCCTGTTTTATTCAATCGAAAATCCGAGATGCTGAGTGTATCAACAGAAAATCCATTTGCTATTGAACCGGAAATAAATTCATCTATATTTGATCTTGCTTCGGATTCTGTATCAAAAATTTTAGTGGCTTCAGCCTGGTAAACACCACTTTCACCGGAAACAAAAATCATATTAGTCGTTTTATTTTTATAGAACATGCAGATCATTGATGGATTACTGTCATCTTTATGCACAGGCGTACCGTACTTTTTAATAACTTCATTTGTTTTTTTTCCCAATAGATTTTGAACATCTATGCTCTGAGCATTTGTAAGTGATGACATTAATAAGCATAGCAGGAAATAAAGAAATAATTTATTTTGCATTTTCATAGTTATCTCCTAAAAGTTAAATCGGTTTTGAAGTTGTGATTAAAACAAAGATTATAAACTTTATAAATTGATATAATACTTCGCCGGATTAAAAAGGAAGGTTGTATTTTAATAAGACTGGTGAACATTTCAGCATCTAGCTAAAATTTACACCTGAATTTTAGCACAATAAAAAATAATACACAATGATGCTGATCAAAATATGATTATAGAGTTCAAGTGCTCAGTCGTTAGTTTGTTTTGCCAGGTTTCTAAGTTTTCTTTTTCTTCTTTTTAGTATCTGCTTTTTTTTTGGCTGTTGCAGAATTTTTTTTCTTTGCTGTTGTAGTTGCTTTTTTCTTAACCGTTTTAGGCTTCTCTTTTTTTGCAGTCTCAATTTCAGTGAGAGCTAAAAGTTTTTCAACTTTATAGTCACTTTTAACAACCCTTTCTTTAACTTCTGAATATGTTTGATAAATAGACTTTAGGTTTTCAGAAAATTGTTTTGTGGAATATTTTTTGCTTTTCAAATTTAAACCGGGATTAATATTGATAACGGTAAAAATGAAAATCCATTTTACATAATCATCCGATCTTTCTTTATTAAAATATTTAACACCTTGAAATTCATTAACCTGTAAAAACTTACTTACTAATTCAGACTCAAATAGTTGTGATAAATAATTCTGAATGTAATCCGGTTCATTTGCCGTAATCTTTTTTGTTGAAACTTTATCCTTTTTTTCAGCGGGCAATAAGCCGGAAGAGAAAAGAGTTTTACTTAATTCATAAAATTTTCCCGCATCATCGTATTTAAGAAAACCGGAAATTTCAAAGAAAGGTTTCCACAGAAAAAGTCTGTCAAAAATATTTTCATCGGGGTTTTTCTGTTCAACCGATTTTAAAATATTTGATAAAGCAACATTAAACAACAAAAAAGAAATATCTTTTTTTCTGCCGGCTTCTTCGGATGAATACATCAGGGATTTTACCTCGCTAATCCATTTTGGAGCGCCTTTTTTATATGTAACTTCAGATAACAAATTATTAAAATCATCAATTAGATAAATATCAGTGATAATGTTTTCAAGAAGTTCATCCGGTAAAATATTTAGCCTGGTAATTTTATTTAGATCATTATAAATTATTATAATTTCTTCATCAATTTCCGGTAATTCAATGTTATCTTCGTTTGCAAAATCCAAAGCAAGCAGTATCCTGCTGAATTTTATTGAAGTAAAGAAGTGCACAAGTGAATTATGAAATGGGGCAAGATTCATTTCACTCAAAGCTCTTTCAATTGAATCAATTCCTCTTAAGCCAAGTTGCTCATATAAAGTTTTATATCTTCCGTCAGAATCATAAACCTCTCTAAACTCAAGTAGAACTTTTCTTTGATAACCCATCAAATGGAATGAAAATCCGGATGAACTTATTTCTAAACCCGGTATAATATATTCAAGCTGCTGAATATGATCTTTGAAAATGTAGTAATGTCCGTATGCTGAATTTAGTCCCAACGCTTTATCAATAGTTGTCGTACTTGTTCTTCCTTCTTCACCGATAGCTCTTTCACAGGAATAATTAATTGTACCTTGTGCTTCGCTGTAGGAGTTGTTATAAATTACAAGCGAGACTTCATTTCCGTTTCTGTTTGTAAATGCAAAAACATTTTCATTACAGTTTCCGTGCTGATCAATAAAATCATAAAATTCGAATTGGTCAACCTGGCTGAATAAATATCTTTTCTTTGTTAATGGAAAGATTTCTTTTTCGTGGCGTAAAACAAGATTATTATCGATAAACTCTTCATAATAAGATCTTTTATATTCCATCCCGTACTTTTCGGAAAAACCTTCAAGCTGACCGTGAGCAAACATTGGCAGACCCGGCAATGTTATAAGCATTGTTACAACGCCAAAATATTTATCGCCTTTTCCAAATTGATTAACTGCTGTTTCTTCATCAGGATTGCTCATAAAATTTACATAACGTTTTAATATTTCAGGATTGAAAGCGAGCGTGTTTTTTATCAGTAACCTGTACTTTTCATTTTCTTCTTTCATGAACATATGCATAAAAGCACTGTTATAAACCCGGTGCATTCCAAGCGTACGAACAAAATATCCTTCCATCAACCAGAAAGCTTCTGCAAGTAAAAGTGTGTTTGGCATTTCTGCATTTATTCTATCAACCACTTCACGCCAAAATTCCTGCGGCATAACAGCATCAAACTGCGAACGTGTCATCGCATAATCTGCTCGTGAAGGAATTGCCCCGCCTGAACCGGGAATAGGAAACCACAATCTTTGGAAATGTTTTTTTGCAAGCGTCATTGCAGCATCAAATCTTATAATAGGAGTTTTGCGTGCAACGTGCATAATTGTTTGGATAAGAGATTCGCGCACTTCGGCTTTCATCAAATCCAATTGCGCGGTATCATTCCACGGCATATTTGTGCCGTCATTGCCGTGATAAATGTAAGTGCGGTCACCGGAGTAACGATCCAATCTTTCAAAAACAACTGCTGCATCGGATTTTGCATAATATTGATCTTCAATTCTTACTTCAACGCGTTCATCGTCAGAAAGATTGGGCCCGGTAAATTTATAATTTGGATAAGGCGGCACTTTGGTTTGAATAAAATAATCCGGTTTTTCTACAACCCACCTGGAATATATTCCGGTATGGTTTGGGACCATATCGCTCGATAGCCTGATTCCACGCTGCCAGGCACGGGCTTTTAAATTCTCAAATGCTTCTTCACCGCCAAGCTCATTTGCAATAACGTAATCATAAAGTGAATATGCAGAAGATGCAGCTTCGGGGTTACCCATCATCTGTTTTATTTTTTTTGATGCAGAACTTCTTTCCCATATACCAATTAACCACAATGCCGTAAAATTCCATTTAGCCAGGTTATCAAGTTCTTCATCGGGAATTTCATCAAGCCGTTTAATTTCTTTTCCATATTTTTTAGATAATTGAAACAACCATACAAAAGCATTTTTTGCAATCATTACAACGCGCGGCATCCAATCAATATCTTCCGTAAATCGGTTTACTTCAAGTTGATAATATTCATACTCTTCGGGCGAAAGCTTTTGTCCAGCCGCAAGTTTTGCTTTTAATGATTCATAATAATCTTTATCCAATTCATAAGTGGGAACCGGAGGCGTCCCTTTTTCTCCACCGCCGTGCTGAACAAATAATTTATAATCTTCATGAATAAGATCTTTACTTGAAAGAATTTTTTCTAAAATTGTTTCATCAATAAACTCTATCCAGTTTGTGCGGATAAAATCAAGCTGTTCTTCAATGTTATACGGACTTTGGATTATTGGTCTGCGCAGGAAGGAAATTAAATTAAATCCGCCGATCTTCGGTTCGCTTTCAAAGAATAATTCCGTGTGTTCTATAATTTCTTTGTACTTAGTTTCTTTAACAAGTTTTTCATCAGTGTATAATTCCTTTAACTGATAAGTTGCAGGATTAATGTTTTCAAGATTTAAAATGATAATCTCTTCAAGAACAATTTCACGGTTATTTTTATTTTCAGTTTTTCCATTTAAATATTCTTTTGCTGTAATTTTATTTTGATAAACCGGTAGAGGTGGAAATTCTTCAATAAATTTCAGAAGTGTTTTATCAAGTTCATCTTCAGTAAGATTTTTCTTTAGATAGTTAATACTTTCATTAAAAACATTTTTGTTATTGTTATCTTCATATTTTCTTATGAGCAGATGAAAAATTTCGTGCAACAAACCAAGAGCATTTATTTGTCCCGCGGTAACCTGCTTATCAAATTTTCCCTCATTTCTTCTAATTGTGTTAATTTTTTCTGATAATAATCTTGAAGTTCGGAAATCTGAAATAACAAGATTCCCGCTAAGTGAAAAAAGGTTTTCATCGAATGCGTATTTAATTCTTGAATCTTTTGTGACGTGAAAATAATAAGTTATCATAATGTTTTAACAGCAGTTGATTTAAGAATAGAATTTCAAAGATTTAATATGAAATATAATAAATAATCAATGAAAAATGATTGGTGAGGGTTTTAAGTAGTGTCTAATGTAAAAATATAGCTGCCTGAGTTGCAGGAAGTATCAAAGTCGTTCCTGTTTGCTCTGAATCGGAATCGGGGATTTTTATTTTACTTTCCGTAAAGTAATTCCAGAACCTTCTGATTGGGGTTATTGGAAATTTCAACGGGATACGGAGCAAGTAGTTTTTTTACTTCATAATCTAATTTATCCGGTGTGGATAAATAAAATACTGATCTATCCTCCAAATTAAACCTCAGTCTGTATAAACCTAACTCTTCAGGATTTTTGTTTTTATGAAGGAAGTGTATAAAATCCTTAATAAAAGATTGGTCGGATTGTGTAAATATTTGATGGGCGTCAAAAGATAGATAATACCACTTCATTCAGATAATTCAATTTGTGAAGATTAAAAATAGTGCATTATTTAACAATTCTTTTAGGTGAATGTTGTTAATATTTCTCAACAAACATCTTTTTGTAGTGCTAAAATAAATTTAACTATTCAAATTGCAAAGAAAAATTTTAATAAAATTAAAAAGTGCTGCAAAATCCTGTCTGATAAAAATTATAAAGTTTATGCTTTACATTTCAAAAATTTATTTGCCAACTGTTAATTGAACTTTTGTTTTATTTGTTATAAGTTAAAACCGGAATTTATAATTACCATAGCTGTTCTATAATTACTTACCCCTTTTACTTCATTACCGGCGGGGGCTGACTTTATGTTTGGCGCTGGAGATTTTTGCTTATAATTTAATCAAGATTGTACAAGAGTGATATGCCGAAAATAATTCGGCA
>JBAQCL010000100.1:0-25317 GCA_049294175.1 Ignavibacteriaceae bacterium | reverse complement strand
GCGGTCATTAGAGCTTTTTACTTAATGACAAATTTGGGTTTAAATATTCTTCAAGTTTAAGTTGTATCAAAATTGTTTATAATAAATTTTTTTATGAAAATGTAAACTGATTCAGTTATTAAGCTCAATAAAAATTAAATTATCATCACAAGTTTTTATAAATTATTTAAGTAAATTTTCTTTAAAATATTTTATCAACCACGAGAATGAAAAAAAATCTTGTTTTTTTAACAGGCTTTATGGCATCAGGTAAAAGCACTATTGGGGCTATCGCTGCAAATACACTTGGGTGGAATTTTTGTGATCTGGATGAAATGATTGAAAAAAAAACAGGGAAACAAATAAAAAATATATTTGAAGAAGATGGCGAGAAGTATTTCAGAGTGCTTGAAAGGAAAACCTTAGAAGAAGTATTAAATTTGGAAAATTATATCGTTGCGCTTGGGGGTGGTACTATTGCAGATCAAACTAATTTGGAAATGATAAAAGCATCGGGAATTTTAATTTACCTTGAAACCTCTGCCGAAGAGTCTTATAGAAGGTTGAGGTTTAAAAGAGATAGACCCGTTTTGTTGTTTGATAGAGAAGAGGAACCTACAAAAGCTGAATTCTTAAAAAAAATTAATGCGCTTTTAAGAAAAAGAAAACAGTTTTATAATCAAGCGGATGTAACGCTAAATGCAGATAATTCCCGTATAGGACAAACAGTTGACAGATTAGCAGCAATAATCAGAAAAGAGATTAAAAGTGAGATCAATAAAAGTTAAACTAAATAAAAATAGTTATTCGATTGTAATCGGAAAAAATTCCTTATCGCAATTAACTGAAAAAATAAATTCTCTTCCAATTAGCAAATGTCTTTTAGTCATTGATAAAAATGTTGAACGATATCACTCAAAGTTTCTCAGAGGTGTTTTTGCAGAACTTAATTGTAAGACATTCAAATATATCTTTAATGCAACCGAATACAATAAAAGTTTAACGCAAACTGAAAAAATTTATAAGTTTTTAAGTGATAATTATTTTGATCGTAATTCAGTTATAATATCTATCGGCGGTGGAATTACGGGCGATATTAGTGCTTTTGCAGCAAGCACTTTTATGAGAGGCATTAATTATTTCCAGGTTCCAACAACCTTGCTTTCGATGGTGGATAGTTCAGTAGGCGGAAAAACAGGAGTAAATTTTCATAAAAGAAAAAATTTGATTGGTACTTTTTATCAGCCAAATGGTGTTTGCATAAATGGCGGATTTTTAAAATCTTTACCTAAAAAAGAAATTTTATCAGGCGCAGGAGAAATATTTAAATATTCCTTTATTGCTGATGAAAAAAATTATAACCTATTAAAAAATAACCTTAAAAAAATTACTCAAAACCTTGAATTTAATTATGAAAAAACAATACAAAGTTGTCTTAAAATTAAATCTAATGTTGTTTCGCAGGATGAGAAGGAAATAACCGGACTTAGAAAGATATTAAACTTTGGTCACACTTTTGCACATGCATTTGAAGCTCAATCAAATTATAGGCTGAAGCATGGAGAAGCTGTTATTGGGGGTATATTTTCCGCTTTATTTCTTTCTGAAAATTTAGGATATATTACTACAAAACAACTAAATATTTTTATAAATGATTTTCAGTTCTTTAAGCTAAATCAGACTCTAAATAATTTGGATAATGAAAATATTTATCAATCGATGCTTGGCGATAAAAAAAATCTATCTGGAAAAATCAAGCTAGTTCTTTTAGAAGATGTAGGAAAGATTATTGTTGATGTTGTTGCTGATAAATCTGTAATAATTGATTCAATAAAAAAAATGAAAGCGTTGATTTGAAATTAGTGGCTCGGTTTAAAAAGGAAACTGTCAGGTTATGAGGGCGAAACCTGACAGTTTTGTGTGTCATATTGGAGGGATGCTATGCTTAAACTATTTCGAGATTAGTAATTACAATTAAAATGCCATTATATTCTTTCTAAATGCTTACTTTTGAAAGAAAATCATCGGTAAAAAATTCAGTTTGGAAATATTTACTTTGCTTTAATAAGTAACATAGGTGAAATTGTGAGTGATATAAATTTTGAAAGCGAAATCTTAAAACTTAAGAAAGAGCTAAATGCCGTTATTCTGGCCCATTATTATCAAGAGGGTGGAATACAGGATATTGCGGATTTTGTGGGAGATAGTCTTGAGCTTGCTAAAAAAGCAAAATCCACTGATGCGGATGTTATAGTTTTTGCTGGTGTTCACTTTATGGCTGAAACAGCAAAAATCTTAAATCCTGAAAAATTAGTTTTATTGCCGGATCTTGCAGCAAGTTGCTCGCTTGCAGAAGGTTGCCCGGTTGAAGATTTTAAGTCATTTAGAGAGAAGCATCCTGATCATCTGGCTATTACTTACATTAATTGCACTGCAGATGTTAAAGCATTGAGCGATATTATTTGTACTTCCAGCAGCGCTGAAAGAATTATTAACCAAATTCCCGAGGATCAACCGATATTATTTTCGCCCGATAGAAACCTTGGAAAATATTTAATCAGAAAAACTGGGCGGAATATGCTTTTATGGGATGGAAGTTGCATGGTTCATGAAGCTTTTAGCGAGAAAAGAATTATGGATTTGAAAATCCAGAATCCTGATGCAAAATTAATTTCCCATCCTGAGTGTGAAGAACCGATACTTGTATATTCAGATTTTATAGGTTCTACAAGTAAGTTATTAAATTATATTCAAGAAGATTCTGCAAAGAAATATATAGTTGCAACAGAAACGGGAATTATTCATCAAATGAAAAAGGTAAGACCTGAAAAAGAATTCATTCCGGCTCCACCACACGATGAATCTTGTTCTTGCAATGATTGTCCTTATATGAAATTAAATACAATGGAAAAACTTTACCTATGCATGAAAAACAAATCGCCGCAAATTATTCTTGATGATGAAATAATAAAAAAAGCCTTAGTCCCTATTGAAAGAATGATTTCTATGAGCTAGCACTTTTTTAGAATCACTTTAAATGTAGTGCCTTCGCCCGGTGATGAATTTTTTACGAATATTTTTCCCCCGTGATATTCTTCGATAATTCTTTTGGAAAGGCTTAAGCCTAAGCCCCAACCTCGCTTTTTTGTACTGTAGCCCGGTCTAAAAACATCTTTTCTTCTTCTAAGGTCAATTCCTTTGCCGTTGTCTGATACTTCTATCTCAATACCCTTTTTACCCTTTTGAACTTCAATGTTTATTTTTCCTTCTTTACTTTCGATAGCATCTAAAGCATTTTTAACCAGATTTTCAAGAACCCATTCAAATAATTCGGGATTCATTTTTGCACAAAGTGTATGATCTCCGTTAACCGTAAGCGCCACTGATTTTCCCGTCTGCGGTAATCTGCGCATAAAATATTCAGTTACTTTTTTAACTTCTTCATAAACAATGTGATCTTTTATTTCAGGTTTAGAACCAATTTTTGAAAACCGGTATGTAATCTTATTTAATTTTTCAACATCACTAGAAATTTCTTCTGTAATATCGATAACTGCATCCGGCTGTTTATAATTTATTTTTAACATTTCTAACCAGCCCATCAAGCTTGAAATTGGCGTTCCAAACTGATGTGCCGTTTCCTTTGCCATTCCAACCCAAATATTACTTTGCTCACTCTTTTTAATATAACTGAATCCAATGTAACCGATTATTATAAAAAGGGCGGCAAATGTAATTTGTAGATAAGGATAGTTCTTCAACTGTTTAATTAAGTTTGAGTCACCATAATGAATTCTTTGTAACACTAACGTATCAGAATATATTACATCAATAGGCGGATGGATATTATCCATTTCGGTAACCATTTCTTCAAGTAAGATTTTTAAATCTTGTTTGCTTAAAGTAGAATCATACTCAACATTTCTAAGGTCAGCTTTATTTTCTAAGTTTACCTGGTTTTCCTTATCTGTCAAAATAACAGGAAAATCTATTGGTTTAATAATGTTATCAAATAGGAAAGTAAAATCAACATCAACAGAAGCAGTATTGGCAATATACTCCATTCCCTTTGCATAAAGGTTTACAATTGCTCTTTCTCTGTTCTGAAGACTATCGACGAGTTTTTGTGTATAAAATAACGTTCCGGCAGCAATTAGCAGAGCAATAATTAAAAGGAGAATTTTTAGATTAACTGAAGCAGGACCACCGGACATTTTCATATAATTATTTAATCTGATAGTTATAAAATTTAGTGTTTAACATGTTACAATCAGATCGTAAAATCCAGCTTAAAATAATTCAACAAATTATTTTTATTTATCCACGTAAAAGGTTTGTTTTCTCTTTGGACCAACTGAAACTATATCTATTTTTATTCCGGAATGTTTTGCAATAAAATTCAAATACTCTTTTGTTTTTTCAGGAAGATCGGTGAAATTTTCACAGCCTGTTATGTCTGTATTCCAACCATCTAAGGTTTCATAAATTGGTTTCACGTTATTTAAATATTCTACATTTGTTGGAAATGATTTTAGTCTTTTACCGTTTAATTCATATCCAACACATACATTTATTTTTTCAAAACCACTTAGAACATCCAATTTAGTTAGTGCCACAGAAGTAATTCCGTTTATCATTTGTGAATATGAAACAAGAAAAGCATCAAACCAGCCGCAACGCCGTGGTCTGCCTGTAGTTGCGCCAAACTCAGCTCCAATTTTTCTTAATTTTTCCCCTTCATCATCCATAAGTTCTGTCGGGAATGGACCATTTCCAACTCTGGTTGTGTAAGCTTTTACAATGCCAATAACAGCGTTGATTTTTGTCGGCGGAATTCCGCTGCCTGTACAAGCTCCACCTGAAGTTGGATTGCTTGAGGTTACATAAGGATAAGTTCCATGATCAATATCCAAGAATGTTCCCTGTGCACCTTCAAGAAGTACAGATTTACCGTTATCAAGCGATTGATTTAAATATGATGGAACATCCTTAATGTATTTATCAATTGCAGAATCAAAGTCAAGATACTCTTTCACAATTTTATCAACATCCAAGCCGGCGTGGCTGTGCATTTTTTGTAAAAACTCGTTTTTTTCTTTGAGATTAGCTCTTATTTTTTTTTCTAAATCTGTGCGGTTTAAAAGATCGACTATTCTGATTCCTTTTCTTGCATATTTATCAATATAGCAAGGACCAATTCCTCTGCCCGTCGTTCCAATTTTATTATCTCCGCTTTCATTAATCGAATCCAGTAATTTATGATATGGCATGATAAGGTGAGCATTTTGGCTGATAAACAATCTTCCATCAACATTAATATTATTGCTTTTTAACAATACTATTTCTTCAAGCAGAGCAGTAGGATCAATTACAACTCCGTTACCAATTACACAAATTACATTTTCTCTTAAAATGCCTGATGGGATAAGATGCAGGATATATTTTTGATCTCCAATTTCAACTGTATGACCGGCATTTGCACCACCTTGATAGCGAACAACTATTTCAAAGCCTTCGCTAATTAAGTCAACAATCTTGCCTTTTCCTTCATCTCCCCATTGAGATCCAACAAGAACTGTAGCGCCCATTAAAATTTCCTGATTAGTTTAGTTTAAACAAAATAAAACTCCGAATTTTTCAACCCGGAGTTATAAAACTATTAGATTATCCTGAGGAATTATCCAAAACTTTTTACAGCATCATCCACTGTATCGAAGGATTCAAAAATTGTTATAAGTTTTGTAATAATTAATAAACTTTCAATCTTTTCAGTAACATGAGCAAGTTTTAAACTGCCATTTTCTCTTTTCATTGTCGTCAATCCGCTTATGAGCATTCCTAAACCGGAACTATTCATAAATTTAACTTCGGAAAGATCAACGATTATATTCTTCTTTCCATCATCTATAAGTTTATGTAAAAGTTGATTAAAATCTTTTGTATCATCGCCGCCCATCACATTCCCTTTAAGTTCAACGACAACGGCGTTATATTTTTCCGACACTTTAGTTTTCATTATAAATCTCCAAATATTTCATTTTTAATTTACTTAAGGTAATTTATTCATGCAAGTAAATATTTAAATTCAATTAACCGATTATCAAATTTATAAAAAGTGATTGGAATTATTACTTATTTTTCGGAACCAAAAGATTAAAGAGACGTCTAAAAGTATGAATTCTGACAAAAAAAAGGATATGGAACAACCAAAAATACTGCTTCTGGATGATGATTTTTCATTAATAAAGAGATTTATTGATGGTGAAGAATCGCTTTTTAGTGAGTTGATGAAACGCCATAAAGATAAAGTGCGAAATATCATTTATATAACTCTTAATAACGGTGATTTGGTAGATGATATTGCCCAGGATGTTTTTATTACAGTTTACCGTAATCTTAAGAATTTTAGATTTGAATCGCAGTTTACTACCTGGATATATCGAATTACCATTAATAAGTGCAAGGACTATTTAAGAAAAAGAAATATTAGAAGAATATTTATCCCGCTAAAAGATGAAGAAGAAGAGCCGGTTTTTGAGAGTATTAATGAGGACTCTGATATAAAAGAAATAGTTAGGAATGCAATTGCTGAATTGCCTGATAAGCTTAGGATTCCGATAGTATTAAAAGATATGGAAGGTTTTAGTTACCAAGAAATTGCTGAATCGTTGCAGTGTGAACTTGGCACAGTTAAATCAAGAATTTTCAGAGGAAGAGAAGCATTAAAAAAAATACTTCAGCCTCTTGAGAAGGAGTTGATGGAATGAAAAATTTTAATAATGACAAAGAATTATTATCGGCTTATATAGACGGCGAACTTTCGCAAGCTGAAAAGAAATATATTGAAGATAAAATAAAATCTTCACTTGAACTACAAAAAGAGCTATCTGATTTAAAAAAATTAAAAGATTTAACTTCAAGTTCAATGGATATAATTCCTGACTCTCCTTTCTTTGAAACAAGAGTTATGGCAACTTTGAATCAAAATCAATCCGCAAAATTTAAATTTAAAAGATGGATCCCTGCCGTTACACTGTCCTTTTTAACTGTGGGATTAATGATATTATTAAAGTTTAATCCAAATATTATTAATAATCTAATTGAAGAACAAAAATCAAATCTTGCCGGATTTTATAAAGAAAACTTACGTCCGCTGTTATATGCTGCCAATTTAACTAACGAAGACATTTTCAATTTCGCGATGTATCAGCAACTTCCGCTTGATAGCAGTGATCAGCAAATATTAAAGCTAGGTTACGATCCTCAAGGGAAAGAATATTTTGAAATTAAAAAAATTGATGATGCAAGCAAGGGCAAGTCTGAAGATAATTTGCAGAGATTTGTTACTGCTTTGAAATTTGATACAAAAGAAAGAGGACAAATTGATTCAATTATAGATTCTTATTCCGAAAAAATATCATCTTTAGTTTTAGTTAACGAAAAAAATTCGGTTGCTATCAATCCAACTTTGTGGAATACACGGAAAGCAATTTTAGCAGATATAATAACTTTTGCACAAAAACATGCATCTAATGATTTGGGCAAACTTGTTTCAAATGAAGTAGCCAACATTGATGTTAATTCCTTAAAAAAATGGACTAACGAAGCAAATAATGTTAAAGATAAACAGTACATATTCTGTACGCCCGATTCAATCTTCAAAATAGATTTTAACTTTGATATGGCTGAGTTTAAGCAAAATATGAAGAAGATGGAAGTTGAGTTAAAGAAATTGGATAAGAATGCAGAGAAAATGAAAAATTTTGCATTTTACGCTGATACTACTTTTAATAAAGGGAAAAAATCCAGTAAACAATCACAACAATTTAGGGTTTTTGTTGATTCAAATTTTGTTAAAGTAACAATTCAAAACTTTAATATTCCCGATATAAATATTGAAGATTTAAAAATACCTGACTTAGATAATCTTGCTTCCATAATTGACGAAGCGACCAGAAATGTTACAGTCGTTAGACCTAATTTACCGCAGATTCCTTTCAATAATAAAGGTTATTTTGAAACCAATACCGGTAAGGTTAAAATAAACAGAAGAATTGAAGTCAATTTAGATTCACTTATGAACTTAAGAAATACTATTGCCGATTCGATACGTTCCGAACAACTAAAAGAATTTGAAAACTATAATGATTCCCTGAGCAGGAATTATAATTATTTCCAAAACGATAGCTTAATAAAACTTCAGAATGATGAACTAAAGAAAGAAATGGACAATCTGAGAAGGGAGCTAAAGGAATTTAGAGAGCAGATGAAAAATTATGATAATAACGGGGACAATAAAAATCAGAATAATTTTAGGGAAATTAAAAACATCGATATCCAGATAATGGAAATATAATTATAAGTATATATTTACATTTTTCTTATAAAAACTAATACCGCCATTCCGGTTATTTAACCGCTGTTCAACCTATATTCCTTTCATAACTGTTTTCTTTAAAACAACTTAAATTTAATTTATTTTAATGCCGGCAATAAGAATTACAATAAATACTCAAATAAATTGAATTATTTATACAGCAAAATAAACTCCGGACTACACTTAATTATTATAGGAGTTTTGATCCTATCTTTATTTATTTACCGGGTGTTTTTTTTCGTTAAAGAATCGTTTTTGTTTTTTCTGATAAATGATTTATTAATAATTACAGCATTTATTTTTCTTTCCTTCTACATTATAAAATTTATTAAAGAGAAAAATCCTGCTCCATCAAATCTTGTACTTAACATAGGCATTATAAATGCTTTTATCTTTTTAGTTATAATTTTTTCTGAAAAAATATTGAATTTATTATTCAAAAATTTTTCAGACAGGATAAACAATCTGGGATTATTAGAAAGCATTATTTACACTGTATATTTTTTAATATTTTTTATACTTACCGCTTATTTGTTGATCTCCTTTAAAGAACTATATTTTCATAAACAAAACAGGGGCAGAAATACATATTTTATTGCAATGCTTGTTTTTATGGGATTGACTTCTGTTTCAAGTTTTTTAATAAAATCTCCGGAATACAATTATATAAATAATGCCTTCCTGATTATATCGATCATTCTAATTGTTTTAAATTCAATTAGAATTTCATGGATAGCCTTCATCGTAAAGAAAGAAAAAGTTTCTTTACTGTTGCTTTCTGTAATAATATTAACACTGTTTATCCTCAACTTAACAAACAGCGGATCAGAGGATTTTCACGGTGCAGTGCTTAAAAATTTTTCACCAAGCTTTCAGCAGTTTTTTAATTTAATTCTGCTTTACGGAGCTATTTACTTCAGCGTACTTTTTTTTACAACATTATTTCACATTCCAACAGCAGAAGCATTTGATAGAAAGGCTAAAGAAGTATCATCACTGCAATACTTTAGTAAGCTGATAACTCAAGTTCTGGACTTTAAAGAACTTGCTGAAACAATTACCGATATTGCTACTAAAGTTAGTAGCGCTGATGCGTCATGGATTGTGCTAAAACTCAATAGTGATTTTAAAATTATAACTAACAAAAACATTGCTTTAGTTGATGCAGATCTAATTAATCAATACTTGCTGGAAAGCGGCGCCTGTGAAGAAATAAATGAAACAAAAGTATGTAACCTCAATAAGTTTGCACGCAAATCTCAACTTTCTGAAAAATATGGAAGCGTTGCAGTTTCACCTTTAAGAAGTTATAATGAAATTAAAGGATATCTTGTCGCAGCTAGAAAAAACGAATTGATTTTTTATGAAGAGGATAAAGAAGCAATTAACACTTTTTCAGATTATGCCTCAGTTGCTATTGAAAACTCAATGCTCCTGGAACAATCAATAGAAAAAGAAAGGTTGGAAAAAGAATTAGATGTTGCGAGAGAAATCCAGAGAAAAATATTACCGGCAAAAGATCCTGTGTTTAATGATTTATCAATATCATCGGTATTTATTCCTGCGTTTGAAGTTGGTGGGGATTATTATGATTTTTTTGAAATATCAAAAGACAAAATTGGATTTGTAATTGCCGATGTGTCTGGCAAAGGAATCTCCGCTGCTTTTATTATGGCAGAAGTAAAAGGAATTTTCGAATCATTATCACGAATGATTGAAAGTCCAAAAGAAATTTTAATCAAAGCAAATCATATCCTAAAAAGCACACTGAATAAAAAGAATTTTGTAAGCGCTTTATACGGTTTAATTGATATGGATAAAGAAGAACTTTATTTTTCCCGTGCAGGACATTGTCCCGCAATTTTAATCAGGGATGGAAAGGTTAACACATTTAAACCATCAGGCATTGGATTGGGATTAACTAATGACAAACTTTTTGTTGATAACCTGGAAGAGTTTAAAGTGGAACTAAAGCAAGGTGATAACCTTATCCTTTACACGGACGGAATTACGGAAGCTAAAGACAGAAATCTTGAAGATTTTGGTGAGGACAGGTTTAACAAAATTTTACTTAAAAATGCTAATGAATCTGTAGAAAAGATTACTAATGAAGTTATTAAAGAAGTTACATTATTTTCGCGAGACCACTCCCAATATGACGATATAACTTTAGTTATATTAAAGTGGTATAAAAAAAATAATTTAAATGGAGATAAAGAATGGCAGAATTCAGCACCTCAGTTAAAGACAAGGGTGATGTAAGCGTAATTAATTTAAAAGGATATCTTGATGCTCATACTGCTCCAATCCTTGAAAATAATTTTGTAGATCTGATTGGTAACAGCAGATATAAAATCGTAGTGGATTTTAAAGATCTTGCATATATAAGCAGCGCAGGGTTAGGAGTATTTATGGCATTTATTGAAAAGATAAGAGACGGTAAAGGCGATATTAAACTTGCCTGTATGACCGATAAGGTTTATAACATCTTTGATCTTTTGGGATTCCCTCTTCTATATGAAATTTTTAGTTCTGAAGAAGAAGCAGTAAATAAATTTGTAGAGAACAAGTAAAGTGAATTATAAAACTTTAAAAGTTAAAAGCAGAACAGAAAACTTATCTCAAATAAGAGATTTTATTAATTCTGCAGCTTCCGAAGTTAACCTCTCAAAGGATATTGTTGAGAACATTATTCTTGCCGTGGATGAGGCTTGTACAAATATTATCAAACATGCATATAAATATTCTCCCGACGGCGAAATTTTAATTAATGTAAAACCTTCCGCCTCAAAATTTGTTGTTAGTATAATTGATAACGGAATATCATTTGAGCCGGAGACAATACCGGAACCAGACCTCCAAAAATATTATAGACAAAGAAGAGTCGGGGGTTTGGGTATTTATTTAATGAAAACTTTAATGGATGATGTCAAATACGTTTCTAAGCCGGGTAAGTACAATGAAGTACTGCTGACAAAAAAAATTAAGGTAGCCAAAACAAATGCCCGATAATGAAAACTTAAAAGTAAAACGAAACCTTACCGCCCTTGTTGAATTTAGTAGAGTTATCAATTCCAGCCTCGATTTAAATTTTATTCTTAACAATGTGTTACTTACCTGCCTTGGAAAATTTTTAGCCACAAGAGGTTTGGTAGCGTTAAAGATCGATGGGAAAATTCAGTTGAAATTATCCAAAGGACTTTCGGAAGAAAATATTCTTAAGTTTCCGGAAATAGCTTCAAATGAAGATTGTTTACTTAATGATGTTTTAAAAAATTATTTGCGGGATACAAATCTTATTGCTGTTGAAACAATCAGTTCATCTAACGATTGCCTGGGAATTGTTTGTCTTGGAGAAAAATTAAATAAGCAGGATTACACAAAAGATGACCTGGATTTTTTAAAGACAATATTAAATATATCTGCTTCTGCTATTCAAAATTCCTTAATCGTAGAAGAGTTAAAGTTTGTTAACCGGGAACTTGATTCAAGGATTCAAAGATTAAGTTCGCTTTTTGAACTAAGCAAAGAATTTGGACTTTTCTCGGAATCAACAAAAGTAACCAGACTATTAATCTTTTCGTTGATCGGACAGTTTCTTGTTCAAAAATATGCCTTACTAAAATTTGAGGGAAATGATATAGAAGTTATTGAACCTAAATTTCCGGCAGAGGAATTATTAAAAAATATCCGGCAAATTGATTATTTGAATATCGATACATTTATTGGAAAAGATCAGATTGTTAAAGATTATCCATCGCTAAACGAAATGGGCGTTGAAGTAATTGTGCCGATGCAAATGCAAGGGAAAACCAAAGGTTTAATTATTCTTGGTAAAAGAATTAACAACTTAGGTTATAACAATACTGATATAGAATTTATTTTTTCTGTCGGCAGCCTTGCAATTATTTCTTTGGAAAACAGACGTCTTTTTAAAGAGGCTCTTGAAAAACAAAAGCTTGAAGAAGAGCTGGACCTTGCGCGGGAAATACAAAGAAACCTTTTGCCACAAAATATTCCTGTTTACAAAAGTTTTGATATAGCCGCCGTTAATTTATCTTCAAAACAGGTTGGTGGCGATTATTATGATATAATACCTCTGGATAAAGATACAACTTGTATTGCAATAGCCGATGTTTCCGGCAAAGGCGTTCCGGCTTCTTTACTTATGGCAAATATGCAAGCATTTTTACAGGTGATTTGCAGGCAAAACATTCCAATCGATGAAGCCACGGGACTAATAAATGACCTCATATCTCAGAATACTTCCGATGGTAAATTTATAACTTTCTTTTGGGGAATTTTTAACGATATTAATAAAACCATTAAGTATGTTAATGCCGGACATAATCCACCTTTGCTAATTAGAGGCGGAAATATTATTAAATTAGAAATTGGTGGAATGATCCTCGGGGTGATGAAAACTGTCTGGCAATACAAATCCGAGACGGTACAATTGCAACCGGGAGATGCGCTGATACTTTTTACCGATGGGATTTCTGAAGCAATGAATAAAGCAGGCGAAGAGTTTTCGGATAGTGCATTAGAAAAGCTGGCGTTATCAATTACTGAAGAAACAGCAGAGAATATATTAAAGAAGATTAAACAGGAAGTACAAAACTTTGCAGAAGGTACAACGCAATCCGATGATATGACGTTGGTTGTGCTAAAAGTAAAGTAAAAATTTGATCTAATAAAAGTACAGAGATTAGTACGTAATTAAACATTAAATACAATGAATGAAATTAGAAGAATAATTCTTAAGCATAGATCAGACATGATCTCCGCATTAACGATAGCTTTAACTTTTATTGCTATTCTTTGTATTTACTTTGCCCTCGAAGTTAGAGTTCATTCCAATGATGAATGCCTTTGGGTTCCTACAAAAATTAAATCAGACAGTAGTGAAGTAAAATTTAATAAGGTAAAAGTTAGCGGTGTTTCATGGAATGCCGGGATTAGAAACGGTGACTATCTTGTTGGGATTAATGGACAAAAAATTAAAAATACTATACAAGCTCAATTAATTTTAGATGAGGTTAAAAGCGGGGATTTTGCTGATTATGAAGTCCGTAAACCTGATGGGAAAATTCTAAATACAAAAGTTTATGTAAAAAAACTTGTTCAGTTTGGATACCTCGCACAGTCTATAAGTGCATTATTCTGGATTTTAATCGCGTTTATTGTTTATACTGCCAAACCCGGTGGACTTGCTCAGAAGCTATTTTATTCACTTGGGGTTTTTATTGTATTATCATCTACTGCAGTTTTATTCCCACTTGGTTTATACTTTCAGATATTTATTACTGAACGTCCTCTTGTTGCTTTTATTGCTGTTACTATATTAATAGTTAGTAAGGTTTTAGCTCCACTGATAATGCTCTATTTTATTTGGACATTTCCCAAGCCATTTGAGTTTGCCAGACGGGAATCGGTAAAAGTGATTTTTATTTCAGTTGCTGTAATCTCAAGTTTAATTGGAATTGGATTAGCTGTTTCGCTGCATTACTCTGATTTTAAGACATTTCCTGTTTTTCAAAAATACACCAAGATTTTAGGTTACGTTTTTAACTCTGTTTATATAGCTGCCTGGGTTTCGTTAATTGTTCAATATTTTAAAGAGAAAAACAAAGAAAGTAAAAAACCTATATTAATATTGGTGATCGCATTTTCGCTTGGAATTGCCATACAGTTTTATTCAAATACTATTGCGCCTGCAATTGCAGATATTGTATTTAATTCACCGGGATATTACATGCCAATTATATTAATGGTTTTGATTCCATTAATTTTTGCTTACGCCATTCTTAAATATAATCTTTTAGACGTAAGTATCGTGGTTAGAAATACAATTATTTATGGCGCTGCAATGGCAACGGTTGCGCTCATCTACTTTGCAGTTAGTTATTTACTCGGGCAGGGAATTAGTCAGGCACTTGGATCTGAAAACCAGGGCATTGTAGCGGGAGTTTTCTTTTTAGTTTTTGCCTTTGTTTTTCAATCTACAAAAGACCGCTTTCAGGATTTTCTAACCAGGAGATTTTATCCTGAACAATCCGCGTATCAAAAAGTTTTAATTCAATTTAGTAATGATGTATCTACAGTTGTTGGTGGAGAAAAAATTCTGGATTTAACAACTCAAACATTTATTGATGCTTTGAAAATTAATAAGTTTGGAATTCTTTTACACGATTATAAAAAAGATTCGATGTACCTTGCTCGGGCGATAGGATTTAATAATCCTGATTGCATAATTGAAAAATCCAATATTTTTCCGATAGTAAGAGAAAAATTGCTTGTTACAAAATATCCCGTTATTGAGCAGGAAGATTTTGAAATTACTTTTCCCGGAAAATCACAAAGGCTAATTGAAGAAGAAATTTATTCAGTCTTTCCAATAATAGTTAAAGCAAAAGTTGTTGGCGCACTTTTATTCGGTCTTAAACACTCAGGCTCCAGGTTTGGCGGAAAAGATCTTGAACTTTTAACTGCGGCAGCAAACCAGATAGCAGTTTCTCTTGAAAACGCAAGGTTATATCTATCTGAATCTGAAAAAATAAAAATTGAACGTGATTTAGACCTTGCAAGAAAAATACAACAAAGCCTTTTACCCAAATGTATTCCAAATATTAGTGGACTTGATATTTGTGGTGAAATGATTTCTGCAATGCAGGTAGGAGGGGATTATTATGATCTTATCCAAATCTCCGATACTAAATTATTTGTCGCTGTTGGTGATGTTTCCGGCAAAGGATTATCCGCTTCTCTTTATATGACCAAACTTCAAACAATGATTCAAATTGTTTGCAAAAATACTTTAAGTCCGAAAGAAATATTAATTGAAGTAAATAAAAGGCTCTATGAATCAATGGAGCGCAGCTGGTTTATAACAATGACATTAGCATTGTTTGATACCGAAAAAAGAACGGTGAAATTATGCAGAGCTGGGCATATGCCTTTACTTATAGCAACGAATGGAACTGTTGAATCTGTAAAAACCAAGGGAATTGGACTGGGGCTTGAAAAAGGGCAGATATTTGATAAGACTTTAGTTGAAGAAGAAATCAAAATAAAATCCGGACAAATATTTGCATTCTTTTCTGATGGAATTACTGAAGCTATGAATGAGAATCTTGATTTATTTAGTGAATCCAATCTGATTGACATCTTAAAAGATAAACCGGGGTACCATTCCTCAGAAATTATGAAACAAGTCTGGAAAGAAATAGAAATATTTAAGGGTCCCGCAGAACCTAACGACGATATGACTATAGTGATTGTTAAAGCACAATAAGTATTTACAGAATTAAGCACAATAAAAAAGCCGATGAATATTATTCATCGGCTTTTAATTTTGTATCTCTAAAAATAATTTAAGAGAATTGAACTTTCTTTTTTGCTCTATTGGCATATTCAAGTACAAGCGCACTTGCAACGAATATTGATGAATAAGTACCGATTATAATACCGAACATAAGAGTGAATGCAAAAGCTCTCAGAACTTCTCCACCAAGAATAAGTAATACAAATACTGCAAGCAAAGTAGTAAATGCAGTAATAATTGTTCTGTTCATTGTTTGATTGATACTTTTATTTATTACATCTATTAATGGAAGCGTTTTGTGTATTTTCATATTTTCTCTTACACGGTCAAATACAATTACGGTATCATTAATAGAATATCCTACAAGTGTCAAAAATGCTGCGACAACCGTTAAATCGATGTCAAGATTAAGTCCGGGGATCACCCCATATAAAGCTGCATAAAGTCCAAGAGTGATTAGTATATCGTGAAATAGAGCGACAACAGCTCCTACAGCAAATACAAACTTAAACCGGAAACCAAGGTAAATTAAAATTACAACTAATGATAAAAACACTGCTATTATAGCATCTCTTTTAAGTTCATTACCAACCTTTGGTCCAACCTTATCTTCTTTTACAACAATAAATGAATTGTTTTTAATTTTTTCGTGAAGATTTTCTTTAATCCAATCAGAAATTCCAATCGCTACATCTATTTTAGTATTACCCGGTTCTTCGGAAACTTTACTGGTCTGATATCCTGCGCCGGATAATTTTTCCGAAACTAAATTTGTTGTATCCGGGTTTGGGAAAGAGTATGTGATAGAATTGGATGTTTTTCCAGCCACACTAAAAGGCACGTTGGGTATTATTTTATTTATTTCGTTTTCAATATTTTGAACAACTTTAGGATAAACATTTGACGGAATTTCCTGAAGCTCCGTTCTTATAAGTGCGCCGGTTTCTCCGCCAAAAGTTCTTACTTCAACATTTCCAAGCCCGATATTCTCAATATTTTTTCTGATTTCTGAGATTTCAATTTTGTTACCAAATTGAAGTACGATTTCAGATCCACCTTTAAAATCGATACCGAAGTTTAATCCGCGGAATATTACGCTGATCCAGCCTATTAAGAATAAACTTAGTGAAACAAAGTAAAATATTTTTCTTTTACCTAAAAAATTAACATTTAGATTATGAAATATTTGCATTGATAAATTAACTCCTTAATAAAAAAATTAACCGAAGCTGACTTTTGATCCTTTTGCTATCAGGATATCTAAAACAACTCTTGTTATAACAAGAGCACCGAATAATGAAGCTGCAATACCAATCATTAGTGTTAAGGCAAATCCTTGAACCGGTCCGGTTCCAAATTGGTAAAGAATAATACCTGTAAAAAATGTTGTTATGTTTGAGTCAATAATAGCTGAATATGCTCTTGAAAATCCGCTGTCAACAGATGCTTTCATTGTTTTACCTGTTGCCATTTCTTCTCTTATTCTTTCAAATATCAGTACGTTGGCATCCACCGCCATGCCTATGGTTAATACAATGCCCGCTATACCGGGTAGTGTTAACGTAGCCTGGAATCCTGCAAGAATACCAAGTATAAAAAGGACTACAAGTACAAGAGTTAATGCAGAGATAGTGCCTGATTGCCTGTAATAAAAAATCATAAATATGCCTACCGCAAGGTATCCGATTAAAAGGGAACTGAATCCACTGGCAACAGAATCCTGACCAAGAGATGGACCAACGATTCTTTCTTCAATTACATCAACCGGTGCAGGTAATGCACCTGCTTTTAAAACGATTTCTAAAAGTTTAGCTTCCTCAAGGTTTTCAGATCCTTCGATCATTGATCTTCCACCGGGAATTTTACCTTTTACGTTTGGAGCCGTAAACACTACGCCGTCAAGCATAATTGCAATTCTTTTTCCAATATTAGCTCCTGTAATTCTTGCCCATTCGGTTGCGCCTTCCGAATTCATTTCCATATTAACAATCGGGGCAGAAGTGTTGGGGTCAAGATTAGCCTGTGCATTTGTAACAACGCCGCCCGTTAATTCAGGTGTTTTGTTAACAAGATACATCATATAGATTTTCTTACCGTCCTGGCTTGTAATCGCCTTTGCAGAGAAAACAAATTCCACGTTATCAGGTATTACTTTTTGAACTTCCGGCAAGCTTAACCAGTATTCAATTTTATTTCTATCTTCCTGGTTTACATAAGCATCAGCATTAGAACTTTGAGGATTTAACACCGCTGCAGAAAAGAACGGATGTTTTGCTTTAAATTCTTCAGCGCTTAATTGTTTTGTTGTATCCTGAACAGATGAAGTATCGGTTTGGCTTACCGAATCTAAAGATGCAACATCATTATTCAATGAATCTTTAACACCAGACTGATTTCTTTTTGCAAGCACATCATCAATTCTTTGCATAACCGGATAAGTAAATTCAGCATCCTTAACTAACCTGAACTCAAGTAAAGCGGTTCCCTGTAAAAGTTGTTTTGCTTCTTCTTCTTTAGCAACACCCGGAAGCTCAACAATAATTCTTCTGCTCCCTTGTCTTGAGATTGAAGGTTCCGATACGCCGTATTGGTCAACTCTGTTTCTTATAATTTCCATTGCGCGTGTAACTGCATCTTCTGCGGATTTTTTCAAATCCTTCATAATTTCAGCATCATCCTGGCGTATTGTTCCAAAATATCTGCTTAAACGAATTCCTTTTTCCTGGAATCTCCTACCAACAATATCAACTACCGATTCATCTGTTTTTGCGGCTTCTTTTTCAGCATCTGCCAATACCTGTTTAAATGCTGCATCAGGATTATTAGCAATTTTTTCTAATAATTTCCCTGTATTAACTTCCAGCACTACCCTCATACCACCCTGAAGATCCAATCCTAATTTCATTCTTTTCTTCCGGGCATCAAGAATAGACGGATCTGCAGTTTTAATACTATCTTCAAAAATGCTTACCATCTTGCTTATCTGCTGCTTGGAAAAGTTAGGATTTGCCTTGTTAAGCGCAGTTCTTTCGGCTTCAAGCTCTGATGTTAATTTCTTGGTGTTTTGATAATCCTGAAAAGTCGGATAAAGCAAGTAAATGCTTAAAGCAATAGCAGCCAGGATTAGAATGGTTTTGAATCTAAATTCTTTCATACTTTAATAAATTTTTGTGACTAAAAGGGACTTTAAAAAAATAGCTGTCAAACTTACGGGTAAAGGCTATGAAAGTCAATAAAAATTAAGGATTTAGGGCTATTGGATGATATTTGGGGCTATGTTTTTTACCTGAAATTGAAAGAAAATCTATAATATTCAAAAAGATTTTATTATGCTTTTATAACAAATTAAATAAATCTCTTAAACTTGAATAAAATTATTTATAGAATTTTCATTATTTACAAATTCTCCGGCAATTGTTGAAGAATTGATGGATGAACCTGCAAGGCTGACAGCCACCAAAGCGGAATAAATAATAAACTTATTATAATTCTTAAATAACAGCCTTTTGGATTTAGAGAAGTTAACCGAAAATTGAATCCCGTTTTTTATTGATTCAACAGGATAAACCGTAGTGTCCACCAAAAAATCATACGATTGTTTTTTTGATTTTGGTTGCTTAAAAAAATGATGTTGAAAACATTCAATAACTTATAAAATTTATTTAGTTCTACGGTTTCAAAACCCATATTAAAAAGTAATTGATAGTTCTCTGCCATTACTATTCCCGGGTTAAAATCAAAACCAGCCGGAGTTATATGGTTCGTTACCGTTAACAACCCATCTTTGGTAAAGAATATATGAAAACTCTTTAAAAATCTTGCCATAATGATATTGATGGCTGATAATATTAATAATAGATTTGATTAAGGTTTTTTGCATCAGGAAGCATAATGTTTTTTATTTTTTTTTTGTAATATAACATGGAACAAATAATTTTTGATTTCTCAATATTTAAAGCCAAATGAAAAAAATCCGGATACTGCTTATTGAAGATAATCGACTTCTACGTGAGGGTATTTCTGCTTTACTGAAGAAGGAACCAGATATGAATGTTGTTTCTACTGTTGGAAACGGTGAAAATATTTTAGCTCTTATTGATAATCAAAAACCAGATATAGTACTTCTCGATCTTGGGTTAAGAAGTCAGAACAGTTTACAGATCGTAAAATTAGTAAAGAAAAACTTTCAGGAAACAAAAATAATTGTAATGGATCTAATTCCCTTACAGGCAGATGTTTTTGATTTTGTACAAGCCGGGGTTTCCGGTTTTATGCTAAAAGATATAGGTGTTGCAGAATTTTTAAAAACAATTCGTTCTGTTTATACAGGCACGCAGATTTTACCTCCGCATTTAACCGGGTCACTTTTTTCCCAGATAGTTGAACATGCAATAAACGGATCAAAACAAGCGGTGCTTATTGAATCCGTTAGTATGACAAAACGTGAGAAGCAGGTAATAGAATTGATTGCAGACGGGTTTACAAATAAAGAGATAGCACAAAAACTTCATCTTTCAACCTACACGGTAAAAAGTCATGTTCATAACATCCTTGAAAAACTATCACTCAATACGCGCGTTCAGATTGCTAAACACGCCCATCTCTCTGAAACTTACAAGACTGCTATAGATACTACTTCCTTACTTGACGAGTAAGACATTTCTAAAAATTTTATTTCCTAAAGATGTAGTTCCTTTTTCATCCCTTTGCTCTATTGTTTGATGGTATAACTTGCTGTAACCTATTGTACACATAAAAAGGAAAAATTCGATGAAAAATCTAAGCTTGTTATTGGTACTATTAATACCTTTCTCCATAATCGCTCAAAATAAAGTTGATGTCGGCAAGACAGCAATAAATGATGAAACATCCGTATGGATGGATAAAATATCATCTGATCCTGATTTGCGTGGCAAAATGATGGATATGATGATTGATAAGACAAAAGACAATAAAGAAGAAATGACGAAACTTGCGAACACTATGATGGATAATGCGGAAATGCATAAAATAATGCTCGCAATGCATCCGGTAAAAAGTGAAGCTGAAAACATTTCTTTAGAACCGCGCAGCATGATGAATGATAGCGTAAAGGTGATGAAAATGTATAAGACAACACCTATGCCCAAGAAATAATATATAAATAAAAGGTTTTTAGAGTAAAAATTTATTTAATTAAAAATTCTTGTTTTATTAACTAAGAAATTTATAAGAGTTAAAGGAAATCTATTATGAGTAAAAGCCAAAATAGCAAAAAGGGTTCAAAGAAAGAACCGCAGAAAACAAAGCAGGAAAAGAAGAATGCAAAAAGAGAAAAGAAAAGTGAGAAGAAGAATATTGGTATTCTCAACCAGTAACTCACCCAAAAGATGTAATCCCTTTTTCATCCTTTATATCTATTGATTATACATCCGGGTTAATTGCATTTTTGTATTGTAAAGACAGGAAAACAAAATGAGAAAAGAAAAAAAATTAAGAAAAGAAATAATGATTTCAATTGTTATCGGGCTAATGGGGGTTTTTGTTTTTTTTGTCATAATAGAAATATTATCAAACGGGTTTGCTAAATAAGCCGGAGCATAATTGAACTGTTCCAAATATATATCGGTGCAATTTAAATAAGTTATTGGCTACGGTAGATTTTATAAAAAACAAGGTATATACTATGTCTCTTATCCAATTATTGTACGGTATAATCCCATCGCTAATAATTTTTGTACTCATTAGAATGAAAATAAAGTCTGCAAGGGAAAAAAAAGAATTTGACCAATTATTTGTATCAAAGCAGCATTGAGTTTTCGGGATTTAACGATGAAAAAAATTAGATTATTGCTTATTGAAGATAACCGATTGCTAAGAGATGGGATTTTTTCTATTCTAAAACCCCACAAAGATATAATAATAATTGCTGCCTCCGGTGACGGAAAAAACACTCTTGTAAAAATTAAACAGTTAAAACCAAATATTGTTCTGCTGGATTTGGGATTGCGGAGCCAGAATAGTTTGCATGTTGTGGAAGTAGTAAAGAAAGATTTTCCTCTCGCTAAAGTTATAATTATGGATCTTGCGCCTGTACAAGCTGATATATTACAGTATGTAAAAGCCGGCGCCAATGGCTTCATCCTTAAAGATGCATCTCTAAATGATTTTTTAATTACAATACGAACAGTATCTGAAGGTGGAACTGTTCTTCCGCCTCTGTTGGTAGACTCCCTGTTTTCTCAGATTGTTGATCATGCAGTGCGTGAAGGCAAGTTAAAGCTGAAAGAGGCGATTCGCATGACAAAGCGGGAACGGGAAGTTATAGAACTGCTGGGTGACGGTTTAAGTAACAAAGAAATCAGCCAGAAAATTCACGTTTCAACTTATACCGTTAAAAGTCATATTCATAATATTATGGAGAAATTAGCATTACATACCCGATTAGAAATTGCTAACTATTCTTACAGCAATGAAACTCTGAAGACGGTTTCAAAAAGTATATCGATGATCAATAATTAATTAGAAATATATTGTTTGTTCTAACAGTTGTTGGACGAACAGATAAAGAAAGAAAAATATTATGCGCTATTTTTTTGTATTAATCGCAACACTTTTCTTGTGGGGTGTATCAGGGACTTCGAATGCACAAGTAAGTGTTAATCTGAGCTTCAACCTTGACAGTCAACCGGCTTGGGGTCCAACCGGGTATGATTATGTTCAATACTATTATTTGCCGGATATAGACATTTACTACGATGTGCCGCATCGTCGTTATTATTATTATAGCAGCGGGCGCTGGCGTTACAGCTCATCTTTACCGTCACGATATAGTAATTATGATATCTACAATTCTTATAAAGTCGTTGTAAATGAGCGTGACCCCTGGCGTAATGATAAATCTTACAGAGAAAAATATTCCACATATAAAGATCGTCACGACCAGCAGCCTATTCGCGATAGTCGTGATCCAAAATATTTCCAAAACAAATATCATCCTGAACATGACAACTGGGTAAAACAGCAGAAACATGATAATGGTAATAATAATGGTAATGATAAAGGAAATAATAATCAAAATAATAATTCCGGGAAGCACGATAAGGGAAAAAATAAGAAGTAAATGCGACTAAAAATTAATAACCGGTTTTGATTTGACTAAATATTATCTCAAAACCGGTTGTGGCGGTTTATGCAGAAGTAAATCCCGAAGCCTTGAACAAATTGTTTTAGTTGCTTGTAATAAGGTTGTCTGCGACTTTCAAAAAATTCATTGCAATCTTTAGCAGACACGTATCCCAAAGATGTAGTTCCTTTTTCATCCCTTTGCTCGATTGCCCTGTTTAATACCCCACAATATATTTCAACCGGCAATGATTCCGATACTTTTAAGTATTTGTATAAATAATAAAGCGTTTAAAAAAAGAATGAAACATGAAAAAGCATATTAAAAATTTCACATTCGTAATCACGTTAATTATAGCAATCATAATCTTTGCGGGAAAAATATCAGCTCAGCAAAGATATATGGATTATCAGGGATTTTATGATCAATTAAGCCCTTATGGGCAGTGGGTTGAAAACCCCGATTATGGATATGTATGGATTCCAATTGCAGAACAAGACTTTACGCCATATTTAACTAATGGTTACTGGGCACTAACTGATTACGGTTGGATGTGGGTTTCAAACTATAACTGGGGATGGGCAACTTTCCATTATGGTCGCTGGGACTTTAATGACTATTATGGCTGGTTCTGGGTCCCAGATAATGAATGGGGTCCTTCATGGGTTACCTGGAGAAGATCTGAAGGTTATTACGGTTGGGCTCCGATGAGACCGGGGGTTTCAATAAATATATCTTTTGGCAGTTATAATGATGAACCTAGCAACCGCTGGGTATTTGTTAAAGACAGGGATTTTGAAAGGCATGATATTGATAGAAATTATGTTGACCGAAGTAATAATATAACTATCATCAATAATTCAACAGTGATTAATAAAACTTATTACGATGATAAAAGACGCACAACATATGTAACCGGACCCGGCAGACGGGATGTCGAAAAAGTTACCGGCAGAACCATTAAACCGTTTACTGTTCGTGAAAAAAATGATCCCGGGGAAACTTTAAACAATAATCAAGTACAGATATACAGACCGGAGGTTAAGAAGAATCAAATTGGAGACAAGCTGACCCCAACTAAAGTAACAGATATAAGAGATGTAAAACGGGTTAAAGAAAAAGATACTCAAAAGCAATCACAAGACAATCAAATATTGAAAGAAAAAACAGTAAAGGATCAACAGCCAGTTGTAAATCCGGTAGATAGAAACAATAGAAAAGAAGCCACCACTAAAAAGCAGAATACAGATTCACCTAATAACAATGTAAGTAAAGTGAAACAGCCTGCTGTAAATCCGGTAGATAGAAACAATAGAAAAGAAGGCGCCACCAAAAAGCAGAATACAAATCCACCGAATAACAATGTAAATAAAGTGAAACAGCCAGTTGTAAATCCGGTTGATAGAAACAATAGTAAAGTGAATAACAATAAATCAATAAAGAAAAATCCGCCAAAGAAAGATGTTAAGGATCAATCTAAATCCAATATAAAAGATGATAAAAAGAAAAAATAAGAATTATAATAAAAACTGGAAATCGAGTTCTTGGTATGTGATTATATAGAAAAGTTGATTTGAGTTAAAGTCAGGTATCGTAGAAAAAAATTTTAGAAACAAATAGAAAGGTTAATAATCCTGTTATATACAATTGCTGTAGTTTTAATAGTATTGTGGCTATTAGGGCTACTTACCTCCTACACTATGGGAGGTGTTATTCACATTCTTTTGGTTATTGCAGTTATAATGATCTTAGTTAATTTCATACGAGGACCACGCACAACCTAAAAATGTTTAGTTCCAAGATATTTTTTAAAACAAGTAGTAACAATAATTGAGTATAGAGTTTAAATTCTCAATGATTGTAAGGAAGTATAGAAATGTTTTTTAATCAACTGCGTACCCTTCGATTGCCGGACACGCTTACTCTACTTGGACTTATGTGCGTTTCATTTTCAGTTTATTTTTCATTCAAAGGTTTTTTTGTAGTCGCGTACTGTCTTATTCTCACACAATTTCTTTTGGATTATTTTGATGGAAAGCTAGCTAGGGCACTTGGAGGAGGCGCTCTGGGTCTTTACCTGGACAGCTTTACAGATTTTATGGCAGTCTCTTCATCAGTTGTATTTGGTTGGTTCTTAGGGGTAAACGGAATTGCTATGCTCGTTGCAGGATTTTTAAATATTGGCGCTGCATCAATAAGATTGGCATATTTTACTGCATACAAACAGAAGGGCTTTACCGGTATTCCCACAGTATTAGCTGCCTCAGCGGTTTCTACAATTGCATTACTTGGGTATTTCTTTGCAAAAGAATATCTGACATGGGTTGTGATATTTTATTTTATCTCGGCATTAGCAATGATTTCAGATTTGAAACTAAAAAAAATATAATCATATAAAATTATGGTTGAAAAAATTAATTCTTTCTATGGAATGCGTATTCTTTTTGGAGCCGCAGCTTTTGTAATAATAATTGCAGGAATTTATCTTGCTCAATCAGTTGTTGTGCTATTTCTTATTTCATTTTTCCTTGC
>JBAQCL010000099.1:0-13058 GCA_049294175.1 Ignavibacteriaceae bacterium | reverse complement strand
CTGTATAATTTTCTCTGATTGTAATTGTTAAAATATTACTTATCTCTTTATTTCTAAATAACTTATCTCTGTTTCTTCCTATTGGCGGTCATTAGAGCTTTTTACTTAATGACAAATTTGGGTTTAAGCATAAAATAAGGTTTTTCTATTTTATGATTTTAGTCACTAAATAATAGTGTATTTCTATCTTTTTTTTACGAATTTGTATTACATCTTTAAATCTATTATACATCTAACAGTAATAATTATGCTTATTTTTAATTTTTTAAGAAGATTTTCGTTTAATATCAAGATTAAGATTACAAATGGATAAGCCGAAAATACTTTTTATTGGTGGTTCATTAAATCAAACCACAATGATGCATAAAATTTCTAAGGAACTGCCCGAGTTTGATACTTATTTTAGCCCTTATTTTGCAACAGGTATTCTTTGGATAATGACAAAGTTAAGGATACTTGATTTTACGATTATGGGCGGAGAATTTAGAAAAAAAACTCTTGATTACATTAAGCAAAATAATTTAAAGCTGGATTATCACGGAAAAAATGATGACTATGATCTGGTAATAACTTCCCAAGATTTAATAATACCCAAAAATATTACAAAATTTAAAACGATTCTTGTTCAGGAGGGAATGACAGATCCAGTCGATTGGCGGTATCATGTTACCAGATTTCTACATCTGCCAAGGTGGAGCGCAAGTACTTCGATGACAGGATTGTCTCACCAATATGACATATTTTGTGTAGCGTCAGAAGGTTTTAAAGACCAATTTATTGAGCGAGGTGTTAATCCCGATAAAATAAGAGTAACGGGTATTCCAAACTTCGATGATTTTAAGAAATTTGAAGAATATAAGTTTGAACACAAAAATTTTGTTTTAGTTGCCACCTCCGATGTAAGAGAAACGCTAAAATACGAAAACAGAAAAAAGTTCATTAAAGATGCTCTTAAAATTGCCGATGGGAAAAAACTAATTTTTAAACTCCATCCAAACGAAAATGTGAAAAAAAGGACTGCCGAAATTAATAAATATGCTCCGGATGCCTTGGTTTATCACGGGATTAGTATTGACCCTTTGATTGCCAATTGTGATGTTCTGATTACAAGATTTTCAAGTACAATCTTTCCGGCGTTGGCTTTGGGTAAAGAAGTATATTGTGATATTGATATTCATGATGTAAAAAAACTTATTCCCATCCAGAATAATGGAACTTCTTCAAAATACATAGCAGAAGTTGCAAGAGAACTGATTTTTTCACAAAAACCTGTTGAAAGAGTAAAAGTAAAAAATAAATATTTTGAAGATATGAAGGCAGAAATAAAATATATCCTTAAACAAAAACTTGTACGGGTTAAATAAGAATATTGAAATCCCATTGGATAAATTGCAAAAAATAGTTACAGTAATTCAAGCAAGAACAGGATCCAGCCGCCTACCTAATAAAATAATGATGCCTTTATCCGGTGCTCCTCTTTTAATCAGAATGGTTGAGCGGGTTAAGGCTTCAAAACTGGCAGGAACAATTGTAGTTGCTACAACAGAGGAACCTTCTGATGATCTAATCGAAGATTTATGTAAGCAAAATAATTTTAATTTGTTCAGGGGAAATCCAACAGATTTATTAGACAGGCATTATCAGGCAGCAAAATTATTTAATGCAGATGCAGTGGTTAAAATTCCTTCCGATTGCCCGCTTATTGATCCGGAAATTATTGATAAAGTTTTGAAATACTATATTAATAATTCAGATAAATTTGATTTTGTAAGTAATCTCCATCCGGCAACTTATCCTGATGGAAATGATGTTGAGATTATGAGTTTTAATGTTCTTGAGGAAGCATGGAAAAATGCAACCAAGCAATTAGAAAGAGAGCATACAACTCCATATCTTTGGGAAAATGCGAACAGATTTAGAATTGGAAATGTAGTTTGGGAAACCGGACTTGATTACTCAATGACATACCGGTTCACAATTGATTACTTAAAAGATTACAATTTCATAAAATCAGTTTACGATGAACTTTACCCGATAAATCCTAATTTTATTCTTCAGGATATTTTAAGTCTACTGGATAAAAAACCGGAGATAAAAAAAATCAATGAAGAATATTGCGGAGTTAACTGGTACAGAAATCATCTAAGCGAATTAAAGACAATAGATTATAAACAAACAAAAATTATTTAAGAGATATTACAAATGCCAAACAAAGTTGAATCAAACAAAGATTACCCGGTTATAGCAAAATCGGATGAATATTATAAAGTTGCATTGGATTTGATCCCCTGCACAACTCAAACACTTGCAAAAGGTCCGCAGCAAAATGTAAAAGGTATTGCACCAAAATATTTACAGCGCGGTAAAGGCTCTCACGTTTGGGATGTTGATGGAAACGAGTACATAGATTATTTAATGGGTATAGGACCAATTTCACTCGGTTACGCCTATGATAAAGTGGATGAGGCAATTAAAGAACAACTGAAAGATGGAATAACTTTTTCACTTATGCATCCTCTTGAAGTTGAGGTTGCTGAGCTTATTCATAAAATAGTTCCAAATGCGGAATCAATCCGTTACAGTAAAGTTGGCGCAGATGTAACTTCTGGTGCCGTTAGATTAGCGCGTGCATTTACAAAACGCGATAAAGTTTTATGCTGCGGTTATCACGGCTGGCACGATTGGTACATTGCAGTTACGGATAGAAATAAAGGAATACCTCAGGCAATTCAGGATTTAACCTACACAATCAGTTACAATGACATTCAATCAGTAATTGATTCAGTTGATGAAGATACTGCTTGTGTAATTCTTGAGCCTTATGTTTTTGAAGAACCGAAAGATAATTTTTTACAGAAGCTTAGAGATGTTTGTACAAAAAACGGAACTTTATTAATCTTTGATGAAATGTGGTCTGGATTCAGAATTGCTCTTGGCGGTGCACAAGAATATTTTAACGTTAATGCTGATCTTGCTTGTTTCTCAAAAGCTGTGGCAAACGGAATGCCGATTTCAATACTAACCGGAAGAAAAGACGTTATGTCTTTACTTGAACACGAAGTTTTTTTCTTTACTACATTTGGTGGTGAAGCGCTTTCACTTGCGGCGGTAAAAGCAACAATAAATGAAATGATTGAAAAAAATGTTCCTGCACAATTGGCAAAACAAGGAAACAAATTAAAAGTTGGTTATAATAATATTGCTTCAGATCTTGGAATGAATTACACAAAGTGTTCCGGTTTTGATTGCAGAACAATAATGACATTTGATGCTTCCGCCGGGAATCCACTTGAAATGAAATCACTTGTTCAACAGGAAATGATAAAGCGTGGGATCCTCTGGGGCGGATTTCATAATATGTCTTTTTCACATTCGGATGAAGATATCGAATACACATTAAATGTTTATAAAGAAGTACTTCCAATACTTAAAAAAGCTGTTGAAGAAAATAATGTAAAAGGTTACTTGCGCGGTGAACCAGTTGGCCCCGTTTTCCGCAAGACAAGTAATTTTAATATTAAACCCAAAAAGAAATAAAATATTTTATGAATTCATTAGAGTTATTCTCATTAAAAAATAAGGTTGCAATTGTTACAGGCGCACTTGGTTTGATTGGCAAAAATCATTGCCAGGCTTTAGCTGAAGCAGGTGCAAATATTATTGTTTGTGATCTTGATGAAAATAAATGTATAGAATTTGCTGCTACCCTGCCAATAAAATCTATTGGTGTGGGAGTTGATATTACAAAAAAATATTCGGTTGAAAATCTAAGAGATAAAGTAGTAAAAGAATTCGGAAAAATTGACATTTTAGTAAACAATGCAGCAATAAATGATATGTTTGAAAATCCACAGGCTGCTGCTGAACTTTCAATGTTTGAAAATTATCCGCTTGATATGTGGCAAAAATCTATTGATGTTAATGTAACGGGAACTTTTCTTTGCTCGCAAGTGCTTGGAACCGAAATGGTAAAAGCCGGGAAAGGTAGTATTATAAATGTAGCATCAACTTACGGAATAGTTGGACCTGATCAATCAATTTATAAGAAACCTGATGGCTCGCAAACATTTTATAAATCTGCGGCATATCCTGCAACAAAAGGAGCTATTATAAATTTCACAAGATTTCTTGCGGCTTATTGGGGAAACAAAGGTGTTCGTGTAAATACTTTATCTCCGGGCGGAGTGGAAAATAACCAGGATGAATATTTTGTTAAAAACTATTCATCAAAAACACCTTTAAATAGAATGGCTTATCCAACTGATTACAAAGGTGCAATAGTATTTTTATCAAGCGATGCATCTGCTTATATGACAGGTGCTAATTTAGTAGTTGATGGAGGCTGGACAGCATGGTAATTGACAAAATACTTAGAGATAAAAATTTACGCCTTAAAGAAAAAGCAGAAAAAATTAAAGTTGTCATTACGGATGTTGATGGAGTTTTAACTGATACGGGAATTTATTACAATCAAGATGGTGAAGCGTTTAAAAGATTTTCTATTCGTGATGGAATGGGCATTGAAAGATTGCGCAAATATGCCGGAATTGAAACGATAATTATCACCGGTGAAAACTCAGGCACTGTCAAATCACGAGCAGAAAAACTAAAAATAACTGAATTTTACTTAGGCGTAAAAAAGAAAGAAGATTTATTTGAAATCATAAAGAAAAAAAATGGGTTTGAAGAAGAAAATATTGCGTACATCGGTGATGATTCTAATGATTATGAAATAATGAAGTTAGTCGGATTTACTGCTACACCTAATGATGGAATGAATTTTATAAAAGATATTGCTGACTATGTTTGTGAAAATAAAGGCGGTTACGGTGCTTTTAGAGAATTTGCTGAACTTATACTTTCCCTAAAACAATAAAGGAATTTTATGAAAACAAGAGAGATTAAAGTAGGCGATATATTTGTCGGAGATGGACATCCTGTTTTTATCGTTGGTGAAATAGGTATTAACCATAACGGTAATGTTGATATTGCAAAAAAAATTATTGCAGGAGCTAAACACGCAGGTTGCGATGCTGTTAAATTCCAAAAAAGAACTCCGGAAATTTGTACCCCAAAAGATCAATGGAATATTGAACGCGATACTCCATGGGGTAGAATGACTTACATCGAATACCGGCATAAAGTTGAGTTCGGAGAAAAAGAATATGTAGAGATCGATAAATATTGTAAAGAAATTGGAATACTATGGTTTGCCTCCTGCTGGGATGAACCTTCTATTGATTTTATTGAACAATTCAATCCTCCACTTTACAAAACTGCATCAGCTGCATTAACCGATTTTCCACTTTTAGAAAAGCATAAAAAATTAAATAAACCAATTATGATTTCAACTGGAATGTCAACCATGGATGAAATTGAAAAAGCTACTTCCTTTATGGATCAAGAAAACATTATGGTTGCACATGCCACTTCAGCTTATCCTTGTAAAAATGAAGAACTTAATCTAAGAATGATTGAAACTTTAAAAATTAAGTACCCTAAAATTCCAATTGGTTACAGCGGACACGAAGTTGGTTTGGCTCCAACCTGGGCTGCGGTTGCGCTTGGAGCAAGTTTCGTTGAAAGACATATTACTTTAGATCGCGCTATGTGGGGAACAGATCAGGCTGCCTCTGTTGAAGTTGGAGGAATGGAAAGATTAGTTTCAAATATCCGAGACATTGAAAATTCTTTGGGTGATGGAATAAAAAAAGTTTATGAAAGTGAAAAAGGACAAATACAAAAACTAAGAAGGGTTAAATAAAACAAATGAATATTGCCCTTGTAAATACTGCAGATATGTTTTCTGATTTATTCAACTTTATAGCAAATTACATCAGTAATATGTCTGCGCCAGAAATATATTCAATGATAATTATTGTCTTTGCTGCTGTATTATTTATTATACTTGAAAGAATATTTCCTTACACAAAAGGACAGAAAGTTTTACGTGAAGGTTTTTTTGATGACCTTGCGCTCTATACAATAGCACAAAGTTACATCTTAAGCATCCTGATCTTTGGATTTATTATCAATTTTATTGATAGCGCTACCGGGTTATCAAGATTAAGTTTATTTACTGATTTACCAATTTGGATTCAGTTGATATTTTTTACTGTAACACATGATATATACATCTACTTTATGCACCGATGGCAGCATAGTAATAAATGGTTGTGGAGAATCCACGAAGCGCACCACTCACCTAAAAAAGTTGATTGGCTGTCCGGATCAAGATCACACGCACTTGAAATTCTTATCAATCAAACTGTTGAGTTTGCACCAATCATTTTGTTAGGTTCACCCGCTGAGGTTGTTGCTTACAAAGGTGTGATAAGCGCTGTTTGGGGAATGTATATCCATTCAAATATTGATATAAAAACTGGCTGGCTGCAAAAAATTATTAATGGACCCGAAATGCACCGCTGGCATCATTCTACAGGGAAAGGAAGAAATAGAAATTTTGCAACTAAATTTGCAATATGGGATTGGCTTTTCGGAACCGCATTTTTTCCTGAAAATAAACCTGATGAATACGGGCTAAAAACATACTTCCCTGCTCATTATTTTGAGCAAACACTTTACGCTTTTAGGAGTTTTAAGAAAAAGAAAACCGCATCGTAAATAGTTAAAGATTTGATAATCATACCTTAACATTATATTAACATTACTTGTATAGTTTGCTTAAGTGATTCTTAACTTCTATAAATGAATCAATTAAGCATTAAAGAAATAATTACTTCAAAAAATCCCGATTTTTTAATTGGTTTTCCTTCCATTGTAAAAAATTCAATTTATTCATTTCTTGAGAGACTGTTATACATAAGGAAAGTAAACTCATTTATTGTTGAACATCAGGACAAGTTTGGTCTGGAACTGATTGACGAACTGTTTGAGTCACTCGACATTTCTTATACTACAACAAGTAAAGACAGAAGCAAAATACCAAGCGAAGGTAAAATACTTATAGTTGCAAATCATCCACTTGGGGGTTTGGATGGTTTGATAATTTTGAAGTTGATAAGTGAAATACGAAGCGATGTTAAAATAGTTGCCAACGATTTATTATTAAACATACCCAATATTTCTTCATTCCTTTTACCATACGATTTATTGTCGGGTAAAAGTCTTAAAAAAAACTATGAAGGAATAACAAAATCTATAAAAAACGAAGATGCGATTATTCTTTTTCCTGCCGGTGAAGTAGCACGTTTAACATTGGGAGGAATTAAAGATAACAAGTGGAAAAACGGTGCAGTTTATTTTGCCGAAAAGTATCAAGTGCCGGTATTACCGGTTTACATTAAAGGCAGAAACTCAATTTTATTTTACTTAGTTTCAATTTTCAGCAAAAGGTTTTCTATGTTTCTTCTTCCGCATGAGCTGTTTAATAAAAAAGGAAAAGTATTTAAGATAAAGATCGGTAATCATATTTCTCCGAAAGCATTTTCTACAAAATATCAACGAATTGATTTTCTTACAAAATCACTAAAAAAGCATCTTCAATTAATTAGCAAAGGGAAAAAAGGAATATTTGAGACAGAAAAAAATGTTATTCCACCTGTTTTTGTAAAAGATTTGAGAAAGCGATTATTTGAAAATGAATATCTTGGAGATACCAGCGACGGCAAAAATATTTTTGTAGTTGATTATAAAAACGGAAATGAAGTAATCAGAGAAATTTCCAGATTGAGAGAAATTACTTTCAGAAAAGTTGGAGAAGGAACAGGATCAAAAAATGATTCGGATCATTTTGATAAGTATTACAAACATCTTGTACTGTGGGATGATAACAGATTAGAAATTGTTGGATCTTACCGATTAGCTGTTGGAAAAGAAATTTTAGATATAAAAAGTATAAGCGGATTTTACACTTCCACCTTATTTGATTACACAGATGAGTTTATTAAGCTTCTGCCATACTCAATTGAATTAGGCAGAAGTTTTGTTCAATCAAAATACTGGAATTCTTTTGCATTAGATTATTTATGGCAAGGCATTGGAAGATTTTTACAACTGTATCCAGAAACAAAATATTTATTTGGTCCGGTTAGCTTAAGCAATAATTATTCTATCGAAGCTAAAAACCTTATAGTTTATTTTTATACTAAGTGGTTTTCAAATAGAAATAATTTAATCATATCTAAATCTCCTTATGTAATTACTGATAAATCAATATATGAGATGCAGGAAATATTTTCACTAGATGAATATGATAAAGAGTTTTTAATATTAAAAAACAGGTTGAAAATTTTAGGATTTACTATCCCCACTTTGTATAGACAGTACGCTGATTTGTGTTTACAAGAAGGAGTTCACTTTCTTGATTTTAATGTTGATTCTAATTTTCAAAATTGTGTTGATGCTCTCGTTCATGTTGATTTGTCACTAATAAAATCACCAAAAAAAGAGAGATATTTAACAAACAATTTTAAATTTGCCAGTGCAAACGTTTCAATGATCTCAAAATAATTAACCGAAATTATATTTTAATTATTCACTAACATTTAATATTAACTTTATGAAAATTGCCCATATTTCAGATTTACACTTAAACACTTTATTTAATGATTCCAATCTTCAGAAAATAAAAAAAATTATAAAATACATTTCATCAAAAGATATAGATCATTTAATTATAAGCGGAGATCTTGCAGATAATGCCGATGATAGTGATTTACATCTTTTAAAAAGAATCCTAGGCAAAGAAGGATTTTCACGGAGCGATAACTTAACTGTCATTCCCGGTAACCATGATATTTTTGGCGGACCACAAAAGCCTGATGAAATTTTTACATTTCCCGATAGATGTAGAGAAGTAGATTTTGAGGAAAGAGTAAATACATTTAATCAAATATTTAAAGAATCGTTTAGCAACATTGTTTTTGATGACAAACCGGATGAATATCCTTTTGCCAAAATTATAGGCGATACATTAATAATTGGAATAAATTCAATTGCGCAATATTCAAAATTTAAAAATCCATTTGCATCCAACGGTGAAGTCAGCTTAACCCAATTTAATAGGATTAATGAAATATTAGAAAAGTTTTCTGATCAGGTTAACTATAAAGTTGTTGCTATTCACCATCATTTTAATAAAATAAAAAACACAAAAAGATCAATAGCCGGGCTGTGGCAAAGTGTTGAAAAGCAAACTATGAAACTAAGAAAGAAACGAAGATTGCTAAGCCTGTTTAATAAGTACAAAGTTGATTTAGTTTTGCATGGTCACATTCATTTTAACGAATCCTACGAAAGAGAAGGTTTAATATTTTTAAACGGCGGGGCATCTTCAAGCGGTTATACCGGTAAATCTATCCGGGTAAATATGATTGAACTTGGTAAAGATGGTATTACTTGCGAATTACATAAAGTATCGGAAGAAGGTAAAGTAAAAATTGAAGAACTCTTTAAAAAGATAAGAAAAGTGGAAGGGAAATTATCTCCTATCTATTCATCGAAAATATAAAACTATTGATCCATAAAATGCGAATTGTATATTAGTTCATATTCCATTGCGCATTCCATTTTATAATCCATGTTACTATCTTCTTTAAGTGATTCTTTATTTAGACAATCACTTTTGAACAATGAAAATGGATTAGATTTATTTTCTCTTATATTAAAGATCACTGATTTTAAATCGTGTTCATTTTTATTTAACAATATTTTCAATTCCATATTTTTTTATTTCTTTTTATCATTCAGTAAATAGTATGATTACTTTTTAAAGGATTTATAATTAATTACCTGAATAATATAGTCCTAATAATAAGATTTAATATTAAGCTAATATTATTTTTATGTTACTGAATTATTAAGTAAAATTTTATAACCTGTGTTCCCATAAAGATATAAAACCGGATTTTCTAATAATCCTCTGCCCGGCTGGTGAAAGTGTCCAATCAATAAAACTTTTTATTGCGCCACCCGGATTATTTGTTGTGAAGAAGTGTAAGTAGCGGATAATTGGGTATGAATCATTTCTTACATTAGTTTCAACAGGTTCTATTCCATCAATTTTTATTTGCTCAATATCGCCTTTAAAGCCCATGCCACCATAACCAATTGCGTTATCATTATCAGATACAAATTTTAAAATATCTTTTGTTGTAGGTTCAGTTACAGAATTATTAGAATACTCTTCACCTTGTAAAACATGTTCTTTAAAATATAAATAAGTTCCGGAATTGGGGTTCCTGATTACTGTAGTAATAGTTGTGTCTTTGCCGCCAACAGATTTCCAATTATTTATTTCACCTGTAAATATTTTTTTAAGATTAGTCAAACTGATTTCTTTAACAGTATTATTTGGATTTACATAAACACTTAAAGCATCTTTAGCCACCAAAAACACCATCCCAACAGAGCCATAATATTCTGCAAGCAATTTTGCTTCTGCCGGCTTTAAATTTCTAGATGCGGTACAAATATCAGCTTGATTTTTTATTAATGCAGATATGCCTTCTCCCGTGCCGCCTCCCTTTACATAAACTGATATTCCCGGGTATTCCGTCATATACTCTTCGGCAAGATTCGTTGTAAGTTCAAGCATCGTATCGGAACCTGTTATGCGTATAATATTTCCCTGAATTGGTTTAAATGAACAGCTATTAATGGATAGAAAAAATATTATGAAAAATGGCGTAAATATATTTTTGAATATTATCATCTTTTTTCTGCATTAGTTCTTAACTTTGCTGAAATATATGGAGAACCGGATTTCCATTCAGGTGTTTTAAATTGGTCAGCTAATTCATAACAGAAATCAAACAAAACCTTGGCGTGTTTAGCGGCGGCTTCTTTATCAATATTTTGTTTTAAATCATCAAACGGGGAATGGTAATGTGTATTGAAATAATTTATAAATGCGTCAACTACTTCATCTTCAGTCTTAGTTAAATTTTTTAATCCATCCAATACAATAATTGAAGGAATTCCAGCCGTAGCAAATGCAAGTTGATCGGAATTATTGAAGGCATCAAAATTTCTAAATTGTGGTGGAATACCTTGAAGGGTTAAATCATATTTTTCAGCAGTGATTTTTAGAAAATCTCCCAATGTTGAATACTCACTGCCAATTCCGATAAGGCTTTTGAAATTGCGGAAGAAAGCCACTCCATCGATATTTACATCAGCAATTGTTTTATAAAGCGGAACAATAGGATTATCCGTATAATATATTGATCCCAGCAATCCTTTTTCCTCACCTGTTGTTGCAATAAAAATTATAGAACGTTTTGTTTTTATATTTAATTCGGAAAAAGATTTTGCTAATTCTAATAATACGGAAACGCCGATTGCATTATCAAGTGCACCGTTGTAAACAGAATCTCCATCCACCGGTAATCCGATTCCCAAATGATCATAATGTGCGGATACAATTAAATATGTATCGTTCAATTCAGGATCACTTCCTCTAATAATTCCAATCACATTACTCGCTAAAAAATCTCTTTCTTTAAATACACCTTCAAATTTAAGACGTAATTTTAGTTCAAATGATTTCATCGAATGATTTAAATGCATATCCAGAATATCTCTGAACGTAAAACCGGATTCTGAAAATAAAATGTATGCTATATCTGGATTTATTATTACGCTAAGATTGCTTGAAGGTGAATAAGCAAGAGTTACATCTTCAAATGAAAAATCTTTAATAACTGATTTCCAGCTATCCGCACCGTTTAAGGATATTTGAATTGTTCCTGCTGCACCGCGTCCAAGAGCAATTTTTCTTTTGGATTCAGGATAACTATAAATTGTAGGAAATTTGCCGTTAAAATAGTCCTCATCTTCAGATTGCGGTTCTCCATCAATATAAACAACAATCTTTCCTTCTACATTGACTGATTGATAATCGTTATAATCATATTCAGGAGCAATTATTCCATATCCTACAAAAACCAATGGCAGCGAAACTGGAATAAATGTCTGCTGCCCGGATCTGTACAAAAAATAATCTTCGGCATATTTTAATTTGAAAGTGTCTGCACCTGAATAAAGTGTCAACTCTGATGATTCCAAAGGGTAACTTCCGTGCATTGGTATATCCTGATAATAACTATTTTCCGAAGGAATTTTTTCCAGTCCATATTTTTGAAACTGCCGGGCAATATATTCTGCGGCAATGCGTTCTCCGGTTGAACCTACTCCCCTTCCCTGAAGGGAGTCATCAGCTAATATTTTAAGATGATTATAAATTGCTTGACCTGATATCGAATCACGAATTGAATAAAAGTTCTTTACATCCTGGGCTTTTACAAATCCGCAATTGAGTGTAATTAAAAGAAAAAGTATTTGATAAATATTTTTCATTAGTTTAAATGTATCAAAAATATTTACAAAAAATAAAAAGGACGTTACATAATGTAACGTCCCTTGTCGAAGGAGAGAGGAGAGAGAACAATTTTATTTTAATAAAGTCATCTTTTTTGAGACAACTACTTTACCAGCTTCTAAACTATAAATATATACACCACTGGATAAGCTGGAAGCATTAAAATTAACTTCGTAAGTCCCTGTGTTTTTGAAATCATTTACAAGAATTGCAACTTGTTGACCTAATATGTTGTACACTGATAATTTAACGTTAGTTGGTTCTACAACTGAATAACTAATTCTTGTGCTTGGATTAAATGGATTTGGGTAATTTTGTGATAAATTATAATTATCAGGAACTGAACTACTAATCCGAATTTCTTTTACATCTGTAGTTATATCTGGATTAAATCGTGCCCATCCAAATGTCCAATCATCAGTACCAAATGCACCAACAAATGTTGCAGCAGGATCAAAAAATCCGTCATTTGTTGGCGTTCCGGCATCGGTTAATGCTGGTGAATTTGATAGTGGTAAAAAGTTTGGATTATTTAGATCAAAAGGAGCAATTAATGAAACCTCTGAAACGGTAGCAAATGACCTGTTATTATTTGAACTAAAGAATAAAGCTGGATTGAATGTTCCATTTGATCTTACTGAATCTACTTGATACCCAGGAACTCCTGCTTCAATACTGTTTTTTACATACATTACACCATTCTGAGCATCTGTTG
>JBAQCL010000098.1:0-4643 GCA_049294175.1 Ignavibacteriaceae bacterium | reverse complement strand
TGCCGAATTATTTTCGGCATATCACTCTTGTACAATCTTGATTAAATTATAAGCAAAAATCTCCAGCGCCAAACATAAAGTCAGCCCCCGCCGGTAATGAAGTAAAAGGGGTAAGTAATTATAGAACGCTTAGGGTAATTATAAATTCCGGTTTTAACTTATAACAAATAAAACAAAAGTTCAATTAAGGGTTAGCAAATAAAATTTTATTAAGATGGTTAGCTAAAACAGTTTTAAAATAAAAAACCCCAGAGAATAAGTTCTGGGGTTTTTGCTCCGCGAGCAGTCCGTCAGCTGACGGATCGAACCTGCAATAATCTATTCATACTTCTGCTTTACTAATTGCCAGATAAAAGCTCGTCCTCGGCTCGATTTAAGTTGTTTTTCTCTAACAACTGCTTCCGATCTTGTGTTATATTCTTCTTTGTAAAGTAATTCCCAGGGTGTGTAACGTTTAGTGTAAGATGAAAGTAATCCATTATTATGTTCGTACAGTCTTCTAGATAGATCATTAGTTTGACCCACATAGATTTTTTTGTGTATTATAGAATAGATTACATAAACAGTAAACATAAAATAAAAAACCCCAGATGAATTCTGTCTGGGGTTTTTGCTCCGCGAGCAGGACTCGAACCTGCAACCCTTCGGTTAACAGCCGAATGCTCCACCATTGAGCTATCGCGGAATATTAAATTTTTATTTTCGACAATTCTTCGGTCAACATCCCGATTTGTCGGGATCCACCATTGAGCTATCGCGGAATATTAAATTTTTATTTTCGACAATTCTTCGGTCAACATCCCGACTTGTCGGGATCCACCATTGAGCTATCGCGGAATATTGTTCAAAACGAGCACAAAAATAACATCCACACTATACTTTGTCAAGTTAATTTTAGTCTAAATACTATGGTTTTATTCAGTTTTATCAATACTTATACCTTGTTTTATTCTTTATCATGCTTTCAGATTCACAATAATTGATAGTAAGTTAGCTTCAAATTTATTTTGGGTACGGATAAAGATAATATAAGAGCTTACATCGCCTGGATTACCGTTTGCTTAATCTGGGGAACGACTTATTTAGCAATAAGAGTCGGTGTAGAACACATTCCCACAATGTTATTTGCCGGAATCCGCTGATAGTTGCCGGATCAATCTTTATTACTATTTTGAAATTTTTAGGAAAAAGTTTTCCTTCAAAAAAAGATTTATTGCACATCGGCATTATGGGTATTGCGTTGATTGGATTTGGTAACGGTCTTGTTGTTGTCGGTGAACAATATATCAGCAGCGGACTTGCAGCATTATTAATCACTACTGTTCCTTTTGGGTTGTGGGTATGGAAAGTCTTTTATCAAAACGACCAAAAATTAATTCCAAAATTATTGCGGGGCTTTTAACAGGATTAATCGGCATCAGTTTAATATTCGGCAGCGATTGGAAAGATTTATTTAACACAAAATACTTACTTGGAGTTTTAAGTATTTTTGGCGCAGTTGTAATAATACTTGGAGTTGTTTTAGTAAAACAGGAATCAAAAAAAGTTAGCAGCCCGGCAAAATAAAAGCACCAGGCTGCTGTCAGTAAATTATAAATTCACACCCATTTCTTTAAGCAGAAAATCAGCGCCGCCAACTTTTTGTGTAACCCATAATACAAATCTTATATCAACTCCAATCGAACGGCTGTATTGTTCACTCCAGGTATAATCATTTACGGTTGCTTCAAATGCGCGATCAAAATTAACTCCTACAAGTCTTCCGTAAGCATCCATAATCGGGCTGCCGGAATTTCCTCCGCTCGTATCCAGATTATAAAGGAACGCAATCGGCACATCATTTAATTTTGGATGAATAAAATTTCCAAAATCTTTTTTGTTATAAAGTTCCTTAACTTTTTCATTCAATTTGTAGTTACCGTTTTCTTTTCCCTTTTCTATCATCCCCGTTAGCGTGGTATTTGGTGAATAATAAGTTGCATCTGCAGGAGAGTAACCTTTAACATATCCGTAAGTTAATCTTAATGTACTGTTAGCATCCGGCACAAAAGATTTTTTTAGCCACTGTCTTTTTACATCGTTCAGTTTTGCAAGAAGTATATTTAACTCACCACTGCTCAGCTGGGATTTACTTCTTTCAACATCCGCTGATTCAGCGGCTTCTTTTACAAGATTGATATAAGGATCATCTATATCATCTAAAGTTTCATCTTCATCTTCAAGAAGATCAAAATATTTTTTACTGTCATTAATAAATGTGTCGTCATATAAATCATAAATAAAATTTTGTTTTTCTTTTACTTCGGCAAAACTTTTAAATGGTTCAATATTTTTTAGTTCATCAAAACCGGAAGCATCGCTTAAAATTTTATTTAATATCTGAGGCTCAAGATCAGGTTTAAATTCATTGTAAAGACCAGTAATTGCAGAATAAAATTCGTTCTTTTTATCTTCATGGTAAATTGTTTTTCTTTCGCTTTCCGGTTTCATTCTTTCTTTTTTATAATCTACAAAATATTCCGCAAGGCGGTAATATTTTATATTTCTGCTCAACATACTTAAAACCAAACCTCTTCTTCCGCTTGCAAAAATATCCTGATAAACCTTATCAATATCAAAAAGGACATTACCGTATTTATCTTTTAAGGTAGGATCGGATTCAATGTATTGCTGAAGCGATTTTTCTTCATCCTGTTTTTCTTTTACAAGTTGTAATCTTTCCAGACCCTGCATTTTACCGCGGTAATTTTTTTCAGTATTTGCCAATCCTTTAATCACATCGGAAATATCCAGAGCAAACTGCGGATCATTTTCTCCACGCTTTTCATAAAGGTTTATCATCCATGCAAATAAATCCTGAATGTAAGGCAGTTGATATTTTTCCTGCATAATTAAAAACTGAGACGGTTGATGCTTGTAAGTTCTGCCGGGATAACCAAGAATAAAAACAAAATCACCATCATCAATTCCCTTTGGATTAACCTGTAAAAATTTTTTAGGATGATATGGAATATTATTCTCCGAGAATTTTGAAGATGAACCATCGGGAGATATATAAGCACGCACGAATGAAAAATCACCGTTGTGCCTTGGCCAAATCCAGTTGTCGGATTCCCCGCCAAACTCACCAATTGTTCTTGGCGGAACGTAAACCAATCTTATATCATTTATTGTTTTATACCTGAACAAAATATACTGCTCGCCAACAAACATTTCAGAAACATCCGCTATAATTGTGCTGTCTTTCTTTTGTTCTCTCGTAATGATTTCTCTTATCTTACTTGATATTGCCGTGGTTCTTTGAGATATATCTTCAACTTTATTTGCTGCTTCCAGAACCTCTGCACTAACATCTTCGTAAGAATCCGTTATCCGGCATGATAAACCTTTCGCAGGAATTTCTTCTTCTCTTGTTTTTGCAAGAAATCCATTCTCAAGATAATTATTTTCAACGGTGCTTATGTTGGAAACAACTCCAAACACGCAATGGTGATTTGTGATTATCAAACCATCATCCGATACAAAAGAACCTGTACATCCGCCAATACGAACAAGTGCATCAATAAGGCTTACACCGTTTGGATTGTAAACATCATCAACACTTATTTTTAATCCTTTTTCATTTAGGTTAATATTTTTTATGTCACTCAGCGGGAACATTCCTTCATCAGGTCTGGTGGGAATGAATGCAAAGGTGATGATGATTAAGAAAGAGAGTGTATATAATAAAGAATGTTGAAATCGTGAACCAGCGAAAAAAAATTTCATTTGTATACCTTAGATTTTTAACTGTACAAATATAAAAAAACAGGTTCGATTTCTCGAGCCTGAATGCAAACGAATCATAACTAGAAGAGGATTAGCCAAGAATCACTTAAGCAGTAACATTTTGCGGGAAGCAGAAAATCCATTTACCTGCAAAGTGTAAATGTAAACTCCGCTTGGCAAATTAGAAGCATTAAATCCAACCGAATGATTACCTGATTCTTTATTCTCATTTACTAACTCTGCTATTTCGCTGCCGAGAATATCATAAATTTTTACTTTAACTAATCCTGCATCTTTAACAGAATAATTTATGATAGTACTTGGGTTAAACGGATTAGGATAACAATCCGATAAACTATACAGAGTATTATTATCGTTATCAATCGTTTGATTTTCTGTTTTTGTTTCTTTGACCATTGAATTTTGATGTTCTTCAGGAAAAGCGGGTATCATCAATAATTCAGCATCAAGATTTAGCTTATCATCAGGATATTGTTTACTAAACTCATTAAATATTTCTTTAGCTTTCGAATAATTGTTATAACCGTTTAAATATAAAAGAGCTGTATTAAACAAATTGTTTTTTCTTATTTCTGTACTGTAATTGTAATTTGAACTTATTTTATTCAGGTTCACAAGCACTTCATCAAATTTTCTGTACTTCATTAAATCTCTGTTAATTAATTCTATTCTCACTGCATCAAGTTCTGTATTCGCATCCTTTTCGGTTAATATGCTGGTAAGATATTATAATGCTTAAGTTGGAAAGTTACTTTTGAAGGAATAAATTAAGACTAAAAAACTTCAGGAGTAAAAATGAAAAACGAAAAAAGAAAATTCACAGCAGAGTTCAAGGTACAGGTATTAAGAGAGCA
>JBAQCL010000097.1:0-35087 GCA_049294175.1 Ignavibacteriaceae bacterium | reverse complement strand
TGACCTTAACAACAATGGATACAACCAACCAAAACTTTACCTGGCAGACGTGGACATTTGGAGGAGAGGCAGGAAGCTGCGCTCTTTACGATGTAGCAATAATAGATGAAAATAACATTTGGGCTGTCGGTGAGATATATATGCTTGACTCACTTGGAAGACCCGACCCAAATGCTTATAACGCTGTACATTGGGATGGACAAGGCTGGGAATTAAAGAAAATAAAAACAAACGCTTGCGGTGGGGTAGATTATCCCCCAATTAAGGCAATTTTTGCTTTTTCATCGAATGATATATTATTTGCCCATATCGATGGCAGTATTTCTCATTTCAATGGAATAGGGTACACCAATGATTGTTCGTTAATTACACAATTAAACGGTTCAGCAAATAAAATTTGGGGTAGGTCAAGAAATGATTTTTATGTTGTAAGTGGTAATGGATTCATAGCTCATTACCAAAACGGCAGTTGGACAAAGATTGAAAGCGGGAGCAATTTGCAATTCACAGATATTTGGGGTGCAACCGATGCCAAAACTGGCGAGCAGCAAATACTTGCTGTTTGTACAAGAAACTTACCACTGGATAGGGGAATTTATAGAATTCAAGGAAATAATGCTGCACAAATTTCTTCTGAGCCAATTCAATGGGAATTATATGCAATATGGTTTGTTCCAAACCGACATTACTATGTGATAGGTAACGGTATATACGAAAAAAAATCTCTTTCAGATACTTTGTGGAAAGATAACGGATTTGACATTACTCATTATGCAACAACAGGAATCAGGGGCAATGGAATTAATGATGTATTTGTAGCCGGGGCTTTTGGTGAGGTTCTGCATTTTAACGGAGTTACGTGGAAAAGCTATATAAATGAAACAGACTGGTTCAATGGAAGCTATGGAGGGATTGTTGTAAAAGACAATTTAGTCATTACTGTTGGTTACGAGGGGGCACAAGCTAAAATTATGATAGGTTACAGATAATTAAGAAAGGAGATAAAGGATGAGGCCATCGGACAATTTAACAAGCGAGTAGCGATGCTGTAACGTCGCTACTCTAAGATGCAAATAAGAAAGGTTTGGGTAAATAATTCATGGAATCATTCTGCCTTTTTATTTACCATTCAAACTTAAAACAATTTTTGGATAAAAATTAAAGGAGATTAAAAATGAGATATTTGTCTTCCAAAATATTATTTGTATTTGCTGTTATATTTATGTTAATCACATCGGTAACATATGGTCAGATAATCCGTTGCGGAGTTCAAGATTTATCTCCTGAACAGGTGCAGCAATTACGGGAAACATTTGATCAATGGCTTGGTAAAGGAAACATGGTTGCTGAAGGTGTTATAATTACAATACCAGTTTCATTCCACATAATTCGATATGATAATGGCAGTGCAGATGTAACTGATCAACAAATATATGATCAGATATCTGTCTTAAACTCCAGCTATGCAAATACAAATTTCAGGTTTTCTTTGAATAGTATAGAAAGAGTTAATAATACTTATTGGACTACACATTTAAAGGGGTCCCAGCAAGAAATCCAAATGAAACAGACTCTTGCAGATGATCCTCCTCACATACTAAACTTTTATACCTGCGGGAACCCAAAAGACGGACAAGGAAATTCTTTATTTGGCTATGCTACATTTCCATGGATGTATTCAGAAGATAACTTTATGCTTGGAGTTGTCGTATTGTATAGCAGCCTACCCGGTGGGGGTGAACCAAATTATAATGAGGGGGACACAGGGACACACGAGATTGGTCACTTTTTGGGGGTCTTTCATACCTTTCAAGGTTCCCCTGATGGTTGTACTGATCCTGGAGATGATGTTGATGATACTCCTTATGAGCAATCACCGGCATATGGTTGTCCAGAAGGTCGCAATACTTGTCCTCAACCAGGAGATGATCCAATTCATAATTTTATGGATTATACCTATGATTCCTGTATGGATCACTTCACAGCTGGTCAGGCAACCCGAATGGATGAGATAATGTCACAATATCATCCTTCGATGTTAACTTCCGATGTCAATATTACTATTGATCAGCGAAACAGCTTAAATCAACAAGTTGGTGTATTGAAAAAATGGGAGGGCAGTAATTGGGGGAATAATTTTAATCCTGGTACTCCGTTTAATTTTCCTGTTAATTCTGAACAAATTATTCTTGGTGATCAAACAATTATTTCAAATCAGAAATATCATAGATGGGTTAGAAACTCGGTGAATGAATCAAACGATATTAATCATCATTCTTTTATAATCCAATCTTTCGATAATAATTTCACTTCCAGATTTGAATCAACTCAGGCCGGCATCACAATCAAAAACAATATTGAATCATCCTCAGCAAACGGAGGCAATATTCAGTTCAGGGACCCTTGGCTTATTGATTACCCTGACCCTGCTTTTGGTAATACGTTAAGAAACAGAGGAATGACAGACGCGGTGTTTTATTCAAGAACATCCCCTTTCCTTCCTGATTATACTTCTTCATACAATGGAAAAACTTATAAAGGCGTCTTCTTAAATCAACCTTATACTGGTAATAATCCGGTTTACTACTCCGTAAAAGTAGATGAAGTTCAATCTATTGATCTGGGTGGTACAATTGGCACAAGGAATTTTTATTTTCAGAACTGGAGTGCAGATCCACCGGGCAGTGCGGTGTTTCAGAATGAAGATGCCTTAGAAACTCCCGTTGTTTTTAAGAGCGATGGTGCAACTGTTCAAGCAAATCTTAAAGGACATCTATTAACAAACTCCCCCACTGCAACCGCACCAAACAACCAGAGAAAAATTGTGCAGGGCAGCAACGGTTACTGGGCAATGGTTTATGTAAGTATGGGGGAGGTTTGGCTGTCGCGTTCAACTGACGGAACCAACTGGGAAAAAGAAATAATGATCAGTAATGGTTTTGGAGAAGCATTTTGTCCTTCAATTTCTGTTTACGGTAACTATGCTATCGTTCTTTGGCAAGAAATAGATTGGTATGGAAGTGGAAACGGCTTTAATAATGCAAGAATAAAGTCAAGATTATATAGTTTAATTTAAATGATAACACCCTCTATTCTACTGAAGAAATAACATATTTTAACATCGATGACCACGACTTTAGAGCTACTCCAGTTATGGACGGATATTGGGGAGAACCAAGTGCGGTTACAGGGCTCAAAGTTGTAGCCTGGAGAGAACCAGATGGAATCAAAATCAGAGAATACATAAAAAATAATGATGCTGGAGTATGGAGTAGTATAGGAACAATAACAGGAACTAATTCCAGTTGCCGTAATCCTTCTGTAGTCTGGTATAGTAATAGATATTATTTCTTTTGCTGGGAAGATGATGCAAATGATAAGATCAAATATATAGAAACAAGCGGGGGATATTCTCCTTGGAGCTTTTACTCATCGGCAACTATATCTCCAAGTTATTGGACTGAGAATATATCACCTCAAATGACCTTAGTTGGAGGAAATAGACCTACAATCGTTTGGAGAAGCGAAAATAATGCTGTTGAAAATGGCACTTCGGTAAACGTTAGGCAGAGAATTGGAAGCACCTGGCAAAACATTACTTCATTTTCACAAACAACAATTGAGAGTTTAAATCCGGTTATAGGTGATTACTACGCTGAGACTAAAATGGATGTCCTGTGGAATATCGGTAATTATGTATATAAAGCCTCATTTAACGGGTCAAGCTGGTCTGGACCCGCCTATGTCACAAGTTCAGGTGGTCCTTCAAGTATTAATAGAAAGACAGATTATCAGACCAAAGCGGTTTGGCAAAAAATTGATAATACGATAGGATTTTATACTGTGGGAGGAACTGCCCCACCGGCAAAAACTGTTGCAAGTTCTGAAAATAAAGAAACTACACTGCCTTACAGATTAAACAGGCACGCAATAATTGAACTCCCAACAGATATTGACAGCACAGCAAAAGGTAGTGTCTGTTTTGAAATTGCCGGAATAAATTTGATTTATAATGATTCAGAGAAAAAAATAAATTATTCGACAGACGAAAACAATTTGCTTGCATCTGAACCATTTAAAGTTGCTACACAGGGAATGCAGCTAAGTTTTGCCGGTGCTATATATGGCGTTGGACTTGAGTTGCCAGAGAAATTCACTTCTAAAATCGCTGAACCACTTGCGAAAGTTGTTCTTAAAGATAGTCAAACAGATAAGGTGCTGCAAAATCTATGGGTAAACAATCCATCTATGCTGGATCAAGTTCAAGACAAAACATTTTGGGAATTCAAAAAACAAGTCTTTGGTCTGGATAAATATCTTGGGAAAACAGTTTATGTTGATATTGAAATGATTGGAAAAGCTAAGGGTATTAAGCCATTGTTGGTAGATGATTATTTGATCCTTTCTGACTCAAACTCAATTGCGAAAAGCGTAGCACAAAAAGATATTACTGGTTATGAATTACCGACGGATTATACCCTTATGCAAAATTTTCCAAATCCATTTAACCCAAGCACAACAATTGCTTTTTACCTGCCTAAAGCCGAGTACACAACCTTAAAGATATATAATGTGTTGGGTAAAGAAGTAATGACAGTAGTTAATGAGAATCTTGGACAGGGTTATCATTCAATAGACATCAATATGAGCGGCGAACCATCGGGTGTGTTTTTCTATAGTCTTTCAGCCGGTAGTTTTAGTGATACAAAGAAACTTTTATTGCTTAAATAAAAATATCAATTAACTGTAGAGACGCATTATTTGTGCCTCTACTTATATAAATAATTTTTATAACAAAAGTATGTTTAAAAGAACAGTAAAAATTTATTTTTTATTTATACTCTCAGCTTTTACAATTTTCGGTAATGGGAAAACCAAATTAAGCAGCGAGGAAGAATTACTCCTTCAATATAAAAATGAAATAATCAAAGCAGCTAACATTGTGGGTGTATCGCCAAGAATTGTGGCAAGTATAATTTATACTGAACATAAGCTTAATATAAAGTTTGGTGAAAATGTGCTCGATTATGTGTTTGCTAAAAGTGGATATAACTCATCAATGGGTGTAGCTCAGGTTAAGATAAACACAGCATCCTGGATTGAAGAACAAACACATAATTCCAACAGCCAATTTTATCTCGGAAAAAAGATTGAGTTACTTCTTACTCCAAGTAAAGATTGGGGTGAAATTGTTGAAAAATTAGACAAACCGGAATCAAACATCTTATACGCTGCTTGTTATATAGCAATGATAAATAAACTATGGGAACCATATTTTAATTTACTGGATTCAGGAAATATTGAAGCCGGAATAATTGCAACTATCTACACGCTTGGAATATTTGATAGTTCAAATAAAATAAGACAGCCACACACAAATGCCCAAATGAATGAATTCGGAAAGACTGCACAGGAATTTTATGACTCATTTTCTTTAAGAGGCGAGTTTAACTAAATGATAATCTAATAGCTATTACTTTTAAAAACCCGATTCATTTTTTTGAATCGGGTTTTTTATTCTAACTAAATATTAACTAAGCAACTGTTATTTCTTTTTCAAGATAAACATCCTGAATAAGATTTAATAATTTAACGCCTTCAGCCATTGGGCGCTGGAATGCTTTACGACCGGAGATCAATCCCATTCCGCCAGCGCGTTTATTAATAACCGCTGTTTTAGCTGCTTCTGCAAAATCATTATCGCCCGAAGCACCGCCGCTGTTTATCAATCCTGCACGCCCCATATAATTATTAATAACCTGGTAACGCGTAAGATCAATTTGATTATCAGTGGTTAACTCGGTATAAACTTTTTTACTTGTTTTGCCGTAACTTTTTAATGAATTGTATCCACCGTTATTTTCGGGAAGTTTCTGTTTGATAATATCAGCCTCAATTGTTACACCAAGATGATTTGCCTGTCCTGTTAAATCAGCAGAAACGTGATAATCTTTGTCTGATTTGAAAGCAGGATTTCTTAAATAGCACCATAAAACAGTAGCCATTCCAAGCTCGTGTGCATATTGAAAAGCTTCACTTACTTCAATAATCTGCCTGGCGCTTTCTTCAGAACCAAAATAAATTGTAGCACCAACTGCTGCAGCTCCCATATCATAAGCCTGTTCAACACTTGCAAACATAATCTGATCAAATTTGTTTGGATAGGTAAGAAGCTCGTTGTGATTAATTTTAACAATGTAAGGGATTTTGTGAGCATATTTTCTTGCCGTCATTCCAAGTACACCAAGAGTTGAAGCAACAGCATTGCATCCGCCTTCTATAGCAAGTTTTACAATATTTTCAGGATCAAAGTAAACCGGATTTGGAGCAAATGATGCGCCGGCACTGTGTTCAATTCCCTGATCAACAGGTAAAATAGATACATAACCTGATCCGGCTAATCTTCCGGTTTGAAAAATCCATTGCAGATTTTTTAAGACATTAATATTTCTGTCCGTTTGGGCAAAAATTCTATCAACAAAATCCGGTCCCGGTAAATGCAATTGTTCTTTGGGAAATTTTGCTTTATATGATAACAGGGAATCTGCTTCACTGCCTAACAATTCTTTAATTTTACTTAACATTATTTCTCCGTTTATTAAATGATTTTATAAGTTGTTCATATTTGCTATGCTAAAATATACTAAGCCAAAACGTATTTCAATTGATATTTACCACCAAAGTGAAAAACTATACACTTTAACTATAAATTTCTTCAGGTTTCTTGATAAATTTTATTCTTAGGTTTTTTTAAATCTGATTGACTTCCCGATAGACTTTTTCAACATCCAATTCTATTATGCATTTAAATTGAACGTCTGTACGGGAACAGGAAAGCGGCTTGGGAGAATAGAAGAAACACGGGGCACATTCTAAATTCAGTGAAACTAATTTGTGCTCGGTTTTCCAGGGATGAATATAACGGGAGTTTGTTGGACCAATTATAGCAATTACTTTTAATCCCAGAGCTGAAGCAATGTGCATTAAAGCAGAATCATTAGTTACAAAAACATTACACCTTTTCATTATCGCAATGCTTTGTTTAAAAGTACCTGTTTTGATAATAAAAGATTTTTCAGAATTAATTGCTGAGTTGATGTTGGTTTTCAATTCATTTTCTTCAGGTCCGCCGAATAAAAATATTTTTGCGTTCTTTTCTTTTATGAGTTTTTTCCCAAGTTCAACAAATTTTTCCGGCTCCCATCTTCGCCTGATATGGTTTTTTAAAACTGCACACCCGGGATGAAACCCAACAACAAAATCATCTTCCTCAACATTGATTTTGTGAAGATAGTCTTCAGCGTCTTTAAGATCGTTATCAAATAACCTAATTTGCATCGCGGGTTCATCAACAAAATTTTTATCAAGAAGTTTTTCTATCAACTTAATATTGGTTTGAACATTATGAGTTTTATCATTTTCCAGAACTGTAATGTTATTAAGCCATCCAAGATTTTGTTTATTCATTCTCAGATATTTAACAGCAGCTCTCTTTTTTGCGCCAATTAAAAAATTTATAAGATTATATTCTTTGCGGTTGGATGGGTAAATATTAATAGTTACATCATATTTTTTTCTTAATCCCAAAACAAACTTTAAGGAATTGAAAGCTCCTTGCTCAAGAAAATCAAAATGGATTACTTTGTTTAGGTCGGAATTTGTCTCATAAACTTCTTTTGTTCCCTTAAACATAACTAATGCATCAATTTGGGCGGACGGAATTTCTTTGCGCAATAATTTAAGCGCAGGGGTAAACATTAGTGCGTCACCAATTCCTGAAAGTGCCAGAATTAAAATTTTCATAATTTAATTATATTAAAATAAAAGAGGTTGCGCCAAAATTTTCAATTAAAAAATTTCAACACAACCTCAAATGGTTTTTATTTAATACTACTTAGTTTTACTTGTATCTTTCCCTTCAACAATTGCTTTATACCTTTGTACATTAGCTTTCACATTCGGATCATCAGGAAATATAGATGCAAGCTTCTGCCATAACTCAAGCGATTTATCATTTCTTCCTTGCGCCTGATAAATGTCTAACAATATTCTATAGGGACTATAATAAGATTGAACATCATTTGGATTTTCTTCCAATTTAACTAACGCTTGTTTTTCAACTTCATTTGTTAATTTTATATACTGTGCTTTTGCGCCTGCTTTTTGATAAAGATTGCTAATCTCATAAAGTAGTCCGTAATCCATAGGAATTAGTGCGTTGGGTAATTTGGTATCCATTTCATCAAGTGTTTTAGCAGCAAGATCATTTTGTCCTTTATTAAGATAATTTATTGTTAATCTTATAAAGGCATTTCTATAGTTCTGAACCATTCTTTTGTGATTATCATCAAGGAATACTTTGGGATCATTTAATCCGCGGAATTTAAATCCAGGTTGATAATTTTTACTATATCCAACTGCTTCTGTAAGATTTTTCCTTAATATATCTGGTTCAATAAACTCATCATTTGCTTTACGTTTTTCAGGAACAAGACGAAAAGCCATTCCCTCCATTCTTAAATAATCGCTTAAACCAATTTTGCTATCTTCCGAACATGTAACCGCAAAATAGATCGGTCTTTCCCAATTATTTGCCTCAATAATTTCTTTAACCATTAAATCCTGTACACGAACAGCTTTAATATTTCCATAATTTAACGTTGGGTTCATTGTCCAGGTAATCGAACCCAACTTTAGTAAGGAGGTGTCTTGCAAGCTGAATTTTTGCATAACATCCGAAAACGATACTGCATCATTCACTTTTGGTAACGGCAAAGTAAATTTACGCGGCGACCATTGAATTGGCTGAACACTTTTTATTTGTTGATCCGTTAAGCGAATTTTAACCTTACCAACATTGTAAGGATCATGATTTTTCATCTCATTAATATACCAATCTGTATTTAGTAAACTAAGATTAACAATTTTAACATCACGTCTTACACCTTCCACATCCTGCAAATACCACAACGGAAAAGTATCGTTATCTCCGTTTGTAAACAGAACAGAGTTTGGAGCACAACTTTGTAAAAGGTTATATGAATAATCCCATGGAACCCAGTTGTTTGATCTATCATGAGTAAAATAATTTGCCTGCACCATTCTTACGGGAATAAAAATTATTCCCAGCGCCAACACACCGTAAGTTGCCGCATTACGAAAAGCGGGACTTTTTATTTTTTCAGAAATCAAATCAATTAATCCTCTTACACCGATTGAGATCCAAATAGCAAAAACAAAAAAGGCACCCACATAAAAATAATCTCTTTCCCTGGGCTGTGGTTCTTGTTGATTTTGATAGAATGCTGTTAGGTGCCCCATCAAAATAAACATGATCATAAATGCAGCAGCCATTTTCCAGTCTTTGCGAAAATGGAAATAGATTCCTATTAAACCAAGCAAGAATGGAATACCAAACAACGAATCTTTAACTTCACCAGCGAATTTTACTCCAAGTATTTTTCCAAAAATATTCCCAATTCCATTAAACGGAGCTATGTTAGCGCCCTGATCCTGCTCCCATCCTTCGCGCCCGGCAAAGTTCCAAAGCAAATATCGTGTCATCATATGTTCCATCTGATAAGAATAGAAGAAGTCCAGATCGGAAGAGTAATTTGTATAAACTACTTGCTGATGAGGCTCCGTTGCGTATCTTCTTTTAAATGTTGGGAAGTCACCATATTGTTCACGGTTAAGATATTTTACAAGTTCCGTAAATGTCTTAGGAGCATTTTCGTTCATTGGCGGATTTTGATTTGAGCGGATAATTACCATTGCGAATGTTGTAAATCCAACCAGAATAAAAATGAATGACATGAAAATTAAATGGAGCGTTGGCTTAGCATTCTTTTTGGCATAGTAAACTCCAAAACCAAGAGATGCAAACAAAACTATCAGCAAAAATGCTGCGGTTGTTACATTGTCTCCACCGATTTTTGTCATTATTTCGGGCAAGTATTTAACGACACCTGGATAAGTTGCAAATAATGCAATTCCACCAATTATCATTGGCATATAAAAAGAGTTTCTTGTGAAAATCTTTTTCCAGTAAACACCCATTATTAATACGCTTATGCCAACAAGGAACAATTTAAACTTGGAATCAAAAGCAAGATATTCTTCTGTGCTTGGAGGTGTCTGGGATTTTTCACCCGCCCACCAGAAAATTGCCAGAGCCAGAATTATTAAAGCATGTACTATAAATATATATGCTGTTTTCTTTAACGCTGCTTCATCATCAATATATTTCCTGAACATTATTATCATCACAACAGGTACCGCCGCTAACACCGACATCAAGTGAACGCCTGTTGCCAAACCAAGTAAATAGGCAATCATTAAAATATATTTTTCACTGTCTTTATTATCCGCACGTTCATTCCATAGCATAATCAAATAAGTAGTCGCGGCAAAAAGGAAAGTACTGAATGCGTAAACTTCTGCCTCTACACCATTAAACCAAAAAGTATCACTAAAAGAAAATGCAAGTGCGCCAATAGCTGCCGCAATATAGGTGGAGATTGCATCAAAAAGGTTATCGGCTTTTTTCCCTTTGTAATTTTCAATTAACTTAACTGCTATCAGATATAAGAATAAGACCGAAAATGCAGAAGATAGTGTTGAGATAAGATTTACTCTTAAACCTAAATTTTCCACAATTGGAATTTTTGAAAAAATATTTCCAAGTATAAGGAAAAATGGAGTTCCCGGAGGATGTGGAACCTGTAAGGAAACTGAGGCTGCTATAAACTCACCACAGTCCCAAAAGGAAACCGATGGTTGAACAGTATTAAAAAAAACAAAAAAAGAAATCAAAAAAACAATTGCTGCAATAATTTTATTAAGCAGATTTAATTTCATTACTACCTCTGTTTAAGGATAAACACTATATTTTATTAAAAAGTGAGACAATTTAAAGCACTTCTTTAGACGTTTAATCTGTTGATTCGTTGTCTTTTTTAAAAAAATGGTCGTACCTGGATTTATCGACAGTGACATAATATTTGTCATAAAGCTCTTTTAACCTTTTCATCGCAACAGTATCAAAATCCTCATCATCTTTTTGTCGTTTCATTAGTATTTTAAAATCGCCAAGCTCTTTCCCGCTCATTTTATTTTCAAACTTACGCAGGTAATCCAAATATTTTTGCTGATCTCTGAATGCCATTGCATCACCTTTTTTATTGGACAAGCAAAATTTATCGGACAAAAAATAAACAAACTTTACTTGGCAAAAAAATGTTATTATTTATATGTACTCTTCCTGAACTATATAAAATGCAAGTTGTATTTTTCCTTAATGTTGGCAATTTTTATAACATATAAACATAAAATAAAAACGAAGGTTGTTGAGGATATTGAAAAATATCTATCCGGATTTTGATTGACAATTTATTTTATAGAGTTTTATGAGTTAGAGTTATGATCAAACACATTGTTTTTTGGCGTTTAAATGAAAATGCCTATGGAAATGATAAGCAAACCAATGCACAAATTTTAAAAGAAAAACTTCTTGCAATGCGGGATAAAGTAAGTGGTTTGCTTAAAGTAGAAGTTGGATTTGATTTTAGCGATGAAAAGGATTCCTGCGATGTTGTCTTGTACTCAGAGTTTAGTAATAAAGAAGCATTACATCAATATCAAATCCATCCAGATCACGAAGAAATAAAAAAATGGCTGAGTGAGGTTAGATATGAGCGCAGAGTTGTGGATTATGAGATTTCTTAGTGAACCATGGTGTCTTGGTGGTAAAAAAGTAGATTAACCACTTAGTCCATTTAAAAACACTACGCTGCTTCTTCAACATCAGCTTTTAACTTAACTTCATTTCCAAATAGTTTTGAGACTCTGCTGCAAAAAGTAATTAAGTAAGAAAGAATATCTTCGGGTTTTTCAAATCTGTTTTCAATTACAAGCTTCATCACTTCTTTTTGCTGATTGAATTTTATTTTGTCTTTGTATTCATCCATAATAAATTTCATCATCTCAACAAAACGAACTTTGTAATAATCTTCTTTTTCACCACGTGGAAGAATAATAAAAATATTTTTTCTTTGTATTGCTACTCTCTCAAACAAAGCAAATGATGAATAGAATTTTAACGTTGCAGTAAGAACCAACCGTTTAACAATTTCGGGCAGAACACCAAACCTATCAAGCATTTCTTCTTTAAGCTCTTCAATTTCAGATAGGCTTTTAACGGAATACAATGCGGTATAAAAATTTAAACGATCCATTTGTTCTGGCATAAAAGTAACGGGAATACCAATATCAAAAAATGTATCGATTGTTGGCTCTGTTCTTTCTTCAATCTTTGGTAAAGATTTAAATACTTCTTTAAAATCCTGATACTTTAGTTCATCCACAGCTTCATTTATCAACTTCACGTAAAGGTCAAAACCAACATCATTAATAAATCCTGTTTGCTCTGTGCCGAGTAAATTTCCCGCACCACGAATTTCGAGATCACGCATGGCAACATTAAATCCCGAACCAATTTCTGTATACTCTTCAATTGCCTGTAATCGGCGCAGCGCTTTTTTTGTAATGCCCTTCAATGTAGGAACAATAAAATGTGCATAAGCTTGCCTGTCGCTTCTTCCAACCCGTCCGCGTAATTGATGAAGTTCTGCAAGTCCAAATCTATCTGCCCGATTTATAATTATTGTGTTAACGTTTGGAATATCTATCCCTGATTCAATAATTTTTGTTGAAAGTAAAACATCAAACCTGCGATTTAGAAAGCCATGAATAACTTCTTCAAGTTGTGAAGGTTTCATCTGTCCATGCGCAACAGCTATTTTTGCTTCGGGAACATATTTGCGAATATAATCTGCAAGTTTATCTATAGATTGCACACGGTCGTGAACAAAATAAATCTGACCGTTTCTTTTTAGCTCATTCATAATCCATTCACGTATTTTTAAACCGTCAAAAGTAGAAACGTTGGTATAAATCGGCTGCCTGTTTGGCGGAGGTGTTGCAATTATTGAAAGATCCCGTGCGCCAAGCAAAGAAAGATTTAAAGTCCTTGGAATCGGGGTTGCCGTCAAAGTTAGTGTATCAACATTTACTTTTATCTGGCGTAATTTTTCTTTTGCCGCAACTCCAAACCGATGTTCTTCATCAATTATAAGTAAACCCAGATCTTTAAATTTAACGTCTTTAGAAAGTAATCTGTGTGTCCCGATTATGACATCAAGCTGACCTTGTTCCAGAAGTTCAACAATTTCCTTTTGCTCTTTCTTCGTCTGGAATCTTGACAAAGCGGCTACACGAACCGGAAAATGAGTTAGCCGATCTTTAAATGTATTGTAATGCTGTTCAGCAAGAATTGTTGTCGGAACAAGTACGCCAACTTGTTTTCCGTCTTGAACAGCTTTAAACGCAGCCCGAACAGCAACTTCGGTTTTGCCAAATCCAACATCACCGCAAACCAAACGATCCATTGGATTTTCAGCTTCCATATCTTGCTTAACATCTTCGCTTGCTTTTGCTTGATCAGGAGTGTCTTCATAAAAGAAAGATGCTTCAAGTTCTCTTTGCCAAACTGAATCACCGGAAAATTTATAACCTTCTGCCGACTTTCTTTTGGCATAAAGTTCAATCAATTCACGGGCAGCTTCTTTAATTTTCTTCTTTGCCTTCGCCTTTGTGCTTTGCCATTCACCGCTGCCAAGTGTTGCAAGAGTTGGTTTTAAATTTTCGTTTGAAGAATATCTTTTAACCAAAGCAAGATAGTTTAGATTAACATAAACAACTCCGCCTTCAGCATAAAGAATTTTCATTGATTCCTGGTTAGCATTACCAATCTTTATTGTTTCAAGTCCGGCGTACTGTCCAATTCCGTAATCTTCATGCACAACATAATCGCCGCGCTTTATTGAAGCGAAACTTTTGGCTTTGGATTTTTTATATTTTTTTGATGTGGAAATTTTTGTGCGATAAGGCTTGTTAAATATCTGATAATCCGTGAGAAGAATATTTTTTTCTGTGCGATTTATAAATCCTTCTTTTACAGCAAGGGTTTCAATCTTTATTTTTCCTGATTCAATTAAATCATCAAGCTCCGGATTTATATCTGCAAGTAAATCTTTTAATCGGGCTGTTTGTAATTCGTTTTCCGAAGTAATAACAACATTAAAACTTTTATCAGTATAATCTTTTAAAAAACTGTAAAGAATCAGAGAGTTGGAATTAATTACGGGCGCAGGTAAAAATCCAAGTTCTATTCTGCCTGTTGATGAAAATTCGTCTTCAATTACCCAAAATGCATTTTTACTCTTGTAATCGTATTCTATTGTGTCTTCAATTATTGCTTTATCATTTACAATTTCCTTGACTTCGGGAAATTCATCCTCATCAATTATTTTTTCCCTTTTGGTAGATATGTTCTCGTCTTCAACTTTGGGAAAGACATCAACGCTTGTAGATTTATGATTATTCAATTCAAAAGCAGAGGCAATAAAAACCGGGTCGTGCAGATAATCAAAAATATCAGAAGCAAATTCCTCCGCTTGATTCTCAAACGCTCCGGCTAAAGAGACTTCCTCAACTTTTTCAAATGAACGCTGGCTTTCTGAATCAAAGTATCTTATTGATTCAATGAAATCTCCATCAAATTCCAAACGCACAGGACTTTTTTCACTGTATGACCAAAAATCAATAATTGCTCCGCGCTGTGAATAATAACCGGGAGCTTCTACAAATTTATCTCTTGTGTAAACAAGTAGATTTAAGTATTCAATTAAATCATCAAACTTAAGATCACCGCCAACCGAAACTTTTGTTATAAGATGATTTATTTTTTCTTTATCGGGCAACTTAAGATTTAGAATTTCATAAGTAGAAATAAGAACAAATTTTTTCCGTTTACTTATCTCGGTTATTTTCTCCTGAATTGATTCAAGATTAAAATTGTCTATAATTATTAAATCTTCGGCAAGACCGAGTACACTTAATTCAACTTTAGTTTCGTTAACTAATTTATTATCAGATAGGAGAAGTACAACCTGTCCGTTTGTTTCAAATATTTCTTTTACGGCAAAACTTTTGGATGATCCATAAAGCGGACTAATTAACTTAACTTTATCCGTGATTTCGAAATTTAATTTATTGACAATAAAATTTTTACTGAAGAAATACATCGACTTGAAACTTAATATTAGGAAATAATTAGAACCTTAGCTGAAGCGCAAATCCATCTGGCGTCGGAAATAAATTTAACTGCGTTTTGTCGTTGTCATCCGAATTATGATTACTAACAAACTCACCCGTAAAATAACCAATCGCAGCGCTCATTGCTACATCAGAAAACCAATGTTGATTATGATATATTCTTGCATACCCGACTAAACCCGCAAGCGAGTACCAGCCAACTTTCCAGAATATATTATCAGCTTCATTAGCCATAACAGTAGAATAAGCAAAGGCAAGTGCTGTATGCCCCGATGGAAATGAATTATAATCGTTATCAAAAGAAAGCGGATTTGTATAATATTGGGTACCCTGTTTATAAGGTCTGCCACGCCCTATAACAACTTTTGTAACTAAAATAATTGATGAGGCAAGTAGAGTTGCTTCTGTAAGTTTAACTGCTAATTTACGTACGTTAGTATTTTCATAAATGAGACCGTATCCATAAAAAACCAGAATGCCGGCACCCATAAATTCAACATAATAATATTTGTCGGCTGAAAAAATACTGCCAGTAAAATTATTCTTATTTCTTTGTGAGAAATCTCTAATATTCTTATCCGCTAATGTTGCTATTCCCGTAATTCCCACCACAGCAGAAAGTTTAATCCAATCATTGGAATCAAATCGAAAAGGAGAAGTATAGAAATCTGAACTTAGACTTATAAAATCTTTTACATCACTTTTAAATGTACTATCTACCTGTGCTGAAGTAAAAATGAATGGAGTTAGAAAAAAGAAAAGAAAATATTTCATCTGATAATGTAAGTTGCGTCGTTTACAAATTATTTTTGTAATTCTATAACGACTAACTTCTTCCCTTTCTTATTTCTTAGGTTTGTTGGTTTATAGGCTAGTTCGTAAACGGTCGATTTTTTAATAACTGATTTATATTTCAACTCAGCCTTTTTAAATTCTTCTTCCAAATCCCCGCCTTTTATTGCAACAATAAAGGCTTTTTCTTTTACCAGGGGGAGAGAATATCTAAAAAGAATTATTAATGGAACAACTGCGCGGCTAACAATCAAATCGAATGTTCCTTTATGCTTTTCGATAAACTCGGGACTTTCAACTCTTGAATTTTCTGCAACTACATTATTTAATTTTAATTTATCGATGAACCCTTTAACCGCGTCAATTTTTTTCCCCGTTGAATCTACAAGTACACCACGCAATTCGGGACGTAAAATTGCAAGCGGAATACCGGGAAAGCCACCACCTGTTCCAATATCTAAAAATTTCATTACTTTTTCAGGAAGAAATTTTGTGATGTAGGCTGAAATAAAAATATGATTTTCAATAATGCTGTCAACGTCTTTTCTTGAAATCAAATTTACAGTTTTATTTTTTTCAGCCACTAACTGAGCATAAAAGGCCAGTCGTTCATTTCGCATAGGTTCGGGATTAAATCCGTTATCCCAGCAAAAACTTTGTAATTCTTTAAGATAATTTTCCTGTTTGGTAGGCGACATTCAAGAAACCCTAAAAATTAGTTTTTCAAATATACCAACAAAATAGAAATATCTGAAGGTGTAACCCCCGAGATACGAGAAGCCTGCCCGATAGAGCGCGGTTTAAATTTATTCAATTTTTCTCTTCCCTCTGTTGATAAATGATTTAATCTGGAAAAATCAAAATCCAATGGAATTTTTTTGTCTTCATACTTTTCCAACTTTGCAACAGCTTCATATTGCCGCAAAATATAACCTTCATACTTTAATTCTATTTCAGCTTGCTCAAGAGCCTTTTCATCATTCAACAAATCAACTGCTTCTATATCTTTCAACGTTCCGTTAAACTCTAATAATTGTTTTAAGTTTATTTCGGGTCTTTTACATAATTTCGATATTGTCTCGGTTGAGTCAATTTCACTTGATCCAACAGAAACCAAATATTTGTTTATGTCTCTGGCATGATATTTTTTATTTCGGCAATAATTAATACCATTGATAATTGTTTTATTTAGATTACTTATGCTTTCATATAAATCTTTATCAATCAGACTAAATTCATATCCATATTTCATCAATCTTCTATCTGCGTTATCTTGCCTGAGCAATAATCGATGTTCTGCCCTTGACGTAAACATTCTGTAAGGTTCTTCTGTGGATTTTGTAACTAAATCATCAATTAAAACCCCGATGTATGCCTCGCTTCTTTTCAAAACAAATTCCGGTTTACCTTGAATTTTCAACGCTGCATTTATTCCGGCCACCAATCCTTGAGCTGCGGCTTCTTCGTAACCTGAAGTTCCATTTATTTGTCCTGCAAAGTATAGACCTTTAATTAATTTTGTTTCTAAGGTTAAATCAACCTGGTGAGGTGGAAAAAAATCGTATTCAACAGCATAACCTGGGCGAATCATTTCAACTTCTTCCAGTCCAACAATTTTATGCAGAGCTTCGAACTGAATTTCGGCAGCAAGAGAAGAAGAAAACCCATTTAAATATATTTGATCTGAATCCAATCCTTCGGGTTCAAGAAATAATTGATGTCTATCTTTATCAGCAAACCGAACTATTTTATCCTCTATTGATGGACAGTAACGTGGTCCAACACCCTTGATCAATCCTGTAAAAAGTGGTGAAGCTGCAAATCCCTTTTCTAAAATTTTATGCACAACAGGATCTGTATAAGTTATATGGCAGCTTACCTGTGGAAGGAACGGAAACTGTCTTAAATCTGTTTGATGTGAAAAAGGTTGTGGATTCTCATCTCCCTGTTGTTCTTCCAAAATACTCCAATTAATTGAATCCTTTTTTAATCTTGGGGGCGTTCCTGTTTTTAATCGCCCATGCTCAAATCCCAGCCGGGCCAATGATTCTGTTATTCCGGTGGCTGGTTGTTCTCCAAATCTTCCACCGCTTGTTTTATTCAGACCAGTATGCATTAAACCGTTTAAAAAAGTTCCCGAGGACAAAACCACCGCTTTACTAAGTATCTCCTCCCCGCTTGCAGTTTTAATTCCGATTACTTTTTGATTTTCTACTAAAACTTCTGTTGCCGAGGCTTCAACTATCTCTAAATTTTTAATTTTTGAAACAACTTTATATGCTTCCTCTGAGTATAGCTTTCGATCCGACTGGCATCGAGGTGACCAAACTGCTGGTCCCTTAGAAAGATTAAGCATTCTAAATTGAATGCCGGTTCTATCAGCAATTTGCCCCATAATGCCACCAAGTGCATCTATTTCGCGAACCAAATGCCCCTTCGCTGTCCCACCAATCGCCGGATTGCAGGACATTCTTCCAAGGGCAAATTTATCCATCGTAACTAGACCAACCGAACAGCCCATTCTGGCGCCAGCTGATGCAGCTTCGATTCCAGCATGTCCTCCGCCTACCACAATTATGTCAAATTTCTTCATATTATAATCTTTATAATTTTCACGTGAAACAAATTTACTTGACGAATAACAAATAATCCGGTTTCACGTGAAACTGGATTATTATTTCCCTATACAAAATTTCATAAAAATATTATTTAAAATGTCGTCAGAGGTAACTTCCCCAATAATTTCAGCAAGGTTCATTTCTGCATTTCTTAAATCCACAGAAATAAATTCACCACTCATTTTTTTCAGCATTGACTCACGAGCATTAATCAAATTTTCTCTTGATTTTTTAAGACAATTATGATGTCTTAGATTTGTAACTATTGCGGTTTTTTCTGTATAAATCGCATTTCCAATTGATTTTTCCTTAAGAATTTTAAATAAAAAATCTATTCCCTCTCCGGTTTTGGCAGAGATTCTAATGTCTGCATATCCTGAAAATCTGTTAACTAAATCAATTTTATTTAATGCTCTCACAATTTTATCCTGACTCGTTAATTTCAATAAGTCCATATATAAGTCTTTTGATTCTCCTTGTTGAACATCCTCAAGGAAGATAATTACATCTGCATTCCTAACAGTTTCTTGACTTCTGAAAATTCCTTCTTTTTCAATCGAATCATCAGAAATTCTAATGCCTGCCGTATCAAATAATCGAAAAAGAATTCCACCGATAGAAACTTCTTCCCTAATAACATCACGGGTAGTTCCGGGAATTTCGCTAACAATTGCTCTTGATTCTTTTAGAATATAATTCAGTAAAGAAGATTTTCCAACATTTGGTCTGCCAACAATGGCAACATTCACTCCATCGCGAATTACCCGACCAAATTGATAACTTTCCAATAGGCTGTCTATTTCAATGATTATTGAATCAATTTTTTTTAAAAGCTCATCCTGATTTACAAACTCAAGCTCTTCTTCAGCAAAGTCCAATTCCAGTTCAATAAAAGATGATGAGTTTAAAAGCTGGGATCTAAGCTCATTTACTTTTTTTGATAATAATCCATCTAATTGGTTTCTTGCACCCCGGAAAGAGGCTTCTGTTCTTGAATTAATTATATCTGCAACAGCTTCTGCTTTTGTAAGATCTATTCTATTATTCAGAAATGCTCTTTTTGTAAACTCACCTGGTTCCGCTAATCTTACATTATCATTTGAAATTAAAAGTTCAATTACTTTTTGTGTAATTAATGGATTTCCATGAGTGCTGATTTCAACGCTATCTTCACCTGTGTATGAGTTTGGAGCCCTAAAAACAGAGGTTAAAACATCATCAATGTGTAATCCATCATAATTAATTATATCACCATAATGTAAAGTATGCGAGGCTGCATTTTCAATTTTACTGCTACCGTTAAAAATACTATCGACTACAGAAAATGAATGCGGACCACTAATTCTAATTACGGAAATCGCGCCAACTCCAGCCGGCGTGGCTAATGCAACAATTGTATCTTCTTTCACTATTAAAATGCTCAAATTTTAAGACTGCAAAAATAATAATAAAAAAGGGGAATTCAATTTTGATATGATTTAGTTATTAATCTAAAAATATTCTTATAATTTATTGGGTCGCCATATTGACAGATAATAATTGTTTTGCGGTCATATTTTAGCAATATATGTCAATAATTACGCCATTATGTCAATTTGTGATTGAACTCTCTCGGACTCTAACAATCTCCTAACATATTATAAAACAAAGAGTTATCTTTATAAAGTGTATTCGGCACAAGGGTTGTAATATCAATAACGAATTTGAAAAACATTAAAACAAAATAAAAAAGGAGATAATAAAATGACACTCGTAAAATTCAACCCGATGAGAGACCTTGCTGATGTAGAGAGAGAATTCAACAGAATGTTTAACTCTCTTGAAACACGATTCGGTATTTCAAAAAGCAAAGATGTTGATGCAGAATATGAGAACGCTGTATGGATGCCTTTGACAGACATATACGAAGACAACGATAGCTTTACTTTGAAGATTGACTTACCTGGAATCAAAAAAGAAGACGTTAAAATTTCATTCACTAATGGAAAATTAAACATCAGTGGCGAAAGAGTTCAGGAATCTGAAAATAAAGATGCAAAATGCCATCGTATTGAAAAAGCATACGGCAAATATTTCAGATCATTTAATCTTCCTGAATTAATTCAGCCGGAAAAAATAAATGCTGAATTTGATAACGGACAGTTGACTATAACTATCCCAAAAGCTGAAGAAGCAAAACCAAAAGAAATTGAAATAAAAGTGAAGTAAGCAATGATTCGGTGCTAATATGAATAAGGGTAACTTTTGGTTACCCTTTTCTTTTATATAATTTTAGAATAAGATTAATTCTTATTCGGGCAAAAAATGGAATACAAAGATTATTATAAAATACTTGGTGTAGAAAAATCCGCATCTCCGGATGAAATAAAAAAGGCTTACCGTAAGCTTGCAATGAAACATCATCCAGATCGTAACGCGGGAAATAAATCATCTGAAGAAAAATTTAAAGAGATCACTGAGGCTAATGAAGTTTTAAGCGACCCCGAGAAAAGAAAAAAATATGATACTCTCGGAGCAAACTGGAACCATTATCAGCATACCGGCGGACAGGGCTTTGATGATTTCTCTAATCACTTTGGTGGAAATAGAAGATCCTCTGGAAACACTTATGAATTTTCCGGAGATTTAGGTGATTTGTTTGGTGGAATGGGCGGAGGATTTTCAGATTTCTTTGAATCATTTTTTGGCGGAAGCGGAAAAGATTTTACCGGAAGAACTCGGCAACAAAAAACTGCTGTTGATGTTGAAGCAAATTTAAATGTTACGCTTGAGGATGTTTTTAACGGAAGTGAAAAACAAATTTCTGTTGATGGGAAAAAGCTAAAAATAAAAATCAATCCCGGAACTAAAGATGGTCAAAGACTTAGACTTAAGGGATTGGGAAGATCTAAAACTGCCGGTGGTGAAAAAGGTGATCTGTATTTAAACATTCACGTTCTTCATCATCCGTTTTATGAGATAAAGGATAATAATCTATATTATAATCTTGATGTCGATTTATACACCGCAGTTCTCGGTGGAAAAGAAAATATTAAAACTTTAGATGGAAAAACTATAAGCATAGCTATTCCCGAAGGAACCGAATCGGAAAAGATATTAAGACTAAAAGGATTGGGATTAAGAAACGAAAGTGTAAGAGGAGATTTGTTTGTTAATATTCATGTAACAATTCCCAAAGATTTAACTAAAGAAGAAAAAGAATTATTTAAAAAATTAAAAACTTTAAGACCGGAATAATAACTGTCACATTGAGCTTGCCGGAATGTGACAAATTTTACTTTAACAGTTTTAACATCATCCCTGGATAATCTAAGGATGATGCTTGATAACGATAACAATTATTGGAGAAATAAATGACCGAACATCACAAACAAAAAATTGAATTTAAAGCTGAAACTAAAAAGCTGCTTGATATTCTTGTCCACTCACTTTACACAAGCAAAGAAATATTTTTACGCGAGTTGATTTCAAACGCTTCCGATGCTCTGGATAAACTTCGCTTTGAATCCAACAAAGGAACAGACATTGAAGACAAAGATTTGCCATTAGAAATTAAAGTTGCATTTGATGATAAGAAAAACACCATAACAATTACGGATACCGGAATCGGGATGACTCGTGATGAGTTAATTGCAAATATTGGAACCATTGCAAAATCAGGTTCCGAAGAATTTTTAAAGCAACTTTCAGAAAGCAAAGAAGCGGTTAATAATATAATCGGAAGGTTTGGAATTGGTTTCTATTCTGTTTTTATGGTTGCGAAAGAAGTTGTTATCAAAACAAAATCTTATAAAAAAGATGAGCCGGCTGTTGAATGGAAATCCGACGGACTGGGTGATTATGAAATTGCCGATATTGATGAAAAAATAAATCGCGGAACAATAATCGAGATATATTTAAAAGAGGAAACAAAAGAGTTTAGCGAAAAATATCGTTTGGAATCTATAATAAAACAACATTCTAATTTTATATCTTTTCCTATCTATTTAGAGAATGAAAAAGTTAATACAATTGCCGCTGTTTGGCGCGAACCAAAATCATCGATAAAAAAAGAGCAATATGATGAGTTCTACAAATTTTTAACTTATGATAGTGAAGAACCGCTTGAAACAATTCACACATCTGTTGATGCACCAATTCAGTTTAACTCATTATTGTTCATACCTAAAAAAAGTTATGAGTACTGGCGTTTCAACCGCGATGATTACGGTTTGGATTTATACGTCCGCCGGGTTTTGATTCAGCATCAAAATAAAGATTTACTACCGGAGTATTTAAGTTTTGTTAAAGGCGTTGTTGATTCGGAAGATTTGCCGCTAAACATTTCCCGCGAAACACTTCAGGAAAATGTTATTTTTTCTAAAATTGCAAGCAGCATAACAAGCAATATTCTATCTCATTTAACTAAAGTCGCAAAAGATTCACCCGAATGTTACGCAGGATTCTGGAAAGAGCATGGAAAAATTTTAAAGCTCGGTTATACGGATTATGCAAATGCAGAAAAATATCAACAGCTTTTAAGATTTAGTTCTTCTTTAAGCAAAGATGAAAAAGAACTTGTTTCGCTTGAGGATTATGTTGGCAGAATGAAAAAAGATCAGAAAGAAATTTATTATGCGCTTGGTTCAAACAAAGAAGCAATTGATTTAAATCCGCATCTTGAGATTTTTAAAGCCAAAGGATTGGAAGTTCTTTATTTATATGATCCTGTGGATGAATTTGTTGTTACATCAATCCGCAAGCATAAAGACTTTGATTTCAAATCGGTTGATGGCGTTGATTTGAAAGGATTAGACAAACTTGAGGATGTTGAAAAGAAAGATGAGCCAAAGCAAACGTTAAGTAAGGAAGATGATAAACAATTTGGCAAACTATTATTAAGAATAAAGGAAATACTTGGCGATAAAGTCACCGAAGTAACGGAATCCAAAAGGTTAAAAGATAGTCCATCATGTTTAATAAATTCCGATGATGCAATGTCATCAACAATGCAAAAGATATTGAAAATGTCTAACCAGGGAATGGTAATGCCTGCGCAGAAAAGATTAATGGAAATAAATAAAAATCACAAGCTTATAAGAAATTTGTTGAGCGTATTTAAGAAAAATTCTAACGATCAGTTTATTGTGGATACTGCGGAACAATTATATGAATCAGCTTTATTACTTGAAGGAAATCTTGATGATCCGCATAAACTTGTAAACAGATTGAACAAAATGTTAACAGAAGCAAGTGAACTATATGCTTCTTCGAAGAATGATAAATGATTGATGATAAATTGTCACACTTCGATTTCGCTCAATGTGACAAACAGTGTCGGTCTGAGCCCGTCGAAGACTGCTTGTTGGAAAGGAAGAAAAGAAAAAGATGTCGTTTAATTTTAATAAACTAACCGTAAAAGCACAGGAAGTTGTGCAAAGTGCAATTGAGATTGCACAAAATTATAACAATCAAATTGTAGAACCGGAACATATTCTTGCCGCCGTTGTACAGGAAACCAGCAATATTGCCGAGACAATAATTAAAAAAACCGGCGGTAATTTTAATGCGGTTAAATTAAAAATCATTCAACTGCTTGAAACACTTCCGAAAGTAAGCGGAACAAGTTTGGGTAATCAGCAGATGAGCCAGAATCTTACAAAGGTTTTTGACACAGCTTCCGAAGAAGCAAGAAATTTAAAAGATGATTACGTTTCAACAGAACACATCTTGCTTGCTTTATCAAATGATAATGGAAAAACCGGGCAGCTTTTACGCGATAATGGAATTACCCATAAAGATATTCTTAAGGCATTAAAAGATATTCGCGGTACGCAGCGGGTTACTTCCCAAAATCCCGAAGATACTTATCAATCTCTTGAAAAGTATGGAAGAGATTTAAATGAACTTGCCAAGCAGGGAAAACTTGACCCGGTAATTGGCAGAGATGAAGAAATAAGAAGAGTGCTGCAAGTTTTATCAAGAAGAACAAAAAACAATCCCGTTTTAATTGGTGAACCCGGCGTTGGTAAAACAGCAATTGCAGAAGGAATCGCACATAGAATTGTTTCTGGCGATGTTCCCGAAAATTTAAAGAGCAAAAGAATTGTCGCTTTAGATATGGGCTCACTTATTGCCGGCACACAATTCCGCGGACAGTTTGAAGAAAGACTAAAAGCTGTAATTAAAGAAGTTCAGGAATCGAATGGAGAAATTATTTTATTTATTGATGAACTTCACACACTTGTTGGTGCTGGAGCAACTCAGGGCGCAATGGATGCGGCAAACATTTTAAAGCCTGCTCTGGCTCGCGGTGAGTTACATGCAATTGGCGCAACAACGCTTGACGAATATAAGAAGCACATTGAAAAAGATGCCGCACTTGAAAGACGATTTCAACCTGTTCTGGTTGGTGAACCTTCAGAAGAAGACACAATTTCAATCTTACGCGGACTTAAAGAAAAATATGAAGTCCACCATGGTGTCAGAATTACAGATGGTGCAATCGTAGCAGCGGCTCAACTTTCGGAAAGATATATAACGGATAGATTTCTTCCAGATAAAGCAATTGATTTAATTGATGAGGCTGCATCAAAACTTAGAATTGAAATTGACTCGATGCCGGAAGAACTTGATACACTTGAGCGAAAAGTTAAACAGCTTGAAATTGAACGCGAAGCTTTAAAGCGTGAAAAAGATGAAGCATCTGCTAAAAGACTTGAAGAGCTTGAATATGAATTATCAGGGCTGAATGAAGAGCGGACCAAACTTCGTTTTCATTGGGAGATGGAAAAAGAAAAAATTCAAAAAATCCGTACGATGAAAAGCGAAATTGAAAACCTTAAACTTGAAGCCGACAAATATGAACGCGAAGGCGATTTGGGAAAAGTTGCGGAAATACGCTACGGCAGAATTGTAAATATTGAGAAACAATTGAAAGAAGAAACCACAAAGCTTGCCGATGCTCAACAAAATAAAAAAATGTTAAAGGAAGAAGTTGATGCCGAAGATATCGCTGAAATAGTTTCCAAGTGGACGGGTATTCCCATTAGCAAAATGCTTGAAAGTGAAAGAAGCAAGCTTTTAAAATTAGAAGACGAACTCCATCGTAGAGTTATTGGACAGGAGGAAGCTGTTTCTGCAGTTGCAAATGCTATCCGCCGCTCACGCTCGGGATTGCAGGATGCAAACCGCCCTATCGGTTCATTTATTTTTCTTGGAACAACCGGCGTTGGTAAAACAGAACTTGCCCGCGCACTTGCAGAAATTCTTTTTGATCATGAACGCGCAATGATACGAATTGATATGAGTGAGTATATGGAAAAGTTTTCTGTTTCCCGATTGATTGGCGCGCCTCCCGGTTATGTTGGATATGAAGAAGGCGGACAGTTGACTGAAGCTGTGAGAAGAAGACCATATTCCGTTGTGCTTCTTGATGAAATTGAAAAAGCACACGCAGACGTTTTTAATGTTTTGCTGCAGGTTTTGGATGACGGAAGATTAACCGATAACCAGGGACGAACAGTAAACTTTAAAAACACAATTATTATAATGACTTCAAATCTTGGCTCACATTTAATACAGGACAGGCTTGAATCTTTTAACGAAGACAATGTTGAAACTTTTATGGGTGAATTAAGACAACAGCTGCACGAATTATTAAGAAGAACAATTCGCCCTGAATTTTTAAATAGGATTGATGAAATTGTCCTTTTTAAACCTTTATCACGATTAGAGATTAGAAAAATTGTTGATTTGCAGCTTGAGCGTGTTCAGAAAATGTTAAAGGATAAAGAAATTATTCTTAATGTTTCCGATGAAGCAAAAGACTGGCTTGCACAGCTTGGTTATGATGTTACTTACGGTGCACGTCCGTTAAAAAGAGTTATACAAAAATATCTTATCAATCCCCTTTCACAGGAATTGCTTGCAGGTAATTTTGTTGATGGCGATACTATTAACGTTAATGTGGGTGATAAAGCCGGGCTGGTGTTTTCTAAGTAAATATCTTATGCTTAAATAATCTGTGCTTGTAAAGTTATTCCGAATAAGATATATTTGATAAAAATTTAAATTACAGAGAATGATATGAGTGAAAACATAGAATACATAGTTGATGATAAAGGAAATAAAGTAAAAGCTATTATTTCGTTGGATTTATTATCTAAAATTACAAGAAAAAAAAGGCTAAAATCTAAAGGACTGACTAAAGATAAAATTAAAAAATATGTTGGTTCTATAAAGCTTAATGCTGATCCTGTAAAATACCAGAGGGACTTGAGAAATGAGTGGGAATAAATTCCTGCTGAATACAAACACAATCCTTTATCTGCTTGGTGGAAAACTAAATCCTCGAAATTTACCCGAAGGAAAATTTTAAAGCTTGAATATAAATAGCTTGCACAGCTTGGTTATAATGTTACTTACGGTGCACGTCCGTTAAAAAGAGTTATACAAAAACATCTTATCAACCCCCTTTCACAGGAATTGCTTGCAGGTAATTTTGTTGATGGTGATACTATTAACGTTAATGTGGGTGATAAAGCCGGGCTGGTCTTCGGTAAATAAATTGTCATAATGAGCTTGTCGAAGTATGAAATGCGACCCATAAACAAATATTAAACCGCAGGAAAAAACTTCTGCGGTTTTTTTGTTTCTAAATATTGTTTTTGTTTTGGGAATGAAAAAGTAAAACCGTATTTGTAATCTTGCTCTTCGTTACATCCTGTTAATGTTTGATTTCATATTTTAAACCAAAAGTTTAAATAATAATTTTATTATTACAGATTGAAAGGATATAAAATGCAAAAACGTAAATTAGGAAAAAGCGGTTTGGAAGTTTCTGCAATTGGACTTGGTTGTATGGGAATGACATTCGCCTTTCCTCCGTTTCCTGAAAAGAAGGAAATGATTTCATTAATACGAAACGCTGTTGAGCGCGGAGTAACGTTTTTTGATACCGCTGAAGTTTATGGACCATTTACAAATGAAGAACTTGTTGGAGAGGCGCTTTCACCGTTGCGCGATAAAGTTGTAATCGCTACCAAGTTCGGTTTTGCACTCGATCCAAACGGCGGACCTAAATGGACTGGCTTTAACAGCAAGCCCGAACACATTAGAGCGGTTGCTGAAGCATCATTAAAAAGTTTAAAAACTGATGTGATAGATTTATTTTATCAGCATCGTGTTGATCCGAATGTTCCGATTGAAGATGTTGCAGGTACAGTTAAAGATTTGATTAAAGAAGGCAAAGTAAAACACTTTGGACTTTCTGAAGCCGGGGTTCAGACTATAAGACAAGCACACGAAGTGCAGCCTGTAACTGCATTGCAAAGCGAATACTCTCTTTGGTGGAGAGAACCCGAAAAAGAAATTTTACCAGCACTTGAAGAACTTGGTATTGGCTTTGTTCCTTTCAGTCCGCTGGGCAGAGGATTCTTAACGGGAAAGATAAATGAAAACACTAAGTTTGAAAGCACAGATTTCCGCAGCACTCTTCCCCGTTTTACGCCCGAAGCAAGAAAAGCTAACCAGGAGTTAGTTGATTTATTAGCCAAAGTTGCAAAACAGAAAAATGCAACACCGGCACAAATTGCTCTTGCCTGGATTCTTTCACAAAAACCGTGGATTGTGCCGATACCCGGAACAACAAAACTAAACAGACTGAAAGAAAACATCGGCGCAACATCAATAGAACTTACAGCTGATGATCTGCGTGAAATTGAAGAAGCTGCATCAAAAATAAAAATAGAAGGCGAACGTTATCCGAAAAACTTGCAGCAAGCAGTCAATAGATGATGATATGTTGAACGGATTTGACTTTATTAAATAATTCGGCGTCATATGGGTTGTCATCCTGAGCTTGTCGAAGGACGAAATGCGATAAACAAATATAAAACCGCAGGAGAATACTTCTACGGTTTTTTATTTTAAATCGTTGTTTTCTTTGAAAAGAATTGTTTTTCCTATGTTTTTTTCACAAAAACCGCATAATATTAAATAAATAGCACACAAATAATATTCGCATTTTCTCCACACGAATAAGCACACAAATAAATATTTATAACAAACACTTGTAATTGAAATATAGATACCATATATATGATATATAAATTAAGGAAAATAAAAATGGAAATAAATTATTGGAAACCAACGACATCAGTTGGAGTAATAAAAGCAACAATACATCAAAGTGGTAAATTAGGATTTTCACAGGCTGCTATTGATAAACTCGAATTGACACAAAATTTATATTTAATGATTGGAACAAGTAAAGAAAATAAGAAAGACAATAGTATCTATTTGGCTGTGTCGAAGGAAAGCAATGAAATGGCAATTAAAGTAAACAAGGCAGGAAACTATTACTATCTCAGCACAAAGGATTTCTTCAATGAAATAGGCGTGGACTTCAAAAATAAATCAGTCATTTATGATATTGTTGACATAAGTACGGAACATGAAAAATTATATAAACTTATTCCACGAGAAAAAGATCGAAAGAGAAAATAATTCTAAAAGGGAGAAAAAATGGCTTTACATTTAAATCAACCACAAACAAAAGAAATATTTTTTGAATCTGATGGAAAATTGTTTAAACACATTGGTAGAAATCAAATTGATTCAGAGACCATTGCTCTAATTGAAATTGTTAAAAACTCATACGATGCAGATGCAACCGAAGTATTAATTACTTTCGACAAGGCAAATAAGCATAACGGGGAAATAATCGTAACCGATAATGGGCATGGAATGACTCATAATCAATTTAAGGAATTTTGGATGTGCCCGGGAACGGCACATAAAGAGAAAGAACAAACTTCGCCTGTTTACGGAAGAACAATGTTAGGTAGAAAAGGTATGGGCAGATTTGGAACCGACAAGATTGGGTCAAAAGTAGTAGTAAAAAGTAAAACTAAAAATGAACCACTTGCCTTTGCCGCAACTATTGATGCTGATGAATTTGAGAAACCGAAAGCAAAATTCCAAACCACCCCTATTCCTTTAAACTTACTTCCTACACCGGAAATTAAATTTGTTGAAAAGGATTACGAGTTCGGAACACAGATACGAATGAAAAAGTTAAGAAGAACTTGGTCAACTAAAATGATAAGTGAAGTGCGTGATGAACTTTGCAAGATGATTACGCCAGACGAAAGGGCATCAATTTTTAATATAATTTTTAATGTAAAAGATGATACAACTCTTTCGGGTAAACTTGAGAATTCAATCAAAGATGGATTTTCGCATGAATTAAAAGTGGAAGTGGATGATGAGGATAATTACACAATAAGAATAAACGATAAAAGAATTAAGGCGGGAAATGTGATTGTAGATTGCTTAGAATTCTTTACATCAGTAGATAACGATGAGGCTAACAATTTAGACATAAAGGAAAACTTTAAGAGTTTCGGACCGTTATCTGGTAGGATATTATATTTTAACAGCGGTGGACTTAAGAGCCACACTTCTTCGAAACATGGAAAGAGAGCTGATCATACTGGAGTAAAATTATATCGTTCAGGATTCATCGTTAAACCGTACGGCGAAAAACAAAACGATTGGTTGAGACTAAAAGCGAAAAGAAATACTAAAGGTTGGAGATATTATATAAACGCTGATAAAATCATGGGATACATCAATATCGATCCACATAGGAACCCAAAGTTAGAGGATACAACAAACAGACAGGGATTGATAGATAATGAGGAAAAGAACACATTTGAGTACTTCTTCTCTGAGATAGTAATTGAAGAGCTTAATAAAATATTGGAGAAGGAAGCAACTGCAGTAAAAGAAACGAATCTTAAAAAGAGAAATCAGAAAGTCACACGACAAGTCTCTGAAATTCTTTCGACTCTTAAAAGCGATGAGATAAAAAAAGTTGTAAATGAAAATAATAAAAGGCGAAAGCGTGAAACAGAAAAATTAGTACTAGAATCAAAGTTGTCTGATAATGGTAAAGATGGAATTAGAAAAACACATGAGGAAAAGAACGAGCAAAAAAATTCTCTAAATACTGGTGAAAAGAGAGGTGAATATCAAAAGCATTCACGTGAACATGAAAAATCAAATCGTTTTGTAACTCGTTCAATGGATGCTTGGATAGATGGTACAAGGTGGCGCATTCGACCCATTGATGAACCCAACTCAGATGAAGAGGCTTGGGTGAATGCCGATGAGCAGGAAATAATTTATAATGTTGGACATCCAATGTTTAAGGCTGCTGAACAATCAGATAGAACTATTGGTAAAGAAGTTGAATCCGGCTCTGGTATTGCGGTTCAAATGCATATACATAAAAGTATTGCGGTTGCTTGGGGATTATTTCATGAGGAAAAATTTAAGGGCACTTTCTTCGAAAGATATAATGAATATGTTCAACTTGCAGCTAAAAAGATAAGAGAAGAAAGCAGTAAGTTCATTGAAGAAACTCCTGAAGAAGAACTTGAAGAAATTTCAAATGAAGATTAATTAAAAATAATTATCTAAAAATACTGGAGTAAAGAAATGAGTAAATCTAGTGACAGAATTATCTTTAAAAGAGATAATGGCGAATGGGTAAATAAAAAAGTTGATTCCGATAAAGCATCTTCAATTCATAGAAATCAGCGTGAGGCAGAAAATGCTGCAAGAGAAATGCTGAAGAAATCGGGTGGGGGGGAATTGATAACAAAAGGATTGAATGGCAAAATTCGCAGTAAGGATACCATTGATCCTAGGAATGACCCAAATCCACCAAAAGATAGAGAACATTAAAAATGGCAGGAACTGAAATATTTACGTATGACGATGTATTAGTTCATTTAAGAAAAAATAAACGAGAAAAGCATTTGCTGTTGGGAAACGGGTTCAGTATGGCTTACGATTCAAAGATATTTTCATATAATGCTTTAAATAAATTTATTGAATCTCTTGATAATAAACTTTTGAAAAAACTTTTTTCTATAGTTCATAATAAAAATTTTGAACTAGTAATGCAGCAATTAGACAATTTTCTAGAAATAGCTGAAATGTTTGGTACCGATAAAAATTTAATTGCTCAGATAAAAAGCGCGAGTGATGAGCTAAAGAATAGTTTAATTGAAGCGGTTAAAGAACTACATCCAGAACATGTCTTTACAATACCTGAAGAAAAAAGCACTGCTTGTTTTAACTGGTTAAATGAATATTTGTTGAATGGGGGGCAGGTTTTTACAACCAATTACGATTTGTTGCTTTATTGGATTTTGATGAGGAATAATGCAGAACATCACACAGATGGGTTTGGCCGTGATAAAGAACAAAAAGATGAATTTGTTCCAGCAGATGAAGCCGAATATTCTGAATTAAGATGGGGCAAACATAAAGACGAACAAAATATTCACTACTTACACGGGACACTTCCATTTTTCGATACTGGTATTGAGATTATAAAAGAAGAATATACAACTGAACACTATCTACTTGAAAACATAAAAGAAAGAATGGCAAAAAAAGAATATCCGATCTTTGTTACGGCCGGTAATGGTAGAGAAAAGTTAATGAATATAATGCACAACAAATATCTAATATATTGTTATGAGCAATTATGTTCTATTCAAGGATCCTTGATTACTTTTGGTTTTAACTTTGGAGAATTCGATTACCATATTATTGAAGCTATCAATAAAGCAGCAAAATATGGACAAAAAATTAAGGACAAACTTTGGAGCGTTTATATTGGAGTTTTTTCCGACAATGATATTGAATATATAGAATCAATTAGAAATATGTTCAAATGTAAAGTAAATCTATTTGACTCTAAGACTGCAAAAGTTTGGGAATAATTATTAAAACAAATTTGGATAACCTACAAAAACTCGGCTTTGATAATTGGTTTCAGGACAAAATTGATTTATCCCAAAACCCCGACTTACAAATTGTAAGAGTAATAAGCGTAAACAAAAACAGCTTTGTTGTTTCCAACGGCGAGAAAGATATTTATGCAGAGTTAACAGGCAAGTTTCTGTTTAATACAGATTCTGCATTAGACCTGCCAACTGTTGGTGATTTTGTTTATGCTCAACTGTTCGATGATGACACGCTTGCAATTATTCAGGATATACTTCCACGCAAATCATTATTAAAAAGAAAAGCTGCCGGAAAGAAAATTGATTACCAGTTAATCGGCGCCAACATAGATTTTGCAATAATTATGCAAGCATTAGATTCCAACTTTAACTTAAGAAGACTTGAGCGTTACCTTGTAATGATAAATGAAAGTAACATCACACCAATTATATTTTTAAGCAAAAGTGATCTTATCAGTCCCGAAGAGGCTGAAGAAAAGAAAAATCAAATCCTTGCAATTTTACCTGATATAAATATTACAGCATTCAGCAATAACAGTTTAACCGATGTTGAAAAAATTAAAACCCTGTTTACTCCTTACAAAACTTATTGTCTGCTTGGTTCATCGGGAGTTGGCAAAACAACCTTACTTAACAATTTAATCCATCAGGACATTTATAAAACCCAGCCGATAAGAGAGAAAGACGGTCGGGGAAAGCACACAACAACAAAACGTGAACTTATTGTTTTAGAAAGCGGCGCAATAATTATAGATAACCCGGGAATGCGAGAGCTTGGAGTAATATCCAATGATGGCGGCTTGGACAATACCTTCAATGAAATTGATGAACTCTCTGATCAATGCCGCTATAAAGATTGCACTCACATCGTTGAAAAAGGATGCGCAGTATTAGAAGCAGTAGAGCGCGGTGAGATTTTAGAAGAGAGATATAATAATTACATTAAGATATACAAAGAAACTCAATACAACGAAATGTCTTATGTTGAAAAGCGACAGAAGGATAAAAAGTTTGGCAAGTTCTTTCATTCAGCCATGATAGATATTAAGAACAGAAAAGATGGATACAAGTAAATAGACTCGGGAAAACTTATTCAACAATTTCTTTAACACGCCCAACCTCACCGGTTTCAAGTCGTACCTTTATTCCGTGTGGATGATTTGGTGATTTTGTTAAAATATCTTTTACAATTCCTTCGGTAAGCTTGCCTGTTCTCTGATCTTCTTTCAGTATCACTTTTACATGCATCCCTGTTTTCAAATCCGTGCGTTTAAATTTATTCATTAAATAATCCCGATTTAGTTTAAAAACATTTTAAAACAATAAATCAGCACGGATCAAAATCGCTTAATAATTGACAAAGCGCAATTCAAATAATTTATAAAACTGTAGCTTTTCATTTTTCTTTTAATAAAATTATAATAATATTTCAATTAATTAGAATCTAAAACTATTACACTTCATCACATAATCAACAAAAATATTTAATAAATAAGAGGAGAAATAAAAATGGATATAACAAATCAAAATGTAACCACTTCAATGCCGCGTATTGGCGATAAAGCCCCTTCATTCAAAGCAGTAACGACACAAGGCGATATTAACTTTCCTGAAGACTATTCCGGCAGCTGGGTAATTCTTTTTAGTCACCCCGCAGATTTTACTCCGGTTTGTACTTCTGAGTTTATGACATTTGCAACAAGGGAAAAACAATTTGCAGAAGCTAATTGTAAACTTGTCGGTCTTTCGGTCGATGGTCTTTACAGTCACATCGCTTGGTTAAGAACCATTAAAGACAAAATAGAATATAATGGAATGAAAAATGTTGAAGTTAACTTTCCTTTAATTGAAGACATTACAATGAATGTTGCAAGAACATATGGAATGCTTCAGCCGGGCGAAAGCAGTACAAAGGCTGTTCGTGCAGTTTTCTTTATCGATCCCAAAGGCATAATAAGAGCAATAATTTATTATCCGTTAAGCCTGGGAAGAAATTTTGATGAACTTTACAGAGTTCTAATCGCACTTCAAACAGCTGATGAATTTGGAGTTGCTACTCCTGCCGACTGGCAACCGGGTAATGATGTTATCGTTCCAACAGCCGGTTCTTGCGGAACAGCAAAAGATCGTATGGAAGGTAAAGAAAAAGATGTTAAATGTTATGACTGGTTCTTCTGTACAAAGCCAATCTCAAAGGAAGAAGTATTTAAAAAAGTGTTAAAGAAATAAAATATTTTCTTTTATAAGTGATCTAAGCCCCGATGATTAAATCGGGGCTTTTTTATTTTGTATATGTTAGCTTAATTTAACAGATAACTTATACGCATAATAATTAAAAGCACTTGTCAATTATAAGAAAGGAAAACTTAGATGATCGAAGCAATCAGGTCTTCTCTTATCCGCGATATAGACAAACTTAAAAAGGAAATTGAAGCTTATAAAAATCCCAAAAATATTTGGATCATTGATAAGGATATTCCAAACTCAGCCAGCAACCTTTGCCTGCATCTTATCAGTAGTCTCAATTACTTTATCGGAGCAACGCTCGGCAATACCGGGTATGTAAGGGTGTGTTGCATAACTCGGCATGTTTCTTGATTATCTGAGCAAATAAAAACTAAAAGAAAAATACAGATGCTTGGTAAAAAGAAATATGAGCCGAAAATAATGTATAATCTCACACTTGATGAAC
>JBAQCL010000096.1:0-12865 GCA_049294175.1 Ignavibacteriaceae bacterium | reverse complement strand
GGGTCACGATTATGATGGACAGGCACAAGTAAATATAGCAAACCGAATGACGATGAAGCACAAATCAAAGAGCTTAATAAAATGGTTGAAAAGAAGATCAGCAATTGAACCGATCTTCGGTCACTTAAAATCAGACAACAGACTTGAAAGAAATTTACTCAAAGGGAAAGAAGGTGATCATATAAATGCAGTATTGGCAGCTTGTGGATTTAATTTAAGGAAACTATATGCAGTTTTCTTTTTGCCGATTTTGAACTGGCTGAAAAATCAGATTATTGAAAAATATTTTCTTTTAGAGCAACAATTAGACTTCAAATCTTTTATCATTACAGACAATAAGTGACTTTTTCAGTGACGACTACATAGAGAGATTTATTAAATAACAGTCAACCTATTTTAGGACGACACATTTAAAATAGCCCGACTTTTAAGTCGGGGACAACACTGAGAAACATCGTACCATATCCAAGCTTTAGTTTGTAACTTTCCACTATTGTTGAAAATATTTCCAATGTTTTTTCTAGCTCTTTAACTTTTTCTTTCTGTTCCTTAAGCCTTTTTTCGTTTAACGCATAACCTTTTACTAAGTAATCCTTCAAAACTCTATTTGCCCAGATTCTAAACTGCGCTCCTCTTTTAGATTTTACACGATAACCTACGGAAATAATTACATCGAGATTATAAAAATTAGCTTTATAACTTTTCCCATCAGATGCAGTTATCCGGAAATTCCGGATAACTGAATTTTCAGATAACTCACCTTCTTTGAAGATATTTTTTATATGTTCATTAATAGTTCTAATATCCTTTTGAAATAAAAAGGACATTTGTTTCTGTGTCAGCCAAACAGTTTCCTCCTCTAACTTAACATCAAGCTGAGTTTGCCCATCGCTGGCTTTGTAAATTATTATTTCACCTTTTGGGAATTCTTTTGACATTATATAATACTTCTCAATTCTTAAAAACCAACCCTATCCATTCATCCATCTGAAGAAAACCAATTTCAGAAAATCCAAGTGATGCACATTTTTCTTTAATTGCTTTACGATCCATTTCCAATAACCCAGAAAGAATTAGAGTGCCTTCTTTCTTTATTCTTAATTTTAATCCATCAGCAAAATCAAGTAAAATATTTTTTTGGATGTTCGCAATTATTAAATCAAAATCTTTTTCAGGAATATCGTTCAGTTCACATTTTCTTATTTGAACTTTATCAGCAACACTATTTAATTGAGTATTCTCAATCCCGTTTTCGAAACACCATTCATCAATATCAAAAGCAATTACTTTTTTTGCACCAAGTTTAGCAGCGGCAATTCCCAGAATAGCTGTACCGGAACCGGCATCAAGCACTTTCATCCCGGGTTGAATATATTTCTCTATAAACTGTAAACAGATTTTTGTTGTTTGATGATCACCTGTACCGAATGACATTTTAGGATCAAGTGTTAAAACAATTTCACCAGGTTTTGCATCATAATCTTTAAAAGTCGGTTTAATTACAATTTTATCTGTAACGTGAATTACTTCCCTGCTCTTTTCCCATTCTTCATTCCAGTTTTTTTCAACAATAAAATTTTCATGGACTGAATACTCGCGTAACAAATTATTTTCCTTGAGAAGTGAAAGCTCGTTTTCAATTGATTGAGAAGTAACTTTTTCATCCCGAGCAAATACTTTAAGACAATTTACTTCTTCATTAATCCCATCAATATTTAATTCCCATAAAATTGAGCTAAGAATTTCTGCGTTAAATGGTTCAGCAATGATAATAAATTCTTTATAAGTTTTTTTCATAATTCAAAAATCATACTTTTATTTAATTGCACTAAAAGTTAATCTTCAAAACCCGCTAATATTTTACAGATCTCATCCTGAAAATTTCTTGCTGTTTTTGATGAGCCCACAAAATTCTGCATCATAATTGAAAAAGCTAATTGATGACTATTCTTGCCTTCTACATAACCTGACAAACAACTCACTCCACTCAAAGTTCCGGTTTTGGCATGCACATTATTTATTGCATCAGATTTTTGCATTCTGTTCTCAAGTGTTCCGTCAACACCGGCAACAGGGAATGAAGCATAAAGAATTTTCTGAAGGTCGGGATGTTTATCATAGATATATTTTAATAACTTTGCTAACAATTCAGCACTAATAAGATTGTAATGTGAAACGCCTGAGCCATCAACAATTCTATAATCACCACTATTTAAACCTGCAGAATCCAAAATCATATTTACAACTTGCAATCCACTATCCGCATTAGCTGGTTTACCTGAATATTTTTCTGATATAGCGCGCAAAGTCATTTCAGCACTCAGGTTATCACTTGTTTTATTGAGATTAACTATTACATCACCAAAAGTTCTTGTAAACCTACATATTTTACTTGCATACAGTGGAGTTTTTATCAACTCAATTTTACCATCAAAGAAAATTGAATTTGAATCAAGTACTTCTGAAAAAACCGTAAGAAAATATTTTGTAGGATCAAAAACATTAACAACTTCATTCGCATATTTTATGTAATCAGGAAATTGTCCTTCTACTATTATTTCATTTTTTCTATCAACCCAATTCCGAGTAATCTGAAATTTTTTATCACCTCCTGGTGATAACTCATTTTGCAAGCTGATATATTTTGTATTTGGAATTATCTTTATTTCCGATTGTTTAGAATTTTCATTTCGATTGATAATTACATTAACACAATTATCATTCAAATTTAAAGCGCTTAAATACGGCGCATCTGAAGATGGATCATCATCCCACATCCAGCCTTTTCCCCAGAACAGTGAATCCTTAAAAGAAACATCTCCATAAATATTTCCACCTATCTTATAAACACCCAAAGCTTTTAAAGTATCAACAAAATAATAAAAATCTTTTGTAGTAAAATCCGGATCACAGCCCCCAACAACGTATAGATTTCCATAAAGAGTACTATCTTTAATTATGCCATCGTGAAATAATGAAGTTTCAAATTTGTAATCAGGACCAAGATAAATTAAACCGGTTACAGTCGTAAGAACTTTCATATTTGAAGCAGGTTTAAACAGCATTTTTGCATTCTTCTGATAAATAGTTTGGTTCGAAGTCAGATCTTCAATCTGGACAGAAACACCACATCTTTTGAAAAATTCATTTTCAAAAAGTTTATCAATTTTTGTTTGAAGAGATTGAGCAAAAGCTAAATTAGTACTGATGGTTAAAAGCAGTAAAAAACGGATCATGATTACACCTTTTATAAGGTTGCAGGGAATAGTGATTTACTAAAAATATTCTCTTACTCTAAATTCGACACCAATTTCTTCCTCAACAACTTTACGGGACTTTTCAATTTCAACTTCATCAAGTGAAACGACACTCATAACAACTTTTTTAACATATTGTTTTGCAAGCTTTGCAAAGTTTTTCATCTCTTCAAAATGATCTTCACTAACTCTCATCAACTCTGCATATTGTTTTGGATCAAATGAGTTAAAGCTGATTGAAACAACATCAATTGTATCTTTCATTTCGGGAGTAATGTCTCTTTTATTAATTAAATTTCCGTGCCCGTCGGTATTTATTCTTGTTTTACCGCCGTTTTGTTTAACGTACTTTGCAACTTCTTTAACAACATTCCAGCGAATTGTCGGCTCGCCGTATCCGCAAAAAACTATTTCATCAAAATTTTTCGGATCACCGATCTCACTAATATAAATTTTAGCGGTTGGTTCTTCAGACTTTTTCATTCCCAAATTATAACCACGCAAAAAAGGATCATCTTTTCTTCCGCAAAAAGTACAATCAGCATTACAACGATTAGTTACATTTATGTAAAGTGAGTTGCCAATCAAATAAGTAAAGCTTGTTTTAGGCGGTGTGCCTATTCCAAAAAACCTAAACGTGTTTAGTGATGTTATTCTTCCAACATCTTCTGTGGAAAGTTTATGAATTTCAGCAATCTGTTGAGCGACATATTTTACATAAGATGGTTCATTTCTTTTACCTCGATGCGGAACCGGAGTCATAAACGGTGAATCAGTTTCAATCATTAAATGATTCAGATTTATATGTTTTACAATTTCCCTCAATTCTTCACTTTTTTTAAAAGTTATATTTCCCGTGAAAGAGATAAAATGACTCATCTTCATAAATTCAATTGCATCATTTAACGAGCCGTTAAAGCAATGAAACTGTGCTTTCAAACCTGTTCCACAATAACTTTGAATTATTTCCATCATATCTTCATCAGAATCACGGTTGTGAATTACAACCGGAAGTTCGAGTTTTAATGCAAGATCAAGTTGAGATTTGAAAGCTTTTATCTGCTGATTTTTCGGTGAGAAATCATAGTAATAATCTAAACCAATCTCTCCTATCGCGACCACTTTAGGATGCTTGGCAAATTTTTCAATTTCAGGAATTAAAGATTCATTCCAGTCTTTCGTATCGTGTGGATGAACTCCTACTGTAGCATAAATTTGTTCATACTTTTCAGCAAGTGAGATAGCTTCCTTTGCAGTTGCTAAATCAGTAGCAGGAATGATAATGAAATCTACTCCATTTTCTTTTGCACGATTTATAACATCATCAACATCATCTTTAAAGTTATCTGAAAATAAATGTGCGTGTGTATCAATAAACATTTTAAATCACTTCACCAATCAATAGCGGATGTTCATGTGCATCGTGAGCAACCTGGAATGCCTGGAGTTTATCTTCTTTAGATACAACTGCAATCAAACCGATTCCGCAATTAAATACTTTGTGCATTTCTTCGTTTGAAATATTTCCGGTTTTTTGAATCAATTTAAAAATCGGTGGCATCTCCCAGCTTCCCCAATTAATTTGAAGATTTAAACCTTTTGGAATTATGCGGGAAGTATTTCCAATAATTCCACCGCCTGTAATATGTGAAAGACCTTTTACATCAATAGAATTTTTTATTAACGTTATCAGTGATAAATATGATTTATGAATTTTAAGCAGTTCATCACCGATTGTATTATTTATTCCATCAACAAAATCATGAACTTTAAATTTTTCCAGTAAAACTTTTCTCGCCAGTGAATAACCGTTTGTGTGCAATCCGGTTGATGGAAAACCAATTAACAAATCACTTTTTTTAATTTTCTTCCCATCGATGATTTTTGATTTATCAACAACACCGACTATCGTTCCGGATACATCATACTCTTCACCTTCATAAAGTCCGGGCATTTCTGCAGTTTCTCCACCCACAAGAGAACATCCGTTTTCTTTACAGGCTATTGAAAATCCTTTTATAACTTCCGAAGCTTTATCAGGATTTAATTTACCGGTTGCATAATAATCCAAAAAGAAAAGTGGTTTAGCTCCGCAAACAGCAATATCATTAACACAATGATTTACCAAATCCTGTCCGACTGTATCGTGCTTATCCATCTCAAACGCAACTTTGAGTTTTGTCCCAACTCCATCAACACTGGAAACTAAAACCGGATTTTTAATGCCTGAAAAATCAGGTTCGTAAAAAGCTCCAAACATTCCTATATCTGCAAGAACATTTTTATTAAAAGTAGATTTAGCATAACCTTTTATTTTATCTACGGTTTTTTCACCAGCTTCAATATCAACTCCTGCAGCTTTATATGTCTGATCCAAATTATTCTCTCTTTTTGATTAAACTATTTATTATTTCACAAAAAAATTTACCACTTATCCAAGATTATTACAAAAGGATTTGAGATTCGCTAATTACATGAAAATAGATAACATTCACACTAATCGCTATAAATAATATTTCTTAACAAAATTTATTGCTAATAATAATTATTTATTATAATTTTAAATATTACTTGTTAAGTAATGTTTAAAATTTATGAAAAGTAACAGCTTTTTTTCACGAGAACACGACTACGCATTAAGAATTGTTGCATTTCTTGCCTCAATAAAAAAAGATCAATTTGTAACCACGAATCAATTAGCACAAAAATTATTCATTTCCAAAAACTTCGCAGCCAGAATAGTTCACAAACTCAAGAATGCTCAAATAACCGGTTCAGTTCAGGGAAAGTATGGTGGAGTTTTTCTTAAAGTAAAACCGGAAGAACTTTCAATCTGGGATGTTGTGGTGATAATTGGTTTTAAAAACAGGCTGAATGATTGTATGAAAGAAAATTTTTATTGCGATTTACAATTCGGATGCAGGTTTCATTTGTTCTTTTTAGAACAGGAAAATATTTTAATTGATAAACTAAAAAGTCAGAAGATTTCTGATTACTTATTTCAAAATCTTAATTAACTAAATTACAAATTTATAGAGGTCAGCATATGGATGCTTTAACTCTTGCACGATGGCAGTTTGCAGTTACAACTGTCTATCACTTTTTCTTTGTGCCTGTAACTCTCGGTCTTTCTATTGCTGTTGCAATAATGCAGACTGCGTATTACAGAACAGGCAATGAGACTTATAAAAAAATGACCAAGTTTTGGGGAAAACTTTTTCTAATCAATTTTGCAATTGGTGTTGTAACCGGTATTGTTCAGGAATTTCAATTCGGAATGAACTGGTCTCAATATTCCAGATTTATGGGAGATATTTTCGGCGCTCCATTAGCAATTGAAGCTTTACTTGCATTTTTTATGGAATCCACATTTTTAGGTATCTGGGTTTTTGGATGGGAAAAAATTCCTAAAAAAGTTCACCTTGCATCAATCTGGTTGGTAGCTATTGGTTCTAATCTTTCCGCTATCTGGATATTAGCTGCAAATTCCTTTATGCAACAACCTGTGGGTTATGCGATTAGAAATGGAAGAGCAGAAATGACCGACTTTTTTGCTTTGATTACAAACGGACATCTTTGGGTTCAATTTCCACATGTTTTCTTTGGAGCGGTTGCAACTGCCGGATTTTTAATTTTATCAATTAGCACATATCATCTTGTAAAAAAGCAAAAACACGATGTCTTTACAAAATCTTTTAAGTTCGGTGCTTTCTATGCTTTAATCGGATCCCTTTTAGTGATTTTAGTTGGACACACTCAAGCTCAGTATATGATCAAAGTTCAGCCAATGAAAATGGCTGCTGCAGAAGCTTTGTGGAATTCTGAAAATCCTGCTGCAATGTCTTTATTTACTTTTGGCGATGAAAAAAATCGTAAAGATGTTTTTGCCATTAAAGTTCCAGGTGCTTTAAGCTTTTTAGCTTACAATAAATTTGAAGGCGAAGTAAAAGGAATAAACCAATTACAATCAGAAGCTGAAGCTAAATTTGGTCCCGGTGATTATGTCCCTCCTGTTGCAGTTTCTTACTGGACATTTAGAATAATGGCAGGCGCAGGATTTTTAATGTTACTGATATCAGCAATTTCATTATTCAAAGCATATAAACAAAAATATGATTTCAAACCATTTCTTTATAAAATAGTTTTCTGGTCAATGCTCTTACCCTTCCTTGCAAACACAACCGGATGGTTGTTCACAGAACTTGCCAGACAACCCTGGACAGTTTTTGGTCTATTCACAACAGCAAATTCTGTTTCCAACACAGTATCAGCAGGTGAAGTGTTATTTTCTTTGATTGCTTACACGGCAATTTATGCAACTTTAATGGTAATTATGATAGGTTTATTTAAAAAATATGCCACACGTGATGTTGATGAAATTGAAAACGATGAGCATGAAATTGATAACTTAAATCTTAGTAAAGCATAGGAGGTTACAATGGATTTAAACACTATTTGGTTTATTCTTATTACAGTACTCTTTATCGGATTTTTCTTTCTTGAAGGATTTGATTACGGAGTTGGAATACTACTACCATTTTTAGGTAAAGATGATAGATCGCGCAGAGTTATTATTAATTCAATCGGAACTTTTTGGGACGGCAATGAAGTTTGGATGATAACTGCAGGAGGAGCTATGTTTGCTGCTTTCCCAAACTGGTATGCAACATTGTTCAGTGGTTTTTATTTAGCTCTGGTTATTATGTTATTAGCTTTAATTGCCCGCGGTGTTGCTTTTGAGTACAGAAGCAAACGCGATTCAGCTCAATGGAGAAACCGATGGGATTGGGTAATTTTTATTGGGAGTTTTGTTCCTGCATTGCTCTGGGGAGTAGCAATTTCCAATATAATAAGAGGCGTTCCCATTGATCAGAATATGAATTACACCGGGAACTTTTTTACTTTACTTAATCCATATTCGCTTGTTGGTGGAATTACATCATTATTTCTGTTCACATTACATGGTTCAATTTTTCTATCATTAAAATTGACAGATGAACTTTTGGAAAGCGCAAGAAAAACAGCAGGTAAATTATGGCTTCCCACAACATTGGTGTTGTTTGTTTATGTTGTTTACGGATACTTCGCAACCGATATGTTTTCAAAACTCGGTATAAATCCAGGTGTTATTCCAATTCTTGCTGGTATTGCTATTCTAAGTGTTGGCTATCTTCTTAAAATTAAAAGAGAAGGCTGGGCTTTTGTAATGACAGGTATTACAATCGTGTTTTCAACAATAACTATTTTTATGGGATTATTTCCAAGAGTAATGGTATCAAGTTCAAACAGTGATTGGAGCTTAACTATTTACAATGCTTCTTCAAGTCCTTACACTTTACAAGTAATGAGCATTGTAGCACTTATTTTTGTCCCGATTGTTTTAGCTTACCAGGCATGGTCTTATTGGATTTTCAGAAAAAGAATTTCAACTAAATCTAAATTAGAATATTAAAATTTGTACTTTATAAAAAGAGGGAAGGTAATTGATAAAGTTATCTTCCCTTTTTTAATTAAATTGATTTAAGGTTAAAGATATTTTTTTCATTAACGTAAAATGATGTGCAATAGAGCATTAACCTTATTCTATAAGCTTTTCAATTATCAGACAAATGAATTTCAGCAAAGAACTTTTTGAACAAATAAAACCGGTTAGAATAAAATTTATTTTAACTATTATTTTAGGCTTACTCGCCGCTACATCAACAATTATTATTGCCTTAATTTTAAGTAAAGTAATAAACAGAGTTTTTTTATTAAATAAATCTCTTGCTGAAGTCTCGACCTTAATTATACTTTTTATTTCCATAGCAATTCTAAAATCACTTTTAATTTGGTCTGAACAATATTTTGCATCGGGAATTGTTTCGTACATAAAAACTTCAATCAGAAAAAATCTTTTTGCTCAAATCAAAAAAATTGGACCGTTAGCTTTAAAAACAGAAAACACCGGGGAGTTAACAAACACTCTTATTAATGGAGTTGACAGACTTGAAGAATATTTTTCAAAGTTTTTACCTCAGACTTTCTTATCTGTTTTCATTCCCATTTTAATTCTGATTTTTGTCTTTCCATTAGACTGGCTGACCGGAATTGTTTTTATTGTAACAGCACCGATCATTCCAATATTTATGTTTTTGATCGGATCAATAGCCGAAAAGATGAATAAAAAACAATGGCAAACATTAAGCAGAATGAGCGCATATTTTCTTGATGTTTTACAAGGACTTGTAACATTAAAACTTTTTAACAGAACAAATCAGGCGTTAAAAAATATTTATAACATTTCTAATTCATTCCGTATAAGAACGCTTAATGTTCTAAAAATTGCTTTCCTTTCTGCCCTGGTACTTGAAGTTGCTTCAACAATAAGTGTTGCAGTTATTGCAGTTGAAGTAAGTTTAAGACTTTTAAACGGCAATTTTGCTTTTGCTGATGCTCTTTTCATTTTAATTATCGCGCCCGAATTTTACCTGCCTTTCAGAATGCTGGGAGCCAGTTATCACGCAGGGATGGAAGGAATTTCTTCATTTGAAAGAATTGACAATCTGCTTAATCATAAAAATGAACTGCAAATTTCAAATTCAAACAACTTCAAAGAATTTCAATTCAATGGAACCGATCCAATAGTAATCAAAAATATTTCTTACACTTATCCTGATAGAACAATCAAAGCAGTTGATGATATTTCATTTAACATTAGACCTAAAACTGTAACAGCTTTAGTAGGACTTTCAGGCTCAGGAAAAACAACTTTGATGAATATTCTTTTAAGATTCATTAATCAAAATGAAGGAAATATTTTTGTCGGCAGCTATAACTTAAATGCGATTGAAACAAATGAGTGGAGGAAAAATATTTCATGGATGCCTCAAAGCCCTCACCTATTTACAAAGACAATTTTAGAGAATATAAACTTAGCAAAAGAGAATGCTTCGCTTGATGAAGTAACTGAGTCTGCTAAAAAAGCAAAGATACATCAATTCATTTCATCGCTTCCGAATGGATATAATTCAATAATAGGTGAACAAGGAGCTAAACTAAGCGGTGGAGAAATTCAGCGTATTGCTTTAGCAAGAGCCTATTTGCGTAACACTTCCCTGCTTTTTGTTGATGAACCAACAGCCAATCTTGATCCGATTGTTGAGGAAGAAATAATTAACGATATGTATAATTTATTTTCTAACAAAACTGTTTTAATAATTGCGCATCGTTTGAATACAATTGAGAATGCAAATAACATAATTGTAATGAAAGACGGAAAAATTGTTGAAACCGGGAATCACAAAGAATTGATCGAGAAGAATAATTATTACAAAAAACTAATTGAAGCTCATAGTTAATTCAATGCTTAAAACTTTTTTCAAAATATTATCGCTCGGCAAAGAATACAAGTACTGGATGCTGCTTGCTGCAATTATGGGTTTCTTTACAGTTGGCAGCGGCGTTGGTTTGATGATGACATCAGCATATTTAATTGCTAAAGCTGCTTTGCAAACTCCTATTTATCAGTTACAGGTTGCAATTGTTGGGGTTAGATTTTTTGGAATAACCCGCGGTGTATTCAGATATTTTGAAAGATTAATATCGCACAACGTTACATTTAAACTGCTTGCAAAATTCAGAGTTTGGTTTTTCAAATCACTCATTCTAATCGTTCCATCAAAAACAATAGATCTTTCGAGCGGTGATTTACTAACAAGAGTTGTTGAGGATATTGAAAGCATTGAACACATTTTTGTAAGAGTTGTTTCGCCTCCTTTTATTTTTGCAGCAATATCCGTTTTGATGTTTGGTTTACTCAGCCAATTTAGTTTAACATACTCACTTATTTTCATATTGATGTTTTTTAGTTCAGCAATTGGCATTCCTCTTTTAACATTTTTATTAAGTAAAAATCTCGGAAAGAAAGTTGTTCTGTATAAATCCCGGTTAAGAGAATTTTCAGTTGATAGTTTAAATGGAATTTCAGAATTGATCTTCTATAACCAAACTGAATGGGAAACCGAATTTCATCAGTTAAATGATAAGTTAATAAAGGCTGAATTTAAGTTGAATAATATAAAATCGTTGCACGAAAGCCTTACAGGATTGGCAATGAATTTAACCGTCGCAGTTATGTTTTTAACCGCTATCCCTGATGTGACTAATAATTTATTAAACGGAGTTTATTTATCTGTTATTACAATTGGGATCATGGCTTCATTTGAAATTGTTTTTCAGATTCCGCAAGCATTTCAATATCTGACTAAAAGCACTGAAGCCGCAAAAAGATTATTTGATATAACTGATAAAAATAAAAATGAGATTTTAGAAGCAGGAGGTGAAAATGAGATAACTGATTTTAATTTAAGATTGGAGAACGTTTCATTTTCTTATGATGGAATTAAAGATGCAATTAGTGATATTTCATTTGATATAAAACCCGGCAAAAAAATTGCGGTTGTTGGCGCTAGTGGAGCCGGTAAATCTACTTTGGTTAATATTATCACAAGTTTATGGGATTATAACCAGGGTAACATTTTTCTGGGAAACATTAATTACAAAAATATTTCTCCTGAAAAAATCAGAGAGATTATTTCTGTCGTTCCCCAAAAAGTTCAATTGTTTACCGGCACAATAAAAGAAAATTTGCTTATTGCAAAAGAGAATGCTCTTGATGATGAGCTTTATGATGTACTTAAAAAAGTTAAACTTGCAGAATTGGTTGAAAGCTTTCCTGAAAGATTAGACACACACATTGGTGAGTTTGGCAAAAAATTAAGTGGCGGTGAAATAAAAAGATTAGCAATTGCAAGAGTCTTGCTTCGTAATTCACCAATCATGATTTTTGATGAAATAAATTCACACGTTGATTATCTAACTGAAAAAAGTATTCTAAATACAATCTCAGATATTTCTCCGGATAAAGGAATTCTGTTTATCACTCATAGAATTGTGCAAATGGAAATGTTTGATAAAATTATTGTCTTATCAAACGGTAAAATAATTGAATCAGGGACTCACGATGAATTAATAAAAAATGGTACGTATTATCCCAGATTAGCAAACAGACAAAACAAAATCTTATCAGTATCGAGCTAAATTATAACCAGCATTACTTTTTCTTTTTATAATTCTTTTGCAGTAAAGTATGCACTCTGAATTTCTGAAACTCATCTCCAACTTCATTTGCGTCACCAATAACATAATAAGAATTTTGTTTCCCAATTCCTGGATCAATTCTTTGTTTGGACGCATTCCGGCGGCAACAACATAAATATCAATATTATCTAATTTCATTTTCAGTATCGTTGGTTTTAATAAAAATAGACTGTGCCATCCTCAATCTTTGTAACTTTAGAATTAGTATAAACATTAACGTTTTCTTTTTTAGTTTCATCAGATTTAATTTACGTGTAACCATTTTCATATCACGAGTTATATCATCAAACATTTCAATTATAGTTACTTTATTACTCTAGCCAACCAAAGTGTTAGCAAATTCAACTCCTATAAACCGCCGCCAATTACAACTACATTTTTATTCTTCGGTAAATTAAATTTGTAAAGAATTTCTGCCCAATGATATTCTTTTAATCCATCAATAGGTGGAATAAAGGGTTTAGAAC
>JBAQCL010000095.1:0-42437 GCA_049294175.1 Ignavibacteriaceae bacterium | reverse complement strand
ATTAGTATCTCAGTTTTTGAGAAAACACCCATTATTTCAATGTTTTCTGATTCCAATTACTTAAATGAAATTAACTATAACGACAACCAATTGTCTTTATTCAACTTATAACCGGACAGTAATGATTTAGAAATAAATGTAAATCCTAATGTTGGTGATAAATATGTGGACTTCGAATCAACTGATATCACTGGTAAAAAGGTAAAACTATCAGATATTAAATCGAAAGTAATTCTTCTTGATTTTTGGGCGGCATGGTGTTTCCCTTGCAGAGAGGAAAATAAAAATTTGGTTAAAACGTATGGGGATTATAAAAAAAATGGATTTGAAATATATGGCGTTTCGGGTGATACCGATCGTGAACATTGGATCGAAGCAATGAAGGAAGATAGACTAATCTGGACAAATGTATTTGATGAAAAGGGTACGGATAGTAAGCCGTTTTTGATTTATGGCATTAATGGAATTCCTGATAACTTCTTAATCAACTCAGAAGGAGTTATTGTTGCCAGAAACCTGCGTGGTGATGAACTTCGAAAAAAATTGGATGAGTTGTTAAAGTAAAAGTTGCGATTTCGGTTATGTTTTGGTTATCAAAAATCATTGTTGATATAAAATGAAATTAACTTTTATCATTCTGTTTTTATTAACATTTGTGTCTTGTAAACATCAAGAGGATAAATATGTACTAACTAAATTCAAAGAAGGCTTGCCATCAGGAATCCAATTTAAATGGAATAAATCAATATATGCTTCCATTAACCCTGGTAATTTTTTTAAGGGCTTATATTTGGTTTCAAAAGACTCGTTAGAAACTCCAGACAATTGTTTATTATTCGTTATAGATTCAAGCGGTTTTTCATTTACAAATCTTGATTTTGTTGAATCTCCCGAAAATATTTATAGCACTACGATTTCATTAAATACTAGCGAAGAGGATAAATTGGATACTTTGAGATTTATGCTTAATCTAGAAAGAAAAACCCTTACTTATTATTGGGATAATAAAATTACAAGCCCAACCGTTATTAAAAAATATAAACTTAAAGTTGGAAATATCTTCCCAAATATTGAGGTCCCAACTGAAAACGGTAATTGGAGCAATGATGGTTTGAATAAAATAATTGTTATAAATTGGTGGGCAACTTCTTGCGTACCTTGTGTAGAAGAAATTCCGGTCCTAAATGAATTGGTAAAGAAATATCAGAATCAAAATATTGAATTCATTGCTATCGTTTGGGATGAAAGTAAGCATTCAAAATTTATAGAGAAACACCCGTTTAACTACTTACAAGGTTTTACAACCAGAGAATTGACGGAATTATTTGGTGAGATTTTCCCTCGGCACATCATAGTTGACAAAGACGGTAAAATTCTACTGAATAAATTAGGGGGGTCTAAAGAAATTGGAAAAGAATTGGACAGTATAATAACTTCTAAACTTTGACTAATCCAAAAATTTCATACCTAGAATGCTAGCATTTATTAATTGTTTTTGTCTTCGTAAACCTTTTTTGTTTATTTGTTTATATCTTTTTTCAGCCTCGACTAATTAAGGAAATAAAATCCATATTTACTCAACGCTATGGTTATTTAATCTGAAAAATTTATAATTGGAATGACTTAAAGCAACTCAGAAATCCTACTAATAAATTCTGATGCGAGTTTTAATTTATCATCAATGCTTTCTTTATCAAACTCTACAAAATCATCGTAATCACTTCGCTGTCTCATCTGAAAGGCATTTCTATAAAATTCTCCCAAACGTTTTTCAACTAATTCGCTTTTTACAAAATTCTGGTTAAACCAACCTAAAAGTTGCCCGTGTTTTGTGGTAATAAAATCATTCTTTATTCCTAGCGCCGAGACAGCATAAAATGCTGAATAATAAATTCGATTTGCTGCTAACAATAATCTGTTGTTCTTAGCAACAAGTTTTGCTTCATCAAGAGTTTCACCTGCGCGCTTCATTCTATATTGGATCAATGTTGATTTATCAACCTGCATAATAGACTCCATCTAATTTTATTGACTCTCTAAGCGGAGTTATTGGAGATTCAATCTCATTCTTTGTAAATATATGTGAGTCAATAATAATATCGTTCTCGAGCATAATATCGTAAACAATCGCTTGCAATTTATCTTTAAGTCTCCAATCAATATTTTTCTTTAATATTATCGCGATATCGTAATCGGAATCTTTATTAAAAGTATTTTTTGCTCGCGATCCAAATAAATAAAGTCCATCTAAATCAAATCCGCCTTTTTTTATTTGCGTGTAAATTTCTGCAAGTAATATGTTGTCTTTTTCGCTCATAATCTGTCTTTCTTTAATTCAAATATAATAAATTGTTTTACTTAAGTGCAGTAATAATTCCACTATCCCAAAATTCCAACATATAACCTAATTTTCTCCCCTTGAATGACCGCTTTTAATTGCTATTTTTAAGCTATGATAAAGAAAATTATTCTCATAGTTCTGTTTGCATTTTCACTTTTTGCACAGCAAAGCCCATTGGATCAGAATCAGCTTATGCTTGCAGAAAGCTACGAGCAAAAAGGTGATCTTAATAAATCTGTTGAGATTATCGCTACACTAAACAAAAAAGATCCCTCAAATATTCAGTACTTCAATAAACTCAATTCGCTTTACCTTCAGCTAAAAAAATACGATGAATCTGTTTTGTTGATAAATGAAAGAATTGCAATAACTCCGCAAGATATAAGTTTGTACGGAATGCTGGGATCAACTTACTATACCGCCGGTGACCGCACAAAAGCTTATGATATTTGGGATACTGCGGCAGAAAAATTTAAAACCAATCAAATGGCTTTTCGTATAATCGCAAATTATGCCATTGAAAAAAGAGACTTTGAAAAAGCTATCAAGTTATTAAATCGCGGGAAGGAGCTTTCCCAAGACCCGTATTTATTTTCTTACGATCTCGGGGAACTTTATAATATCACAATGCGTTATCGCGAAGCCGCAGAAGAATATTGCACTTTGATAAAATCAAATCCCTCACAATATGCACAGATAGAAAATAAAATCTTATCATATTCCAGCAAACCCTCTGCTTTAGATGAAACTATTGAAGTGGTTAGCAAATATAAATCGGATAATGTTAGTTTTAGTTATTTGCTTGCGCGATTATTAATTGAAAGGAAAAATTATAGCGAAGCTTTTGATCTTTACAAACAAATTGATAAAAAACAAAGTTCAAAAGGCGCGGAACTCTATTCTTTTGCAGAATACGTTTTTCGCGAAGGTGAATACTCAACTGCTTCGGAAGTATTCAAGTTTTTAATTGATAATTATCCCGATCAACAAAATATCCAGCTTATAAAATTAGGCTTTGCTAAAACACAAGAAGCCTTGTTGCTAGAAAGATATAAAAAACAAAACATTGAGTGGAAAACATTTTACATCAATGCAAAAGTGGAAGAAAAAGAGATTAATCCCGTAATAGAAGCTTACAAAGAGATCATCAAAGCTTATCAATATTCTGATGTTGCTGTTGAAGCAAATTTAAGAATTGGATCTTTATTGTTTTATTTACGCAATGACATTTCCGGAGCACAAGAATATTTGAAATTAATTGTCAGGGATTATCCCACCTCCAAATTCGCTTCATTTGCCCTAACCGAACTTGGAGATATTTCATTGCTCAAAGCAAACCTTAATGATGCCGAAAATTATTTTAGTTCAATTGAAAAACTTACGCGCGCTAACAGCGAAGATAAAAGTTATGCGAGATATCAATTGGCAAAAATTTATTCTTTTAAAGGCGATTTTGAAGCGGCAAGAAAAATATTAACGACAGTTTTGGGCAATCTCCGGAATAATATAGCAAATGACGCCATAGAATTTTCAATATTATTGAACACAGCAAAAAATGATTCGTCTAATCTTTCACTTTATTGTAATGCTGAATTTCTTGCAGTACAAAAAAGATTTTCAGAGGCAAAGGGTCTTTATTTACAGCTTTCTAAAAATCCACAAGCTTTTGTATTTAATTCAATTGCCAAGTTAAGGGTGGCGGAAATGATGATTGCAAATAATGATTACAATAATGCGATCAGTGATCTTAAGCTAATTGTTGATGAAGGTGAGAAAAATATTTATGCGGATAAAGCCTTATATTTACAAGGTCAAATTTATCGTTATGGTTTAAATGATTCGGCAAAAGCAATTGAAGCTTACGAAAGCTTACTTGCCATGTTTCCTAAATCTTTATATCAGGATGTAGCAAGACAAAATATTATAGAATTAAAAAATAAAATTAGTTAGGACTTACGATGTCTAAAAAACCCGGACAAAAAATTGTTAAGTGTTCATTTTGTGGAAGAGACGGCAGTGAGGTTGGCAGCATGGTTGCCGGACCGGATGTTTATATTTGCGACATTTGCATAAGCAGCAGTGTAGATATTTTAAAGAATAATCTGGCAGCCTATAACAATCAAAAGACGGGCAAATGGAATCAGCACACACCGGGATCAATAAAAAAATCTCTGGATGAATATGTAATCGGACAGGAACATGCAAAAAGAGTTTTAGCAGTTGCTGTATATAATCATTATAAAAGAATTGGTTCCCGGACTACTTTTTTTGAACTTGATGATGTTGAAATCGAGAAGAGTAATATTTTATTAATTGGTCCAACCGGCGTAGGCAAAACACTTCTTGCGCAAACACTTGCCAAAGCGCTCGATGTTCCTTTTGCAATTGCCGACGCAACTACATTAACAGAAGCCGGTTATGTTGGTGATGATGTAGAATCTGTTCTGGTTCATTTACTGCAAGCGGCGGATTATAATATTGAACGTGCACAAAAAGGAATTGTTTACATTGATGAAATAGATAAGATTGCGCGAAAAAGCGAAAGCACATCCATAACACGCGATGTATCCGGTGAAGGCGTACAACAAGCATTATTAAAAATTCTTGAAGGAACGGTTGCAGGCATTCCGCCAAAAGGCGGAAGAAAACATCCCGAACAAAGTTTGATTAATCTTAATACAAAAAATATTCTTTTTATCGTTGGCGGAGCATTTGATGGCATTGACAAAATTATTGCTAAAAGGATTAATCAAAACAAGATGGGATTTGGTTCTGATTTTAAAGAAACAATAAAAGAAGATGATTTGATTTCTAAAATCCAGCCGGAAGATTTACTGAAATTTGGATTGATTCCGGAATTGATTGGCAGACTTCCAGTTGCCGCTCCACTTCATCAGCTTACAGAAGAAGCTATGAGAAATATTTTAACAGAACCTAAAAATGCAATTATCAAGCAGTACAAAAAACTTTTCTTGATGGAAGGAATAGAACTTGAGTTTGATCCTTTTGCACTTGATGTGATTGTTAAAAAGGCATTAGAAAGAAAGACCGGCGCCCGCGCTTTACGCGGTATTGTAGAAGAATTTATGCTTGATATAATGTATGAGTTGCCAAATAAAAAAGATGTTGATAAATGTATTATTACAAAAGATGTTGTTGAAAATAATACCGAACCCATTTATATAAAAAGCGATGCTAAATCTGCTTAATTATTTTTGCAAATATTAATTCTGTTTATTATGCCGGATTAAATCCGGCATAAATTTTTATGATTAAAAAAGTTATACAAATATTATTTTTTCTCTCTTTTTCGATTCCTCTTTTTCCTCAAGGAAAAATCTTAATACCAATGGATCTTACTCAAACAGATCATCTAAAAGCTTATGGTATTACATTTAACGCTCTTGTTGATGGCTTGAAAGCCGATTGGCTTCTTAATTACCGCAGCGGTTCTTTTATGATTGATTACTCAGAAAAAATCGTTTCCGATTGCCTGCTTCAGGAAGTTTTTTTCGAGCAAATAAGTCTTGCACAGGCATCTCAAATTTATGCCGAGGTTCAAAGCGAAGATAATAATATGGACGTTGTTCGATTAGAGAAAGCACCTAAAATTGCCGTCTATGTCCCGCCGGGATTTCAACCCTGGGATGATGCCGTTACTCTTGCTCTTGAATATGCCAATGTTAAATATGACAAAATATGGAACGATGAAATTTTGCGCGGTGATCTTTCAAAATATGATTGGATCCATCTTCATCATGAAGATTTTACGGGACAGTATGGCAAATTTTATGCAAGCTTCAGCAATGCACAATGGTATATTGATCAGCAAATAACTTATGAAAACGATGCAAAGAAAAACGGTTTTGATAAAGTTTCAGATATGATGAAAGCTGTTGCCCTTACAATAAAAAACTTTGTCGGGCAAGGGGGATTTCTTTTTGCGATGTGCAGTGCTACCGACTCTTACGATATTGCTCTTGCCGCTGAAAATGTTGATATCTGTGCCCCTGTTTTTGATGGCGACGCTATCGATCCGAATGCACAAAGTAAACTTGATTTTTCAAATACGCTTGCCTTTCAAAATTTTAAGATTGATACAAACCCTTATGTTTATGAATACAGTGATATTGATATTCAGCCTACTGAAGTTGGATTACAGCAAAACGATTATTTTACATTATTTGATTTTTCCGCCAAGTACGATCCGGTGCCAACAATGCTAACGCAAGATCATGCAAATGTAATTCAGGGCTTTATGGGACAAACAACTATGTTCAGAAAAAGCCTGATTAAAAATTCAGTTATAGTTTTAGCTGAAAGACAGGGAACCGATCAGGTTAAATATATACATGGCAATTTGGGAAGAGGAACGTTTACCTTTTTCGGCGGGCATGATCCTGAAGATTACCAACATGCAGTTGGTGATACGCCGACAGATTTAAGTTTGCATAAAAATTCCCCGGGCTACAGATTAATTTTAAATAATATTTTATTTCCTGCAGCTACAAAGAAAAAACAAAAAACATAAAATCAGTTATTATATTTGACACACCTGTTACAAAATTTCAGGTCAGTTTCCGGTTAAACAATAAAAGGAACAAATATGAAAAAAATAAAAATTTATAACAGCGATCAGGAATTTCAAATTGGTAAAATTGTTTGTGTAGGCAGAAACTATGTCGAGCATATTCACGAACTTGGAAATGATATACCGGAAAAACCTGTTGTGTTCTTAAAAACCAATTCGTCAGTAATTTATTCTGGTGATACAATTGTTTACCCATCTTTTTCAAACGATATGCATCACGAAACCGAACTTGTGTTGCTTATTGGCGAACGGATTAAAAATGCGGATATTTCAACAGCGGAAAGATCAATTATAGCATTCGGAATCGGACTGGATATGACTTTGAGAGATGTTCAATCTGAATTAAAAAAGAAAGGGCATCCGTGGACAATTGCAAAATGCTTTGACACATCAACAGTCTTATCAGAGTTTGTAACAAAATATGATCACCCTTTGACACTGGGTGAATATATTTCTCTAAAAGTTAACGGCGAGATTAAACAAAAAGATCAATTAAATAAGATGATTCATAAGCCTGCGGAAACAGTACAGTATATTTCATCTTTAATGACTCTTGAAAAAGGGGATTTAATATTTACAGGAACACCGAAAGGTGTTGGTAAAGTTGCACCAGGAGATATATTGGAAGCTGAACTGGAAGGATTTTTAAAACTTAATTGTACTGTCAGATAATTATTTGTTTAATCCCGACAAGGCTTTTCTAATTAATTCCTCAAGTGAATAGCCGGAATTTTCCGCAAGTAAATCACGGATAACTTTTTCTGAAATTTGTCTTTGATAACCTAAAGTTGATAGCGCTGCAATAGCTTCATCCTTTACGGAGGCTTCTTTAATCATTCCATCAACCTTAATCGCATCCACTTTATTTCTTAACTCAAGTACAACTCTCTCAGCCGTTTTTCTGCCTATACCTGGAATTGCAATCAAGCGGGTGACATTACCATTGCTAATTGCAGATTTGAGATCATTAACTGAAATTCCCGATAGAATTCCCAGTCCAAGTTTGGGTCCAATTCCGCTTATAGAAATTAAAAGCTCAAACATTTCTTTTTCTGATTGTGAAAAGAATCCGAATAAAGTTATTGAATCTTCTTTAACGCTTGTGTGGATAAATAGAGAAGCGGTTTCTTTCTCTGATATTTTTTCAAAAGTATTTATTGATATATTAACCGAATAACCTACTCCATTTACATCGAGTAAAATTTGTGTCGGCTTTGATAAAATTATTTTTCCCGTCAGATAACCAATCATTTTTATCCAATTACCCTTTCAGGATAGGCTTCAATAAAAGACTTCCAATCTTTTGTTTTTTTAACCGGCGATTTCATTCTGAAAGCATGACAAAGTGCAATTGCAAGGGCATCACTTTCATCAACCTTAATTTTTTCTGATTTAATATTAAGCAAAGTTTTAATCATAAACCCAACCTGCTCTTTGCTTGCAGCGCCTTTACCAACAACCGATTTTTTCACTTCACGGGGTGAGTATTCGCTTGCCGGAAGGTTATTATGCATTGCGCAAAGTATTGAAACACCTCTTGCATAACCAATTTTCATAGCAGACTGAACGTTTTTTCCATAGAATGCTGTCTCAATTGCAAATTCATCCGGTTTATATTTTTTGATGATTTTATTTAACTCATCGTAAATAATCTCAAGTCGTTCAGGAATTGTTTTTTGGGCAGACAGGCTTATAAATCCACTGGCAATTTTTACAAAGCTGTTATTTGTGTACCTGATAATTCCATAGCCTGTTATTCTTGTTCCGGGATCTATGCCTAAGATTATCATTAATGTTAAACTAAATTTAAAAATAGATTCCCACTTACGTGGGAATAATAAATAAAGAGTTGCTATAAAAAATTTAAACTTTACTCAACAATATCTGCATTTGAGTAAACGTTCTGAACATCATCAAGGTCTTCAAGTGATTCAATCAACTTCATAACTTTTTCAGCATCTTCGCCTTTAACTTCAATTAAATTTTTTGCAATCCACTGAAGATTAGCATTTTCTACTTTGAAGTTTTTATCCACCAGTAATCTTCTTATAGTTTCAAAAGCTTCAACAGATGTTTGAACTTCAAAATAATCTTCTTCCGCAGATAAATCATCTGCACCTGCTTCTAAAACTATTTCCATTACATCATCTTCATTTTTTCCTTCGGCAGGCATTGATATAATTCCTTTTCTATCAAACATCCATGCAACCGAACCTGTTTCTCCAAGGCTTCCATTATTTTTACTAAAGATATGTCTAACTTCTGCAACAGTTCTGTTCTTATTATCGGTAGCAACTTCCACAAGAACCGCAATTCCTGCTGATCCATAACCTTCATACAATAATTCATGATACGTTACGCCTTCAAGTTCGCCTGTAGCTTTTTTAATTGCTCTATCAATATTATCCTGAGGCATATTTTGAGCTTTGGCATTATCAACAGCTAATCTTAATCTTGGATTTCCGGCAGGATCACCACCGCCTGCTCTGGCAGCAATAGTAATTTCTTTTATAAGTTTTGTAAAAACTTTTCCACGTTTGGCATCTAAAACAGCTTTTTTCCTTTTAATTGTTGCCCATTTTGAGTGTCCGGACATTCTGTGATCTCCTAATTTTCTTTTTAACTAATCTTATCTGCTAAAGCAGGTCTAATATCCTTTAATCTTAATTGGGGATAAGTTCTGCCGTCCCGAACTGTTTTATCAATCGAATAAACAATATCCACATTATTTTTTTTATCCAACAGCAAATCTAAATATTCACCCATATTAAAGCCAATACAATCAAATATCTTATCGTTTCCACTTTGCTTAAAACAAACAACCAGGTGGTTATTTCCTACCAATCTGGCATTGCTGAAAATTTCAACTCGTTCTGATAAGAAAACGGGACGCATATTTTCTGGACCAAAAGGGGAGAACTGATCAAGTATTCTTAAAAACTTAGGAGTTATTTCGGATAATTTAATTTTGGCATCTATTAAAATTTCAGGAAAAAGATCTTCTTCGTTAATTGATTCTCTAACAATCCGGTTAAATTTATCTTTGAACTCTTTTAATTTTTCAACCTCAACCGCTAATCCTGCTGCTGCTTGATGTCCGCCAAAATGTATCAACATATCTTCACATTTCTGAAGAGCCTCATAAATATTAAAGTTGGAAATACTACGTGCAGAACCCTTTGCAATTCCATCAATTGTAGTTAGCATAATTGTGGGACGATAATATTTTTCAACTAATCGTGATGCCACAATACCGATTACGCCCGGATGCCATTCTTCCTGGTGAAGAACGATTGCCAGTTCATTATCAAGGTCAATTGAATTTTCAACGAGTTGTAAGGCATTATCAAAAGTGTCAACATCTATTTTTCTGCGTGCGTAATTTTCGGTTTCCAGAACCTTTGCAAGCTTTTTTGCTTCCTCAAGACTATCTGTAATTAATAGTTCAACTGCTCGTTTTGCGTCACCCAATCTGCCAACTGCATTAATTCTTGGGGCAATTGTAAAAACAATCTGACCGGAATTTAGATTTCCGGGATGAAGGCTGCTGCTTTCAATAAGTGCAACTATTCCCGGTCTTGGATTAGTATTAATGCTGTCAAGACCTTCTCTTACCAAAACTCTGTTTTCATCAACAAGGGGAACTATATCTGCGGCACCGGCAAGAGCAACGAGATCAAGATATTTGAAAGGCATTTCTCTTTTGCCAATTTTTTCTGCAATACCCTGTGCAAGTTTAAATGCTACACCCGCTCCCGATAAATAATTAAAAGGGTAATTACATTGTGGTTTAAGTGGATCTAAAACTGCAAGTGCATTCGGCAGTTCATCTTTGGGTTGATGATGATCGCATATAATAACGTCCATGCCCAATTGATTTGAGTATTCTGTTTCTTCTATTGCAGTTATACCACAATCTACTGTAATAAGCAGAGAAAAATCCTTCATAGATTTTATTACATCAATGCCTTCTTTGGATAATCCATAACCTTCACTTAATCTCTTGGGAATGTAAAATTCTACATTTGCTCCAAGTTCTTTAAGAAACATATACAAAAGAGCTGTTGCACAAGTACCGTCAACATCATAATCACCATAAATGCAAATCGGCTGGTTTTCAGTAATGGCGTGGATCACCCGTTTTGTTGCGGCTTCCATTCCGTTCATAAGATAAGGATCATGTAATGTATCGAGAGATGGGCGAAAGAATTGTTTAGCCTGTGAAAATGTTTTTATCCCCCGGAGGAAAAGCAACTTGGCTAAAACATCCGAAATGTTTAATGAGTCAGCAAGAGAATTTATTGAATTATCGTCTTCAACTCCTCTAATTTTCCAACGTTTTTGTAACATAATAGAGTTAATTAAGTTTTCTAAGAACAAATCTAAAACTCAAGCCTATAAGCCGAATTCTGTTCCCCGACAAAATCGGGGCGGCAATTATTTATCTTGTTCTACTGTTACCAGCAGACTTTAGCGGTCTACCCGAAAACCTTTTCTGTCAGTGACAGAATTACAGAACGAACAGCCCTGCTCCAAATTTAATTAATCCTTTCGGCAACTAAATCGGAAAGATTTTCTTACTTGACCTTGCTTCAGGTGTGGTTTACCTTGCTTCCGATATTACTACCGGAACGGTGAGCTCTTACCTCGCCATTTCACCCTTATCCCGATCGAGATCGGGACGGTATATTTTCTGTGGCACTATCAGTTACCCCGATTTACCGGGGCACCCGGGTGTTACCCGGCACCTTGTTCTATGAAGTTCGGACTTTCCTCCCTCCCGAATAATTCGGAAAAGCAATTGCCCGGTTTGAGTTATAAGATTATTCTTTAATATTGAATTGACTATAAAGTCAATTCTGCCAATTACTTTTTAATAATTAATTTATCAGATATAAACACTTAGCAAATCAGTAAGATGGAATATAACAAAATTAGTTCTGGAAGTCAGCAAGGGTTATTAAATAAATTAATTCCCTTCTACTTCTTCAGCAATTTCCTGCGAAACCAAAATTCTACCGCAATATTCACATGTAAAAATTCTGTTATTTCTTCTTATTTCTAACTGCCTTTGAGAAGGAACAATGTTGTGGCATCCTGAACAAGCTGATCTTTTTATTGTTGATACTGCTTTGCCTTTTTTAGCTTTCCTTATTCGAGTATAGATTGATAAATCAGGTCTTTTTACCTGTTCTTCTATTTTTTTTCTTTCTTCCTGCAGCTTTGTTTCTTCTTTTTCGTTTACTTTGATAATTTCTTTAAGGTCAGCCTCTTTTTCTTTTAATTCGCTATTAAGCTGCTCAAGCTGGGGTTTAACTTCTTCAATCTGTTCAGTAATACTTTTACTAAGATCAGCAAGAGTATTGTTTTCAGTTTCAAGTTTTGAAATTTGTTCTTCTGAATGATCAATTTCCTTTGTTAAGGCATCATATTCTTTGTTATTCCTAACCTGATAGAGTTGAGCTTTAAACTTTTTTTGGCTTTCCTTTAATTGTTCAATTTCCTCTTCATTCTGTGCTCTTTTTTCAACAGAATCCTTCTGTTCCGTCTCTTTATTCTTTATCTCTTCTTTTAGTTCATTTATATGAGTCTCAAGCGATCTAACCATGTTGGGAAGATCTCCGCGTAATTCTTCAAGTTCATCAAGCTGGTCATCAACAAGTTGTAATTGATAAAGAATTTTTAATCTGTCATGCAATTTAGTCTAGCTCCTTAATTATTATAAAAAACTATCGGATTGGTTGAACCCGAATACTTATAAACTTTTGTTTTATCTGTTATAGATTTTTCAATTCTTATTTTTATTTCATCCAACGAATGTATTTCAGTTTCATAATGACCTGCATCAATCATCAGGATTTGATCTTCTGCATCCTGGAAAATATGATACTTAACATCCGCTGTAACAAATGCATCTGCGTTATTTTTTATTGCAACATCAAGCAAATCACTTCCTGATCCGCCGCAAACGGCAACTTTTTTAATCTTGGATTTTGAACCTTTACTAAATCTAAAATTTTTAATTTGTAATGATTTAGAAACGAAATTCAAAAAATCTTTTTCAGATAATTCTTTCTCTAAATCTCCGATAACTCCCATACCAAAGTTCACATTTTCATTTGCCAAAGGATAAACATCATAAGCAACTTCCTCATAAGGATGAGCCTTTTTCATTTCCGCTATTGCGTCCGGTAAATCAAACGAATTAACCAATACTTCAACTCTAACTTCATCAACTTTTTCTAACTTACCTTTTTTACCAATACCTGGATTTGATTTGCTTGAGCCTAAAAAGGTTCCCGTTCCAGTTGTTCTAAAACTACAATTTGTGTATTCACCAATTACGCCCGCACCAACAGAATACAGGGCTCCTGCCACTTTGTCTGCGCTTTCAGCAGGAACGAATACAACTAATTTTTTAAGATTTGCTGATTGATTTAATAGAAATCTCTGGTTTGATAATCCGAGTTTATTTGCAAGTTGAAAACTTACACCATCTCTGGTGAAGTCTAGATTTGTATGAGCGGAGTAAAGGGTGATTTCTTTTTTAATAAGTTTTTCTATTATACGTGATCTTTTATCTTTTTCTGTATCAATCCTCTTTAAAGATTTAAACAGAAGCGGATGATGACTAATTATTAAATTACAATTTTTACTTATTGACTCATCAACAACTTTTTCATCAACATCCAAACAAAGCAAAATGTTTTTAACTTCCCGGCGTAGAGATCCGACCTGTAATCCTACATTATCTTTTTCCCAGGCTATTGATTTAGGCGCCCAGTCTTCAATTATTCTAATAATCTTATCACATCTCATAATAGCAAAAAAAATGCACCCTTTTGTGTATAGGGTGCATTCTCATAAACTTTTAGGGTCTCACTTTTTGACCGTAACGGTCATCTTTCGCAAGAAACTTTAACTTTTTCGGGTTTAATCTTCTCATATTTGATACATAAATATAATTCTATCCGATAAAAGAAACAATTTTTGTTTGCTTTAAATCAAGGCTCAACCCAAATTTTATCTTCTCTAATAAGCTCTATCAGCTCATCAACGGCATTTTTTGCTGGAATATTGCGTCTTACAATATCTTTTGCCCGATAAAGTGTGATTTTATCTATCCCTGAACCCACATATCCATAATCTGCATCTGCCATTTCTCCGGGACCATTTACTATGCAGCCCATAATTGCAATTTTAACACCTTTAAGATGTTCAGTTCTTCTGCGAATCATTTCCGTGGTCTCTTGCAAATCAAATAATGTCCTTCCGCAACTTGGGCATGCAATATATTCGGTTTTAGAAATTCTCTGTCGCGCTGCTTGAAGAATATTAAATAAAAGTCTGTTAACAATTTTTTCTTTTGATTCAGAAGTACGGATAAAACTTTTTACATAACTGCCTGGTTTGTTTTCCGATTTTTTCAATTCACCAACAGTCAACCATACTCCATCACCAAACCCATCAATCAATAAAGCGCCTAAATCTGTTGATGAATAAAGTTGAATGTCTTCAGAAGATATTTCCGAATAATCACGTTTGATAATAACCGGATTATTTATGTCTCTATTTATTAAATCAAAAAATACTCGGCGCTGTTCAGGCATCCCGTGTAAGTTTTTGGTTTCTAATACTATCACAACCGAGTTATCATTTTTAATTTTTTCAATCAGCGTATTTGATAAATCGCTAATATCAAGTTTAACAAAATTTAGCTCGCTGGATTTTTTTTCTGATTCAATAAATTCTTTTCCCACAAAGAGCGGATAATTGTTATATTTATTCGTCAAATTCTTCCAGGTTTCAAAATCACAAATTGCTTTCAAACCATTCGGGCAATCGAATGGTAGAATATTTTTCCCAAGATAAATTAAGTCCGCAGCGATATCAGAAAGATTCCACTTGTCGCTTGGTTCGTCATAAGTAAAACCAATATCTGTCAAATCTTTGGGAGATAATATTTTTCTGTTGCCATAATCTGCAACAACTCTTGGAACATTATTTCCGCCAATTGAAAAAATATCAAATGAATTTCTTCTTTTATAATTAAACGGATCAATTGGTGATTCATCAATTGGCTTTATTGGCTTATGATTTTCTCTTCCCTCATATCTTTTTGTCAATGCAATTGCAACTGGAACTTCAAATTCCGGATCCTCGGTTAGTGAAACACGAATTGTATCTCCAATTCCATCTTCCAACAATGCACCGATTCCAAGTGCCGATTTTATTCTTCCGTCTTCGCCTCCGCCTGCTTCTGTTACACCAAGATGAAGCGGATAATTCATTCCTTCATCTTCCATTTTGTTGATAAGTAACCTGTAAGCCTGTACCATCACTTGCGGATTACTTGATTTCATAGACAGAACTATGCTGTGATAATTTTCCGCTTCACAGATTCTTAAAAACTCTAATGCCGATTCAACCATTCCCAGCGGTGTGTCTCCATAACGGCTCATAATTCTATCAGAAAGAGAACCATGATTTGTTCCGATTCGCATTGCGGTTCCGTACTCTTTACAAATTTTAACAAGCGGAGTAAATCGTTCTCTTATCCGGTCAATCTCTTCCTGATATTCAGCGTCGGTATATTCAATTAAATCAAATTTTTTCTTATCAACATAATTACCGGGATTAACGCGGACCTTTTCTACTATTCGTGCTGCCATTTCCGCAGCATTTGGAGTAAAATGGATATCTGCAATTAATGGAACGTTGTATCCGCGCTTGCGAAGTTCATTTTTTATGTTTTCAAGATTTTTAGCTTCGTTTAAACTTGGCGCCGTTATTCTGACATATTCACATCCCGCTTCAACCATTCTTATTGTTTGTTCAACAGTTGCAATAGTATTCATTGTATCTGTTGTAGTCATAGATTGAATACGAATTGGATTATTTCCGCCAAGAAGAATATCGCCAATAAAAACTTCTCTTGTTTTATACCGAGAGTACTTTGTTAAACTGTTGCAGTATTTTTTAATATCTTTTATATCTGGATTCATATTTTACAATTTATTTTTGTCACTAAGCATAATTAAACTGATAAAGTTCAGTAATTAAATATAAAAATAATTCCCTGGAGACTGAAAGTTTCAAATTACTGAATTATAAACTTATTATATTTCGGATATGAGAATCCCTGAATCAAAAATAGAAGAAATCCGTAACAGCGCAAGCATTGTTGATGTGATTTCAGAATACGTTCAATTAAGAAGGCGCGGAAAAAATTTTATTGGGCTTTGTCCCTTTCATTCTGAAAAAACTCCATCGTTTACAGTAAGTGAAGAAAAACAAATTTTTCATTGTTTTGGATGCCACGCCGGCGGTAATGCTTTTAAGTTTTTAATGGATTATAAAAAAATCTCATTTATTGAAGCCGTACAAGAATTAGCAGAACAGCAAGGAATTGAAATTAGTTATGATGATGAAGTCTATAATGAAAAACAATCCGAGCAGGAAGTTCTTTATGATATAAACACCGAAGCTGCAAAATATTTTTCCAATAATCTTTTGAATGATGAAGAAGGTGAAATTGCACGCAATTACTTTCAAAAAAGAAATCTTAAAGTACAAACAATGCGTGCATTTGGTCTTGGATATGCGCTAAACGGCTGGGAAAATCTTGTAAGTTATCTCAAACAAAAAAATATTGATCTTGAAAAAGCTCTTCACCTTGGATTGATCGGCAGAAACAAAGATGGGCGAGTTCTGGATAAGCTTGCTGGCAGAATAATTTTTCCGATATTTTCTCCCAACGGAAGAGTTGTTGCATTTGCAGGAAGAAAATTACGTGAAGATGACTCCGGTGGAAAATATATAAACTCGCCGGAATCACTCATTTACACAAAGGGAAGAGTTCTATACGGACTTTCATTCGCCAAAGATGATATTAGAAAATTAGATAAAGCAATTATCGTTGAAGGCTACATGGATTTGATTTCGCTTTATCAAGCCGGAGTAAAAAATGTTGTTGCAGTTTCCGGCACGGCTTTAACTGATGATCAGGCTCAGTTACTATCACGTTACACAAAAAATGTTGTTCTTTTATTTGATGCGGATGCCGCCGGAATAAACGCTTCTATGAGAAGTATCGAGATTTTACTTAAGAAAGATTTTGATGTTAAAATTTCAACTCTTCCCAAAGGAGAAGATCCCGATTCTTATGTTACAAAATTTGGTAAAGAGGCTTTTGATGAAATTATTAAAAAAGCAGAAAATTTTATAGAATATCAAACAGCGTATTATGATTCGCAAGGAATGTTTGATGATCCCACAACAACAGCAGAAGCAATTCGCGATCTTGTAAAACCAATTGCACTGGTTGATGACGAATTAAAAAGAAGTCTTTTAATAAGAAATATTGCTAAAAAATTTAACTTGCGTGAAAAACTTTTAGAAACCGAATTGGATAAAGCTCTTGACTTTCAGAAAAAACAGAATCGATTACAATCGCAAAGAATAATGAAGCAGGATGTAATTCAGCAAAAAACTTTAGCTCCGCTTGAAACAAAAAAAGTTACTCCTAATTTTTACAACACCGAAAGAGAAGTTATTAAATTACTTTTCGAAGGAAATGAAGACATTATTGCCTTGATAACAAATAACCTAACGGCTGAAGATCTTCTTGTTGATCTTAATAAAAATATTTTTGAGAAAGTTCATTTTGAATATGAAAACAGGGGTAGTTTAACTCCGGCAGATCTAATTTCTTTGTTTGACGAAGAAACTCAATCATATCTCCGTGAACTTACCATAAGCCAGTATGCGTTAAGCAATAGCTGGGAAGATCTCAACCCCTCAATAACACAAGAAAGGGTAAATAAAAAATACGCAATTGATCTTATTGTAAAATACAAACAGATGCAAATTGATATGCAAATTGCAGATAACATTTCAGCACAGGGAAACGCAGATAGCGAAGAAAGGTTGCTTGAATTAATGAAAGAAAAGCACGAATTAGAAAGAAAGAAAAAACTTGTGCGAGAAGAACTTGAAAAGCAATAAGATATGAACTACCGTCAGGCAAAAAACGGGAAGTTAATGATAGAAATTCTTCCGGATAAATGTGACTTTTGCGGATGCTGTGTTGGCATTTGTCCCGAAGATGCAATTGAACTTAAAGAAGCAGAGATTTTTATTATTGATGAACGATGTACAAATTGCTCAAAGTGCGTTTGGTCTTGCCCGATTGAAGTTATTAAGTTTAATAAAAATGGAGTATCGTCTTGATCTGTGCTAATCAACTCAATCAGCGTCATCAGTGTGCCATTGAATTATAATAGCACGCAGATAACGCAGATTAAACAGATGCCCAGTGATTCGAAAATATGAAAAATGAATACGATATAATAATAGTCGGTGCCGGACCTGCGGGAAGTATGGCTGCGCGATTTGCTGCTGAGCAAGATGTTTCTGTTCTGATGCTTGAAAAAGATCGCGATGTTGGTTATCCTGTTAGATGCGGCGAAGCAATTAGTAAAGCAGGGGTTGAAGAATTTATTGAACCTGATGACAAATGGATTGCCGCAAAGATTAGCAAGTTTTCTTTTAACGCACCCGATGGGAATGAAGTAATAGTTGAATTTGGTGATGCCGGTTATGTTCTCGAAAGAAGAATTTTTGATTACGAACTTGCAAGAACTGCTGCCGATGCAGGGACAGAGATTTTAACTCGTGCTTATGTAAACGGTTTATTATTTGAAGATGCTAAAGTCTGTGGTGTAAAATATGAACATCAGGGTGAGCAGAAAGAAGTTAAGGCTAAAGTTGTAATTGCCGCAGATGGAGTTGAATCACGTGTTGGGCGCTGGGCTGGATTAAAAACTTACATTGATTTTCGTGATATGGAAAGTGCTGTACAAATTACAGCCGCTAACATTCCCGTTGATCAAAACACACTTTACTTTTACTTTGGAAAAGATATTGCGCCAAATGGATACTTCTGGGTTTTTCCTAAAGGACACAAAAAAGCAAATATCGGACTTGGTGTTAACGGATTAATAGGGAAGAAAAAATCCGCACAATCATATCTAAATGATTTTATGAACAGCCATTATCCAAACGCTCCGGTGCTTACATCAGTTGCTGGCGGAGTTCCATGCTCAATCACGCTTGATAAAATTTCTGCTCCGGGAATTATGCTTGTTGGCGATGCGGCAAAACAGGTAAATCCACTTAGCGGCGGTGGAATTGCAAGTGGAATGATTGGCGGAAAGATTGCCGGAACAATTGCCGGACAAGCAATTAACATGAATCAACCCGACCACATTTTAACCTATGATAAAGCCTGGCAAGACAGACTTGGCAAACGCCACGAAATATTTAATCGCATAAAAGAAGGCATATATAATTTTTCTGATGATAAATTCAATAGCATCGCAAATTCAATTCTAAAAATTCCAATCGAAAAAAGAACACTTGGCAAAGTGTTTACAACCGCTTTAATAAACAATCCTTCTTTACTTGTAGATATAGCCAAAGTGTTTGTGGTTTAGCAAATATAATTTTTAATCTATACTGTAGCTAAGTAAAAATTTAGAGTTTTTAAAATTCTCAGTATAGTTTATTTTTATATTGTTTTATTCCAAAAACTAAATCATTATATTTTTAGTGTGTCTATTTTAATTCCCGATCCAATGAGTACAAAAAAGAATAAAACAACCAAAATATCGACCGATATTTCAAACGACCAATCGGCTAAGAGGATATCAATTACTTCTCCTAAAAGTTCAGAGTTAAGTAATTTTATTGCTTCACTTGATAACCAATTTTACTACTTAATAAAAATAAAAAATAATAAATATGAGATATTTTATTCACCAAACACAGTAAACGTAATTGGTTATACACCGGAAGAGTTGATTAGTTTTAATTTGTTTGGACGGGAACTAATAGTTGATGAAGATCTTCACAATGTTAAAAGACAAATTAGTCTCATAGAAAATGGGACTGTAAATAAACTGGAATTGATTTATAGATTAAGACATAAGAATGAAACTATAATCTGGCTAAAAGAACAGATAAGAGTGGATATTAAAGGTGATACTTCAAAAACTATTATAGGTATGGTTACCGATATAACTAAATTTCAACAGAAAGAAGAATTATATAATAAAACCATAGAAGAGTTAAAAAACAATATACGATCCAGAGACAATTTTCTTTCTATTTTGTCCCATGACTTACGTGCACCCTTTTCAAGCATACTTGGTTTTACGGAAATCTTACTAAGCGACGCCGTTTTAACCGAGGCAGAAAGAACAGAATATCTTAATTACATCAATGATTCTTCAAGTAACCAGTTAAGATTAGTTAATTACTTGCTGGATTGGTCTAATCTTCAAACAGGCAGACTGCATATTGAGCCGCACCGGGTACAGGCACAGGGATTGGTTTTTAATTGCATTTCTGCTCTAACCGGCAATGCAATGAGAAAAAATATTGAAATAAAAGTTACTGTTCCCGAATCAATATTTATTGAGGTTGATGAAAGATTGATGATTCAGGCTATTACCAACCTTGTTAGCAATGCAATAAAATTTTCAGAGGACGGTAAAACAATCAACATAAGCGTTGATCGATTTAATAATGAGCTTGTTGAGTTTGTTATCCGTGATGAAGGTGTTGGAATACCGGAAAATTATCACACCAGAATTTTTAAATTCGATAAAATGTTTTCTACAAGAGGTACACGCGGCGAAAGAGGCACGGGATTGGGCTTATCGTTAGTTAGAGAAATTATTGAGAAACATTCGGGACAAATCTGGTTTTATTCCAAAGAAAAAATGGGAAGTGAGTTTCACTTTACTGTACCAAGTTCCGATAATACCATCCTGCTTGTTGAAAATAACAAAGATGATTTTTCAAAGTATGAAGAGATAATAAGAGAAAATTATCCCGAATTTAAATTTGTGGGAACTGATAACGGGTTTGAAGCAATAAACATTGTGCTTAAGCAACACCCTTCATTAATTATTTCTTCACACGATCTTCCGTTAATGAACGGGGTACAGTTTATAAAATCAATCCTTCGGGGTGATAAAAAATTTTACGCTCCTATTATTGCAATTATCGATTCGCCGGAGGATTCTTTGATTAAATCCTATCATGAGATTGGGATAAAATCAATACTATACAAACCGGTTGATTTAAAACTATTTCACAAAGAAATCATACAAGCTCTTAACTAACCCTGCACAATGCTTTATTCATTCTATTTCAATTTTAGTTTAACTATTTTTCCAGTGCACAATAAAAATCATCGGAGGTAAAGTGAATCTTGCTGTAATTGGAACAGGGTATGTTGGTCTTGTATCAGGGACCTGTCTTGCTGAAACCGGGAATAATGTAATCTGCGTTGATATTGATGAAAATAAAGTTGAACAAATGAAAGCCGGACAGATGCCAATTTACGAGCCCGGTCTGGAAGTTTTATTTTTAAGAAATATCGTGAAGAAAAGATTATCTTTTACAACAGATTTGAATGCTGCTGTAAGACAATCAAATGTGTTTTTTTTATGTTTGCCAACCCCACAAGGCGGGGATGGCGCTGCCGATCTTAAATATGTTCTAAAAGTTGCTGATGATCTGGGGCAACTTTTTAAGAATGAACCGGAACTTGATTTTAAAGTTATTGTAGATAAAAGCACCGTCCCGGTGGGAACAAGCGATAGAGTTCGTGCGGCAATAAAAAAGCATGCACCAAATTTTGATTTTGATGTTTGTTCAAATCCCGAATTTTTAAGAGAGGGCATCGCTGTTGAAGATTTTATGAAACCGGAAAGAGTGATCGTGGGAACCAGTAATGAAAAAACCCGGAAAGTAATGGAAGCTTTATACGAGCCGTTTATCAGAACGGGTAATCCAATATACTTTATGGATGAAAAATCTGCCGAAATGACTAAGTACGCAGCCAACTCATTTATCGCTATGAAGATATCATATATGAATGAGATAGCTAATTTGTGCGAACTTACCGGCGCCCAGGTTGATGCTGTAAGATTAGGAATTGGTTCTGATTCCAGAATTGGAAAAAGATATCTTTTCCCCGGAATTGGCTATGGCGGTTCATGTTTTCCAAAAGATGTTCATGCTTTAGTTAATACTGCAAATGAGAATAATTATGATTTTAAAATTTTAAAATCAGTAATTGAAATAAATAAAAACCAGGTTAATCTTTTCTTTGCTAAAATAAAAAAACATTTTGGCGAAAATATTAAAGACAAACATTTTGCTTTGTGGGGCTTGGCATTTAAACCCAACACAGATGATGTTAGAGAAGCTCCGGCTCATCAACTTATAAAATTATTAATTGATGCCGGCTCTACTATAACGGCTTATGACCCAGAAGCGAACAATACATCAAAAGCTGTTCTTGGCGATATAATTCAGTATGCAGAAACTTCTGATGAAACTTTAAAAGATGCCGATGCGTTAATAGTTGTAACCGAATGGAAAGAATTTAGAAATCCTGATTTTGGTAAAATCAAAGCAGGACTTAAAACTCCGGTGATCTTTGATGGAAGAAATCTATATGATCTTGAAAAAATGAATGATTTGAAATTCACCTATTACTCAATTGGAAGAACCGATATAGTTAACTAAAGAGGAATTATGGGGATTACTAATTCTCGTTATTGGTTTACGCTTGTTGTTAAATCAAGATCGGAATTTAAAGCAGAAGAGGAGATTGCCGGTTTATGTGTTCAAACTTATCTTCCTTCAACAATTGTTATGAGACGATGGAGCGACAGGAAGAAAGAACTTAAAGAACCGCTTATAAGAGGTTATATTTTCATTTATGCCAGCGAAATAGAAAGACGTTATACATTAGAACAAAAATCGGGAGTAAAATGTCTTTTTGATGCCGGAAGACTGTAATAATTCCAGAGTGGCAAATTGAAAATCTTAAAAAGGTTCTTTCATATAAAAACAGAGATTGTTGTTGAAGACAGTTTGAAAATTGGTGATTCAGTTAAAATAGTTGAAGTTCCTTTTGAAGGAGTAATTGGGATTCTCCAATCATCAGGAAACGAACGAACGCTTTCTGTTTCAATAGATTTAATTCACAGATGCGTAATTGTTCGGCTTTCAAAAGAAAGTATTGTAAAAGCGCTGGATTAATCAGGTTTGTCTTTAATTGTTTTTTTAAGTTAAAATAAGATTACAAAATTTATTTAAAATGTTAAATCAATCAGAATTATCTACTCTTGTTAAAGGTGATTCAGTCGATCATTTTTTTCTAGTAAAGAAATGCGAGTTACGTTTAACAAAAGCAGGGAAAGAATTTCTTTCACTGGAGCTTGGCGATAAGTCATCTGCTGCTGTTGCAAATCTTTGGGATGACGCACCCGGTTTTAAATCAATTAAAAACTCCTTAGCTGTTGGTGAGGTTGTTAAGATCACAGGATCTATGGATGAATATCAGGGTAATCCACAAATTAAGATTGACACAATTAATTTGTCTAAACAAAGAGATGATGTAACCCCAAAAGATTTTCTTCCAAAATCTTTACGTGATCTTAATGTAATGAAAAAGGAATTTATCAGCCGAATTGATAAAATTACAAATCCACATTTAAAGACTTTAATAAAAAATATTTTTTCTGATGAACGGTTTGAAAAATACACTTCTGTTCCAGCTGGAAAAATGTGGCATCATGGTTATATAAGCGGATTGATTGAGCACACTTTGGAAATTATTAGAATATGTGATTTGATGTGTGATATTCATCCGCAAATAAATCGTGATTTACTTGTTTGCGGTGCGATGCTTCATGATTTCGGTAAAATTGAAGAGCTAAGTTTTGAACCCGTCTTTGAATACACAGATAAAGGTAAGTTACTCGGTCACATCGTAATTGCTGCAATGATTGTTAACGATGAGATTAATAAATTACCCGACTTTCCTGAAAACTTAAAAAACAATTTGCTTCATTTAATTTTGAGTCATCAAGGTAAGCTTGAATATGCTTCACCTGTTGTTCCCAAAACTCTGGAGGCAATAACTTTATATCAGGCAGATGAATTAAGCGCAAAAGTTAATGCGTACAAAAATGTTATTGCAAATGAAATTAAACCCGGTTCAAACTGGACAAAATTTATTTCTCTTGCCGGCACAGACATTTACAATCATGGCATCAAAAACTCACCCGAAGAAAACAAAACACTCTTCGATTAATTTAATTAAATAAAGGGACACAAATGAAAAAGATTTTACAACTCACATTTATATTATTATTCTTGGTGTTTGGGTTCTCGGTTTCATTTGCTCAATCTGTAGAAGAACTTTTAAAAAGTGGGGATCAGTATGTTGCAGAATTTAATCATCAAAAAGCTTTAGACAGTTATTTAAAGGCTGATAAACTCTCGCCTAACAATTGGGATGTTTTATGGCGAATCAGCCGCACTTATGTTGATCTTGGTGAAAATCTGCCCGATAAAACCGATGAACAAAAAGCCGAACAGGAAAAGATATATAAAAAAGCTTTAGAGTATGCCGATAAATCTGTTAAGCTTGGTTCTGATAAATCCATTACATACGTACGACGGGCAATTGCCAACGGTAGAATAGCGCTGTTTGAAGGTGTGTTTTCAGCTATCGGAACGGTTAAAGATGTTAAAGCTGATTGCGAAAAAGCGATACAACTTGGTAACGGTGATAATTATGTACAGGCTCTTGCTCACTATGTGCTGGGCAGGACTCATCTTAAAGTCTGTGAAAAAGCTTATCTCGTTCGTTTGCCATTGGGGTTAGGTTGGGGAGATACCGGGGAAGCTGTTAGATTGTTGGAAACAGCAGTTAAACTTAAACCAAACTTCAGAATGTTTATGTTTGAACTTGCCAAAGCTTACATTGAAGAAGATGAATATGATAAAGCAAAAGATATGTTGAAGAAAATTGAAAAAGCTCCCAAGGTTGATGAAGATGATGATGTTGTTTTAGCTGATGCAAAAAAACTTTATGAAAAAATAAAGGACGAATAAAAAAATACTTGTAATGAAGCTATCTCAAAAGTAGCGAGATGTCAGTCGGAGCTTGTTGAAGAAGGGAATTTGCAATAAAATCATACTTAGGCATTGCTTAATGTGACAATAAAAATTGATTTTGAGATTGCCCCATTTTAATAGGAGGACAAACTTTTTTAAAATGAATTTTGACCAAACATTTCTTAAAAAACTTTCCGAAGCAAAAAAAGTAGTTTTCTTTACAGGAGCGGGAATTTCTGCCGAATCCGGGATACCAACTTTTCGTGGTAAAGATGGAATCTGGAATAAGCTTAAGCCTGAAGAGCTTGCAAACTTTGATGCGTTTATGCGCAATCCCAAAATGGTTTGGGAATGGTATAATCATCGTAAAAATATTGTGCACGAATCCAAACCTAATCCGGCTCATCATGCAATTGCAGCGATGCAAAATTTATTTGAAGAGGTAACAGTTGTAACACAAAACATTGATAATCTTCATCGCAGAGCCGGAAGCAAAAACATCTTTGAACTTCACGGAAACATCGAAAGAAACTATTGTCTGAAATGCCATACCTTTTACAACGATGAATTAAACTTTGAAGATGGCGTTCCAAAATGTAAATGCGGTGGAATGATAAGACCGGATATTGTTTGGTTCGGGGAATATCTTCCGCAAGATCAGCTTGAGGGTGGAGAAAAAGCAGCAATCAACAGTGATATATTTTTTATAATTGGAACTTCTGCCGTTGTTTATCCCGCAGCGGGATTGGTTTACACAGCAAAGCAGGCGGGATCATTTATTGTAGAAATAAATGTAACCGAAACAGAAGTTTCTTCAATTTGCAACAAATCATTTTTTGTTGAAGCCGGAAAAATTTTACCAGAGATTGTTGAAAAAGTAAAGCTGCTCAAAAAATAAATATTTTAATTATTGGTTTTTCCTTGGAATTATCAAGCTTAATACAGCAGTAAAAAACCGCCGCACCAACAATTGACCAGACAATTGGATACCTTATTCCTCTAATTTCAAAAGAGAAGAAATCGGGAAAATTATATACACTACTAATTCCATTGGAATTTTACCCACCAGTTCGGAAAAATTACAAAACAGAAACATATTTTTTCCAACGATGATGCATTGAAAAAATGTTTTTTTAATTTAGAAAAATATTTCTAAAAAATGGACTGTCGCCTCGTCTCATTTATCCATTATTTTTGAAGAGAGATTAGATAATGTTCTTTAACATCAAACACCATTTACAAAAACTATTTTACAGACTCGAAAGTTTTAAGAGTTAGCGCTTAGGCATATCCGTATGTGACAGCACCTAATTCAAAATCAAATTTACAGCTATAATTGAATTACGGTTTTTCTTTTGTTTATTAGATTAAAATATTTTTCTTTCATCTCGTTGGAAAGAAAACTAATGGTTACCAGATTTTCCCAATTAGTCCACTCTGCATTTATTTTATTTAAAACTTGAGCAATTATTGTATCGTTTAGTTTCAATCTTTCCTTGGCAAAATAATCTACAAGTATATTTCTGTCTATATCTCGTCTTTTGCCCCCAATTGGCAATGCAATTTCTTCCTGTGCTTTTAGACTTATTATTGTAGTATTTAATAAATCATAAGCTGGGGATAGCTCCACATTATTATCGCGAGTAATTAAAGAGAAGTTTTTAAGGTGCATGTCTTCATTACCAACAAGAAAATTAAAAATTGTTAAACGAAACAATTTAACTTTTTCAATTGCAGGAAAAGTACAAAAAGTGTCTATGAGGGTTATAAGTTTTTCCATACTGTAATCATACTTTGTTTCTTCCGTATCTATTAAACCTTTTAATAAAGTAAGTGAATTTCCCATCAGCGGAATAAATCATTCTATTTAATGGTATTTTAATTCCGAATAACTCAACAAGTATCATTGTTAATGATTCATTTTCCGGCAGTTCAGGATAAAAAGTATTCTGTGGTTTTAAAATGTATTCGCCGCCTATATCAACAACATTAAATATTTCATCTTTAACATTAAGCTTTGCACTTAACTTTGGCTGCACACCTTGAATAGACATCTTATCAGCTCTGATTGCAGCTTCTCTTAATTGTTCTTCCTGCGTTAATGGAAAATCTTTTAACTGAGTTAAATTTCTTGAAAGAAGTTTTAATCCTTTGTCAGAATATCTTCTATCATTGCAAGGTTGATAAGTTATTGGGCAAATATTCATTTAACTTCCTCCACAGTAACCGATCCAACTAAATCTTTACCTGTTATAACCAGAATAGAAAAAAAATCGTTGCGATCAATCTTTGTCTGTCTTAACAAAGCTTCAAGTTGAATTCCTTCGGGCAACAGACCTTCAAAGAAAGGAGGAAATTCATTGAACATAAATTCTTTTTGTTTGATTGGAAGTTTTAACGAAATCGGAGGACCGCTGTAATTATCCGCATAATTAAATTGATACTTCTTACCTTTCTCAATCTCAATTAAATTTCCAGCATGAATTCCAAAGTTAAAAACTTTAGCTTCCCTCATCCTGATTCTCCATTAAATACATTAAAGGACTTTTCATTTCAAGCTTAATGTTCAAAACAGAAAGTACTTTTAGCAATGAATTTAGCTGAACTGTTTCTTTACCTTTTTCTATATCAAAGACAACTGTTTTACCAACTCCTGCCAAATCTGCTAACTGCTTTTGAGTTAACTTAGCTTCCTAACTATGGAAGATCACAATTTTTCCTATTTCTTCTGATGTCATATTATACCGTTACGGCAGTAAATTTATTTGTTTTATTGAAAACTCCCATGAAATTGAAATATCAAAATAATTCCTGTTATAGCAGTAAAATATATGGAGTTTGAATAAAAATGTTTAAAAGATTATAAATATTATAGAGTTGTTACTTTTATAACAGTAAAAAAAGACGCTCCGAAGAGCGTCTTAGAATTGAATTTATACTTCAAGAGAGAGGAATTTATTCCTCTTCCACTTTCCCTCTCAATGAATCCCATATCATATAGAAACAAAGCAAAGCAAACATTACTAATGCAAGTAACTCTGCTGAGTGAGATTCAAACCATTCGGGATTAACCCAGTTAAAGCCCTGCCATCTTAAAATTGCACTTATAACACCCATTAAAGCGCCGCCCGCAATAAATCCAGAAGCAATTAATGTTCCGCGCTCTCTTCTTGCATTATTTATTTTCTCATCCTTGCTACGAGTTGAAACATAATGTGCAATTAATCCGCCAACTAAAAGCGGAGTGTTAAGTTCAAGCGGAATGTACATGCCAAGAGCAAAAGCAAGTGCCGGAACTTTGATCATTGTAAGAACTAATGCTAATATTGCTCCAACTATATACAACATCCAGGGAGCGGGCTGCTGATCCATAAGAGGTTGGATAACTGCAGCCATAGCATTTGCTTGTGGTGCAACAAGTGAGCCTTCACCAACAAACCCGTATGTTTCATTCAAAATCATTATAACAAAACCAACAGTAAGAGATGAAACCAATACTCCAAGGAACTTCCATTGTTCCTGTTTGCGTGGGGTAGAACCGAGCCAGTAGCCAATTTTCAAATCGGTAATAAAGCCGCCTGCCATTGAAAGCGCCGTACAAACAACACCGCCAATAATCAATGCAGCAATCATACCCGATTCACCTTTTAATCCAACAGATGTTAAAATTATAGACGACAGTATTAATGTCATCAAAGTCATTCCGCTTACTGGATTTGTTCCTACAATAGCGATAGCATTTGCAGCTACAGTTGTAAAAAGAAATGAAATAATTAAGACAATCAATAAGCCGGTTAATGCCCAGCCAAGATTATTAACAACACCAAGATGGAAGAATATAAACAGCAATCCTGCTGTAATTACCAATCCAACAACAATTATTTTCATTGAAAGATCAAGTTGAGTTCTGACAGAATTGTTTCCGCCTGTTTTCTTTTCAAATATCTCTTTAAATCCTAACGAGATTGCATCTCTAATAATTTTTGATGAGCTAATAATTCCGATTACTCCTGCCATTGCAATTCCACCGATACCAACGTTGCGAACATATTGTCTGAAAATTTCTTCCGCACTCATTGCAGAAATTAATTTTGTTGCACCGGTTCCAAATGGTTCTGTTAATCCGGCTCCGATGTATGAGATAACAGGAACAAGTAAATACCATGAAACAAAAGAACCGGCTGCAATGATAGCAGAATACTTTAATCCCACGATGTAACCAAGCCCCATAACAGCGGCTCCAACATTTAACCGGAATACAAGTTTAAACTTATCTGCAAGCATTTCACCAAAACCGATTACACGGGTTGTAAAAACTTCACTCCACCATCCAAAAGTTGCTATTATAAAATCATATAAACCGCCTATTAACCCACTGACTACAAGTACAAGCGCTTGCTTGCCACCTTTTTCACCGGCAACCAGAATTTCTGTTGTTGCAGTAGCTTCAGGAAAAGGAAATTTTCCGTGCATCTCTGCAACAAAATATTTTCTAAACGGAATCAGGAATAAGATTCCCAGTATTCCGCCAAATGTAGAGGCAAGAAAAATCTGAAAGAAGTGTGCCTGAAGATTTAGGATATAAAGCGCAGGAATTGTAAATATCGCTCCCGCAACAATTAGTCCGGAGTTTTGTCCGATTGATTGTATAATCACATTTTGCCCAAGCGCACCTTTTTTCTTCAACAGTGTTGAAACACCAACAGCAATTATTGCGATTGGTATTGCTGCTTCAAACACCTGACCTATTTTTAATCCAAGATAAGCTGCTGCTGCCGAAAACAAAACAGCCATAAGCAAACCCATAATTACAGAATATGGAGTGATTTCCTGCGGGGTTGAATCTGCAGGCATTAAAGGTTTATAAACCTCGCCGGGACCAAGCTCTTTATAAGCATTCTCCGGAAGTCCTTTTATTTGTCCGCTTTCTTGTTCGCTCATTTTATATTCCTTTTTTAATATTTGAAATAAATTGGAAGTTCATATTCTGTTTTACCGGTTGATGTTGATTTGAAATAAATTTTTCCAAATCCTTTACCTTTTTCTATACTACTAAGTTCGGGTTTAACAAATTTAACATCAAGAGTTTTAATGCTGTTTGGATAAAGTGTAACTGAATTTTTACCGGTATCTTTAACATCAATATTAATTGGTGTGGGAAGGTAGGTGTATTCATCTACAAAAACATTTGCACTTAAATCTTTACTAACAAATGCCGGGATCAACTCAAGCGTGTAATTAGCGCTATCTTTATCGGCAGGCATATCAACACTAACATCACCACCCGATCTGTATGATAACCCGCCTTTATTTACAGCTTTTCCTTTTTCATCAAGTATTTGAAAGGCGAAATCGGTCACCTTGCCAAAATCTTCTTTTGAAATTGTAAAAGAAAAGGCTTTTGATCCTTCCCCTTTTTTAATGACAAATGGTTTTTTGGTTGTGCCTTCGCCATTTATATTTACAACAAAGCTGTTTTTTATTCCCGAAAGTTCACCACTCAGGCTGTAGGTTACGGCATTATCAAAATAATTAATTAAATCTATTCTTGAATTATCTTCTGTAAGATCACGATCATTTAATCTTTGGCATGAATAAAACTCAACTGCAAGATTATATGTTGATAATTCGGTTGCTAAGAAAAATCCATCAACATCTAATTCATAAACTCCCGGAGATAAGTTGTAATAATTATTTTCAACTCTTTCTTCATTGTTTACAGAATACAAAAGATCTGAAACATCAATCCGTACTCCATCATTGTTATGAAGGAAGTATCTGCAGCGTGAATATTTTTTGGACATCGGATCTATACTTAAAATAACTTTCATTGTTGTTTGCCCTGCCGGAATTCTGATAAAATATCTTTTTGTCATTCCTGCTTGAACAACTTCATCTTTCCACATCATTTTATAATTATTAGACGAATTAAAATCATAAGGAATTGCAACTGTGGCAAGCATATCAAATTCTGGGAAAGCCGAACCATCATCTCTGGTTGCGGTAATCTTTGCAGTGTAAAGTCCGGGATTAAGCATTTTAGATTTATCCAGTTTTACATTAACCATTGCGGACTGATCGTTTCTGATGTAGGTTTTCTTTTGAACAAGTTTCAACCAATCGGCATCTGTTTTAAGATCATAGGTTCTGTAAAATTTATCGGATTTAAGAAAGTTTTCCCTTTTAACAATATAACCGAATATTTCATCACCGGTTAAAAAACCACCGTCGCGTATGTAAAGATTTCGAGCCCTATTATCAGGTTGATTTGGGGCAAGAGATGAAACAGTATAAGTTTCTAATTTCTTTTGTTCTCCGTTTTTCAGATACTTTTGCATTAGTTCATATGCTTTAGGAACATTAATGTATCCGCCACCTTGATCAAGTACTGTGTATTGTTTCCAGTAAGTTGCAGACTCTCGAATTATTTTAAATAAAAGTTGAGATGGGATTTTGACATCCGGAAATTCTTTTTGAGCTGCGCTTAGCAGTAGCGCCATAACACCTGCTGTGTAAGGACAAGCCATACTTGTTCCCCACATTTTATCACCCTTAGAAAAATTTGGAACAGTTGAAGTTGCAGCCCCGGGCGAAACTATATCTGGTTTACTTACTTCTCCACCGCGGGAACTGAAATAAAGTATTATATCATCAGGCAATTCGCTTCCATAATTATCTCTTGCAACTTCCTGAGCAAGAACAGCACCGGATGAAAATGCGTAACTGCTTGCTGAAGGCAAACCAGTTGTCGAGATTCCGGGTCCTTCGTTGCCATTACTCAAACTTACATACAAATACGGGTTTTTCTTTAAGAGATCGGCAAGAAAACTTTCCATTTCTGATCTACCTTCAATCTCCGATCCAATTCCAAAACTCATACTAACAATACAAGGTTCTTTTCTTTCCTTGGATATTTTATCTGCATACAGATATGCTTTCTTCATACTCTCATTAACGGTTGCCCCACCGGGAAAATTATTATTGCCTAACTTTAAACCGATAACATTAGCACCAGGAGCAACGCCGTTTAATCCTACATCTCCTATATTAAATCCGGTTGCGATACCCGCGCAATGCGTACCGTGTCCACCGTCATCAAAAAAGAAAACAACTTTTTGCTCATCAGGAAAAATATTCAACGCCATAGTAAAAGGAGGCAATCCTTTTTCACGTTTAATTGTAAACGAATCAAAGTTTTCTTTATAAGTTCTGATTGGTTTCTCATCGGAAAGATCACCATCACCATTCATATCAAAATAGACCATCCAATAACTATCTGCTGTTTTATAAGCCACAAAATAATAAACATCATTTGTATTTCCGTTTCCATTTAAATCTGCAGCGCCGCTGCCTGAATTTATTAAATGACTTTCCGGAAATGCGCCTATATAATATTTATCAACGGCAGATTTTAAAAACTTTGTTACATCCGCTTTAACAGAGTATCCTTTTTCTTCATTCACTAAATATGTTGTATCATCCTCTGTTTCAATTTCGGCTTCGTAAAAAGTTATGTCTCCTTCACCCGTAAAATCCTGCACATCAATTACTTTTACCTCGCCTGTTGATGTCTTTGTAAGCCCATCGATTCCCATATCAACGCCGGTATCAAGAATAAAAATTATTGTACCTCTTCCATCATATTCGGGATGAAGTTTAATAAACTCTTCAACACCGGTATCCTTTAACGAAAGAAAAGTTTGATCATTTTCCTGTGCAATAATCGAAATTGCAAACAAGAAAAAAACAATAAAAAGAAATCTGGTTTTCATAATTAAGTAACCTGTTTTATCATTTAGGATAGTTTAGTTTCTTAAGGGTAAGAATATCTGATATGAAGTAAAATGTAAGAGGCTTCATAAACCTGAACTTAATAATTAAATTTATGCTTAAATTTAAGCACAAATAACAAGAGTTTTCAAATAAAATATTAAGTGTTTTCATTTTTCAGTTAATGTTTAATTACGTTTTATGAAAGCAAAACTTTATATCGTTTCAACGCCAATAGGTAATTACGAAGATATAACTCTTCGTGCTTTACGCATTTTGAAAGAATGTGATTTTATTATCTGCGAAGAGTTTAAAGAAGCACGCAGATTACTATCTAACTATAAAATCGAGAAAGAACTTTATTCGATAAATGAGCACAACGAAAATGAAAATGCTAATGAATTAATTTTAAAATTGCTTGAAGGAAAATCCGCTGCACTTATTTCGGATTGCGGTACACCACTTTTTTCCGATCCCGGACATTTACTTGTTGATCTTGCATTGCAAAATAGAATTGATGTTATTCCGGTTCCAGGCGCAAGTTCTTTGCTTACAGCTTTGGTTGGAAGCGCTTTAGACTTTGAAAAGTTTTACTACTACGGCTGGCTATCACCAAAGAAAGATATTAGAAGAAAACAATTATTAGATTTAAGAAAGCGAAAGGAAACTATTGTTTTGATGGATACTCCATATAGATTAAAAACTTTATTAGAAGATATTGTAAAAATATTGGGCCCAAACATTCCTTGTGTGCTTGCATTCGAGTTAACGAAAGAAAAAGAAAAATTTTATCGCGGCAACGCACAAAATATTTTAAATGCTGTTGAAAGAGAAAACCTTAAGGGTGAGTTTGTATTGATTCTGAATAACAGTTGACAAAGGTAAGTTGAATTTGGGAATTATCAATTAAACTGAAATTACTATTTGATAATAAAATATTTTATTCCCACTAAGGAATAATCTAATTCTTACCTAAAATACATAATTTCTCAGCATCAGTTATCCCAAATAAGTTAAAAACTAAATCATCCACAATTGAATAATCAATCTTTTGTGCTAAGACTTTCTCTACTAAAGAAATTATAGCATTTGAATCAGTGTCTGAGAATTTAGGAAAAGGTAATTCTTCTAAGTTACCACGCAGAACTTTAATAGTATTAAATTTTTTGGAATATACAAATTGATAAAGTGAGGAATTTAATAAAGCAAGAATTATTTTAATTTGATAACCTTTGATGTGAGGGATTAGAATGTTAGCACTATTCAGAGTCAATCTTTGCATGTCATCGTAAGCAAATACCAATTGATTAGATATAAATTTATAGATAAGCTTTTCTTTAACTCTATATTTTTCAATTGGTGCGACTTGTTGAAACTTTTCAGGTTCAAAGTTAATATAATTTGCGGGAGTAGATAGAAAATACTTCTGGACATCCTTTCCTTTGTAAACTTCTTCAAAACCATTGAGTTTCTCTGAATGCAGAAATTTTTTATTGTCTCCGGTTACAATCCCAAGAGCCCAACTTGCATTATTCTTTAAAGTAGAGTACTCTTTCGAATAAACTTTGTCGATTATTTTTTGATCAAAATCATTTGCTTCAATATCAAAGATGAAATCAGGATTTGAATAAAATCTTTTTTGTTTTACGGAATAATTTTTATCTGAAACTATTTTTATCAAATGATTTTCTTGAGCCTTATTCTTTCTTAGATCTATACGAACAACATTTGTAAATACATTGGTAAAAGCACGACCAAGTTTGACTATTTTAAGTATGGATGCCTTTTCCAAAATAGTTCTTCTTATATCTGAATGCACCTTAATATTTAGTATGGATTCTGGTAAAATAAAAGAAAGAACACCATTTGTTTGCAGCAGGTCTATGCTTTTATACAAAAAATAGGAAAACGACTCAAGAGATTTTATTTGAGGATAGAGTGTCTTTAGTGAAAGCAAAGTTCCATTTCCAAAATGTAATCCCCAAGGTGGATTAGTAACAATTAGATCAAATTGTTCTGGTAAATTTCTAGAGGTGAATAATGACAAATTACCAATATCTAATAGTGTGTTTTTCTGAAAAATTTGAGGCTCAAAATCAAGATTTTTATACTTTAAGATCAAATTTATTTTTGAAATAAAAACTGCAGTTGAATCAATATCAAAACCGTAGAGTTGAGTAGGATCGCTGACATGCTTGCAAATGTTTAATAGAAATTGACCTGTCCCACAACATGGATCAAGAATTTTATCTTTCTCATTTATGTGTTCAGATATAATTTCATCAACGATTTTTTTAGGTGTATAATATGATCCTTGTTTGGCCTTATCACCTTCACTTTTAATCGACTGATAAAACAATCCCAAAATGTCATCTTGGATTGGAATGTCAAAATTTAAAATATGGAGATGTTTGTTATCGAATACAAAATCTCCTAGTTGTTCGTGAAATTCTCTAAAGACATTTAATAAGAATCGATTTTTATAATGGGATTCATGAAAGGTCTGTAGTTCTTTTAAATCGCTATTAAATATCAATCCTTCTCTAATTAACAAGTTCACAGAAAGCAAGAATATTGCTTGATCGATCTTAAGTGAGTTTTTTATAATATAATTAGTAAGTTCTGTAAGAAGAGAATTTAAGGCTTGTTTTTCTATATACTCTTTTGGCACAAATTTTCTATTCGAGTTCCGCTTGTTTGCTCTATTATTTAATCTTGAAATCTCACCATTTGAAATTTGATCTCTAAGGCTGTTTATTTCGAGTAACTCAAAGTAGTCGCCTTCCTTCATCCAAATCGGCGTCAAGTACTTATGTCTGACCCAATTTCTTATTGTAGCTACTGAAACACCTAATTCTTCTGCTGTGTTAGTAATTGATAAAACTGAACTCTGTTTATTCATGGATAAAATTCTAGTTGATTATTTCTTCACTAATATAAAAAAGAAAAAGTTCTTATTCAGTAAGCAAATTGAGTAGCTCAACATATGTAATTTCCTTATAGAGAAAGTGATCAATATGATACTGCAAATTATCTTGTGTGATGTGAAATTGCCCCTCTCCAATATTTCCTTTGTGCTGTTTATCTGAGTAATTAATATCGTGAGTTATTCGATCACTTGAAATCTTAAATATTAAAATTTTATCATAAAAGAATAGACCGTAATAAAGAATTTCAAACTCTCCCTTTTTTATTTGCTGAATATTTGAATCAAATTCATATCCCTTCCACTCTTCAAATTTTACGACTCTATTTTCATTAATTGCTTCACTTATGGCATTGAGAACATCTGATTCTGTGACGTTGTATTCGTTTTTCTTTTGAACAGTAGAAAACTTAACTTCAACTCGATGGTTTGAATAATCATCATAAAGATCATGAAATAAACTTCTACTTTTATTTAATTTAACCATTCGCTTGATCATTACTTCGGCTACTGAACCAAACCTTCTAGTTCTTAAACTAAAAATGCCATCCCTAAGTTCATCAGCTGTCACTTCTCCTCCTGATTTTTATTTTGTAATTAGTGTGATTATAAAAATTATTGTTACCCGTATGTTACTTCAATGCTTTTATTAAATGGACCAATTTCTATTACTTACTTTTTTATTATTTGGTATAGATTATTTAATTAGCAACGCTACATTCTCAATATGAAAAGTATGCGGAAACATATCTACAGGTTTTATCTTAATTAATTTATAACCAGCTTCAACCATCAATTTAATATCTCTCACTTGCGTTGCAGGATTACAGCTAACATAAACAATTTTATCTGGAGAAAGTTTTATCACATCATCAACTGTGGTTGGGTGCATTCCGCTTCTTGGCGGATCAATTATCATTACCTCGGGTTTTGGGATGTTGTATTTATCAACAATTGGAAGAAAAGACTTGTAAAGATCAGCTGCAAAAAATTTAACGTTCAGAATATTGTTTAATTCAGCGTTTACTTTTGCATCTGCAATTGCAGTTTCAACTGCCTCAAAAGCATAAACTTTTTTTGCTTTATCTGAAATAAAGATTGTTATAGTTCCCGCACCGGAATACAAATCATAAACAATTTCATTCCCTTTTAGCTCAGCAAAATCCAAAGCAGTCTGATAAAGTTTTTCTGCCTGCAAAGTATTTGTCTGGAAAAACGAATTTGCGCTTATCCGGAATTTATGTTTTCCAATTTCATCATAAATAAAACCAGAACCGTAAATAACTTTTTCGTAATCACCAACGGCAACGGCAGCAAATTTTTTATTGATATTATTTATAACTGCTGTTACTTGTGGAATTTCTTTTCTTAGCTCATCACAATATTCATTAACCAATTCATCATTTTCTTCAGCCGTAACAAGATTAACCATTAAATCATTTGTTAAAGAAGCTTGCTTGATTACAAGATTACGCAAATATCCAATATGAGTTTTTGTTGAATAGATTGAAGTGTTTTTCTTCTTAAAAAAATCACGAGTAAAATTCAAAATCTTGTTGCTGGATTCTGATTGAAGAAAACATTCATCAATATCAAGAACTTTATCATAAATTTTGGGAATGTGAAGTCCGAGAGAAAAATCTTTATCAAGTATTCCTTCTTTAGAAATTTCTTCTTTCGTCAGCCATCTTTTTTCACTAAAAGAAAACTCCATTTTATTTCTGTAATGAAAAACATTTTCTGAAGAAATGATTGGCTGAATTTCAAAATCCGAAAAACCACCGAGTTTGTTGAAAATTTCTTCAACTTGCTGCTGTTTATATTTTACCTGAACATCATAATCTAAATTTTGCTGTTTGCATCCGCCGCAAGTGCCAAAGAATTTACATTTAGCCACGACTCTTTCTTTTGCCGGTGATAATATTTCAACGGCTAATGCTTCTGCAAAAGAGTTTTTAATTTTTAATAACCTTGCTTTTACTTTGTCACCCGGATAAGAACCCTGAACAAAAACAACGTAGTTTTTTTCATTCCCGTTTTCATCATTCAAACCCAGAAGTTCATTTTTAGAAACTTTTGCAATTCCCTTTCCTTCAAATGCATATTTTCCAATTTGGAATTCTACTATGTCGCCTTTTTTGATTTGCATATTGTGAAGCCAGTTGTTGTCATACTGAATATTATGACATAGTCAAGCTGTTTTTAATAATTCTGGGTTAATAGATTTATAATTTTTTTAAGATCAACATCTTAAATCCGATGTACCTATCGGCACCAAGTTTTAGATACGCATTGGATTCGTGACTAATCTTGTTTAATAATTTTTTGTAATAACTTTTTTCTTTATCCGTTAAACCGCCGATATTATTTTTTAGTTCGGTTAAAGTGTTTTCATAAAAACTTTGTAATGATGATGAAAGGTCCTCTTCATAAAGAACAGAAAGGTTTCTTTCCGTGTAATAAGAGCTGCAATTATCATTCAGCTGGGGTAATATATCTGAAGTTTCAAAAATATTTTTTACAAATGGCGGGTATTCTTTTGTTAATGAAGTTATTTCTCCGACACAAAAAACCGCTTCGGGTTTAAGAATGCGTTTAATTTCTTTTACAATTTTGTTTCGATTTGTTAATGATATCGAAGCCTGGGCATAAACCAGATCAAATTCTTCAGCTTTAAAATCCGTATTATCAAAATCCATCAGCTTAATGGTAACTTTACTCTCTTTGCCAAGATTCAGGCGAGCATTCATCAATGAATCATAATCATTTACGATCATCATTACGGAAGCAGTTTCTGATTCAGCCATCTTTTCGGCAATTTTTTCACTTCCTGAACCAATAACTAAAACCGTCTTATTGGCAAGAATGTATTTTGATTTAAGAATTCTAAATTGCTTAAATCCACCGGGTAAAAATATGTTTTGGGTTTCCGTCATCTTATTGTAAAATGTTTGTAACAAAGTTAGTTATAATGATTTTAAGATTAAATTAATTTTATGGAACAGTTCTTTGCTTTGCCTTTATCTGCTTACAGTCTTATTTTTGATTATATAATTTCAACACTTCGGAGCCTCAATGTTTAGAACAGCAAAAACTTTATTCTTAATTTTATTTTTAGTGCCGCTTCTTGTTTTTCCGCAAACAAAACGAGCAATTACCGTAGATGATCTCTGGGCAATGAAACGAATAGGAAGTTACGATGTTTCTCCCGACGGGAAAACAATTGCATACACTTTAACAAGCTACTCGTTTGATGCTAACAAAGGTAACGCAGATATTTATTTAATTGATGCTGATGGAAAAAATTTAAGAGCGTTAAAAAATTCAGAGAAAAATGAGAATGAACCAAAGTTTTCCCCAGATGGAAAATCAATTGCATTTACGCGTGGCGGACAAATATGGCAATGCGATCTCGATGGTTCAAACGAAAAACAATTAACAAACATTTATACCGAAGCTTCGGGATTTAAATGGTCGCCGGATGGAAAAGAAATATTTTTTATTTCTACCGTTTATCCCGAGTGTACAACACAAGAATGCAATGAGCAGAAAGATAAAGCCTCTGAAGAAAGTAAAGTTAAAGCAGAGATTTTCACAGAGTTAATGTATCGTCATTGGAATGATTGGCGTGGGCACAAACGCAGCCATTTATTTTTGCTTAATGTTGCCAGCGGTAACTTTGTTGATCTGACAGAAGGCAATAAAGAAGATGTTCCGCCGCTCGCACTTGGTTCAGCAAACGATTACAATTTTTCTTCCGATGGAAAAGAGATTGCTTACTCGCAAAATCCAACCTTTACAAAAGCAACCAGCACTAACATCGAAATTTATTTACTCGGATTAAGTTCTCAGGGAAAAGCAAAAATCATTTCTACAAGCAAAGGCGTTGATTGCCAGCCTGTTTATTCACCGGATGGTAACTGGCTTGCATGGACTTCAATGAAGCGTGAAGGATTTGAAGCTGACAAAAAAGATTTGATTTTATTCGATCGTAAAACCGGCGAAATAAAAAATCTTACCAATAATTTTGATAAATCCGTTGATGAAATCATCTGGACTCCGGATTCAAAGACAATTTATTTTACTGCGGCTAATGAAATTTACAGTTCTATTTATAAGCTTGATATTAAATCGAGCGATATTAAATTAATTCAGAAAGAAAACTTTAATACAAATATTAATATATCTAAAGACGGCAAAACACTTTTCTTCTTAAAGCAACGCACGGATTTACCAACTGAAATTTTTTCATTAAGTACCGATGGAAAAAACACATTAAAGCGAATTACTTTTACAAACGAGGAAGTTTTATCCCGGCTTGAAATGAATCCCATTGAAACTTTTTTATGTGATGGCGCAAACGGAGATGAAGTGCAATCAATTTTAGTAAAGCCGCCTTTCTTCGATCCGAATAAAAAATATCCAATGATGTTTTTAATTCACGGAGGACCGCAGGGCGCATGGGAAGATGACTTCCATTACAGATGGAATCTTCAAATGTTTGCGGCAGCAGGATATGTTGTTGTTGCGCCCAATCCACGAGGCTCAATAGGATATGGACAAAAATTTACTGATGAAATTTCAGGTGATTGGGGCGGAAAGGTTTATACTGATTTGATGAATTCTTACGATTATGCCGTTAAGAATTTTTCATTCATTGATTCAAAAAATACTTTTGCATCCGGCGCATCTTACGGCGGATACATGATTAACTGGATTGAAGGACACACGGATAGATTTAATGCTTTGTTCTGCCACGACGGAACTTTTAATCTTGAAAGTATGTGGGGCACAACTGAAGAACTCTGGTTTCCGGAGTGGGATATAGGCGCCACACCGTGGGAAAATCATGAGGTATATGAAAAATGGTCACCGCATCGTTATGCAAAAAACTTTAAAACGCCAATGTTAATTGTTCATAGTGCATTTGATTTTAGATTATCTGAAGAGCAGGCATTTCAATTGTTTACAACTCTGCAACGATTGGGCATTGAAAGTAAATTCTTGTATTTTCCTGACGAAACTCATTTTGTTTCTAAACCACAAAATGCAAAGTTGTGGTGGAATACGGTATTTGATTGGTTTAAATCGCATCAAAAATAGGAGCAGCAATGAAAGAAAGAGATTTGGAAATTATTACTCCCGATGATGAAATTTTTGAAAACCTGAACGATCTTGGAGCATTCAGAACAGGCGGAAGAACTGAAAAGGAAATCGAAGAAGGCTATCGCGATAAAGCTAACTACGTTGAAGAAAACTTATGGAGTAAACTTCAACGCGTTGGTAAAAAAATATCTTTTGCAAAAGATATAAAAGCTCTTTATGCTTACATGAAAGACCCGTATGTAAGCTGGTATCGTAAAGCAATTGTTGTAGCTGGATTAGTTTATTTCATATCACCGATTGATACGATCCCGGATATCGCGCCTCTGGTCGGTTATCTTGATGATCTTGGTGTTATCACTGCGGTTGTAAAGTTTCTCGGAAGTGAATTGGTTCCATATTATGACAATAAATACCGAAGTTGATAAACGAAAGTCATTACGGGTCCACAAGCCATTCATAAGGATGAAGCAGCTTAAATATATGCCTGCTTCACTTCACTTATAATAACAAAAGATGACTATGAATTACAAACTCCTCAAATCAGAAATTCTTTATAAAGGAAAAGTATTTGATCATCAGATTGATGAGATCGAATACAAAAGCGGCAATAAAGGAATAAGAGAAATTGCAATCCACCCGGGCGGCGCTGTTGTTATTCCCGTTAAAGACGATGGAAAAATTATTCTTGTTAAACAATTCAGATATCCGCTTCAAAAAACTTTGATTGAATTTCCAGCAGGAAAACTTGAGAAGGACGAAGACCCATTAATTTGTGCAACACGTGAACTTGAAGAAGAAACCGGATACAAGGCAAAGGAAATTAAGAAACTCGGCGAAATTTTTACTGCGCCGGGCTACTGTACAGAAATTCTTCACATCTATTCTGCTAAAGGTTTAACTCCCGGAAATCATAATCGAGAAGAGGGTGAACTTGAAATGGAAATTTTAGAACTTACTGTCGAAGAGATTGAAAAGATGATCATATCGGGAAAAATTAATGATGCTAAAACAATTGTGGGGATGCATTATATTAATCTTCAAAATAAATGAGGTGAAAAATGAAAAGAATATTTTTTGTTGTTTTATCTCTTTTTGTTGTAATTAGCTTTTCTGTAAAAGCACAAATCCATTTTGAAATCGGTGCCGGATACCTTAACACACTTAACAATAATGATATATTTCTCCATACAGACGGAGGATGGCAAATTGGAGGTGCTGTATTTTATGAGATTTCAGAAGTTTTGGAATTAAAAACCTCTTTACTTTACCAATCAAGATTTTTTGACTCAAATAGTTTTAGTTTTTATTGGGCTGATGTTATAGGGTTCTCTATACCTACTGTAACAGGTGGCGATAATTTAAACTCTTTGGGAGTTGCAATCGGCGGAAGGTTTAAAACCAAATCAGATAAAATTGTAAAGCCTGTTTTGGGGGTTGATGTCGGTATCAATTATTATCAAGACAGTTATTATGATTTAAAATACGTGAATGGCGGAATCGGTACGTCCGTACAGCGTAAAAAATATTTTGATAGCAGAGTTTTGTTTGAAACTTCTCTCGGGTTTGGATTTGAAGTAACTCCTTTAGGGTGTGTTGCATAACTCGGCATGCTTCTTGATTATCTGAGCAAATAAAAACTAAAAGAGAAATACAGATGCTTGGTAAAAAGAAATATGAGCCAAAAATAATGTATAATCTCACACTTGATGAAC
>JBAQCL010000094.1:0-1595 GCA_049294175.1 Ignavibacteriaceae bacterium | reverse complement strand
TAACGGCGTGTTATCCCGACAGATCGGGACAAGTTATTAAAACACAACACCGTAATTATTTTTATTTATGGCAAAGCCATCACTATGTGAAAGATTTCCTGTTGTGTTTATTTTTATAAAACACTTTTGTTTAATAAAATCTAAAAAACTTTTTTGGCAATCCATAAAATGGATTGAATAATATTTTTATATCCTCTTGCCTGCCCCTTCGGGGACTTTCTACTTATTAAAGAGGTTATACGCCATCTGTTTCTGTAATTCTAAGTTTATATTTATTAATAAAAGATTTTCTATCTGCTTCATTCACAAACTTGTAAATTGAAGTAAAGCAACCAATTTCTTTTTTGTCTTGCTCGTTTAGAAAATCAGATAAAGTTGATTGGTCTATAATTACAAACAATCCATCTTCATTTTCGGCAGAATAAATTACACCACCTTCAAGTGTTGCAACCATACTTTTATTTTGTAAATAATTTTCATCAACATCATAAATTTTATAATAACCTTTTTCATTTTCTTTTAATTGTTCGTATGCTGAATTGCTAAGTCTAATTCCACAATAGCGAGCCCAAAGAAACATATAATATTCCCTCGTTTGCCAAGTCAAATCCAGCTTCATTAATTGCTCAAAAAAATCTTTATAAGTAATAATTTGGAAATGATGTGTATGTTCTTCCTCTAACATCAGTTTATATTCTTCAGCAATTTTTATCGCTTCATCGTCTTTATGATGACAGAATAAAGCTAAATACCCAAAGTCATATTGTTTTTCTTGCTTAAAACTTTCCGCTATTAATTGATTGCGAAACAGTTGATTGAATTTAGAACACGTTAATTCTTCATAGGGTTTAGCCCAAATATTAGATTGCTGATAAATTTCCTCATATGCTGTTTTTCTATGCGGAGTTGGCGAAAAAGAATCGGTATACTTGCATTCAAATCCAATAATTCCTTTTTTGCATCCATCGTTGACATCAAAGGCAATATCAAAAGCAGAATTATCATATTTGTTTTTAGAATTAGCGTGTTCAAAATAAACTTCATTAACTGCTGTTATTTCTGGATAAAAGTTTCGTAGAAAGTTTAAAGCAAGTTTTTTATCGACATACATTGGGGCAAAGAAATTAAAACAAAGCGGCTGACTTGAAAGAAGATTGTTAAATAAACGCTTCTGGTCAACTAGTCCGGCGCTTCCGTCATTTCTTTCTTTTAATACTTCGCCAACAACATTTTTAACCAAGTTTGAAAGAAAATTATTTTTTGTTTGTTCTCCATTTAAAAGTGTATTGCAAATATTTTCATCATCTTTCATTGGGTGCTTGCCTTCATTCTCTCCAAGCACAAAAGCACGCCACCAACCTTGATGCAAACGCATTCTTTTTTTGAAATCACTTTCTTTGGGAAGCGAACCAATCAACCCTATTAAATCAATCATTTTTCATCTCACTTATATTAGCCATATAACGGCGTGTTATGTTAAAATCCAACACAACCGAATTAATTATTTAAAGATTTCCATTTTCGTTTTACGTTAGTAAAACGAACCATTTAATTATTAAAAATCTCCACACCCAAAGTGACGAAGTTACTATCCT
>JBAQCL010000093.1:0-14714 GCA_049294175.1 Ignavibacteriaceae bacterium | reverse complement strand
CATTTGTATTAAATGCACCGCCAACACCAACGCCTAATATTTCTGAAATATCAGCAGTAAAGTTAATAGTATTGGTTACTTCGGTAATAACTGTATAAACGTTATCATTATTAAACCAAGCTTTTGGAAGGCTTATATTAGCTGCATTGATAGTAAGCGGTCTGTTTGAAATACTCTCCCAGTTATCTGGTGACATAATAAATTTATAATTGTATGTCATGTCTTTTGAGCTTAGTGGGAATGTAATTGTAATTGTATAAACAGTATCTCCATCAATATCTGTTAATTCGAACATATTGCCTTGCCAGTTACCGTTTGGATCTCCCGCATCTGTCTGGAAATCACCACGAACCCAAACCTGTCCTGTTGCAGGGTCAAAACTGTTTTCAAATGCCTGAACGCCCATATCTACACTGAATGTAACATTGTATTCTGTAGGAGGTGTTGTGTCAAATTTGTAAATACGGTCATAGGCTGTACCAAATAAACCAACATAAGCAATTTTTCCATCAGGACTAAAATCAATCGCTCTTGGTAAATCATCGCCAGCTCCAGGAACCGGGTTTGCTAAAGTAAAGCTATCGACAACTGTATTTGTTGTAACATCATAACCGTACCAAGACATTGAGGTGTAAGGACCTGTACCAATTTTACTATTTGATACCCACAGTAAATTAGTCCCAGGCTGCCATGCAGAAGATTCAATAGCCATACCTTGTAAAACTGAATCAGTTAATGCAAAATCACTTAAATCATCGGCACGCGTGTAAACAAAAACCTGAAGTGGATTAGAAGTAAACGGCATCCAGTATAAAGTAAGACCATCCGCTGAAACTTCCATTGTTCTTGCTATGGCTGGTGGACCAACAACAGCATTCCCAGTATAGTCAAGAGTTGTTCCATCATATGTGCAAATAGCAGTTGTACCGCCGCCTACAACAGGTCCAACATAGATAGTTCCATCACTGGATACTGATGGAGCTGTTGGAGAAGAACCTATTTCAGTAAGTAAATGTCTTCCCATTCCTTCTAAAGTCTGGTAATTAATTTTAATAAGCTTGCCTGTAGATGCATATAAAATATTTCCTTCATTATCAACTGCAAGCCCACGGCAACCAGAGGAGGCATCCGCACCTAATCCTAGTGTATCTACATCAGAGCCTGAAGTCACTGTAAAAATTGTATCAACAAAAGAACCATCAGCATTGAAAACAAGAATGGGAGAGGTTAATATATCATCCCCATTTGGAGTGTGCCAATTTGTTTTATAATAACTTGATTGCCAGACTTTTCCGTCGGGACTTACAGCAATTCCGTGTGAACCGCCTTTATAGTTTGCATCCGGCCACGGACCTAGTGAATTCCATTGGGCAAACGTTGTGCCTACCAACAGAATCATAAGAAGACTAGTAAATAGTCCTTTTTTCATATCGAGCCCTTTCATTTAGTTAGAATAATAAATAATTTATTATAATCATTTTTTAATGTGCACCTGATTTTTGCATATCTATTTTTAATAAAGTTGTATTAACATAATTATTATCACTGTTTAAATCTATATTCGTCATATATAAAATATTGCCATAGCCCCATGAAAACGAATATACTTTAGAATCGATTAGCCCGGGATAAAAAACTTCAAATGACTTATCCAGATGCACAACATATATTGGATCGGAAGTAGCATCTGTGCCAATATAAAGATCTCCGTCTTCACTCAAAACTATATCTGCAATTTTCAGAGCTATATTTATTGATGTTGAAAAATTAAAATACTGCTCTGCTGTGCCAAGACTATCCGCATTAACAATCGGGACTCTCCAGACAATTTCTTCATTATCTGTTCTTGTTGCAACAAATAAATCATTCCCTGCAACTCTTAATGCACTCACTATACCATTAATATTGAATTTTTTTACGTTTTTATCAAGCCCAATTTTATAAAGGATTCCGGTAGTTCCGCCTCCCCAAAGCACATTGCGTGTTGCATCATAATCTACATCGGTAACATTATCAGCAATTCCGTTTGATGAAGAGACAAACGCAGCAGGTGCAGTGTTTTCAACAATCTTAAAAATACCTCTTAATCCTCTTGCCCCATAAATAGTATTATCCGGCGTTATTGCTAATCCCTTAAAAAATGTTTCTCCGCCTTTAGGCGCAAAATCAATATAAGGAACAACTCCGGGCATAATTTTTTTAATTCCTAATCCAAGTGTAATATTAGATACTGACACATACACATTGTCTTGATGGTCAGTACAAATTCCATATGGACGTTCCGGGATGTCCCTGTTGAATACATAATATTCAGACACAGCGGGTTCAAGTTTATAATTCAGTGAGTTACTAAAATTCTCACTTTTATATCCAGCCATTTTTACTATAACTGTATCGGCAACAAGATTTGGTGCAATAACTTTAATTTGAGTTGATGTTGCACTTAAAACTGTAGCGGAGATTCCATTAAAGAATACCAAATTCCCAAAGGTTGAAGTTGAAAAATTTGAGCCTGTAATTGTAACAACCGTTACTCCTGCCAGCCCAAAACCCGGGGGATCAATCGAGGTTAACACAGGTGTTGGCAGTTCTTCGCTTGGTAAATCGACTAAGCTTGGAGTTGTATCTTCGCTACAGCCATAAATAAATAACAACGTTATTGCCAAAAAAACTTTTAAGGTTTTGTATAATATTTTCATCATAATTCTTTCTCTTCGAAAAAATTTATTAATAAGCTAAGTTAACTGAAAATCTATGAACGTTATCAAATATACCAAAAGGTGTATATGAATAATCAATCGCAAATTTAATATCAGCAATTGTTTGCCTAAACCCAACTCCGGCACTAAATTCTTGTTCATCTGTTGGAAAGGTATATCCACCACGAACTGCAAAAGTATTCATAAATAAATATTCGGCACCAATAGATAATTGTTCCTTATAATCTCTGGGGTGGGAGGCATCTACGGCAATAATAAGCGAATGCATATCTCTATCTATATTAGTAAGATCTAAGGCATTTATGGAAACTCCGATTTTAAATACAAGGGGAAGTTGAAATTCTTCATCCTTATACTTTAATTCACCTGAAAAATTTCTTATGCTCATACCAAAATCAAGACTTTTAAATCCGGTGTGATACAAAATCCCAAAATCAAAAGCCATTGAGTTTACTGAATTGTCATCAATTTTACGATTGCCCGCCGCATCATATCCAACAACAGAAGTGCCCATTGATTGTCTTACGTATTTTATATTGCCGCCAACAGAAAATTTTTCTGAAAGTTTATTTGCATAACCTAATCCAATTGCCAGAGCTGTCGGTTTAAATGTTCCGACCTCAATATATCCGTTATCATTCGGAGCAGCCACAGTGCCAATAAAATCTCCATAGTCCACTGCAACTAATGAAACACCAATAATGCCATAATTACCATCAAACAATTTAAAAGCACCTGTACCATAAATATAATTTATATCGGCTATCCATTTTGTGGTTCCAAACGAAAAATCAGAGACACCATCAATATCACCCAAAATTGCAGGATTATAAAGCATTGCAACAGAATTTGTAGAAACAGAAGTTACAGCATCACCCATTGCAGTTGCTCTCGGGTCTAACGAAACACTTAAAAACTTTAATCCTGTCTGAGCAAGTTTTTGATTATCCTGCGCTAAAATATCAATTGTAAAAACCTGGCTGAGCAGGATCACAAGTCCAATTGTAAAACTTATTTTTCTCATGTAATTACCTATTAGCTTTATCTATTTTAAGCATGTTTTGTTTTCTGATCACTGAAAATTTATTTAACGAGGTCAATGATCATATAAGAATTCCCCCCGGTTAAAACTGCACCGGTATTTTGCAATGAATAACTTACACCGCTTTGTGCAGAAGACGGAATATTAGTTTCGAATATAACAAAGCCGGGCACAGTTCCGCTTGTTCTTCCATCATTATATTCAATGCTGATCATAACTTTTGCATTTGACAGATTAGTTGGAAAAGTTGAGCCCGATGGAGCATTTAATAAAAAGTCTTCTCCAGGATAATTATAACCATTGGCTAAAGAGTCTGAATAATCCGAAAATAAATCAGGAACTAAGGGATTAACAAATCTTCCGGTTGAAATATATTGTCCATTTATTTCTACCCATCCCTCATATGTCCAGCCTTTATATAAAGCAGGTAAATTAAGACCGGCAACAACAGGTGTAGTACCAACTGAATCAATAAACCAAACGCCGCTAAGTTCATTTGTTTCAGGACCATCAGTTGGGGTAATAAGATTAAAAATTGCGCTGGAATTTTCAAAGTTTATAGTTTCAGAGCTAATGCTTAAACTTGCCATAGCTTCAGAAAATCTACCGGCAAGCAGTTTACGAGAACTTGGAACAAGATCAGAATCGTTGGCAACTGAGGTATCTTCTACAGTTAAAATAAATTCTTGTGCCTGATGTAATGCCTTAAACAATTTTTCTGATTCATAATTTATACTTCCGTCGGAATTTGCATCACGTACAAATACTTTTACCGGGTCATAATCATCGCTTTCAAACCACCCTACATATGTCATCGAATCAGGTAATGCCGGCAAATTAGTAAGGTTTACTTTAATGGTTGTGACATCCAAAGTATCACTATTTTCAAAATATTCGCACCCCGTGATTGCTAAAAGTATGAGTGCAAATGTTATTAGTAATTTACTGTTCATTATAAATACCTTTTCTTAGTATTATTTTTTCTAAAGAATATTTTTTCAGTTTTATCTGATAATTGCAAACTTGGAAATATGATTCTGTCCAGTTTGATTATTAGTAATAACTGCGATATAAATACCGCTTACAACAAATTGATTTGAAGATGTAACTGAATACCAATATTCATCACCGCTACCATTAGTATGTTCAATTGTTTTTATTAACTCACCTAACTCAGTATAAATACGTATAGTACAATCTCCGGGTATGTTGTAAAATGCAATTTTATCTTCATCTTCAGTTCCCTGAAATCTTACGGATTCATCAGCCGTAATTACATATGGATTAGGAACAACTCTAATCTTTGCCATATCATCTTCGGCTGGTCGCAAAAGGTTAGCGGCATTAAAAGTCTGAGTGTAAAACCTGCTACTTTCCAATCTACCAGCAGGCGTACCGGGTCCACCAGCTTGTTCAGGTCCAACAGCAGTTAAATAATAAAAATAATTATATCCCCTTACCAATTTTGAATCTTTATAGCTTCTAACATCAGATCCAACCTCATCAATTAAAGTATAATCAGCATCATAATCACCTAAAGCTCTATAAATTTTAAATCCGGTTGGTGGATTTGGATCGGATTCGTTTACTGACCAACTTAATTCAATTCTATCTCCGGCACTTGTAACTGTAAAAGTTTTTGGAGGTTGAGGTGGTGATGGGAGATTCCATCCTGATTCAAAGTTTTCCTTTGCCCTTCCAAAAGTGGTAAACAATGAATCTCTTCCTTTATTTATCACCAATGTATTTTTGTCATACGCACTTAAAGTGCCTGCTTTAAACATCCTGCCATATTTAATTTGATCTGCACGATTCATTCCTGCAGCACCCTCAATCATAACAATCTTTATGCTCTCACCCGGACCTAAATTATAAGGTCCATATCCATTATTAAAAGAATATCCCCCGGTATTTCCAAGGTTTGCTCCTTGTGTTTGATTTGCAAAATCACCACTTGGAACAACTTGATCTGCATGTCGTGGATATTGGTGCCCTTTTGCCATAAATTGATATTTTTTAGCCATATCAGTCAAATTATATGCATTAGTTCCGGCAAGAAATAAGTCACCGTCCGAATCAGAATAGGTTGTGGTTGAAGGCTGATTTACGTCATCTGTCTTATCTAAAGCAGATTTATCAGCATATAATGTAGCAACACCTAAAAACTGGGCGCCACCTAAACGACCAACAGTATCGCTTTTAGCATTCCATTTCAGAGCTTCAGTACCAAGCGTCCAGATAGGTCCGCCTATATTATCATAGGCAACATCCTTTTCAGTAGCATATCCATGCCACGAAAACTGACATCTGAATTGCTCACCTACCGGATCAGGTTTATCCGGATTACCATCACCACGCGCATCATTCATTGTATTCTTACCCCAGCCCGTGGAGTTTCCGATAACATACCTAACTGATTGATTTACTGCATTTCTATATGTCCAAAAAGTATAAAAATCCTGAACTGTATTGTTTGGTAACTCAATTGTAGTTGTATCACCATCAGTATCGCCTGTATTTGTAAAAGTATATTCATAAACAATATAATTATCGTTGTACTGCTGACTAAATTCAAAAATCCTTCTTTCCATCGTTACCCCTATTTGCGTAGCAACCTTATTAATAATCATTCTATCCCAGGGCATATTTTCATCGTATCTGTCAATCGAAACAGTTTTTCCTACAGAAGTCGCTCCATCAACAGTTACCACAGTCGGTTCAAATTTACCTACCATTTCAATTTGCACAGGGTAAGCTGCAAAAAATGCCGGATTTCTAGGTCCAACTGTTACAACTTTATAATCATAGAATACACCATTTTCATCTGTAAAATTTTTACAGCCTACCCACCAGCCTCTTGCGGCTTGCATATCCTGATTTCTGTAATTTGCAGGCCACTGCATTCCATATTGCTGTCTTAGTACATAACCCTCTTCTAATTCAGAACCAATTTCAGAATACCAATTATGTAAAGAACCGACTGACATCCATACGTTTTTGTATTGAGCATTTATCTTACTTATCGGTAATAGCGAAATAGCCAAAAAAATTAAAATTACGTGATTCTTAACAAACTTTTTATTTATTATTTTCATTCTTTCCTCTACTTTATCTTATTTCAATACTATTTTATAAACTAATATTGAATTTAACTCCAAAGTAAACATCTCTTGGGTTAAGAAATGTCATATAACTTAAGTTGGGCATATCTATATATGCTTTATCATCAAGTATATTTTCCATTATCGCATCGCTGACAGAAGACCATGATTCACCAGACCAATGATAATAACTCCCGCTTGAGGCATCATAATAGTATGCGGAAGTATTTGGGTTACTAACTGATTCCAAATTCTTAGCATATTCCAGTGGTTGATATCCAATACTTGGATCTCTAAAATCTCCAGGTTTATCATCACCTGGAATATTGCCGTAACTATCAAAATCTTTTACCTTATCTGATGGCATATGTAATGATTGCATATACTGATCATAATCAGCAAGATTTCTAAATCCGGCTCTAGCATAATCCATAAATTTAATGTTAAACACATTGTATATATCGGCAAATATTTCCAAACCGACTGGTCCAAAATTGAGAGTCTTGGAAATTCTTAAATCTACATTTAAAAAATCTTTCCACTGAAAATTATACAAATAGCCAGATAGCGTGCTTCCACCACCTGTCCATGTTATATATCTGCCTGATTGCCAGCTACTAAGAATACTCAGTCTCAACTGATCAAAAATTTTCACTCCACCAACTTGAGGTCCCCAATTTTCAGGTGTATTAATGTCTATATTTGCACGGGCATAAGGTCGCGCAACAGGTTTATTTTGTTCAATATTGCTTTTGTTCTGAATTTCATATTGTCTTTGCTCAACCTGGTTTTCATAAGAATAATAATAACCGAAATAACCGCTAGTTGAAACCATATAAGTATAGTTTACAAACCCTGTTATCCAATCACCCCGATTTTTTCGTAGCTCAACTTCAAATCCTCTTATGTCCGCATAGCTAATTGCTTCAGGTTTACTATAGTTAACACTTGCATCACTACTAACATATGTAACTAATCGAGTTTGATCTTTAACATCTTTGTAATATCCTTTTATGCTTAGCAAAAATTGATCGAAGAGATTTTGCTCATACCCTAATTCGTACGCAACGGTAAGAGGCAAAGGATTATTTGGGTTTGCAATACGTGTAATATTCAAATAGGCTTGACTTTGTCTTAGTAAAAATAAATCATCTGGAGAGGGTATTGATCTGAAATGCCCATAGTTAAAGTACAATTTACTATTTACTGTAATCGGAAAAGCAATACCAAGACGAGGACTTACATTTAAACGTTTTTTAGTTTTTTCTTTGGCTAATATCGTGTTTATATCAGAAGCATATTCACTTGATAAAGCTTTATCATATTGATCATAAATATACCACTCCCCACCCGGGTCAGAATAATCCAATCTTACTCCAAGATTTGCAATCATACCTTCAAACTCAAGCTTATCTTGAACGTAAACAGCAAGTTTTTTAGGGAATGTATGCCACTGCGATTGAGAATTTGAAGTTGGCAATGAAGGTTCAATTAATGCATAATTTACATTATTATCTACATAAATAAATTCAAATCCGGCTTTTACATAGTTGTATTTATCAAGCTGGCTAACAAAATCTGTTTTTAGAGTGTAAGTAGCAAGTTTACTTGAATCTCTTGAATTGCTCCATCCCAAGCCCATATTCATTGAAGATCCAATTCCACCACCAGTACCACTAAAGTACCCAAATGGAGCCTCATCATATCCAATACCGTTAAAATAATATAATGTTTCCGTATCTCTTGCTCTACCCGGATTTGTATTATATTCAGTTGCAACTCTACTTCCGGTTACTTCATAAAATGTTTGTGGACTTAAAACATGCGTAAATTTAAAGCCCTGCATGTTGGTATTAACTATACTCGGGGTCCAATAATCATAAGAATATATTTCCGTATCCAAATAACTTAACCCTGATCTAAAATCTAATTCTTCTGCAATACTGGAGGCTGAACGGAATAATCCTGGTGTTCCATTTCGTTCACTATTTGTTCCGGTTTGCCTTCCAGAAAGTCCTTCTAATGACAGTTTCATACCTTCTGCTAAATCTGATGTAACTTTAAACTGTAGGTTATAATCACGGTATGCATCTGTTGATAAAGGAACAAGATACATTTCTTGTGTTCTTCTGAACGAAAATGCAAAACGAAGATTTCCTAATCGTTCGCCATAAGGAACAGGACCACTAAGTGTCATATCAATATCAAAATCAGGATCCTGAATATCCATAATTTTTCTGTGCTGCCATAAGAATAATTTTTGAGCAGCTTCAGGAGTTAAATCGTTATTAGGATTATTATCACTTAGTAAGTTTTCAGATACTGAGTTCCACCCTTCAAATTCTTGGTATTGACGCTGCGTATAAATATCCCAACCAAGACCATTAGCAGGGTCGTATTCCGTACCAGTTCCTGTCCAGGCCACAGCATCATCAACGTATGGTCTAATCCAATATGAATTGGTTGAATTAAACGCATCACCAAAGTTTTTTCTGCCTTCAGGTCTGTAACGACCAATAAAAGCAAAACTATATTTACTTTTTGAGCCTTCTTTTGTTACAACATTAATCAAACCTGATCTAATGTCTCCATATTCCGCATTAAATCCACCAGTTTGAATTTGCATATCCCCAATAGAAGTTAAACTGATTCCAGTATAAGGTGTATTATCTCTTGCATCTCTAAGAGTAATTCCATTAACCACAAAAGCTGTTTGATCGCTTGCGCCACCACGAATTGTTAAACCTTGCACACCTGCTTGTAAACCAATTACACCTGAAACAGACGCTACAGGTAAATTTTCGATTTCTTTAATATTAAGGTTTACAACACTTGAGGACACATCCTGTTTAACAATTGGTTGTGTAGCAACTACTACTATCTCTTCTGTTTCAAACGTGCTGGATTTAAGAGAGACATTTATATCTGTAGTTAAATCTATGTTAACCCTTATGCCAGTTATAATTTGTGGCGCATATCCAACCATTGATGCTTTAAGATTGTATGTTCCTGGAGGGACATTTGTGATGACATAATATCCATCAATGTTTGAAGCAGCACCGATGGTTGTTTCTTCAAGCAGTACGTTTGCACCAATTAATGGCTCACCGGTAGAGGCATCTCTAACAATACCATTAATTTTACCAACCTGGGCAAAAGTCTGAATGAAAAATATTTGTAGGACAAGTATGCTAAGTAGTAGCAATTTTCTCATAAGTTCATACTCCTTATATTGTCTCTCAACTCGGGGGGAGTAGTTCTGACAAAGGATTTAAGTAAATCCTTTTTAATCAGACAATTATTAATCAGAACAAAGTTACAATTGATTAAATTTTTACATAAAAAAATTATATAAATTAGTTTCTAAAGTCAATTATTTTTGATGCAAAATCATTATTTATTTGATAATTATTTTGTGAACATTTTATTATAAAGATAATTAATGAAAAATTTTTCTTTTCCTTGCACTTAATTCAAAAGTTCTGATTCTATCTTTATAAACATTATTTGCATTAATTCGGAAAATATCTAATTGCGCATCCGAGTTACCTTCCCATCTTCTGCACATATATAATGAATGATAAATTCTTCCAATTTTATAATTCCGGGAGATTGCTAAACCTACAGAATAATCCTCTCCATAGCTTGTATTAGGCGCTTTTATTTCCCTTAGTACCGGAGTAAAAAAGGCTCTTGGTGCACCAAGTCCGTTTATCCTCAATGCATTATTAGGCCCGTTATCATCAGTCCATTCTTTATGATCAATTAATCCCGGAGGAAGTTCTTTTAGATTAAAATCGGTAATCTGATATGAGCCGATTACCATCGCACATTTTTCTTTATTAAATAAATTAATAATTGTTTGCAACGTATTTTCATCTTTGTAAATATCATCACTATCCAACTGAACGGAAAATTTTCCGCATAGTTGATGATGAACACCTTCATTCCAGCACCCGCCAATTCCTAAATCATTACGTTCGGGGATAAGATGAATTACACGGTTATCTTTTTGTGTAAAGGATTTTATCAGTTCAGTTGTTCCATCAGTTGAGTGATTATCAATAACAATAATATTGAACTCAAATTTTGTTTTTTGTTTAAGCGCCGACTCTATTGCATCTCCGATTGTCTTTATACGATTTCTAACGGGAATGATTACTGAAGCCTCGTATTTAAAATCTTTTACAGTTGATAAATCAATCTCTTTAAATGGCGGATGAACATAAGCATCAATATCAATCAAATGCTGAGTTACAGCTTTTTCCATTTCGATCTGTACTTCCCGGTTTTTGGGATCAACGTAACTAAAATGCTCTGCTTCACTTCCAATTTCTTCAGCGGCTTCAACTATATAAAGGTATTCCGGGATACGAACTACGGAACCTTCTTGAGAAAGTTTTAATCTCAAATTATAAATTCCGGCATATTTAAAATCAGAGTCATCATGATCAGAAATTTGTTTGATCTTATCAGTCCTAATAAATAACAATTGTCCGAAATCAAAATCATCTCTTAAACTTCCCTCTTGATAATCAATAACCGGATGTGGTAAAAATTTATTTTTGTCCTCTTCATAAAAATCAGAGTACACAAGTGCAGCATCTGTATTTTGTGCTACTTGAAAAAATCTTTCTAAACAAAATTGACCAGGTTTTATTGATTTTCCATCCAACATAAGAACTGTAAACGGGCTTGATGAATATTGTGAAATGAGTTTTACAACCTCACTGCTTTTGCTCATTTTGCTGTAGATTACACGTACATTCTCATATGATTTATATTTTTCATCTGATGAAATAATCATTATTTCTTTTACCAGAGGTAAACTCTGAAATCTTTTAATTGTTTTTTCGTTTTCTTTTAAGTTGGTTTGCGGAATGAATACCGTTACTAAATTTTGCATTTATTTTCCTTTTTAATTACACATTGTAAAATATAAACTGATCATTAAAGAAAACAGGCTGATTATAAGTTTATTTTTTCTATATTTTCTTTTAAAATAATTTATTAAAATGTTTTATGACTTACTTCCAAATAAATAAGGTTATATATAATGAAAAGGCTGCATCTTATACTTGTTCTTTTTCTCACCTCATTAGTTTTTCCACAAACAAATAACCCGGTTTACATTACGGGATCTATAAATGATGTATGTATGAATCCTGTATTTTCTCCAGATGGAAAAACAATTGCTTATACAAAATCTGGCTATCAAGGAATTTGGATTTATGATCTTTCAACGCAATTATCTAAAGAAATTACTGATGAGCCAGCAGCAGGTTTTGCATATAAATGGTCATCAGATTCAAAATCTATTTTAAGTCGTGTAGCAAAATATGAAGATCAAAAAAGATTTAATGCTGTAAAAGTATTTGACATTGAAACAAATCAAGCATTACAATTAACAGAATACAGAACAAGAATGCCATACTTACCCGAATGGAGTGACGGCGATACTAAAGTTATTCTCCCATCAAAAAACGGTGTTGAAGTTTATAGCTCCGGGAAACAAGAATCAGCCGTTACAATAAACAAATCAGTAGATGCTTTTGTTAAAGACGATAAAATAGTTGCACGTAGTGTAGTTACCGGAACCGAAAATGTTTTAGAACCGATTAAAGATGCACAGGTTATTAATCTTGTTACCTCTCCTGACAAAAATAAAGTTGCCTTTGAAGTTATGGGTGGAAATATGTATTCGATGAATATTGATGGTACAAATTTAACTGATCTTGGAAAAGGCAACAGACCTCTTTGGTCATCAGACAGTAAAAAAATAATTTATATGATTACGGAAGATGACGGCTACACGTTTACCGCATCAGATGTTTATACAATTAATGTTGATGGCACTCAGAAAAAAAATATAACAAATACACCTGATAAAATAGAAATGGATCCCTGTTTTTCTCCCGATGGTAAAATGGTTGCATTCGATGTCTATAATGATGGTTCAATTTATTTAATGAATATTGAATAAGGGAAAAACAGAAATGAAAACGAATAATACAATTAAAATTAAATCTGCAAAAATAATTTTCTATATATCAAGCTTGTTGCTTGTTTTTAGTAATATAAGTTTTTCACAACCGATTACCGGACTTTCAGGTTGGAATATTTATCTCGATCCCGGGCATAGTCAATATGAAAATATGGGAATTTATAATTATTCGGAAGCTGAAAAAAATCTTGGAGTTGCTTTACACTTAAGGCAAATGCTTTTGGATTGGACTGACATTGATACAGTATATATATGTAGAACTAACAGTACTGTAATTGTAGGTCTTCGTCAAAGAACTGATGACGCTAATGCAAAAGGCGCAGCACACTACCATTCTATACATAGTGATGCAGGCGGTACTACAGCAAATAGTACTTTAATAATGTGGGGACAAATTGGTATTGGCGGACCTGAAAAAACTCCTTACGGTGGTAAAAGAATGTCACAAATAATGGTTGGCTTATTGACCGCAGGTATGAGAACAACAACTCGTGGCGCAATGGGTGACAGGGATTTCTATCAAGCTGATAATCCATGGCCTTATCTTTCCGTAAATCATTATAGTACCATGGCATCTGAATTAAGCGAAGCTGGATTTCATACAAATCCAACACAAAACCAACTTAATATGAATGACAAATGGAAAAGACTTGAAGCTAAAACAATGTTCTGGACAATATTAAAATATCATAACATTGAAAGACCTTTTGCTGGAACAGTAGTTGGGATTATTAAAGATTCTGAATCTGGTTTAGCAGTAAACGGAGCAGTTGCAACTTTAAACGGTCAAAGTGATACTACTGATACATATCAATCTTTATTTTACAAATATTCCACTGGCGACTCAACTCTTTTAAGAAACGGATTTTATTATTTTGAAGATATACCTGCCGGGACGCATCAATTGCAGGTAACTGCTCCCGGTTTTGATCCTTATACTGTTGATGTTACAACTGCAGATACATTCTTTACTTTTCAAGATGTAAAACTTATTTCAAATGTATCGCCCACAATTACATCAACCAGCCCTGTTGATAATGATAGCCTTTATCCAGGCAAAAACAATATTACAATAAATTTTTCCCGACCAATTAATATAGCAACAGTTGATTCTAATATTGTTTTTTCCCCGGATGTATCTGCTGCTTTTACATGGTCAAGTGGAAATAAAACTCTAACAATAAACACAACAAATTTTGACTTTGATACAGTTTATCAAATTACTGTAAAAGGAAATATTGAAGATCAATACGAACACCTATTCGATGGCAACGGAGATGGTGTTAGTGGAGATGATTATGTGTTTAATATAAAAACAAAAGTTGAGGATATGATTCCTCCCTCTGTTGTTGATGTTTATCCGGCAGCAAATGCCACTAACGTAGAACTTAAACCAATTATAAATGTATCATTTGATGAACCTTTAAATACTTCTACGGTTTCAACCAGAATTAAAGTTATAAAAAACTCTGATCAGTCAAATGCTTCATACATTTTAAGACATTATTCAGTAAATAGAAGAAGTGTATTAAACTTTTTCATAACTGCACCTTTGACTGAAAACGAAAGTTATTCAATAAAAATACTGGCAGGTATAGAAGATTCTTTTGGCAATCCAACAACAAGTGATTATTATTATGAATTTACAACCGGAAATTCTAATTATCTTTCACAAACTATAATAGATAATTTTGAAAGTGGAATTTCTAACTGGTGGCAGCCTTCGCAATCGGGTAGTACAGTCGGCACAATTTCAGAATTAACAAACATTTCGGCTGTTTCATCGATATTCAACATTAACACTTCAAGTACAAAATCAATGAGAGTTAATTACAGTTATGATGAAA
>JBAQCL010000092.1:0-23020 GCA_049294175.1 Ignavibacteriaceae bacterium | reverse complement strand
ATCAACTTGATCAACAAGAAATATCAAAAATCTCGGAACTATGAGTTTTCAATATGTCAATGAACAAATATATTTATAAAAATTAGTCTGAATAATCTCAAACGCATATTGCGGACAGATTATTCTTCAAAAAAATTTGATCTTACTAATTCAAAAATAAAAAACTTAATTTTTCAGAAGTCTCTCATATTAACTCCTAAATATCTTTAATTTTTTTTGCTGTATTTTTTATTGAACTTCTCAACTCTACCTGCAGTATCAAGCAACTTTTGTTTTCCTGTAAAGAACGGATGCGAACCGCTTGAAATTTCCAATTTAACCAAGGGATATGTATTTCCATCAGTCCACTGTATTGAATCACTGGTTTTTATAGTAGAGCGGGTTAAAATAGCAAAATCACAAGAGGCGTCCTGAAAAACAACAGGTCTGTAATCTGGGTGAATTCCTTTTTTCATAACAATCCTAAATTTTTTATATTCTTAAAATCGTGGGCGTAAAGATAGGCGTTTCGGTAGTATTATCCAATAACTAAAAAAGCTCTATTTTGTACAAATTTTACTCATATTTAACCTTTTGAGAGGACTGCATCTGCTGTTTGAGTTTCTCAACCTCTTGCTTTTCCTTTACCGAAAGGTTTATCTGCATAAAATTTAAATTGTCTTTTCTGAAGTCAGGGCCTGATGTTTTTGCAGCAGTTGGTGAAATAGCCCCCCCTACTATAGATGATTCGGTTGTACTTAAACTTTCTTCTTTCGAGTCTTCTTCAATCACATCGTCTTTAAATTTTGTTCCTTCCCGGCTTGCCATAATTTCGTTGTCTGCGTCGGAAGATTTTAATTTTGCTTGCGGTATATCTTTCTTTAACTCTCTTTTTTCATCATTCTTTGTTTCCTGTTTTATTAACGGCTCTACATTTTTGTCTTCAACCCTTTCTGAAATAATAACATCATCCCTCATTCTCGGTTGAATGCTAAGCGGGTCTTCGGGTTTAGCAGATTTGATATCAACCATAAAGAAAATTATTACAGCGGAAGCAATTACTACAGCAGCCGGGACCAATCTTCCGGGTGAAAATATTTTATCCCAAAAACTTTCTTTTTTCTCATTTTCAGATGAATTTATTTTTCTCCAAAGATTGGCTTCAAAGTTTTGCGGAGCGTTTACCTTTGGAAGATTTTTTAAATCATCAATTAATTTTTCATATTTATTTTCTTCATTAATCATTTTGCTCTCATCCTTAATCATTATAAATATCTTTTAGATATTTCTTCAACTCAGTTCTTCCCCTGTTAATGCGTGATTTAACCGTTCCGACTTCTATTCCCAATATTTCGGAAATCTCATCATAAGATAATTCCTGTATGTCTCTAAGAATTACTGCTTCTCTATACGAATCACGAATTTTCATTAATGCTTTTTGAATTATTTCTTTTTTCATATTTGCATCTGTTGAAATATCGGGACGATAAGACTCATCGGGAATTTCATAAGTTTTATTTTCTTCACCATAACTGTTTATAGAAAATAAATTTTTTCTTTTTCTTCGCTGATATTCAGTTCGCGCAAGGTTACCCGCTATTGTATAAACCCATGTCGAAAATTTTGCTACGGAACTATAATTGTCTTTATATCTATAAACCTTAATAAACGTTTCCTGAACAACATCAACACAAGAATCATAATCACCAAGAAATCTGTAAACATAGTTTGTTAAAGGATTCTTAAATCTTTGAATAAGAATTTCAAAAGCTTTTTCGTCATTGTTCTTCTGAAACTCGATTATTAATTCTTCGTCAGATAATTCGTTAAGAATTCTTTCTGCCAACGGTGTTATACTTTAAGTAGTTGATAAATGTTTCAATTATTGATTAGAAATTACAAAAAATATTTTAATATGCTTATAAAGTAAAAAATAGAGATTAATCAGGAATTATCTCTGCAATTAACAAACTTAATAATGTCTTATCGTCAATCGATGTAGTTTTTAACGATATATCTGCTTTTAGTAATGCGGCAAACGCATCTGCAAGATGCAAATCCGAATAGATTTTTCTTGCAGCATAATAATCTTTAAGATAAAACGGATGAGTGCCGATCATTCTCGCAATTGTAAATTCGGGAGTTTTGTTAACCGTTAATTCATTTAACCTTGCAAGACTTGTAAAATACTTATTAAGCATCGCAATAATTTGTATCGGTTCCATTCCGTTTTTAAGCAGGTTAAACACAACCTTTAGCGAATTGGTTTTGTTTTTTTTGCCGATAGCATTTTGCAAATCAAAAATAGTGTACTCTTTTAATGAAGTGGATAACCCGCGGATACTATCAATCGTTATTTCACTGTTTTCACCAAGGTATAAAAATATTTTTTCTAGCTGCGATTCCAATGTGTTTCTATTTTCTCCGGCAATGTCGGTTAGTAACAGTGCATTTTCATAAGAAAGAGTTTTCCCGTTTTTGTCCGCCCTTGCAATTAACCACTCAATAAGACTTTTTCCCCTTAATTCTTTTGCTTCAAAAAGATAACCATTTTGCCCAAGTGTTTTATACGGCTCTGAATCTGTGCTTGATATCGACCCATCGTGAATACAGACTAATACAGTAAAATCAGCCGGAGATTTAGCATAAGCAACCAGTTCTTTTTTATCTTTTACTTTTTCTGTTTGTTTAAAGATGATAAGTTTTTTTTCTGATCCAAACGGAAATGTTGAAGCTAAACCAATTACATTGGCAAAGGTTTGATTTTCACCATAAAAAACTTCTTTATCAAAATCCGATGTAATAAAAGGCAGGATTGTTTTTTCGATTTCTTCTAATGTCGTTTCGATACTATAAGAATCCTCACCGAACAAATAATAAACCGGAAGCAGTTTTTTTTGTTTTAACTGTTTATCAATTTCTAAAATAGAGGGAGCTTTACTTTTTGCCATTGGAACTTACTCATTAGAATGGTTGCAGCAAAAATATTATTTCCACTAAAATTTTATAACCGAGCAGATGGATAGCGGGGTATAAAAATAATTAGAAGAAAATTCGTTTTTGCTACAACCAATAATCTTTATCTTTTTTCTATTGTAACATTTTCCATAACCACATCTTTTACCGGGCGATCCATCTGATTTTTAGCTGCTTTACCAATTGCTTTTACTACATCCATCCCGGTAATAACTTTTCCAAAAATTGTATGATGACCGTTTAACCATGGTGTTGCCGCAAGAGTTATAAAAAACTGGCTTCCGTTTGTATTCGGTCCGGCGTTTGCCATAGCAAGCAATCCTTCTTTATCAAATACAAGTTCAGGAACAATTTCATCTTTAAACTTTCCGCCCCAAAAACTTTCACCGCCTCTTCCCGTTCCGGTCGGGTCGCCACCCTGAATCATAAAATTATCAATCACCCTGTGAAATATAACTCCGTCATAATATCCTTTATTTGCAAGCCCCACAAAATTCTCAACCGTTTTGGGAATTTCCTTTTCAAATAGTTCTATTTCAATAGTGCCCATATTTGTTTTTATTACAGCAACGGTTGCAGTATCAGCCATTTTGTTAGCTTCCTTTTTTTGTGAAAATATATTTGATGAAACAAATAACGAAATTATTATAACTAAGAAAAATGTTTTTCTCATTTAGCCTCCTATGGATTAATAACATTTGAATAAAGTAAAATCAAAATTGCCACTCCAAGAATTATTCTATAATACACAAATACAAAAGTGGTATTCTTTTTCAAAAATTTTAATAAAAAATCAATTGCAATATATCCGCTTACCGCGGCAAAGAAAGTTGCAATTATCAAATTAATAGTTAAATCATAATCAATATATTTTAGTGACTCATATAATTGAAGGATCCCGCTTCCCAAAACGGCAGGCACACTTAGAAGAAAAGAAAATCTTGCGGCAACATCACGCTTTAATCCAACAAATAATCCTCCTGTTATTGTTGTACCCGATCTTGATGAGCCGGGAATTAGTGCAAAAGCCTGGGCTATTCCGATCATTACCGAATCAAAGATAGTAATGTCTTTAATATCTTTTTTAAACTTTGCTGTTTTTTCTGCAATCGCCAGAATGATTGCAAGCACTATTAAGCTTCCGCTAATTACATAAAGATTTTTTGTTAGCGTACCTTCGATTATATCTTTAAACAATAACCCAATTATAACGATTGGTATTGAACCAAGGATAATCAGCCATCCGGTTTTTGAATTTGTTGTCTGTTCAGAATATTTAACTCTTTTTAGAATATTGTTTTGTAAGAATTCAACAAAAATACTCCAGAGATCTTTCCAGAAATAAATAAATATTGCCAGCATTGTTCCAAGCTGAATCACAGCAATAAAAGAAGTCCAGTGTTCGGGATTTTTATCCGAAATAAGGTTCATTAATTTCCCTGCAAGTGTAAGATGACCTGTGCTGCTTATGGGAAGAAATTCGGTAAGCCCCTGAATAATACCCAGGACAATTGCTTCAATAAAACTCAAAACTACTCCTTAAAATTGATATGAAATACCTAATTTAACGCCAAGAGAAAGAGAATTAAAATTAACATTTTCGTTGTAAGTATAATTATAAAGTTTATTCCCGCTGTTATCTGGCTCACCATTGATATCATAACGTACATCGGCAGCGATGTATGCATAAACATCTTTAGATATTGCAGTATTACCTTCAACACGTATAATAAAACCATAACCTATGGATGAGTAATTATAATCACCCGGGTCGGCTGGTAGTTTTTCTGTAACTGATAAAAATCTTGGTCCGGCACCGGCGCCAAATTTAAAATAATATCCTGCACCATTTAATACATAATAATAAATTAGCGAAGGCATAATTATAGAGTAAGTTAAATCATAAGTTCCCTCGGTTAAAGATGAGTTATATGAATTAAGTAAATAGCCAAGTTCAACTTCTAACTGGTCATTTGTACTGATCATTCTTCCATACGCTCCCGAAAAATTTACAGCCGAGTTGAACGTACTTAAGGGACCTGTATAATATTCGATATAATCTGTAAGCGAAGGACCGCTTATAAAATCAATTCCCATTGACCCTCTGACTTCATTTTGTTTCTGAGCAAAAGTAAGAGTAGTTATGACCATAATTATAAATAGTAAATAAATATTTTTCATATTTCCCTTATTTCTGTTTCAACTACTTTAAATAAATTTTCTTTTTGCTTATTTACAACAAAGTACATAATTAAAGCAATTACAATAAATAAAATGTAACCTATAATGTGAGTCAAAAAAGCGTAGGCTACGCTTATTGTTTCCCCAAATCCAAAGATTAAAACAAGAGTAGATTTTGCAAGTGTATGATAAGAACCCGTACTACCGGGAGTTGGAATAATTACACCAATTGAGCTAATACTCATAATTATCCAGCCCATTCCAAAAGTTATGGGCTGAATGTTTTGCATATCAAGCATAAGCATTCCTGCATAAGAACCGAAAGCATAAGTAAATGTAATTACCACTGTTAAGAAAACAGTCCAGAAATAATTTTTGGTTCCTCTTAAACTTGCAAAACCTTCTGCCAGCATAGTAAAAATATAGGCTAATTTTTCGGCAAGTTTATGTGAAATCTTTCCAACTAATTTAACAATAACCTGAGAAAATTTTTCTCTCAACTTAAGAATCAAAACAACAAAGACAATTGAAAGAACAATAACGGCTGCCATAATATATAAAGAGGTAATTAACCATGGAAATTTTTCCGAAAGACTAACGCCTGCAAGAAACAATGCAACAATAACGGAAAATCCCAAAGAGATTATATCAATTACTCTTTCAAGTATAACGGTTCCAAACATAGATGACCTTGAAAGTTTTTCCCATTTGCCAATAAGAACCGCGCGTGTAACTTCTCCCAGTTTTGGTGTAACACAATTAACGCCGTATCCGACCATAAGCGCGCCAAAAAGATTTGTCATCGATGTATCGGGTTTAACGGAGTTGAGGATATATTTCCATCTAAGCGCACGCAAGTAATGACCAAAAATTGTTATAATTATAAAAATTAAAACCCACAAAATATTAGCATCTGAAACAATGCTAAGTACTTCACTAAAATTAACATCGTAAAAAGCTATATATAAAAATATTATGGCAAGTATTATAGACAAACCATAATTGATTATAACTCCAATTTTGCCAAACTTACTTTTTTTATCTGAGGTCAACTACGGTGGTTCCTTCCGGTGGTGTAAAAGAAAATTTTGAGTCAGATAATTTCTGATTTAGTTTATAATTTAAAAATGAAACTTCCATTGTGCCTGTAGATTGATTTGATACTACTGCTTTACTGATCAAATTATCTTTTGTGATATAAAGTTTTACTTCCCCCAATTTATTTCTTTTGGATTTTGGTTTTAGGATTAGTATTTCTTCACTGCCTTGAGATGATAAACTTATATCGCATTCAGATGGATATTGATAAACAAGATACTTTATGGAAAGAAGTCCCGATGCGGTTTCATCATAATCACTGATGATTACTTTATTATCTTTTTTGTTATAATTCCACGATGTTTTTCCATCTGCTACAATTAATTGATTAGGAAATTCTATCCTTAAATTACTTTCTTTTTTAAAAAAGAACTTACCCGATAAATTATTTTTACCGCCTGTTGTTTGAGAAATTTCTGCCGTAAGATCTGTAACGGAATCAAATTTACTTTGTAAAGATTTTAAAACTGTTTCAGCGTTCTGGGAAAATCCAATAGATGTAAAGAACAAAAATATAAAACCAAGTATAGTTTTCATTTTAAACTCTGATTATTAAAAATAACTTTGTATTTGGACTAAATTGAACGCAGAATTGTTTCGAGCTGTTCTTCATTTTCTACAAGAACAGATCTTGCTTTGCTGCCGTCATTTGGTCCAACAACTCCGGCTTCTTCAAGTTGATCTACAATTCTTGCCGCACGTGAGTATCCAAGCTTTAATCTTCTTTGAAGAAGAGATACAGATCCCTGTTGATGCCGCACAATAACACGTGCCGCTTCTTCGAACATTGGATCAAGATCCTGTAAATATCCTGCCGCCGCATTTTTTTTCTTTTCATAAAGCGAAGGAAGGAAATATGGTTTTGAATATGCTTGTTGTGAGTAAACGTAGTTAGTTATCTTTTCTACCTCATCCGTTGAGATGAAAGCATTCTGGATTCTAATTGGTTTTGGTGAACCCGTAGGTAAAAACAACATATCACCTCTGCCTAAAAGTTGTTCTGCGCCATTCATATCAAGTATTGTACGTGAATCAATTTTTGTTGCAACCTGATAAGCAATTCTTGAGCTAAAGTTTGCTTTAATTACTCCGGTAATAACATTTACAGAAGGACGTTGTGTTGCAAGCACCAGATGAATTCCAACTGCCCTTGCAAGCTGCGCAAGCCTGGTAATCGGCTCTTCAACGTCTTTTCCTGCCGTTATCATTAAATCCGCAAGCTCATCAACAATAACTATAATGTAAGGAATGGCATGATGTTTAATTGTATCTGTATCGTGCGGTTTTGTTTTGGGATCAGAAACTTTTTTATTGTAATCAACAATATTTCTTACTCCGGCTTTTGCAAGTTTATCGTATCTTCTTTCCATCTCATACTCAACACTCTTTAACATAAGTATAGCGTTTTGAGGATTTGTAATAATTTCTTCATCAAGATCGGGTGAAACAGCCAGATAATGTTTACGAAGTTTATTGTAAAAAGATAGCTCGATTTTTTTAGGATCAACCATTACGAACTTAACTTCCGAGGGCTGCTTTGTGTAAAGAAGACTACTAACAATCATGTTGATTCCCACACTTTTACCGGAACCGGTTGAACCTGCAATCAGCAAATGCGGCATTTTTGAGAGATCGCTTACATAAACATCCCCGCTGATTGTTTTGCCAAATGCCATTGGCAATTCCATCTGTGATTCACTAATTCTTGATAGCACCGCTCTTGCATTTACAATTGATGCTTTGGCATTTGGAATTTCAACACCAATCGCTCCTTTCCCGGGAATTGGTGCAATAATTCTTATTCCTCTTGCGGCAAGAGCAAGCGCAATGTCATTTTCTAATCCAACAATCTTGCTGATTTTTACACCTGGAGCCGGAACAATTTCGTAAAGCGTAACAACCGGACCGGGTGTAACGGAAATATCTTTTATCTCGATATCAAAAAGTTTTAATTTTTCTTTTAACAGCTCGGCATTACGTGTAAGTTCTTCTTCAGCTACTTTGTAATCTTCTTCGGGCGCGGCTTCAAGTAAATCAAGCCCCGGCATTACATATTCTATTTTTTCTTCCCACTGATTTGGAAGCTTATGCTCTTCCTCAATTTCAGTTTTTTCTTTCTTTTCCGGAAGTTCACCTGTTTTTTGTATGTTAACTTTTTTTACTTCTTCTTTTAAAACTTCATTTTCCGGAATAGGAGCAGGTGCATCATCTTTACGGATAATACGTATTTTAGTTTGTTCTTCCGCTTCTTTTTCCATTAACTCCGCAGCGGATAATCCTTCAGTCGATGATTTTTCTTTTTTCTTCTTCTTATCTATACCAAGCTTTTTAATCTTTTCAAGGTTTTCTTTTTCTTTTTCAGCACCCTGTTCGGAATCCTTCGACTCTTCTGTTGAACTGCTGAATATTTCTTTAAAGAAATTGATTATGCTGTCAATTTTAATATCAAGAGCAAAAATCAACAAAGTAATAAATGCACCAAACAATACAAGCACACTGCCAATTCCACCAACTATGCCCGCTAAAAAATCACCAATATAATCACCAATAAATCCGGAAAGCTCATAGGTGCTTGATAAAAAATCATAATTTCTTAAAACGCCAAAAAAGGAGGCAATAATTATGGAGCTAAGTAAAAGGAAATTGGATACATGGAGTCTGAACTTGTAATCAATTTTTTTAAAGAATGATACTCCCCATAAAAATAATACGAGAGGAATTGTAATTGAGAAATACCCGAAAGTTTGCTTTACGAGAAATTTTGAAAAGTGAGCCCCGGCTACACCAAGCCAATTTTGTATTTCAATTTTGTGATCAAACGAAGTGAAAAAATCAGAGAATAAAGTTGTAAGGTTTGCTTCATCAGTTCTATCGAATGTAATAACGCTTAGAAAAAGAATTACGGAAATTATTAGAAGAAGAATTCCGAATATATGTTTTTTATTATCCTGTGTTAAAACAAAATAATTCCGACTGGAAGTATTTTTTTCACTTTGGTTTTTAACACTTTTTTTCTTTTTAGATGCCATTAAAAATTATTTTCTAATACCTAAGTGTTTTTTAATTTTTTTAAAACCCCACTCGAGTAATATGCTACAATATCAAACATATCTATTTTACTGCAATATTCAAGATCGGCTTCAAATCCGTTCTCAATTAATATTTTTCCATGCTCAGATGTTTTTAACATTTGTAAAATATCTCCACCTAATTTTTCATACAGAATTAAAGATGCTTTTGCTGAATCATTTAGCTCAAAATCATTGTAGTGGTTTTTCAATTTTGAAACAAGCATTCCTGCACATACACTATCTTCAAGAGAAAAATAGTTGTTTCTACCCGAACAAATAATTTCAACATCGGTTTGCAAAGAAATTAGCTGATTAACTATTGCTGTAATATTTAAGAAAGAACAGGCAAATAAGTTTTCTGAATATTTTGCCTTTGCAATGGCTTTTGTTCCGTTTGTTGTATAGAATACGATTGATTTGTTTTCAACTACTTCTTTAGAATATTCAAATGGTGAGTTGCCGAGTGCAAAGCCTTCTATCTTTTTAGTATTTCTTTCACCGCCAAGTAACGTCTGTCCGCCAAACATTCCACCCGAAACTTTTACAGCAAATTCAACAGTAGCAACCGGAACGATTTCTTTTGCTCCATTATCAATTGCAGTGATAATGGTTGATGTTGCCCGAAGAACATCTATAATGACTGTTGTTTTACCTGTAAAGTAAAGTTCATCAACAATTACCGGGGAAAAAAATACGTTTAATTTCATAAATTATTTTATCTTTTTACAAAAGGAAGTTTAACAATTTTAGCAGGAACTTCTTTACCTCTTATCATAAAATCTACCTCTGAGCCAATTTCTGAATATTGCTTTTCTACATAACCCATTGCAATCGGCTTATCAAGCACAGGACTTAAGGTTCCGCTGGTTATCGTACCAACTTTATTATGATTATAAGTTATATCATATCCATGTCTTGGAAATATTTTTTCATCCGAAGTTAGTGCTACAAGTTTTTTGTTAGTTCCTTGCTCTTTTACAGTTAATAATGCTTTCTGTCCAATAAATTCGGTTTTAGAAAGCTTTGTTATCCAGCCAAGTCCTGCTTCCAAAGGATTTGTATTTTGATCGATGTCGTTGCCGTAAAGACAATATCCCATTTCTAATCTTAAGGAATCTCTTGCCGCCAATCCGATGGGTTTAATATTAAACTCTTTTCCCGCTTCAAATAATTTATTCCAGAAATCTTCCGCAACTTTTTCATCTCCCGTAAAATAAATTTCATATCCAATTTCACCGGTATAGCCGGTGCGCGAAACAATTACTTCGCTTCCGATAAGATTCATTTTTTTAAAATGATAATATTCTAAATCTATTTTTTCATCTGTAAGCTTTTGTAATGTTTTAAGTGAGTTGGGACCCTGGATCGCAAGCAATGAATATTCATCGCTCTGATTTTTTAATTCTACGTCAAACTTGTTATTCTTTTGCATCCATTCAAAATCCTTATCTATATTTGATGCGTTAATCACAAGCATAAACTCATCTTTTGAAACTCTGTAAACAAGAAGATCGTCAACTATTCCGCCATCCTCATAGCACATAGCCGAGTATTGAACACGCCCGGGAAATAATTTTGAAGCATCGTTAACGGTAATGTATTGAACAAAATCCACAGCCTTTTCACCCTTTACAAAAACTTCTCCCATATGTGATACATCGAAAACACCCACTGAATTTCTAACAGAATTATGTTCGGCAATTATTGATGAATACTGAATTGGCATTTCAAATCCAGCAAACTCAACAATTTTTGCACCTAAATTTTTGTGAATATTATAGAATTTTGTGTGTTTCATAAATTGATCCGTATAGTTATGATATTTATTTACTTTGAGATTTTTTCCAGTCTTTTAAGAAATTTTCTAATCCAATATCTGTAAGCGGATGATTAAATAATCTATTAATTACAGAAAATGGCATTGTACAAACATCGGCGCCCATTAAAGCGGCTTCAACTAAATGCAGTGGATGTCTTATGCTTGCAACAAGCACTTGTGTTTTATAATCATAGTTTTTGTAGATCTGAACTATTTGAGAAATTAATTCCATCCCATCATGACTAATATCATCAAGTCTTCCTACAAAAGGACTAATGTATGTTGCCCCCGCTTTTGCAGCAAGCAAAGCTTGCGAAGCAGAAAAACACAAGGTAACATTTGTTTTAATATTTTCGGATGTCAAAGTTCGAACAGCTTTTAATCCTTCTTTAATAAGCGGAACTTTGACAACTATGTTATGATGAATCTTTGCCAACTCGTGTGCTTCTTTCAATATTCCATCATAATCAGTTGATATAACTTCAGCGCTAACAGGGCCATCAACAATAGCCAGAATTTCATCAAGTAATTTTCTAAATTCTTTGCCTTCTTTAGCCACAAGAGACGGATTTGTTGTTACGCCATCAAGAATCCCCAGTGCAGCAGCTTCTTTTATTTCATTTAGATTTGCTGTATCTATAAAAAATTTCATCGTTTATCTCCGTTTTTTATTTAAATTTTTCTGTTAAGTCAATTCCTTTTTTCTTAGAGTAAAATCTAAACTTACCCATAGGTATGCTTGTATCTTCTTCTATACTTAATTTAACCAAATACCTAAACTGAATTTTTGTGAATTTTTTATCCTGCAATCTATTTGCATCAGACGGATGACATTTAATAATCAGGCTAAACTCTTTGGAAAATCTTCTGAATTTTTTCAGCCAATCTTCAATTTCATAAACAAGATGCGATTCTTTTGTAATAAATCCGGAACCGCCGCAAACAGGACAAACATCCTTCATCGCCTGCATAATATTTTGGCGAATTCTTTGTCTTGTTATTTGAACAAGACCAAAATCACTCATTGGTAAAATAGAAACTTTAGAACGATCTTTTCTAAATTCTTTTTTCAATTCATCGTAAATCTTTTTTCTGTTTTTTTCTTCTTCAAGATCTATATAATCAACAACTATAATTCCGCCAATATCTCTTAATCTTAACTGCCTGGCAATTTCACGGGATGCTTCAAGATCGGTTTTAAGTGAATTCAGTTCCTGCTCTTTACTCTTTGCATAACGCCCGCTATTAACATCTATAACTACCATTGCTTCCGTATGTTCAATAATCAGGTAGCCACCGCTGGGAAGCGGAACTTTTCTTCCCATTAATGTTTTGATTTGTTCTTCAATTTTAAACTCATCAAAAATTGACGATGAAGATTTGTAATGTTCAATCTTCTCCATCAAATCCGGCTGAACAAGCTGGACGTAACCTTTTATTTGTTTATATAGTTTTTTTGAATCAACAAAAACTTTTGAGATATCCGGTGTTAGAAGGTCACGAATAACGCTGTCTGTTGTACTCAAATCCTGATGCACAATTGTCGGTGGTTCTTCGCTTTTGGCTGTAGTTTCAATAGTCTTCCATGTTTTAACCAAATTATTTAAATCATCTTTTACCGCGTCTTCAGCCTGATCTTTAGCAACGGTGCGGATTATTAACCCATAATTTGGAGGAAGAATTCCACGAGCAATATTTCTTAATCTTCTTCTTTCTTTATAATCCGAAATTTTTTTTGATATACCGATTTTATTATCGAAAGGAAGCAAAACACAAAATCTACCGGGAAGAGAAACGGAAGAAGTAACCCGAACACCTTTATTGTTTACAGGTTCTTTTGTTATCTGGACAAGAATTTCCTGTCCTTTGTGCAGTTTAGTTGTAACCGGCTCTAATTTAGAAACTTCGGCTTCCTGAGGGTGGTTTTGTTTATTATGGTTAGATTCTTCTTCATCAGTATCAACATCCGAGTCTTCATCCCCAAGCATATCCTGAAATTGTTTTGTGCGATCACCTATATCCGAAAAGTGAAGGAAAGCATCGTGCTTCATCCCTATATCTATAAATGCGGCTCTTATTCCGGGAAGTATACGTGCAACTCTTCCGAGATAAATATCCCCAACCATTCTCCTGTTTTCAGGATAGTCAACAAAAAAGTCGGCTAGATTTCCATCTTCCGTAATGGCAACACGCGTCTGGTTGGAAGATGAATTTATTATAATTTCTTTTGTCATAATTAAAAAACTCTTTGTATGAAATAAAACATTTCATTAATAAAAACTTTTGAAACTCTAATTTGAGCAAAGAGATGCTCTGAGTGCGGTAAAATTTGGAGCTGTTGTTTAACAGCGGAGGTTGAGTTGTAAAACTCCTGAAAAAATAAATCAATGCTTTAAGCACTAAAAACCTGTTTGATAAAGCTTAAATGAAAAAATAAAGCTGTATAAAGTTTTAATAAAACATTACAATATGTCAGCCCGCGTTTTATAAACAACAGGCTGAATTAATTGTCACACCAATAAAGCTTGCCTAACGGTAAACAGTCCGGGTATGACACAAAAAATATTATCTTATACAGCCACTAAATATTATTCTTTAACTGATGGTTCAGTTGTTTGATTATCTTTTACTTCATTTGTAGCAGAATCATTTAATAATTCTTTTCTGCTAAGTGAATATTTTCCGTTTTCAACCTTCAAAAGCTTGACGGTTATTTTATCACCCACTTTAAGATAATCCGATACTTTATTTACACGTTTATTATCAATTTGCGAAATATGTAACAATCCTTCTTTACCGGGAAGAATTTCTACAAATGCACCAAATTCAACAACCTTAGTAACAACGCCATCATAAATTTCTCCGGCTTCCGGAGTAGCGGTTAACTTTTTAATATACTCTTTTGCTTGTTGTGCATTTTCTTTATTTGGTGAGGCAATGTGTATAGTTCCATCATCTTCAATATTAATATCAACCCCAAATAATCTTTGCATACCTTGAATAGTTTTTCCACCTGGACCAATAATCAACCCAATTTGATCTGTGGCAACATTCATAGTAATTAACCTTGGTGCATATTTGGATAATGATTCGTTAGGTTTACTGATTGCTTCATTCATCTTTCCAAGAATGTGCATTCTTCCTTCTTTAGCCTGGTGAAGTGCTTTCTCCATTATTTCAAAAGATATTCCCTGAATTTTAATATCCATCTGAAACCCGGTTATGCCATCGCTTGTTCCTGCAACTTTAAAATCCATATCACCAAGATGATCTTCATTACCAAGAATATCTGTAAGAATTGCGTAATCATTTCCTTCTTTAACCAAACCCATTGCAATGCCGGAAACAGCTTTTGTAACCGGCACGCCGGCATCCATCATAGCAAGTGAACCGGCACACACTGTAGCCATTGATGATGAGCCGTTTGATTCAAGAATATCAGAAATAATTCTGACTGTGTACGGAAAAACTTCATCCGGTGGTAAGATTTGTTTTAAAGATCTTTCTGCAAGATTACCATGCCCGATTTCTCTTCTACCAACTCCTGTCATTCTTCCAACTTCGCCAACACTGAACGGCGGAAAATTATACTGAAGGTAGAATTTTTTGCTGTATTCTTCTAATAAACCATCAACTGTTTGCTCATCGTTTTTAGTACCGAGTGTAACATTTGTCAGGCTTTGTGTTTCACCACGAGTAAATAATGCAGAACCGTGTGTTCTTGGTAAGTTTCCAAGTTCAATTGTAATAGGACGAACTTGAGTTGTATTTCTGCCATCAAGACGAATACCTTCTTTTAATATTCTTTCACGCATAAGATCTTTTTCCATATCGTGAAGAATTTCGCCTATAACTTTTTCCTGCTCTGGATATTTTTCCGCAAGTGATTGTTTTACAAATTCAGAAAGTTCTTTATTCTTTGCCGATCTTTCTTCTTTAGCAAGAATTGAATAGACGATTTCTTTAAACTTAGCTTCAGCTAAATCATAAACATCTTTTTTAAGATTTTCATCAACAACGTTTTCCTGAACTGTCCATTTGGTTTTTCCCGCTTCTGCTATCAGTTGATTTTGAAGCTCAACTATTTTTTTGATTTCAGATTGTGCAAATTTTAAAGCATCAAGTAAATCCTGTTCGCTAACTTCTTTAGATTCACCTTCAACCATCATAATCGAATCGGCAGTACCTGCAACAACAAGTTCAATATCACTTAACTTTAATTGTTCATGTGTCGGATTAACGATAAGATCACCGTTAATTCTTCCAACCCTTACTTCACCCATCGGACCATCAAAAGGTATATCGGATATTGCGAGCGCAGCAGAAGCTCCGCAAGCTGCAAGCACATCCGGATCATTCTCTCCGTCATAGGAGAAAACCATTGCAATTACCTGAGTTTCATTTTTAAAATTTTCAGGGAATAATGGTCTGATAGGTCTGTCACACAATCTTGCACTTAATATTTCTTTTTCAGTTGGTCTTCCTTCTCGCTTAATATATCCACCGGGAAATTTTCCTGCAGCAGAAGTTTTTTCACGATACTCAACCTGAAGTGGGAAATAATCCAACCCTTCCTTTGCTTCACTTGATGCAACAGCAGTAACAAGAACCATCGTATCACTATAGCGAAGCATTACAGAGCCGTTAGCCTGTTTTGCATATCTTCCGGTTTCTATTGAAAATACTCTTCCGCCTAATTCAATTTCTTTCTTAATAACCATTACTAAACCTTTACTTTCTAATGTTCAAATCTTTAATTATTGCTCTGTATCGTGCAATATCAGTTTTCGTTAAATAATCGAGAAGCCTTCTTCTCTTACCAACCATCATCATTAATCCTCTTCTTGAATGATGATCTTTTTTGTGTACATCAAAATGCGAAGTTAGATCGTTGATTCTTTTTGTAAGAAGTGCAATCTGTACTTCAGATTTCCCGGAATCCTTTTCGTCTTTTCCGTATTTCTTGACGATCTCAAGTTTTTCTTCTTTTGTCATTTTATCTATCCTTTTTTGTTTGTTCGATATAATTCCAGAATAAACCGGAATTAATTATTTAATTTGTTAAAAATTTTCAAACCGTTTTCTTTGTCTTTATTCATTTGATTGATTAACTCTTCTGCCGAGCCAAATTTTTCTTCTCCGCGAAGTCTCTCAATCAATTCAATTGTTACGCCTTTACCGTAAATCTCGCTGTTAAAATTATAAATATAAACTTCGGTAACAACTTCTCCAGTATTGTAGAAAGTAGGGCGTCTGCCTATACTTAAAAGTCCAATATAATTTTCACTACCCAAAAGAACGCGAACAGCATATATACCTATTTCAGGAAGTAATTTTTCCTCAGACAATAATTTAATATTTGCTGTTGGAAAACCTAACTCTCTTCCCCTTTTATCTCCGCCAACAACTGTTCCGCTAAACGAATAATTTCTACCAAGCAACGCGTTCGCTCTTTTCAAATTACCTGATTCAAGCGCTGTTCTTATTTTTGTACTGCTCACCACTTCGCTATCAACATAAAAAGGTTCGATAGTCGTAACGGAAAAATTTTCTTTTTCCCCGATTTTCTTTAAAAGATCAACATTCCCTTTTCTGCCTTTTCCAAAATGATGATCATGTCCAAGAACAATTTCACTAATACCAATTCCATTTACTAAATAATCATAAATAAATTCTTCTGCTGTTAGCGCAGCAAATTCTTTTGTAAAATTTATCGCTAAAAGATTTTCAACTGCCTGCTTTTGAAGAAAATTATTTTTCTCATCAGGAGTAGTTAGCAATTTTACTTTATAATTATCACTCAAAACCGTTCTTGGGTGTGGATAAAAAGTTATAACAACATTTCTATATCCTTTTTCTTTCGAACAGTCAACCAATTTATCAATTATTTTCAAATGACCGGGATGAATCCCGTCAAATGTACCAAGCGTAAGAACAGTATTTTTATTCTTCGTTAAATCTTTAATGCTATCAAATACCTGCATCTACTATTTCATCAAATAACTGTTAAAAATAAATCTATCTTACAATTGATTCTGAATCACGCTAAACATCGAGGTAAACTCTTCCAAATTAAAGGCATCCTCAACATTAAAATCCCCTATTTCGGTTCTTCTTAACAAGCTCAGAATTCCACCGCAGCCAAGTTCTTTTCCAAAATTATCAGCAATAACCCTTATGTATGTCCCCTTGGAACAGGAAATTTCAAAATGTATATCCGGAAAATCTATCCCGGTGATTTCAAAAGAATAAACTTCAATTTGTCGTGGATTCCGTTCCACTTCTTTTCCGGCTCTTGCAATTTTATAAAGCGCTTTACCTTTATACTTTAATGCCGAAAACATTGGCGGAATTTGTTCAATACTTCCCATGAACTTATTTCTGACAGAAAGAATTTTTTCTTCCGTTAAATTATCCGGTAAAACTGTTTCAGTAACTTCTGTTCCAAAATCCATTGAAGGAGATGTTTTACCAAGAGTAATTATTCCGGTATATTTTTTTTTCTGCGCCTGATACTCAGAAATTTCTTTTGTTTTTTTACCCGTACAAACAATTAACAACCCGGTTGCAAGCGGGTCAAGAGTTCCTGCGTGCCCCACTTTTTTTACTTTTGTTAAACTTCGTACACGGCTAACAACGTTAAACGAAGTCCAGTTGACAGGTTTATCAATTAGAACTGCCTGCCCTGATAAATAATCAAGATTCTGAGGATCCTTCGTTTGTTTTGTTATCATCATCTTCGTGAATTTTCTTAATCAATCCTTCGATCTTTTCAACGTAATCAAGTGTATCGTCAATAAAAAACTTTAATTCGGGTATAAATTTAATTCTTATTCTATGTGCAAGTTCGGATCTTATATAACCTTTTTTATCTTCAATCTTATCAAGAACAATCGATCTTTTTTCTTTTTCCAAAACAGACAAATAAATTTTTGCCAGCTTTAGATCAGGACTAAGCCTGACATTTGTAATGGTTATAAATCCAAGATTTAAATCTGAAAGTTTATGAAGAAAAATTAAACTAACTTCTTCTTTAATCAGATGTTCAACTTTATCAATTCTGTGTGACATTTTTTCTCTGCGTTATCTAACAAATATTTATGCAAGCGTTTTCTTTGTTTCAACAAGTTTAAATGCTTCTATGATGTCGCCAGTTTTTATGTCATTAAAGTTTTCGATATTCAATCCGCATTCATAACCCGCGTCAACTTCTCTAACATCATCTTTAAATCTTCTTAAGTTGCCAATGCTTCCTTCGTGAATAACAATTCCATCACGAATCAATCTAATTCTATTGCTTCTTGTAATCTTGCCATCAAGCACATAACATCCGGCAACTGTTCCTGATTTCGGAACTTTGAAAGTATCGCGAATTTCTACCGTTGCTGTAACTTCCTCAGAAATCACAGGCGATAACAATCCTTCAAGTGCTGACTTAACTTCGTTTATTGCGTTGTAAATAACGCTGTAAAGACGAATGTCCACTTTTTGATTTTCTGCCAGTTTGCGTGCATTGATATTCGGACGAACATGAAAACCGATAATTATTGCATCGGAGGCAGCCGCAAGTAAAACATCACTCTCGGAAATTCCACCCACACCTTTATGGATTACACGAACAACAACTTCCTGATTGCTTAATTTCATTAATGAGTCCGAAAGAGCTTCAACAGAACCATCAACATCACCTTTTACAATAAGAGCAAGTTCTTTAACACCGCCCACACTTATCTGTTTAGCAATTTCATCGAGCGTAATATGATGAACTTGTTTTTGATCCTGTTCTCTTTTTAGTTGTTGGCGTTTTAAACTTATTTCACGGGCTACTCGTTCGGATTCAAGCACAATAAAAGTATCACCTGCTTGCGGGGCACCTTCACAACCAAGTACCAAAACCGGAGTAGATGGCGGCGCTTCAAAAACTTTATTACCTCTTTCATCAAACATTGCTCTTACTTTTCCATGATGAACACCTGCAATAAACGGATCGCCGATTTTCAGGGTTCCTTTTTGTACAAGAATAGTTCCGGTAACACCACGTCCTTTATCCAATTCAGCTTCTACAACTGCGCCACGGGCAAATCTATCAGGATTAGCTTTCAAATCAAGTAAGTCAGCTTCAAGAATAATTTTTTCCAACAATAGATCAACATTCAAACCTGATTTTGCAGAAAGATGAACACTCTGATATTTACCGCCCCAATCTTCTACAAGTACATTTCTATCTGCTAATTGTTGTTTAATTCTATCCGGATTTGCGCCGGGTTTATCTATCTTATTTATTGCGATAATAATGGGAACGCCTGCAGCCTGGGCATGATTTAGTGCTTCAACAGTTTGCGGCATTACAGCATCATCAGCGGCAATTACCAAAACGACTATATCTGTTAGCTGCGCACCGCGCGCTCTCATAGCAGTAAAGGCTTCGTGACCGGGAGTATCAAGAAAAGTTATTTGTTTTCCTCCGCCAACATCAACACGGTAAGCCCCGATATGCTGGGTTATTCCTCCGGCTTCACCGGCAACAACATTTGTTCTTCTTATATAATCAAGAAGAGATGTTTTACCATGATCTACGTGCCCCATAATTGTAACAACAGGGGGGCGTGGCTGAAGAGATTCTTCATCATCAACAATATCTTCCAGCACTTCGGAAGAATATTCTTTCTGGAACTCGACTTCAAAACCAAATTCATCTGCAACAAGCGTTATTGTTTCAACATCAAGTCTTTGATTTATTGAAACCATTAAACCAAGGCTGATACATTTAGAAATAACCTCACCAACAGGCACATTCATTAAATTAGCAAGTTCATTTACAGCAATAAATTCGTTAACCTTTAATTTATTTTGTTCTAACGATTTTAATTCCTGTAATCTTTCTTCCTCTGCTTCTCTTTCTTTTCTTTTCTTTTTTCTGGATGCGGCTCTGTTTGTAACAACGGTATCATCCATACTCAGCATCGTTTTTTTAATAGCAGCCTTTACATCTTTTTCATCAATTTCAAATTTCTTAACACGTTTTCTTTTCTTTACAACAGTAACTTCTTCAGTCAGAACTTCAGTGGTTGTTTTCTTTTTTGCCTTCGGTCTTTTTTTCTTTTTGGAAGCCTCGCTTGTTTCCTGATTGGGTTTTGAAACTTCTCTATTTACAGGTGGTTTTTCTTTTTTACCCTCATTAAGATCTATTTTACCTACAACTTTTAATCCTTTTACTTTTTTAGCTTCCAGATCTTTTGGTGAAACAAATTTATCCCTGACAACCGCTTCCTCAACAACTTCCATTTCATTTGTATCTTCAACCTTAATTTCTTCTACCGTAGCTTCAACCGGTGCTGACGGAACAACTTCTTCGACAACTTCAGAGACTTCCACAGGTTCTTCAACCTGAGTTTCGGTAGCCACCTCTTCTTTTACTTCATCTACTTGCTCAATATTTTCTTCAGTCTGCTCAGTTTTTTCTTCTTTGTCGGATTTTTCAGCTCTCTTCTTGTTGAACTCAGCAATTTTTTTATAATGCTGTTCTGCTTTCTCTATATCTTTTTTGAAATGAGCATTTACATCGGCAATCATTTCTTCCGTAAGAATGGACTGATGAGATTTGACCTCATGCCCCTTACTTTTAAGAAAATCAATTAGATTTTCAGAAGAGAGGTTTATCTCCGCTGCATATTTATATAATCTTACTTTTGTCGATTTTTTTTCAGACATTTATTTAACTACCTTTTTGTTCGGCTAATCTTCTTCTTCAAATTGCGATTTAATGATTTCAATTATTTCTTCGATTTTTGCTTCATCAAAATCTTTAATTTCTTTCAATTTTCCAGCACCTGCAGTAAGTACATCCAAAGCTGTATCATAACCATTATTTATCAAAATATCATAAACCTCATTGCCGAGTTCTTCTTTAAGATCAAAAAGTTCAATGTCTTCTTCATACTCTTCAAACGGTTTTTCTTCACGTAAAATTTCTATTTCGTATCCTGTTAACTTCATGGCAAGCCGTATGTTAACACCATTTCTTCCTACGATCAATGAAACCTGATCGCTATCGGCAGTAACAACTGCTTTTCTTTCTTCCTCATCAAGCTCAATTTTCTTTAGCTTTGCAGGAGCAAGAGATTTTTGAATAAAAACGATAGGATCATCGGAATAATTTATAACATCTATATTTTCATTGTTAAGTTCGCGCACTATAGCATGAATTCTTACACCCTTCATTCCAACACAGGCTCCAACAGCATCAATCCTTGCGTCCTGAGATTCAACAGCAATTTTTGCTCTTTCACCCGGCTCGCGGGCAATAGCTTTTATATCAATTATTCCGTCATAAATTTCAGGAATTTCAATTTCAAATAATCTTCTTAAAAACATATTATCTGATCTTGAAATTATAATTACCGGACCGCTGCTACCTTTTTTTACTTCTTTAACTATTGCTCTTATTGTTTCTCCTTTTTTATATTTTTCAAAAGGAATTTGTTCTGAGCGCGGAAGTATCAATTCATTTTTATTATGATTTATAAGAATATCATTTTTTCTAATCTGATAAATATCACCAACAACAATTTCACCAAGCAGTTCATTATATTCGTTATAAATAATTTCTTTTTCAAGCTCACGTATTTTTTGATTTAAGCTTTGTTTTGCAAGCACAACAAGTCTTCTTCCCAAAGTGGCTAATTCTATTTTTTCAACATAGTCTTCGCCAACTTCCAGATCATCAGCATTTCCGCGTTTATTTACTTCATCAATACTTACCTGCGTATTAGGATTTTCAACAACGTCAACTATTTCACGTTCAAGAAAAATTTCAATATCTCCTCTATCCATATTAACAACAACATCATATTTTGCTTCTTCGCCAAATTTCTTTCTAACAAGTAATCCAAAAATGTCTTCAAGAATTCCGCCAAGAACGTCTCTATCTATGCCTTTCTCCCTTACCATCTGGGCAAAGGATTCGACAATATCATAGTTCATTTATTATCTCCTCTTTCTAAGAAAAACTAATTAAGACTTTTGCTTTTGTGATATTTTTAAATTCAACAATTAAATTATTTTTTTCGGAAAGAAAGGTAAGTTCTTCACCTTTCAAACCAAGAAGTTTTCCAGTTATGGTTTTTATTTCTGTACCGGTATTGTAAGTAATTTCAAAATTTCTGTTAAGGTGTTTGGGAAATTGTTTAAGATATTTTAAAGGTCTATCAACTCCGGGAGTAGAGACATCTAAGCGGTACGATCCTTTAATCAAATTCTGTTCTTCTATTATAGTATTAATTTCCCTGCTAATATCGGCAAGATTATCGGCGGAAACATTTTTTTCTCCGTCAACATATATTTCAACAATTCTTTTTCTTTGATCGCCTCTAAAAACTACATCCACAAGGAAAAAGCCAAGTTTTTCTGCTATTTCAGCAGAAATTTTAGTAATATTTTCTTTAATTAAATCCATACTAATAAAAAACGCCCTCAACGGGGCGAATCACATAACCAAAAATAGGATTAATTTACCTGACATACAAGAAAATATTATTGCGAAATGTTTGAAAAAATCCATTAAAAAGCCAAATTCTCTTATACAAGCCCAATTAAAACCCGGACGCCTGTTTTATAACTACTCAAATGGAAAGGAATTATTTTCGCAAGGATTTCTTTTTCTTTAACATTCCATTTTTTAGTGATTGAGCTATATTGGGCACAGTATTTTCAATTTTTTTAATTTCAGTTTCTGCCTGTTCAAAACTATTATCACCCAAATATATTATTATCCCAAATTTGTCATTAAGTAAAAAGCTCTAATGACCGCCAATAGGAAGAAACAGAGATAAGTTATTTAGAAATAAAGAGATAAGTAATATTTTAACAATTACAATCAGAGAAAATTATACAGTAA
>JBAQCL010000091.1:0-9989 GCA_049294175.1 Ignavibacteriaceae bacterium | reverse complement strand
TTACTGTATAATTTTCTCTGATTGTAATTGTTAAAATATTACTTATCTCTTTATTTCTAAATAACTTATCTCTGTTTCTTCCTATTGGCGGTCATTAGAGCTTTTTACTTAATGACAAATTTGGGATTATTAATATCGTTAGTAAAAAACTCATAATCCTCAATGGTTATTGAATTAGTATGAGAAGTATCAATCACATTAGAATATGCATCCATAATTTTAGTTTCAATTCCGGAGTTAACATTATATTGAAAGGTGGGACTAAATCTACCGGACAGATCAACACCGAATGAGTAAAGAAGAATTGTATTTCCCTGAGAATCTTCTAAACCATTCAATCTTGAAAATTGTTGCGAATACAAAGAGGCGGTTGATAAAAGAACAAAAAATACAAGTATAAAGTACTTCATATTTCCTGCTTTATTACTATATAAATTTATCTAAAGTTTTTTCAAATAGCAATATTGTGGATCTATATACTTCTTTGTCTTAATATTTCAAAAAGTAAAACCCCGGTTGCAACAGAAACGTTAAGTGATTGGATTTTTCCTTTCATTGGTATCTTAATCAGATGATCGCATTTATCAGCGGTAAGTTTTCTTATTCCTTTTTCTTCATTACCGACAATTACTGCAATTGGAATTTTGTAGTCAACTGTTGTGTAATTTTTCGCTCCTTCAAGATAGGAACCAACAATCCAAAAACCATTTTGTTTTAGTTCTTCTATAGTTTGAGCAAGATTATTTATTTGTGCAATTTTAACATGTTCACTTGCACCGGCAGATGTTTTTACTACTGTTTCATTAATCGGGGCTGAGTTATGTTTTGTAATGATAACTCCATCAACTCCGCTGCAATCAGCACTACGCAAAATTGCGCCAACGTTGTGTGTATCCTGAATTGAATCTAAAATTAAGATTAGCGGGTAATAAGATTTTTTTGCTTCTGAAATTATTTCATGAAGTTCGTAAAATTTTTGTTCAAATTTTACAGCAGCAACACCATGGGCAATTTTACTTTGTGTTATCTGTTTGAATTTATCGAATGGAATCTGGTTTACTTTTATTCCTTTTTTTTTGGCAGCAACACGAATTGCATTTATTATTCCGCCTTCCTGCCCAAATAAAATATAAACCTGGGAAATTTCTTCATCAGAATTAAGTGCTTCTAAAACAGGCTTCCTTCCAATGATTAGGTTCAATTATTTTTCCTTTGGGGTGTATGTTAGAATTAACTGAACTATTAAATTATTTATAATGCCGGTTTTATAAATCAATTAGGATTAATTAATGATTTTATTTTTAAAACATCAGTAAGCTTAATTATTTGCTGTTCGCTGTTTGAAAGATTTTTAACAACAAGCTCCCCTCGTTTATATTCTTCTCCGCCAACAAACACAACAAATTTAGCATTGTATCTATTTGCTTCCCGCATTTGTGCTTTTACACTTCTATCAAGATAATCATAATCGCAAATCAAATTTTCCCGGCGTAAAATGGAGGCGAGATTAGCAATTTCAAGTTCAAGATCATTATCGATTCTTACGAGATAAACATCAATAGAATCATCGGGTATTTGTAATGATTTTTCATTTTCGCAGGCAAGAAGAATTCTTTCCATTCCAGCTGCAAATCCAACCCCGGGAGTTGGTTTTCCACCAAGTTCTTCAACCAATAAATCATATCTTCCACCGCCGCAAAGCGCACTTTGAGATCCAACGCTTCCACTTACAATTTCAAAAGTGGTTTTTGTGTAGTAATCCAATCCGCGTACAAGCACAGGATCAATTTCAAAAGGGATGGAAACTTTTGTTAAATAATTTTTTACAACTTCAAAATCATTTTTACTTTGTTCATCAAGATAGTCAATCAATAGCGGCGCATCTTTCATAATCAATTGATCAACTTCAATTTTACTGTCGAATATTCTTAAAATATTTGTTTCAAATCTTTTCCTGCTTTCTTCGGAAAGTTTATCTTTTTTATCTTTAAGAAATTCACGAAGAACATTTTTATAATTTTCTCTTACTTCGGGAATACCAAGCGAGTTAATTTTTACAACAAGATTTTTTAATCCAAGATTTTTAAGAATATGAAAAGCTACCTGAATCATTTCAGCATCAAGCAATGGAGATGTGCTGCCAAGAGCTTCCGCACCAAATTGATGAAATTGTCTTAGTCTTCCCGCTTGTGGTCTTTCCTGCCGGAACATTGCACCGATGTAATACAGTTTATTTAATGGTTGCTGCGCGCCAAGTGATTGTTCAATAAAAGCACGAACAACTCCCGCTGTATTTTCCGGACGTAAAGTAATGCTTGTTTCACTTCTGTCTTTAAAAGTGTACATCTCTTTACTAACAATGTCTGTTTCCTCGCCAATGCCACGGGCAAATAAAGCTGTCTCTTCGAAAACAGGAGTACGGATTTCTTTGTAATTAAATAATTGGAATGATTTTCTTATAAGATTTTCAAGATGATGCCACTTTGAAATTTCCGAAGGCAGTATATCTTTTGTTCCGGTTATCGCTTTAATCATTTATAAAATTGGATATGTTTGCCACACTGAATAATGCCGAAAGTGTGACGGATTAATAATTATATCAGGCAGGTCACCCTTCAACAAACTCAGGATGACAGTTATTTTAAAGTTCGAGAAAATGTTCTTCTTCATCCGAAAACAGTTTTACAATATCATCGGCTGTATTTGCTTCCGTAAGACGATGTCTGAAATCATCTTTATTCATCAAACGGGAAATTCTGCTTAGCAATTTTATATGCGTGCTGATAAGGTTATCTTTACCAACAAGTAAAAAAATAAGCTGTACAGGATTACCATCAAGGGAGTCGTAATCAACACCTTCAGAAATTTTACCAAAAGCTCCAACTATTTCTTTAACAGCGTTTGTTTTACCGTGAGGAATTGCAAAACCTTTTCCAACACCTGTTGACATAACCTTTTCCCGCTCAAGCACCGCTGTTCTTACTTTTTCTATATCTTCAACTCTTGGATCGTTCTTAAAAAGATCAATCAATTCGTTGATTACATCTTCTTTTGTTTCGCCTTTAAGCTGCGGAATAACAAATTCCGGTTTTAATAGTTCACTAACTTTCATGGACACTCAGATTGGGTTAAACAGATTTTAAAAAAATTAAATTATCTGGTAAGTAATTTAACAATCGAATAATAGTTTTACAATTTTAATTTGAGGCAATTAAAATAACAATCAATTCATCATTGCTGTTAATCTGATAAATGCATTCTTAGCCAATTCATAGTTAGGGTTATGTTTCAAAGCCTCTTCATAATTATGCAGAGCTGAAAACCACTCGCCTTTTTTTTCATAAATTCTGCCAAGATTGTAATACGGAAAATGTCTTAGCTCATAATCAGGCGCTTCAATTGCTTTCTCAAGCCAGTAAACAGCTTCATCATATTGCTCAAGATTTATCAGGTAAGATCCAATATCGTTGTACGGATTACCATAATCCGGGTCAAGATCAATCGCTGTTTTACATTCATCAATTGCCTCTTCAAACATTCCGTTAAGACTGAAAGCCCATCCTAAAAAAGTGTGCGCTTTAGGAGTTGGATAGTAATCAATTGATTTTTTGTATGCACTAATTGCTTCTTTAATATTGCCGCTCATATGAAACTGATAGGCTTTATTAAAATACTCGGTGGCTAATAATATTTTTTCTTTATTAATCATTTTTTATTTTTTTTCTAACATTCATAGAATTAGATGACACTAAAAGTTTTTCCGTTCCTGCTAATGTGATTAATATCAATAATAATACCAATATTGAAATGTTTTACTATCCTGTTCGTCTTAAATATAAAGATAAATTAAATAAATGAAACTTTCTTGCTGAAATTTAAGTTTATACTATAAATCAAAAAGGAATAATATGAAAGACGACTTTTCTAACCCCAAACCGGAAGAGGAATTGAGTGAAGATCATATACTTACTTCAATCGAAACACCAATTGGATCAGATGCTTTTAAGTTAGATGATGAAATAAAAATTGAGTTAATTGAAAAGAATTTCAGAGAAATAATGGAAATTATGGGTCTTGATTTATCTGATGATAGTTTATAAAGCCACTTCGCCCATGGTTGCAAAGATGTATGTAAAAGAGGCATTCAGTGGATTAAATCCAAAAAATAAACCGGCTGTGACTCTTTTTGAAAACAAATATAAATTCAATCAAATGCTGTGGGAAAAAATATTTCAGTCTATTCTTACTGCGAGCATCATTTTGTTCCTATAATAGACAAAGCTAATGTAGTCTATTTTTCAGAAGGAAAATTTGTTGGTCTTTCAAAGATTAATAGAATGATCCATTATTATAGTAAACAGCCCCAAGTGCTGGAAAGATTAACGGTATAAAATGCTAACGATATGAAAGAAATGCTTGGTTCAGGTGATGTCGTAGTTGTAATTAAAATAGATTATTTATGTATTGCCTCACGCGGTGTGCAGGACGTATCAAGTTCAACAATAACATCCAGCTATCACGGAAAATTTTTAGACAGCATCTTTAGAGATGAATTTTTAAAATATGTTTACGGTGGCAAGAAATAGAAAAACGATAAATAAAAAAAGCCCCGAAATTTTCTCGGGACTTTTTAATTAAAATTAAACTTTTAACAACTTAGCATTTATCGCTACAATGATTGTACTTAATGACATTAGCACAGCACCAAGTGCCGGACTTAAAATAATCCCTGCTGAATATAAAACTCCTGCTGCTAATGGAATAGCAACTACGTTATAACCGGTTGCCCAAATTAAATTCTGAATCATTTTACTGTATGTTGCTTTTGAAAATTTTATTAAAGTTACAACATCTTTCGGATTACTCCTTACTAAAATTATATCAGCAGTTTCAACTGCAACATCTGTTCCTGCACCGATAGCAATTCCCACATCAGCCTGAGCCAAAGCAGGTGCATCGTTTACACCGTCGCCTGTCATTGCTACTATCATTCCACGACTTTGTACTTCTTTTACTTTCTCTGCTTTTTTATTCGGTAGTACTTCAGCAAAATAATCATCGAGTCCAAGTTCATCTGCAACCCAACTTGCAACCTGCTTATTATCGCCTGTAAGCATCATCGTTTTTATTCCAAATTCCTTAAGAAGCTTTATTGCTTCCTTTGATTCTTCCCTGATGATATCAGCTAAAGCGATTGCCCCTGTTAATTTATTATCAATAAGAACAAATACAACTGTCTTACCCTGACTGGATAATTTTTCAATCGTTTCTTTTTGTTGAATCTCAATTTTATTTTCTTCGAGATATCCAGGACTAATAACTTTAACATCTTTGCCGTTTACTTTTCCTTCGGCACCTTTACCCGGAATAGAATTAAAATTTTTCAACTGATATTTATCTTCTGATGATTTAACAATTCCTTGTGCAATCGGATGTTCTGATTCGGATTCCACTGCTGCCGCATATTTTAGAATTTCTTTTTCGTCATACTCCTTATCAAAAGATATCGTTTCCGTTACACCAAACTCACCTTTGGTTAATGTTCCTGTCTTATCAAAAATAATTGCCTGAATATTTCTGGCTTGTTCAAAAGCATTTCTGTTTCTTATAAGTAAACCGCTCTTTGCAGAAAGTGCAGTTGAAACTGCAACTACTAAAGGAATTGCTAAACCAAGTGCGTGTGGACAAGTAATAACCATTACAGTTACAGTCCTGGATAATGCAAAGTTAAAACTTTGTCCGGTAAACACAAGCCAAACAAACATTGTTACGGCGCCGGCTGATATTGCAATAATTGTTAACCAGAAAGCAGCTTTGTTTGCAAAGTTTTGTGTTTTTGATTTACTTTCTTGCGCTTCTTTAACCATCTTAACAACCTGCGAAAGAAAAGTTTCATCACCAATTTTCTCAACTATAATTTTTATTGAGCCTTCACCATTGATCGATCCACCAATCACATTATCGCCTTCACTTTTAGAAACAGGTTTTGATTCGCCGGTGATCATTGCTTCATTGATGGAGCTTTTACCTTCAAAGATTTTTCCATCGGCAGGAATCTTTTCTCCGGGTTTTATTAATAATTTAGCTTTGTGTTTAAGTTCAGAAATATGAACATCAGTAACATTTCCTTTATCATCGATCTTATGAGCTTCATCGGGCATAAGTTTGGCAAGTTCTTCAAGTGCTTTTGAGGCGCCCATCACTGATTTCATTTCTATCCAATGACCAAGAAGCATAATGTCAATTAAAGTTGCAAGTTCCCAGAAAAAGACTTCCCCTTTAACACCAAACACAACAGCACTGCTGTAGAAATAAGCAACAGAAATCGCGAGTGCTATTAATGTCATCATTCCGGGTTGCTTCTTTTTCAATTCATTAACTAGCCCTTTTAAGAAAGGCAAGCCACCGTAGAAAAATGTGAATGTTGAAAGTCCAAACAAGACATAAATATCGCCACTGAAGTGCAAAGTATATTTAAGTCCAAGAAATTGCTGAACCAGTGGTGAAAGAAGAAGAATTGGAATTGTAATTACAAGTGAAATCCAAAATCTCTTTTTGAAGTCCTCAATCATATGTCCATGGTGTTCAGAATGGTTATGCCTGCCATGCTCAACCTTTATATTATTCATCTCTTCATGAGGACTTTGATCTTTGTGTTTTGAATGATCCATTCCTGAATCTTTATTTTGATCCATTTTGTGGGCGTTATGATTATGATGTTTGTTTTCCATACTGTACTCCTAATTTTTCTGCATATTTTCATACTATTTATAGTTCAAACTGTCACTGCAGTGATTTGAGATAATTCATCAAATCTTGCAAATCCTCGTCACTCATTTTCCAGCGTGGCATATCTTTTTTAAGTTCATCGCCATCCGGATGTTTACCTCCTTCAACTGCATTACGGAAATCTTCAAAACTATAAGATCCGTGATTTTCTTGCTTTCCCATATCTGAATGTTCCTCATCATGATCACTAGCTAATGAAGACCAACGAATATCCGGCGCATCCATAGTTTCCATATGCATCATGTGCCTTCCCCCCCGAGCATCTGTACCGTGGCAAGATACGCAAGCCAGGTTGCCACCCATCATCATCATACCTGTCGACGGTCCGCCTGTGTATGTTATTGCAGAACCGCGCTCACTGGTAGCAGTAAAATAAATTCGTTTCCCATTGGAATTGAATGATCCGACTCCCCATGCAGTTCCATTTCCCTTGTCTCCATTTGTTTGAGAATTACAGCTTATTGTAAGCAGTACAATTCCCAACCAAAAAATTACTTTTACTTTCATATACATAATCCAAGCTCCTGATGTTTTATTAAATGGATTTATTTACATATTTTTTTATTAGTTCATAAAGAGTCAATTCCACAGAATTACTATTATCTACTTCAATTTAGAACTCAATCCCATATTGTATAATACGGTCAGAACATCATAGTCTCTTTCTTTAGTAACTGCTCCTTTAAATCCTAATCCGATTGTTTGGTTTTCTTGTATTCTAAATTTTATTCCCGGCATTAAATAAAAAGAAGTAAAGTCTGAAGTAATTTCGCAGCCTCCTTCAATTATAGGATAAAAAAGTTGTGAAGCACGGAATACAAAAGAAGCTTCATATTCAGCCATATTGTCTTTGGGGTCGTAATGCATATCTCCATTGAAAACAACGATAGGCGGTAAAGCTTGTTTAATACCGAATCCGAATAAACCTTTATATGTATTTGATTCAACGGAACCGGTTGGAATACTAACCTGCCCAAACAAACTTATTCCAAAATTTTTATTTTCTGTAGTAAACGCATTATACATCAGCATAATTTCCGAATAACTTTCACGCTTAACTCCATTTCTTCTCAAATGAATTCCAAAATTAGGCGCCAATCCAGCCTCAATATGATATGCAAAATCATTACTTAAATTTATTTCCTCCCTAAACCGCAATCCCGAAAACGAAAGGAAACGGTTCATGGTTCATCAGCAAGTGCCATATGAGCAAAGAATGGATGAACAAACATATCTTTCATTCCTTCATCCTTCATATCCTGAGCAAGTATGTTTGGAATACAGAAGACATAAAACTATATAACGGCAAAGATTATTTTTTCCATTTTTTCTCCAATGCATGTTTACGATTTTTACTCGATTAAATTTTAATAATTTAAGAACCGCCTGTTTTCTGGGAATTTTAAATAATTCCTATTATTTAATTAGTTGCATTTTTTTTACTTTATAAAAATTATCGGTCTTTAATTGATAGAAATAAATGCCGGAAGATAGATTCTTAGCGTCAAATTTTATTGAATATTTACCTGCTTCGTAATTTCCGTTAACTAATTCGGTTACCTTTTTCCCAATAAGATCATAAACAGTTAATATAACTGCAGATTTTTGAGGAAGAGAAAATTCAATTGTTGTTGATGGGTTAAAAGGATTGGGAAAATTTTGCCCAAGGTTATAATTTTTTGGTAATAAACTATTTTCAGACTCGACTGCTGTTGCTGTTGTGGGTAGTACAACATAATATGAATACAAATTTGATTGAGATATAGTAATCGTATTAGCTGCTGAATTTACAGTAAGCCCTGATACCGTATTCCAATTCCCACTATTATCCATATACTGGCAGGTCAACTGGTACATGTTATTCAAAGAATCCTGTGACATATGAAATACAATCTGAACAGGTTTCATCATTGTCATCATTCCGTTGTTCATTGAACCCATCTGCATCATAGTCTGTCCCATTGGATTAAACATATCTATATGAAAACCCATTAATGATTTATCTTTAATTGTTAATGGAATACTATCAAGCAACATTTGTTCAAACTGACAAAAAATAGAATCAGGCCATTGCATTCCGCCTCCCATCATCCCTGAACTCATTGAATTTGGTGAAAGTCTCATATGTGAAAGGCTATCCGTTGGGCAAAAAATATTTATTGAGTCTGAGTCTGTTTTATTAATCCAGTTCCCTGACCAGGATGCTACACTTACAGTATCTCGCCATAGATTTCCATCAATAATGTACACGCTTAACATTGGCGGTATCATAGTTGTTATTTTAACACCTTTAAGAATAATGCTTTGCCCATCAACAGGTTTAACTGTGCCATTCGTCGGTTGGTACCAATAAGGTCCAAAGAACAGTTGATAATTTTTGCTTCCGTTGCCGACTGTATCAAGGTAATAATTTGCCGGACGCATATTGCCCATATAAAACGAAGTAGTAAAGGAAGTATCAATAATTATTTTCCCACTCACGGTGTAAAAAGGTTCTGTACCACGCCAGTCCATCATACTTCTTCCATTATTGTACATCCCATCATCCCACGACTGAGCTTTTACTGAGAATGCAATTGTAAATATTAATGCAAAAATATAAAACATAATAAGCGTAAACTTTTTCATAAATGAGCCTTTTCTAATTGTTAATAATATTAATTGAAACCTTGATAAATTAATTTTAAACAATAATTTAAATTGAATAAGTAAATCAACTATAATCTACACACTCGCAATTTATACACTTAAATCTTTTTTCATCTGTTCAAATTCATCTTTTGAAATTTCACCTTTTGCATATCTCTTTTTCAGAATATCCAATGCAGTTTCCTGTTGTGGTGGTAGGTAACTTTGTCTATTTCTGTTGCTTTGATTAACAACTAACCAAACAATTAATACAATTATAAAAATCCAGAATATCCAGCCAAACCACATTCCTCCAGACATAAAATTGTGAAACATTTAGCACTCCTATATTAGTGTTAATAATTACTCTACAATCATTTTATTAACTGATGTATTTGATAAAAGAAATATCACTCATTAATGATGATGATCTTCATCACTATGTGTTAAGTGTACCCCATGTACTGGACAGAATTTTAAGATAATTTAATGTGGTATTGTTTATATAAAAATAGTTCATTCCATACTTAGTTAAAATATACTTCTGCTGGAGTTTTATAATTTAATGACTG
>JBAQCL010000090.1:0-22883 GCA_049294175.1 Ignavibacteriaceae bacterium | reverse complement strand
TAGATTATTGTACCCGGCTGGATTGTTAATGTTGCTCCCGATTGAACCCTAACAATATCTCTTAACATATATGTCTTGTCAGATGTTAATGTCATATCTGATGTGATATTACCTGTGATGACTTCTTGTGCAAACGTAAAGCTTCCGACAAAAAATAGAACAAAGTATAGAAAAAGTGCATTCCTCATAATTTACTCCTAATAAGTTGATGTTTGAATAATTAATTTATCTCCATAAATATTACAGTTTATATGAAAGCCCCAGAGAAATTATCCTTCCAGTTTTCTCTAATTCTGATACTTTATCGCCTAATGGTGATTGCTGAATTAAAACCCTATCCTGGTTTAGTAAGTCCTTGATCGTTAACTTAACTGCGAAATTGCCTATTAGGGTTTTTGAAATTGAAAAATCAATCAAATCAATTGGTTTTTCTAAAATATTTCCTAAATCTTTTGAACCAACTCTGGCTATTCTTTCACCAACTTTGTTATAGACAAGCGAGCTATTTAGACCAAGGTCAAAATCATCATAGTATAAGCCCAAATTAAATACGTATGGAGCTTGTCCTTGTAATGGTCTATTATCTTGTTGGAAGCCGTTATCAGCAAGCTCAACTTTTGAATGAATAAGACTGGCATTGCCAACAAAAGAAAATTTTTGGAAAAGAGTTGAAATGAAGGAAAGCGATTTTCTTAGCTCAATTTCGAGACCATAGTTTGTTGCTAGCTCAGCATTTTCAAAAGATCTGATTGGTTCATTAGCAGAGGCTTGCAGCACTTCTTCAATGGGGTCTCTAAATCTTTTATAAAAGAAACCCAAAGCAACTAATTCACCAGCGCCAGGATACAACTCAAAGCGTAAGTCATAATTATTGATTAAGCTTCTTTTTAATCCTGGATTTCCTTCTACAAGTTCATTGTCAATAAAATCGAAGTATGTAAAAGGAGCTAATTCTCTAAATTCTGGTCTTCCTAAGGTAACGCTGTAAGATGCTCTTATATTTATCCATTCGTTAAGAAGGTAAGTCAAGTTAATACTTGGAAGCAAATCATCATAAAGATTATTTACATTAATACTATCACCCTGCAAATTAATAGATGTTAAAGTTTGATTTGAATTTTCATATCTAAAACCTGCAACAAGCTTAAGTTTTTGCAATAGTGTTGCATCGAACATTGCATAACCGGAATTTATTGTTTGTTGAGAAGTATAGCTGTCCGAAGGCTTAGTTATTTCTATTACTTGAAGGAATTTTGTAGTAATGTTCTCTGGATTAAAAATACTTTCGACTGAACCTTGTAATACACTATCTTCATGTGCAAAGTTTCCACCGGGAATATTTTTAAATCCAAAAGTTCTTGCACTAAAGTCTCTATCTTTTTTATCAAAAAGATATCCAACTTTTAATTTTGGTAATTCAGGGTTCTCGAATAGCTGGAAATTAAAATCAACATTCCCGCTATAGTTATAATCTTTTAATTTTCCGTAATATCTGGTAGCTAATGATTGGTCCAATTGAAATCGTAGCGGTTCGTTCGGGTCTTCAAGGCTTCTTGCATATAGATATCTTCTGCCATCTGGTTCATCCCTTTTTGATTGTGCGTAGCTTAAATTCCAATCCAAATTAAGCCCGCGGAAAACGCTGCTAAATTGGTGCTGACCTATTAATTGATTAGACAACAAGGATCGTGAGACGTAATTGAAAGAAGTTATTTCCCGAAATTGATCCGCGTATCTATAATCACCGGAATAAAGAGTTGTTATATCATCAGCATTTTGATTATAAATATTTTTAAAGCTGATTTTGTTTGTTCTACCAAATTTATAACTAATATTCAATAGCCCGCCCCAGGCAACTGTATTGTTATAGCTATAACCTTTGTAATTATATCTTGCCCCTGAAAAATCATAAAAATTCTTCTCTAAATTCAATATTGAGTTTGTATTTGAATAAGTTAAAGACACTACATATCCAAAAACATTATCATCAATGTCTATTTTATTTCCGATATCTAATTTGAAGGAACCATTCATGGGAGAACTTTTTGTACTAGTTTTCCAATCGTTGCTGAATGATTTTGTTATAGCTGTTAAAGCAGAATCAGAATAGTTGCCTCTTGCGAGCTTAGTTCCTGAAATGGCGCCGGGCATATCCCTTGTCCCATCGTCAAATCCAAGAAAATCGGTTTTACCACCTTTGTATGAATAGAAAGTTTTTCCTGTCGTATTAGTATTGTATGCTCCGGAGGTACTAAAATCAAATATAAATTTGGATGGAAATTCAATAGTATTTATTTGGACTAATCCACCGGAAAAATCTGCTGGTATATCCGGTGTTGCAGTTTTTAACGTTAAAATATTTTCCACAAGACTTGCAGGGAAAATATCATAAGAAAAACTTTTCTTTTCAGGATCAGTACTTGGCAAACTTGCACCATTTAACATTGTATTGTTATAACGGTCACCAACTCCTCTTATAAACGCATATTTTCCTTCCGTTATTGTTACACCGGTCATTCTTTTCAGGATATCGGCACCGTCTGAAGAATTATTTTTCTTAATCAATTCCGCGCTAACACCATCAACAATGTTTGATGAATTTTTTTGAATCTTTAAAATATTAGCTTCTGTATTTTTTAACGCTTCAGCAGTAACAACAACTTCATCCAATTCGGTCGTGGCTGGCTCTAATGAAATATTCATATCTGTATTGTTGCCTGATTTAACCTGAATATTTTCAACTGTTACACTTTTATAGGAAACATAAGAGACTTTTATGTTGTAATTTCCTTCAGATAGTCCTTTGATGATAAATTTACCATCTATATCGGTTGATGCGCCTATAGTTGTTCCAACTACGAGAACGTTTGCACCGATAAGGTCTTCGTTATTTCCCTTATCAGTAATCTTACCTGATATACTTCCGGTTTGTTGTGAAAATATATTATTCGGTATCATTAAAAACGCAATGAGTATTATGAATAAATATTTCAATCTATGATTGACACAATTTTTTAATTGTAAATGGTTTAGCATTTTCTCTCCGTTAAATTTTGTTTTCTTCGACGGGTGAAAACTAAGTCTTCAATATTAAGGGAATGTTAAGGGAATGTTACCAGTTTGTTAAGAATTGAGGGTTGGAAAACAGCGATAATTTAAAATATTATTTTTTTGTTGAAATATATTTTATGATTTCTGCTTTCTCAATTGTTACCAGCCCGCCAATATTAGCTTTTTCAAATATTTCGTTGATAATAGGGATAAAGTCTTCAATTTTTGATAGTTTATCAACAATTTCTATAATTAGTGGAAGGTCTTCTGAAAGGGTTAATATTTTTGAAGTATGAATTATACTATTTGCACCAAAACCCATTATGCCTTTTATAACTGTAACGCCGGCAAGCTCAGCTTCTCTTGCTTTAAACACAATTTCTTCATAAACAGGTTTGCCTTTAATTCTATCGCTTTCACCTATAAAAATTCTAAGCAGTTTTGCTTCGCTGTTAGTTTCCATTAATTAACCTATAAGTTTTGAAATTAAATAAGCAAGATAAATTCCAATTAAACATAAGATAACATTTAGAAATACATTAAAAATAGCTAGACCAAATTCGGCATCTCTGAATAGATTAATTGTTTCGTACGAAAATGTAGAAAAGGTTGTAAATCCACCGCAAAAACCAACGGCAAGAAATAATCTAAACTCACTGCCTATTAATTCTTTTTCATTCAGGTAAAACATGGTAATTCCAAGAATGAATGAACCGATAACATTAACAACCAGAGTTCCGTAAGGAAATATTACAGAGATGTGCCTTTGAATGTAATTTGAGATACTGTAACGAAACGCTCCGCCAACTGCGGCTCCGGCTGAAACAAGAATATAATTTAGCATTATCTGATTTTTTTTATCGAAAGATAAAAATATTCAGACACTCGGCAAAACTATTTAAGCAAATTCATTTTTCCGCTTTTAAATTTGTCTCCAACTTTTATGTTGTAAAAGTATATTCCGCTTGCCACATCAAGATTATTTTGATTCTTCCCTGCCCACTTTACAATATAGTTACCCGCAGCAAGTTGCTCGTTAACCAAAGTTGCAACTAAACTTCCTTGAATGTTATATATTTTCAGTTCAGTATTTTCATTTGTAAGATTATAGGGAATTGAGAAAGCAATAAGAGTTGTTGAGTTAAATGGATTAGGGTAGTTCCCAATTATAATTTCAGATTCAGGAATTATTGCTCCCGTTTGTTCCGGTTTAACATCAGTAATTAACATTGGTCCGGCGCCTCTTGAATTACCGGATGAATCTGCTAAATAAATATTTACCCACTCTGGTCTTAATGCCGATTGTAAATATTGATCATTCCATTCCTGATCAGTTAATCTCAGAAATCCACTTGTTGTATATTCATAGTAACTCATAACAGGACCAACAAATGCCGTCGGCACTCCATCACCCCACGGCGTTACAAAAACGCCAAGATTTATTGGTCCCGTTCCGACATGTTTAACCCAGCCTAAAAGTCCGCCCACACAGTCTGTTGGTGTAGTGTGCATATCCGCTACTAAATGATTGCTTTCAAGTAATCCTGAATTTAGCCCTGAATCACCAATATACTCTGCATCACGGTAAAACAACCTTGAATACCATCCTTTATATGGCGTATCACCTGAACCAGCATATGCATTTTTGTAAATAATATCCTGCAGAAAAGTGATTTCCTGATCATTCAAAATTTCTCCATCTAATTCCTTATTTGTGATCGTCTTAAGTGTATCAGAAATCTCATATAAAGTAGAAAAGTAAGATGTTATAAATCCTTTTGTGTATTCATCACTAAAATTAAGATTTTGAATTTTATCTTTTGCCGAAAGTGCAAATCCTTGCAGACTTTCATAAAACTCAGGGAATGGTTCTACATAGCTGTATGGAAAAGAACAAGAAGTACCGCTAGTATAAGATTGTTTTGCATATAAAAGGTTATCGTGTCTTAATTCCGCCCAACTTGCAAGTTGAGTATTCATTTTCTCCTGCCAGTAAGCCGCGGTTTTCATAAATTCAGGCAGGTTTTCTCTATCCTCAGGTGGATTTAATTTTCTTATAATTCCTAACCAATTTGAATAGAAATTTGCCGACCAGAAATCATCATCATAAGAATCAATTAAGTAACGTAATGAAGCAAGATTAGTAGAATAATGATATTGATTCAACTCATCCTGAAGTAATTGAGCTGAAGCAGAATTACCTATAGCAAACAAAACATCCAATAACGATGGTTGTAATCTGCAAATTTTTACTCCATTAAATTCTATTTTATCATATGCAACTGATCCGGTAACATAGGAATCGATAACAAATCTTTGTCCGAATAACAAAAACGAAGAAGCAGGCTCAATTCTATCAGGATCCATTGGATCACCAATTAATATTTGCGATAATATTTTTTGCTGAGCAAAACTTTGATTCTTAAGAGTATCCCGAAACTCAACAACAGTTAAACTGTCTAATAGCTCATCTGCATTTTCAAAACTAATTGCATTTTGCATATAAGTAAGATTATCCAAGGTCACATTATCCTGTTCACCAGAAAATATTTGAATTGCACTTTCAATCACTCCATAAGCCGAATATGAACTTGTAATATCAAGCAATTCTTTTATTAAATATGAATCAATCAATTGCCGCTTTACATCATCAAAGGATGGTGAACATTCTGTAATTCCACCAGGTTTATTCAAATAGAGTTCGATTCTTCCTAACCACATTAACACTTTAAAATACTTTGGTAAATCAGAGTATAGCCCTAAATCAGGATCGACATCATAATGTCCTCTTGGTTTAAATTGGCTCCAATCAACATAGCGGCAAGTTTCCGAAAATAAATTAATATTGCCAGCTTGTAAGTTTTCAATATTAGTAAGAATTTCATTTATAAGTGATGCATTATCGGAGTAATATGGTTCAACATTTAATTCAAATAATTTAAGAGGAACAGTTAGATAAACATCTACGTCTTTTAACATTTGAGTCATTGCCGAATTAGAACCGTATTTATTAAAAATAATATTTTGATTTGAATGTAAAGTCTGTAAAAGCTGTTTAACCTTTTCAATCAGTATCCCGGTCTCAACATCTTTTAATATTCTATCATAAGAAACATGAAACGCATGCAATATCGCATCAGTTGAAACAAAAACTGGTAAATCATTTTGGAATATATCAAGGTAAGCTTCCCCAAATGATATTTTATTCATTCGCTCTGAAACCACAAACCCGTTTTTTTTTAAAAGCGATTGTTCAAATTCAGTCAAGCCGTATTTTATTGATATAGAATCAAGATACCGGATTTCTGATAATGAATTATTCAGATCTGAAACAAATAATCCGGCAGGTTTCATCTGTAAAAGTTGATCAGTCTCCATGTTCTGGTGATTAGTAAGAAATTGTTTGTACGCCTCTAAATTAAAATTTGATTGGGAAAATATTTTTGGAGGGATAAGTATAAAAAAAACAGCAGCAAATAAAGTTAATTTCTTTTTCATTTTGCTCACCTTTTTTTCTAAAATAAGGAAATGAGAAGTTAATATCAATTAACGAATAACAAATAATATATTAGCAAATGTATATGAGTTTAGTTTAATGGCTAAATAATTTATTAATAATATCGGGATCAAATTCCTGATTCATTATTTCAGCTTGTTTTTTGATTGATTCATCATGCACACGAGTAAAAATATATTTTACAAATTCTTCGTCTAAACCAAAAGACTTTCCAAGTTCAATAGACTTGTTAATTGTTTTTCTCCACCTATCAACCTGAAATATTGCTAAATTATTTTCCTTTTTATAAGAGCCAATTTTTTCAGAAACCTTCATTCGCTGCGTAAGCAGACTGATTAATTCAGAGTCAATATTATCTATTAATATTCTAAATTCTTCCAATTTATTAACAGACTGATTGTTTTTATTTGAAGGTTTTCTAATCTGAAGCTGAGTAATAGTTTTAAATAGTGTATCCGGAGTAACTTGCTGTTTTGAATCACTAAGAGCAATATCAGGATTGAAATGTGTTTCAACCATCAATCCATCCATATTCAAATTCATTGCTTCTTGTGCAATGATTGATATTAATTCTCTATCACCTGATATATGGCTAACATCGCAAAAAATTGGAAGCTGGGGCAAAAGTGTTTTTAGTTCAATAGGAACATTCCAGAGCGGTGAATATCTAAATTGTTTTTGCTCAAGCGAATGAAAACCACGATGGATTGCTGCAAGTTTTTTGATACCAGCATTATTAATTCTTTCAAGCGCCCCAATCCAAAGTTGGATATCCGGATTTAAAGAATTTTTAACTAAGATAGGAACATCAACTCCTTTTAAAGAGTCAGCAATTTCCTGAACAGAGAATGGGTTGCCCGTAGTTCTAGCCCCAATCCAAAATAAATCTATCTCATATTTCAAACAAAGTTCAACGTGCCTGGCATTAGCAACCTCTGTAGTAACCAACATGCCGGTTTCACGCTTTACATTTTGCAACCATTGAAGTCCTATTTCACCAACACCTTCAAATGTACTTGGACGTGTGCGGGGTTTCCAAATACCTGCTCTGAATATATTATTAGGATAATACTTAACTATCTGTTTGGCTGTTTTAATCATTTGCTCTTCAGACTCGGCGCTGCAAGGTCCTGATATTAAAATTGGTTTAGAATATTTTAACCATTCACTTATTGGTGTAATTTCTAATTCAATTTTCATTCTTTTAATTACCTACTACTTTACCTGATTTTTTTAAATAGCGAATCACTGCATAACAAATGATTAGAAATAAAATTATTAAAAGGAAATAATATAGATTTGCGTTAAAGTTTTGATTAGGAAAATATGAATGATAATTTTTTAATATTAGCAATACGGCTGCTACTGTCCACATAAAGGTCGCATTGTATTCCTTTATAAGTACTCTTCTCCAATTAAATTTCATTGATTTCATCGTCCCGATTATTCCATTTAACCGGGGAATCCAACGATTAACGCTCTTTAAGTATTCAGTAAATTTTTCACCAAATTTATGATATAAAAAATCTTCTTCAGCTAATACAATTGCCTGATAAAAAAATAAAAAAAGTGGAAAGACTATAACAATAAACAATAAAGAATTTGACATTACGCCAAGACCCAAAAGTTCTAAAATATTTCCAAGATACAAAGGATTTCGGCAATGAGAAAAAATACCTTCATTTACAAGATCTTCTGCATATATCTGTCTATTTCTTCCACCACGTATTATATAAACAAGCCCAATAGTTATAATTCTGACTGTTTGTCCCAGTAGTACTATAATTAATCCTAAGATTAAATGTGTATAAAAACCCGAGAAAATATTTTGCGCAGGAATAAACAACGCTAAATAAAACAGTGGGAACAAACTGTTACGATAATGAAATAAAAAGTTTCCTATTTTTATCATTTACTTTATTGCTACAATTCCGGTAAAATTATACCATTTAAAAAATACTTCGCGATATCTAAAACCTGAAACTGCCAATAATTCAAGGTTTTCATTTAACTTATAAGGAACAAGAACATTTTCTAATGCTTCTCTTTTTTGCGATATTTCCATATCACTGTAATGATTACGTTTTTTAAAATCATAATAATATTTTATAAACAAACGATTAAATAACGAATCCTCGCCAAGAACCTTTTCAATCAATATTAAACAACCTCCATGATTTAGCTGTTTAAAAATTTCTGAAATAATTGTTTCCCGGTACAAAGGTCTGACAAATTGAAGAGTAAGGCACATCACAACTACAGATGGGTTTTCTAAAATTATTCCTTTATTCAAATCCACTTCCATAAGCTGATATTCTCTTGAAACATTAGCAGCTTTAAAATTTGCCTCACATTTATCAATCATATCTTTTGAATAATCAATTCCAACAAATTTTATATTATCAGAAAGAACTTTATTTAAATTCAATAATGTTGTGCCGGTCGAACAACCTAAATCATAAACATTCGTGCCTTCAATTGCAAAGTCTTTAGCTATTTCAGTCATCATTCTTTGCATTTCATCATAAAAAGGGACTGACCGTGAAAGCATATCATCAAATACCTGAGCAACATTTTCCCCAAAATTAAAATCATCTATTTTATCTATAGGCTTTTTGAAAACCTCATCTTTATTCATTTTAATCTCCTATTAAATTTTTATAATTCTACTTCACTAAAATAATAATAACAAAATGATTAGCTAAGATAATTTTGTTTTAATTTGAGACTTCTAAAAATTAGTTTTTATTCAATTTTAGCCGTCACACTTAGATAGTAAAAGCTTAAATTAAGTTTAATCTGCAATCCTTCGACAATCCACTGGCTAATAGAATGGTAAGTTTGAAATTTTTCAAAGTCTCAAATTCTTACGGATATTTATAAAGGACAAAAAAATACCATGAAACTTAAATTTTTCATGGTATTAAGTGACCCCAAGGGGATTTGAACCCCTGTTACAGCCGTGAAAGGGCTATGTCCTAACCACTAGACGATGGGGCCAAGTGCAAACAAAACTCAGTTATAAAACAATGTCGCAAAATGGTTTTGGGTGAGCGATGGGATTTGAACCCACGACCCCCAGGGCCACAACCTGGTGCTCTAACCAACTGAGCTACGCTCACCATTTAATGAACAATTTTTTTGTACGCCGAGTGGACTCTCCCATAGGTTCTGGCTTTGTCAGAACCACTAACCCTCAGCTTAAAAAGTTGAAGTTCTATCCACAATAAGTGTACAAATACAAAATCAATTGTACGCCCGAGTGGACTCGAACCACTAACCCTCAGCTTAGAAGGCTGATGCTCTATCCAATTGAGCTACGGGCGCAACTCAAAACATATTATCAAATATTCCGTCGGGGCGGCAGGATTCGAACCTGCGACCTCCTGCTCCCAAAGCAGGCGCGATAGCCAGGCTACGCTACGCCCCGATATAAAAAATTCTTAAAAATGAGGGAGAAATATATACCAATATAATCTAAAAAACAATTTATTTGCCCCAAACCTAAGAAACCAAAATACTGATTTAATTAAATTTTTTTGCAGAATTAGAATAGTTAAATTGTACATAAATAAATCAATTGTTTTGCCAATGAAGTTCCCTTTTTTCGTATCTATTCGTTATATACTTTCAAATAAGGATTCCAGGTTACTGAACCTTATTTCGGTTATAACAATTATTGGGATTGCCATAGGCGTTGCAACTCTGGTTGTCGCTTTAAGCGTTTTGAATGGATTTGAAAATACATTAACTCAAAAAATAACTGAATTTGATTCGCATGTTCAGATCACATCTTTTAAAGATGATCTGCCTAACTATGATAATTACATTACAAATCTTAATCTAAAACTAAGCGATGAAGCTGATTACATTTCTCCTTATTTATCTGAACTTGCAATTATCAGTTCAAAAAATCGGAAAGAAGGAATAAATATTAAGGGAATTTTGGCAGAACCTCAGATAAAAAAATTGCAATCAAACATCATAGAAGGTAAAATTGATTTTTCCCAAAAAAATTCTTTAATAATCGGGAAAACTCTTGCTACTAAGTTGTTGGTAAAAGTCGGCGATAAAGTTACCTTATTTGCTCTTAAAAATGATCAGATGCCTTCAATTAATAATTTACCCAATATTGAACGGTTTGTTGTATCGGGAATTTTTGAAAGCGGGATGGCTGAATATGATGATTTATTAGGTTATACCGATTTAACATCTGCACAAAATTTATTCTTCTTACAAAATAAAATAAACGGTATTGATGTAAAATTAAAAGACATAAGTAAGATTGATAGCCTATCTTATATTTTAAGAAAGGAAGCAAGATTTCCATACAGAGTTAGAAATATTTATGAAACACACAGAAATATTTTTACATGGATCAACCTTCAGAAAGAGCCTATACCAATTGTACTTGGTTTAATTATTCTTGTTGCGGTTTTTAATATCATCAGCGCTTTGCTTATTCTTGTACTTGAAAAAACTAATGCCATCGGTATTCTAAAATCACTGGGAGCAAAAGGCAAACAAATAATTAAAATTTTTATTTACCAGGGAATTTATTTGTCAATTATTGGAATTGCGGCAGGAAATTTTTTAGCATGGGCTTTAATGTCTATCCAATTGAAATTTAACATTATCAAAGTTCCATCAAGTGTTTATTTTGTTACAAGAGTTCCGATTCAAATGACAACGGAAATATTTGCCCTTGTTTCAATTGTTACTTTTGTTCTGGCGTTTTTAGCATCAATAATTCCAAGTTATTTTGCTTCAAGAATTAACCCTGTAAAAGCTTTGAGATTTGACTGATGAATTACGAAAAGTTCGTAGCAAAAAGATATCTTCTTTCAAAACATAAAATAAATTTTATCACAATCATTTCATTGATTTCAATTTCCGGTATTACACTTGGTGTTGCAGCTTTAATTGTTGTCCTATCCGTTTTTAACGGATTCGGAAGTTTGGTTACATCTTATTTAATGAACTTCGATCCGCACATACGTGTTGAATATAAAGTTGAAACAAAATCAAACGATTACACAAAATTGGAATCAGTTCTTAATCAAACTCCTGATCTAAAGGCATTTGCACCTTTTGTAAGCGGAAAAGTTCTTGCATTGAGTAATGGATTCACAGAAGTGGTTTCATTAAAAGGTATTCAATTTTCAAAAGCGAATGATATTTACGGAATTAAAAAAAGTATTTTGTTTGGCGACAGCAGTTTAAATGATAATGAAGAACAACCCGGCGTTTTGATTGGATTACGATTAGCAGATAAACTTCAAACTTTAGTTAATGATACAATTACAGTCGTCTCCCCTGCCGGAATTGAAAATGCGATTATTCAATTTTCAATGCCGAATGCTCAGAAGTATGTCGTTAAAGGAATTTTTAGTTCGCAAAATAATGAATATGATTCCGGTTTAATGTTTACAATTCTTGATGAAGCTCAATATCTTCTTGGTTATGGAAGCAGTGTGCAGGGATACGAATTAAAACTTAACAATGCTGATAATTCATTTAAAGCTAAAGATTTTCTTTCATCTCAATTAGATAAAAACACTTTTGAAATAAACACCTGGTATGATTTTCATCGTGAGCTATATTCCGTAATGCAAATTGAGCGCTGGGTAGCTTACATCTTACTTTCTTTAATTATAGCAGTTGCTACGTTTAATATTCTGGGATCGCTTTCAATGTCTGTAATTGAAAAAAAACGAGACATCGGGATTTTAAGAACAATGGGCGCAAAAGAAGATTCGATTTTAAAAATATTTATGTACGAAGGATTGATGATTGGAATTATCGGAACGGGTCTGGGAGTTTTACTTGGATATTTTGTCTGTTATCTTCAAATCCATTACAACATTTATCCGCTTGATCCGACACAGTATAAAATTAATTCGCTGCCGATGGAGCTGCGTGTTTTAGATTTCTTTGTAGTAACCGGAGCTTCGATATTTCTTTCATTTATTGCATCATTAATCCCGGCTAAAAGAGCAGCCAGAGTTGATGCACTGCAAGCTATTAAATGGGAATAATAATATGAGTATAATTTTAACCGCTGAAAATCTCAGTAAGTCATATCAGTCAAACAAAAAGAATAAACTCCAGGTTTTAAAATCAATTTCACTTGAGATTGAAGAAAATAAAATTTCAGTTATTGTTGGAGCTTCCGGAGCAGGCAAATCAACTTTGCTGCATTTGCTCGGCGGTTTAGACAGACCTGATGACGGAAAAGTTTTTTACGAACAAAAAAATATTTTTGAATTCAGTAATGATAAGCTTTCCAAATTTAGAAATAAAAATATGGGATTTGTGTTTCAGTTTCATCATCTTCTGCCGGAATTTACGGCAGAAGAAAATGTTGCAATTCCTCAAATGATATACGGAACAAGCCTAAATAAATCTTTAGTAAAATCTAAACAATTATTAGAAACAGTTGGATTAACTGAACGTGCAGAGCATAAACCTGCAGAACTTTCCGGCGGTGAACAGCAAAGAGTTGCAGTGGCACGTGCGCTTGCAAATGATCCTAAAATTATTTTTGCAGATGAACCAACCGGAAATTTAGATTCAGCCAATAGCGAATCCATCCATAAATTATTATTTGAACTGCGGGATAACTTCAAAAAAACATTTGTTATTGTAACTCACAATCCTGAGTTAATGAAACTTGCAGATATTATATTTGAAATTAAAGATGGTCTTATAAAACAAAAGTAGTGGAGTACATATTATAAAGTTATTGCTACACAACCCTTTCAAATTCCTCTCGATGCATCGGGGGGAAAAGAAGGAGTGTAGTTGTTTATGCTTTGACTTACATTTAATTCATCTAAAATTAAAAAGCACAGGAAACAAAAACGTAACAATAATTATCCACAAACTGTAAACGGGCAAAAAGTAAGCTATACTGTTTCCAACCTTCTCAATCTCATTAATATCTTTCATTGTTTTGAATAATCTGTAAGACATAAAAAGCAGATTTGAAAGGATAAGAATATTGCTGCCTAAAACAGCAAGTCGGTTTGGTGTAATTCCCAATTCCGAAATTCTGAAAACAATTGCTGAGAGTGCAATCCCATTTACAACTATTGTTACGATTGAAAGTGCGAACAACATTAGTGTTGTAATTCTACTGCCTGATGTTTTTGAGCTTACAGCAATTGAGAAAAATATTATAGCCATTACTCCAATAAGCAGCATATTAAATATTAAAAGAAATTCCCTGTCGTTATATGGATCTTTACCTGTATAGATTACTGCGATGAGGTAAATTACAAGTGTAACCAAAACTAATGGAGTAAATATTTTTGCAATTACAGGCGATACTTTATTTACTAATTGCGGATTTGTCTGGACAAGATAAGTCCCTACAATTGGTGAAGCGGCAAGTCCCCAGATACCAATGTTCTTAAAATAAAATTCTTCTATTGGTATGTTTATAAGCCTAAAAAGATTGATAGTTAAAGCTGTAAACAATCCGCCGGCAAGAAGTATTACTGCAGTCATCACTACAAGATCGCCATTGTAACGTAAAAAATCTAAACGTCTTTTATCATTTTTAACATCGTTGCCTAAATATGTGAAACCAAGTACAGCCCATAAAAACAATGGCAGATGAATACAAGCAAGAATCAATGTATCGCTTTGATTGTCGTTGGGAAGTAAGTTTATATATAAAACTGAAACTAGAATTGCAATTAACGCGATAGCAATATTTTTTGCTGATACGTTTTTTTTCCACGCAAAGTATGCAGTTAATAATGGGAAAACTACAAATGCTATATTTCTTGGATAAAAGAATTCGGGTGAAAAATTAAAAAACTGAGGGAGTTTTGCAATTAGACCGGCAATGAACGAAGCAATGATAACAAATACCAATTCGTTTTTTGTGCCCCAGAAAATTTCTTCACTTTCAAAGTTTAATCTTTCATTCCAGATTTGAGCAGTTGTGTTTTCTTTTATTTCCGGATATAAACTATTAAACTCTTTTTTGAAAGCTGCTTTGTTCTCACGATATAATTTTTCAAGTTGGGTTGGATTGTCTAAGTTGGTTTTTATTTGTTCAATCATATTGGAGCGCTTTTTATCTTAAATGTTAATTACAATATAAATGCTTTTATAATGTCGATATCTGTAAAAATGTTTGACCAGGTTTGTTGGGAATACAATTGCAATCTATGAAATAAGATAAAGTTAGTTCAAGCATCAATAGTGAATAGAATTATTTAGTTAGGAGTTAAAAAAATTTTAAAGTAATTAAGATTACTTTTCAACTCCCTCATAATTTTCGTCAATCTTTTTTTGAAGTTCTATCGTTTTGCTTAGTGCAGTAACAATCTGGCAATAAGTTTCAATCTCATCGACATTTAGTGTTCTACCTTTTCTATCTTTAAGCCATTTTTCACAAACCTGGTAACCGCCGATTTGATATTCCCAAACTTCTGGTTTTACGTTTGTAAAATACTGCTCTTTGTTTATCCAGACATTTTCGTCCTCGTATTTTACTTTTTCAACTTTATTATTTCCTCTTATAGGATATTTTGCAACTATTTTTATTGTATGCTTGATGTTTAATAAATGCAAGTCAGCAAGTTCTTTACCGAGTTTACCAAGTTTAATAAATTGTTTATAATCTTTTGTGAATGGAATGCGAGGAAAATCAATTTTTAGAAACTCTGAATATTTAGTACGATATATATTGCTGTAAAGAATGGCATAGATGTAATAAAATATTTCTTCAGGAGTAACAGTTTTATAAAAATTAGTTTTAAACTGCTCAAATATTTCTTTTTTAATGTTAGGTTGTTTTGTCTGATAACCAATTTCTGGTTCAAACATTAATAATTGAGTAAATGAATTTTTCTTTTCCTCATTTTTATTTAGATAAAGATAAAGTGGGGCTTGTTGAATTATTCCTCTACTACTAAAGAAAGTCCTATTATCAACCATATATGAACTTACAAGCACTTGTGAATAAGAATCACCAGAAGAAACTTGTCTCATAAAGCACAATGAAATGTTTTCTTCCAACATATGTTTCATAACTTCTTGCCGACCCCAATCTACCATTTTATCCGTGTAATAGATATTTCTTATATCAAAAGGTCTGTAAAGGATTTTAGAAAAATATGAATCCCAGTTTTTATCTTTCCTTAATTCCTCACGAGCTTTTGAAATCTTCCATCCTCTCGTCTCTTTTAATTCGTATCTCTTAATTAATGTCTCCTCATTAATCAGCTTACCTCTAAATTCTTCAATTCTTCTTTTAAGAGTTTTTTCTTCAAAATCGATAACGAATTTATCACGAGCAGTAACTATACCGGTTACATTAACTCCGAATACATCCTGCACCGAAATAAACTTATGATATCCTTTACTATGCTTTTCATCTCTTGGAATAAAGAAATAATTTGGACTTAATGGTTTTAATTGTTGCCAAGTAATGTTTCGAATTGAATGATTATTAAGCCAATCATTCTTATCAAACCTCAAACCAAATATTTCGTTGTGTAGAATATTTCTTTTAGTTTGATCTTTATATTTAATAAAAAATACAATTGATACACCTTGCATTATATCAAATACATTTTGATCTCTACTACCATCAGGTGCTTTATCACCTTTATTTGAGTTACCATGTAGATCAAGTACATAAATCTCATTAAAGCTGTTCATTAAAGATTGACGCATACCTCTAAAAGTAATATTGTCCAAATAACTATTATCAGTAATAAACCCGAGAACACCTTCACCTGCTTGATCAATTTTCCATTGAGCAAATCTTATAAATTTTACATAGTCATTATTTAACCAATGTTTTCTTTCTCCGAACCAAGCTCCATCTATTATTTTATAATGCTCAATCTGCTCACCAATCCAGGTCTTTTGATTAATATGTAAATCCTTTTTAGCTGATTTCTGTAAAACTCTCAATCCAAATTTTGTATTTCCATTTTCTGTCAATTTCGTTATTTCATAACCTGATACATATGAATTTCCTTTTTTAATACTTAATTCTTCTTCACTCTTATTAGCTGAGATTCCTTGATATGGTGGATTTCCTAAAATTACAAGAATTGGTGATTCTCTTTTAACTTTTATTGCTTCTTTATTTTCTTCGGATAACGATGACATGATAGGAAAACTAATTTTTTCAAGTTCGTGCATATCAAGAGTATTAGTTAGATAATACTTTACACGCTCATCATCATTCATCTTATAACCAAGTTCATCAAGCAGAAAAGAAATCTTCATATGCCCGATTGCATAAGGTGCCATCATCAATTCAAACGCATAAAAATTTTGCAATACTTGATCTTTAAGAAAACCAGTTACAGTGCCTTCGCCATATTTTTCTTTAAACTCATTAACAGCAACTTCAATAGCCTTGTATATAAAACCCAAAGTTCCGCCAGCAGGATCAAGCAGCGTTACATTTTTAGAAGCAAGTCCATCGTGCAAATTAAATTTGTCTTTAAGTATTTCGTGAAGCGAACGAACAATAAAAGAAACAACAGGTTCTGGTGTGTAATAAACTCCGCGTTTTTCTCGTGTTGCAGGATCATATTCAGAAAGAAAAGTTTCGTAGAAGTGCAGAACCGGATCGCTTCCCTTTCCATCGTGGTAATACTGGTCAAGAATTTTTTTAGCATCAGCGCAGGAAAGTACTTCGGCAATATCATCAATAATAATTTCCATTTGCTTTGGAATATCTTCCATCGAAATGAATCTAAAAATATCTCTAAGAATTCCAATTGATTTAGGAATATAAGAAAAAGCTAAAGTTCTGCTAAAATCTTCACCTGCTCTTAATCGCGCAGCAAACAAACCATAAGTAATTGTTTGGGAGTAAAGATCAGCAAACTCATCTTCATCAATACCGGCAATAAGAAACTTTTGAAATGCCTCATAAAATGCTTGTATGGATGTTGTACCGGCTTTTAATTCTTCTGCAACAATTTCATCTTTAAGAAATTTTGTTCGCTTTGCTAATTCAACAGCAAGAGTTTTAGCTGTAAACTTTTTAGGTAAAGAAAAATCAAGAAACCTTTCCAGTAAAACAATAAGTTTATCTTCATTTTCTAAGGGAGGCAAAGTTGAAAGTTTTTTAATAACGAATGGTCTTGTAATCAAAACTTTATCAATAATTTCGCCATCACGATAAAGCCGAAACTCTGTAAAGTTAGTTAGTATTACATTAGGAAAGGTTGATAAATATCTTTTAAGCTGTTCGGTTTCTTCAATATCATCTAAGTTTTTACCTAAGTCTTTAGCTTCTATGTAGCCGACTATCTTTTGTTTACCATCCCAAATTCTAAAATCAGGATTACCTGCTTCAGTTTTCTTTGGTAAAACCGTAACATCAATTTTCTTTTTTCTAATAGATTGAGAAAACTCTTCAAGAAGGGATTTTAATGCGGGATAATAAGATTCTTCGCGCGCACCGCTTTGATAAGTTTTAAACAACTGTTTGATATAGTTTTTAAGCACTTGCAACCCTCTGTAATAAAATGGAAGTCTTTTCAAATGCAACTTAAAGCAATAAAAAGTTTAGATCAAACAAATCCCCTTCCCGAAATGGACCTATTTGCCGACAGGCAAGATTCGGGACAAGCTCTTTGTAAGGAGCGGGATTATGGGTGAGGTAGAAATCAGACTCTGCAGGATAAATAATCAAACAACAATCGCACTCCAAAACCGGTCATATATTTTTTAGTATAACTTTTAGAAGAATTATTCATTGCGGGACCTGCAATATCAAGATGAGTCCACGGAATATTTTTGCTTACAAAGTTTTCTAAAAATTTAGCAGCTGTAATTGCTCCTGCCCAACGACTTGAGCCAAGATTAGCAACATCAGCAACATCGCTTGTAATAAGTTCATTAAAATCATCCCACATTGGTAAACGCCAAACACGATCGAAAGTTGTCATTCCACTTTTATAAATATTTTCAGCCATCAGTTCATTTTTTGTAAACATTCCGGCAACAAACTCACCGAGCGCAACAACGCAAGCCCCTGTTAATGTAGCAAGATCAATTATCTGATCCGGTTTTAATTGAGAAGCATAATGTAAAGCATCAGCTAAAACCACTCTTCCTTCGGCATCTGTGTCTTCTATTTCTACAGTTTTACCAGAATAAGTTTTTATCACATCACCCGGTCTGATTGATTCTCCCGAACACATATTTTCAGCAGCCGGAATTATTCCGTACAAATGAACAGGTAATTTACTCTTAGCTGCGGCAATTAAAGATCCGACAACAACTGCACCGCCCGACATATCGGCTTTCATTTCGCCCATATTTTTTGAGGGCTTAAGTGAAATGCCGCCCGTATCAAAAGTAATTCCTTTGCCAACCAATGCTACTTTTTTGACTTTACTTTTTTTATCTTTTTTAGATTTTACTGCAGGCTTGTATTCAAGAATTATAAATCTGGGTTTGTTCACACTTCCCTGCCCGATTGCAACCAATCCGCCCATTTTTCTTTTTTGAATTTCCGCATCTCTGAATACTGTAGTTTTAATACCATATTGTTTTGCTTCTGTAACAACTCGTTTTGCAAACAATTCCGGTGTTAAATTATTTGCCGGTTCATTTTGAAGATCGCGTGTAAGATTAACTGACGTTATTAATTTTTCAGCAAGACTAATTGCACTTTTTAACTTCTTCTCATTATCGGAATAGAAATGTACATCAAGTGTTTTTATTTTTTGCTGCTTAGATTTGTATTTATCAAACGAATAATTGCCAAGTAAAATTCCCTCTGCAAAGGTTTGATAATAATATTCTTCATTTTCAAAATATTTTTTTACAGCAGAATAAGAAGGAACAAAAATATGAAGGTTTGTTGTTGATTCATTTTTAATTGAGCCAATAAACTCGGCTAAATGATTTCTAAAATAATCCGAATCAAATTTATCATCCAGCTTTACTTTCATTAAAATTAATGCATCAGGTTTGCCTGATGGTTTTGTAATTCTAATCTTACCTCCTTCTTCAGATAAAAAATTCTTTTTCTGAAGTTCAGATAATTTTACATTAAAAATCTTTTCAATATTAGGTAAATTTTTTGCCAGCTTTTTATCCTCGATCATATATTTTAACGAAACGGATAACGTCTTATAACTGATTTTTGAATCACCAGACACTAAATTTATTTTATACATAAAGTTTACCTTCACTATTTTAGATAATTTTCTGCTTTAGAAAGAATTACAGGAATCATTTCCTGCATATTATTAGTAAAAAATCTCGCGCCTGCGGCATTAACATGTCCACCGCCGTCATACTCGGCAGCAAGTTTATTAACAGGAATTTTTCCTTTGGATCTGAAACTGACTTTAAACCCGTTTTTAAGTTCTATGAAAAGAATTCCCATTACAACATTTTCTATTGAAAGATTATAATTAACAAAATTCTCAGTATCACTTTCAATCGCATTTAATTCATCAAAATCTTTTTGCGTTAAAACCATATAACTTAATTTATTATTTGCTACAACCTGAATCGATTCCAGCGCTCTGCCCATCAATTTTATTTTGCTAAACTTACTTTGATCATAAATTTTATCGTAAACCTCTTCAGGATTAACTCCGGTTTCAAGTAATTCAGCAATTATTTTGTGAACTTCGGAAGTTGTTCTTTCAAATCTGAATGAACCTGTATCCGTCATTATCGCAGCATAAATTGCATAAGCAATCTGGTAATCAAGATCAACAATTTTTGTTTGTTTGATAAAGTTAAAAATAATTTGCCCCGTAGCGCATGAACCTATATCAGTAAAATTATAATCTACAAACTTTTCTTCATCCTGATGATGATCTATACAAACTTTTAATTTATTTGATTCTGTGAATCCTTTTTCCATGCTTACAATTCTGTTTGCACGATTGAAATCCAGAGCTACTATAACATCAACTTGATTAAAAATACCTTTATGTAATTCTTCATCAAATTTCTTGATGATTTTATCCTGATTAAAAAATTCAAGATTGTATGGTGTTGTACTGTGATTAACAATTAAAACACTTTTACCAAGTTTTTTTAGAATATTATAAAATGCAATTTCAGAACCAATTGCATCTGCATCGGGGTTTACATGAGTTGTTAACAAAAATGAAGCGTTATTAAGAACTATTTCTTTAAGCTTGTTGTAATCAATCATTCTATTATTTAAAATTGAAAGGGCTTGAAGGTATATCAAGCCCAAATATATTTTTTACAAAATATTTTTTTTTTATTTAATTTACTTCCCAGGTATTTCCACCGAACAATACTTTTTCTAATTCACCTTCACCTTTTTTCCTTTTTACATCTTCAATTTGCGCTTCCATTCCTTCATCATAAGTCGGTTTAAATACTTGTCTAAAAACTCCGATTGGTGTTGGTAACCCGGGCACTTCAGTAAATGTAGATAAAATTGCCGCACGAACCGGGCTCTCATCAAATTCATCATGAATCCAAAGATCATCTATCGTGTAATTTCCATTTGTTAAATCAACAACAATAGGTTTAAATCCATCAAGCTTTATTCCTTTATCACCATTTTTGCCAAATACCATCGGTTTACCGTGTTCAAGCACTAAAACATTATCATCTTTCGTTTCTTTTTCAGTCAGTACTGAAAATGCACCGTCATTAAAGATGTTACAGTTTTGATAAATTTCTAAAAAAGCAATTCCTTTATGTTTTCCAACACGCTTAATCATTTCCTGTAAATGCTTGGTGTGTCTGTCAATTGAGCGAGCCACAAAAGTAGCCTCGGCACCTGTTGCAAGCATTGTGGGATTAAAAGGATAATCAACACTTCCATAAGGACTTGTTTTTGTAACTTTGCCTTTTTCCGATGTTGGTGAGTACTGTCCTTTTGTCAATCCGTAAATACGATTGTTAAATAAGAGTAATTTCAAATCGATGTTTTTTCTGCAAGCATGAATAAAATGATTTCCACCGATGCTTAACAGATCACCATCACCACTGGCAACCCAAACATTTAACTTCGGATTTGCTAATTTAACTCCTGTTGCCAAAGCAGGCGCTCTACCGTGAATTCCATGAAAACCATAAGTATCCATATAATATGGGAAACGGCTTGAACACCCAATACCTGAAATCCAGACTATATCTTCTTTTGGCTTATTTATTATTTCAGGGAAAGTTCTTTGCACCTGAGCAAGGATTGAATAATCACCACAACCCGGGCACCATCTTACATCCTGATCCGAAGCAAAATCCTTTGCCGTTAACTTTACTGTTTTAACTTCAACATTATCTTCCATTATTTCCTCCGAGGGTTTCTTTAATCTTATCTAAAATATCGGATACTCTGAATGGTAATCCACGCACAATATTAAACTGCTCAACATTAACAAGATATTCACTCTTTAAAAGTTTCGCTAACTGTCCAAGATTAATTTCCGGAACAAGGACTTTTTTAAAGTTCTTCAATACCTCTCCGGTATTTTTAGGGAAAGGATTTATATATTGTAAGTGAGCCTGAGATACATTGTATCCTAACGATCTCGCTTTAGAAACAGCTTCTTTAATTGAGCCGTAAGTACCACCCCATCCGATTACAAGTAAATCTCCTTCTTGATTACCATCTACTTCTAAAAGTGGAATATCGTTTTCTATATTTTTAATTTTTTCTGCACGAAGATGAATCATCTTGTTGTGATTATCCGGGTCATAATTAACTGTACCGTAAATATCTGCTTTTTCAAGTCCACCTATTCTATGTTCCAGATCAGGAGTCCCTGGAATTGCCCATGGTCTTGCAAGAAATTCATTCCTTGAATAAGGATAAAATCCTTCTTTTTCAGTTCGGAACTTTACATCAATATTTGGTATTGAATCAACTTTAGGAATTCTCCAAGGTTCAGTACCATTAGCAATATAACCATCGGTAAGTAGAATAACAGGAGTCATATATTTCAAAGCAATTCTTGAAGCTTCAATCGCCATATAAAAACAATCGCGTGGTGTTTTTGCCGCAATAACTGCAACAGGAGCTTCTCCATTTCTACCATGAACTGCTTGCAGTAAATCAGCTTGCTCAGTTTTTGTTGGTAACCCTGTGCTTGGTCCGCCTCTTTGAACATCAATAATTACAAGAGGCAACTCCGTCATTACCGCCAAACCAACTGCTTCTGTTTTTAATGCTAAACCCGGACCACTTGTAGAAGTGATTGATAAATTACCGGCAAAAGCAGCACCAATTGCTGAAACAACTCCGGCAATTTCATCTTCTGCCTGAAAAGTTTTAACTCCAAAATTTTTAAAATTACTCAACTGCTGTAAAATT
>JBAQCL010000089.1:0-53271 GCA_049294175.1 Ignavibacteriaceae bacterium | reverse complement strand
CATTAGAATTTTTCACCTTTTGCTTCGCGGTACTGGCTTCCAACAGCTCTTATTCTACCCCACATGGAATAGAAAAATAAAATCATTGCCATAACTTGTAACGATGAAAATATTACAATTGCTGTGTTTACCCAGCTGATATAGTAGAATGAAGCTATAACCTGAGAAACAAATCTTAGCGCAGTTGCGATAGTCATCAGCCAGTATGTAATTAAAATTAAATCAGGGTTATATTTCTTATCATTTTTTTCTGGACGCGGAAAAAACCACAATGCAACTCCCATAATCATCATCATAACAGAACCTACAAGGATTAAATGAGTGTGTGCTGAAATTAATTCCTCAGAATAACCAGTCTGATAAATGTACTTTGAAAAAGACATGTAAAGTCCAGCTAAAATACCAAGAATAAGAAAACCTAAACTTGTTTTAATAAAATATCTTACTGTTGTAAACATCTTTATAAGATATTGTCCTTATTATTTTAAAAACTCTTATTGTAAAATTAGTTTGGGAATACATATTAAAAATTGACTTAAGTCAGATTTCTATCTTTTAAATGCAGATAAAGGAAACCTTGAAAGTAGGCAGGCTTATTTAGCTAATTCTTTTAATCTTTTTATATCTTCAATAAAAATCTTTTTACCTACCACACGAATTATTCTATCATTCTGTAATTTTTTGAAATTTCGGGAAAGTGTCTCTGTTATAGTTCCAAGGTAGGAAGCAATAGTTGATTTTGGAACTGAAAGTTTAATGAAGGGTTCCACTAATTTTTCCGTTCCTGAGGATTTTATTTCCTTTAAAATATATTTTGCTAATCGGTTAGTCACTTCCATAGTAGTCAAGTCCTCAAGTTGAGTAACAAGAGCTTTTAATCTTTTTGCAAATCCACCTAACATCTTCAATGATATTTCTGGCTCAGACTGAATTAGTTCCAGAAAATCACTTTTCGGAATGAACATAGCAATACATTCTTTAAGTGCTTCAGCATTAACTGGATAGTTGGTACCTTCAAAAAGTGGAATATCGGCAAAAACAGTCAATGGATTTACAATATGTACAACAGATTCTTTTCCACTAGAAGATATTTTATAAACTTTTATGGTTCCCTTTAACAAGATATAAAAACCAATGTAAATATCATTTTCATTAAAAATTCTTTCGTGTTTTTTAAATCTTTTTAATTTACTAATTGAGGAAAGGTCTCTAAGTTGTTCAATACTCAACTCGGAAAAAAGAGGGATATCTCTTAACGTACTATTAGATTTTAATTCTGGTATTGCCAAATTTTAATAATAATTTCAAAAATTAATAACTCTTAATTTTATTTAATAGGCGGCAGATATTCCGGTTGAGCATGTGTCGCAATTCTCTCGTTTAGCCTTTCATCAAAAAGTTTTGCAATTTCACCACCAATTATAAAAACTGTTGCTGTATAATAAATCCAGAATGCAATTACTATCACCAAAGCATAAATTCCGTAAATTTTTCCCCACGTTTGAAAATTTGCGAGATAATATCCAAAAAGAATTTTCATTCCGACCCACATTACCGAAGACCAAAAAGCACCGACAACAGATGATCGGTGTTTAATTTTATTTGTTGGAATAAAACTGTAAAACAAATACATAAGCACAAACATTATTAAAAGCGAAACAAAAGTTGTAAATATTTGCTGAAATATAGGATGATTAAAAATTTGAAGATAGTCTGTTGACTGTGCGATTGATTTAAATAATTCAAGTAACGGTAAAGCCAATATTGAAGCAAAGAATAAAAGTATAGCAACAAGTATTACTAAAAAATCTCTTAGCTTTCCAAGAAAAAAATTTATATCGATTTCACTTCCATTAATTTTATTCAGTACAGTACGCATACTGCTGAAAAATCCGCTGGCAGCAAAAAATAGTCCTGCAAATCCAACAATACCTGCAACGTTTTTTAATTCGATTACTTCTTCAACACGACTAAATATTATTTTTTTTACAAAATCTGCGTACTCACTATATGGAATTAATGTGTTGATGAATGTGATTATTTGTAGTTCCATTTCCTCGGAACTTAAGAAGTTACCAAGTATCCAGAACATAATTAATACTAACGGAATGATGCAGGTAAAAAGTGAAAATGCGAGTCCGCCGGAAAGGAGAAAAACATTATGTCTATCTATTCTGTCATACAAACCACCAAAATAATGTTTTAAAAATGCGCCGATTTTTTGCCAATGAGGACGAAGATAATAAAGATATCTTAGCTTTCTAAAATATTTAAATATAAACGATTTTTTGTATAATTTTTTAATCTTATTCTTCACCGGACATTATTCCCGGAATTGTATTGTAATAAATATAAGAAATTTCTTTAACGCTAATTTCAAAAAGATTTTTCAAATTCAATTTACTGCCTGTTACATTACCAAGCTTTTTAAATTTAACGTCTGATGATTTAAGTTCAGATTCAAGTTCAAGATATTTATCTTTTAATACAGAAACTATTATTCTTGACTGAGATTCGGAGAACAAAGAGAAATCTTTTCTTGTTCTAATCGGAATTTCAACGTCACAACCAATTTGCTTTTCCTGATTTATGATGCAGCACTCTGCAAGAGCGGCAACAATTCCACCTTCGGAAACATCATGTGCAGATTTAATAAATCCTTTTCTAATCAGATTTAATAATACGTCCTGTAATTTCTTTTCTTCATCAAGATTAATTTCCGGAGATTCGCCCGCAACAATATTATGAACTACTTTTACATATTCACTTCCACCAAGCTCCTCTTTGTCTTCTCCCAATAAATAAATTGCATCACCTTCATTTTTAAAGTAAGATGTTGTAATATGATTTAAATCTTCAACTAACCCTACCATTCCAATAGTGGGAGTTGGATAAACTGCCGTATCGGGTGATTCATTATAAAAACTTACATTGCCTCCTGTAACGGGGGTATTAAAATGTCCGCAAGCTTCTCCCATTCCTGCAATTGCTTGAGCAAACTGCCAGTAAACTTCCGGCTTGTAAGGATTGCCAAAGTTCAAACAGTTTGTTATTGCAAGCGGAACACCTCCGGAACAAACTATGTTCCTTGCAGATTCTGCAACCGCAATTTTTGTTCCTTCTTTTGGATTAAGATAAACATAACGCGAATTGCAATCTGTTTTCATCGCTAAAGCTTTGTTGGTTCCCTTTATTAAAATAACTGCGGAATCACTTCCCGGACCAACTATCGTATTTGTTCTTACCATCGAATCATATTGCTGATAAACCCACTGTTTACTTACAATGTTTGGCGATGAAAAAACTTTAATAAATATTTCTTTTATATTTTCTGGCTCCGGCAAAGTATTCTGATCAAACTTTCTTGTCTGTTTCAAATATTCCGGTTCTTTCTGATCACGAATATAAACAGGTGCGCCGCCGCCAAGCACTAAATCAAATGGAGGCATTGTTGCTTTGCGTTCACCCTGATAATCTATCTGAAGTAAAGCATCATCCGTAACTTCTCCTATAATCTCACAATGCAAATCCCATTTTTCAAAAACTTCTTTAACTTTACTTTCAAATCCTTTCTTAACACAAACCAACATTCGTTCCTGGCTTTCACTTAACATAATTTCGTAAGCTGTCATTCCCTTTTCGCGCAAGGGAACTTTATCAAGATTTATTTTCATCCCTGATTCACCTTTTGCACTCATCTCACTTGTTGAGCAGGAAATTCCTGCCGCACCCATATCCTGAATTCCAATCAGCCAATCGTTTTTAATTATCTCAAGTGTGGCTTCAAGTAAAAGTTTTTCAGTAAACGGGTCGCCAACCTGAACTGAAGGACGTTTAGCCTCTGATTTTTCAGAAATTTCTTCTGATGCAAAAGTAGCTCCATGAATTCCATCTCTTCCGGTTGATGAACCAACAATCATAATCGGGTTGCCAACACCTTTTGATGTAGCTGAAGCAACTTGATTTTTGTTTACAATTCCAACTGCCATCGCATTAACAAGTGGATTACCCTGATATGATTCATCAAAATAAACTTCACCGGCAACTGTTGGAACGCCAAAACTGTTTCCGTAATCTCCGATTCCGCGAACAACACCATCAAATAAAAATCTGGTTCTTGCGTCGTTTAATGAACCGAAACGAAGTGAGTTTAAGGAAGCAATTGGTCTGGCGCCCATTGTAAAAATATCGCGCATAATTCCGCCAACTCCGGTTGCCGCTCCCTGGTAAGGTTCAACTGCGGATGGATGATTATGACTTTCAATTTTAAATGCAACTGCAAGATCATCGCCAATATCAACAAGTCCGGCATTCTCTTCACCTGCCCCAACAAGTAATCTTCCACCGCTGCGCGGCAAAGTTTTTAATTGTGCAATGGAATTTTTATAACTGCAATGTTCGCTCCACATCACAGAAAAAATTCCCAGTTCCGTAAAAGTAGGAACACGACCGAGAATTTTTAAAATCTTTTCCCATTCTTCTTTAATTAAGCCGTGCTCTAATGCAAGTTCAAAAGTTACATCTTGTTCTATCATCAATTTTCCAGGTGGATTTAAAATAGTTTGAAAATTTTATAAGGAAATATAATGGAAAGTGGGAAAAGAAGCCTCCTCTTAATCTCCTCCAAAGGAGGAGAAATTTATTTTTTAGTCACTTCACTTAGGGAAGGGATTGGGGATAGGCTAAATAATCTTCCCAAATTTTAAACAACTGGTAAGTGGCATAAATATCCTTAGAACAATAAACAGCAATATCTTTTATTCTGCCTGCTTCATAAAGAGTTTTAACTTCCATTCCGGAAATATCTTTCAAAACGCTTACAGTATTCATTTTACAGTTGCAGCTGTTTCTTTTACAAGTGTTATTGGGATATGTTTTGAAAAAGTCTCAAAGTCTTTGTCAGATGTAAAAATTGGGAAACGATTTCGATAAGAAACTGCACAAATTAAAAAATCCGTATTTGATCCTTGAACATCTTTACTTCTGCACAAATTAAAATACTCGGCAGCAATTTCATAATCTCTGGTAATTATTGGGTAATCATCAAATGAGCTCAAAACATCTTTTAATTGCAAAAATTGTTTACTGTCTTTAATTCCTGATAAAATTTCCTGCCTGATTGGTCCCAAAACGCATATCTTTTGATTATCAATTAAAGACTCAAGAAATCTAACTTCCGAAAAAGATTGTTTTTTCTTCCTTCGTAAAGCCAGAGACCAAATACTGGTATCAACAATTACTTTCACTTTCTTTCACGCTGTTTTTTGTAATTGTATCCTTTATCATAATCAATTTTGTTAAACAAATCTTTAACCTGCATTTGTTTACGGAGTTTAACATACTCTTCAAGTGCAGTGTTTACAGCTTCTTTTTTTGATTTGTGTTTACCCAATACAACTGCTTTGTCCAGCAATGAATCATCTATATTTAAATTGGTTGGCATACTTTCTCCTTACACAATTTTATCAGCAAACTTACACAATCTAAAATAATTATAAAAATACATTTCCCATTACAGTTTTGAATTAAAAATCAGCTACTAAGTGGTTCGTGACTGCCAAGATTTTTGTTACTTAATATCACTTCAAATAATCTTCCCAAATCTTAAACAACTGGTAAGTGGCATAAATATCCTTAGAACAATAAACAGCAATATCTTTTATTCTGCCTGCTTCATAAAGAGTTTTAACTTCCATTCCGGAAATATCTTTTGATTTTGGCGATTCAATTCCAAATGCGTGACAGTAAAAATCCAGGTTAAATTTTCTGGTTGTACCGTAAAAAGTAAATTGTTCAAGAAGATCAATGTGAATATCGCCGTAACGATACCCCATTAAATTTTTTGTTGCTTTAACATTAAGCATTGCAGAACGCATCATTAAAAACGGTATATCAAAATTTCTTCCGTTGAATGTTATAAACTGATCTACATATTGTGCAACACGCCAAAAAGATTCCAGCATCTCTTTTTCAGATAAACCCTTGTAATAAACATTTGTGTTTTCAGAATTCCATTCTTCTTCGCCTTCGGCGGATTCAGATTCGTAATAAACATAGGATTTTTCTTTTTCAACATCGTACATTCCAATGGCGATGCATCTGGCTGTGAAAGGATAAAGTGAAGTGTAACGAATTGCTTCATCGCGCATAGATTCTTTTTTTGCAGGATCGGATTCTTTGTCGGCATATTTAAGTAAATACTCCTGCTGACTTGGAGAAAGGGATTCAAACGGATATGAACAAGTTTCGATATCGAAAATTAGCTTTCGCATAAAATGCCTCCCATTTATTGTGATTGTCATTGCGATCCCCAATTTAACGGGGAGAAGCAATCTATTTATAAATTATATAAAAAATACTTTATATAATTTAATATTTATTATAAAAATAAATTAATTCTAATTTCATTTATGTAACAGATTGTTTCGCTGGATAATTCGCTCATAATTACTTGCCTTATCGAATAATTTTTACATCTGGCTCAAAATTTTTAATCTTTTCAATTATTTCATCAGTTATAGGAATCGATTTACCTGTTTTAGCATCAACATAAACAACAACACCTTTTCCATCTGCAATAACTTCTCCGTTTTTTTTCTTAACAATTATATGATCATATCCATAAGATGAACTTTTTATATAAGAAATTTTTGAATACACATCAAGTTCATCATCATAAAAAGCATGGCTGCGATAATTAATTTCGTTTCTTACAATAAAAGATAATTTTCCATCGGAAAAAATTCCACCTGCCGGAACCAATCCGGCAGCTTTAGAATATTCTAACCTTCCTTCATCTAAGTAATGTATATAATTTGCATTATTACAAACACCGAGCATATCAACTTCATGAAACCGAACTTTTAATGTTGTCTTATGTTTAAAATCTTTTATCTCCATAATAACCTCGGTAATTTTTTTTCCTAAAAAAATTGTTTCATTGATATACAAATACAACAATTGAACAATGAAACAATAGAGCAATTGGTTAAATAATATTAACTAAAAACTTGGTCTATTATATTTGCTGCTTTTTTCACTTCATCGAATGAAACATCAAGATGAGCAATTGCACGAATCAGATCCACTTTACCAACAGATAATAATAATCCTCTTTCTTTACATCGCTGTAATCCTTCTTCAACAGAAACAGATTTTGGTTTGAAGAGAATAATATTTGTCTGTACTGCTTCCATATCAATTTCAAGATTTGGATTAGCATTAATTTTTTCTGCAAGATATTTAGCTTTTTCGTGATCTTCTTTCAATCTCTCAATGTTATTCTGAAGAGCATATAAACCCGCTGCTGCAAGAATTCCAATTTGACGCATACCACCGCCCCAGGCTTTACGAACGCGGAAAGCTTCGTTAACAAAATCCTTCGTTCCCGCAATGATAGAACCAACCGGTGCGCCAAGTCCTTTTGAAAGGCAACAAGAAATAGAATCAAAATGCGAAGCATATTCTTTAACAGAAATTCCTGTCGCAACAGAAGCATTCCATATTCTTGCGCCGTCAAGATGGAAATAAAGATTATACTTTTTAGCAAGATTTTTAAGATCAACAATATTTTGTAAAGGCCAGATTGTTCCGCCGCCACGGTTATGAGTGTTTTCAACTTCAATAACTTTTGTATGCGGCATATAATAGGCTGATGTTGGACGAATTACTGGTTCAACTTGTTCAACTGTAATTACTCCGTGTTTCCCTTCTATAGGGAACAACTGTATTCCGCTTATTGCTGCCGGTGAGCCGGATTCATAATTAAAAATGTGTGCATCTCTTTCGCAAATAACTTCATCCCCGGGATTTGTTAAAACATTCAGACAAATCTGGTTTCCCATCACTCCACTTGAAACATAAAGTGCGGCTTCTTTGCCAAGCAATTCAGCAGCATATTTTTCCAGCTTGTTAACAGTTGGATCTTCTTTAAAAACATCGTCACCAACTTCAGCTTTATACATTGCTTTACGCATTGCTTCAGAAGGGCGGGTTACTGTATCGCTTCTTAAATCTATCATTTATACAACCTTTTTGATCATCATCCTGAGCTTGTTAAGGATGACATACTTTTCAAAATATAGTGTCACAACTTCAACAAGCTCGGTGTGACATGAGAACAATTATAATTTAAATTTTTTCTTTAACCATAAAAGGATATTTATTCCAAAAATCCATAGAGAAAAAGCTGAAGAAAGGATAGGAATAATTAGAGGATTTTTAGTATAAAATGTTTTTTCATCATTTAGTGGAACATCAACTACAAGATGTGTACGAATAAACATTTCTGTTTCTGTTTCAGTTATTCCGAATTTATTAATCAAACAACTTACTCCGCCATTTGCACATCTGATAACAGCTTTTCTGTTTTCAACAGCGCGCAGTTTTGCAAACTCTTTGTGTTGATACGGACCACTTAATTTCCCATACCAGCTGTCATTTGTTAGAACAGATAAAAATTGCGCACCTTGTTCAACAAAATAATTGGGAAAAGTAGGAAACACGGATTCATAGCAAACCAATCCGCCAACTTTAATTGTATCTTTACCTGAAGTAAATTTAAATACCGTTGTATCCTGTCCTACATTCCACCCGCTGATACCAACTCCCCATTTTAATAAATCACCAAGAAACGGAAGTTGATCAACAAATGGAGTATGCTCGCCAAGTGGAACTAATTGCATTTTACCATAACGCTGTAATTCTATTGTATTTGGTTGAAACAACAGAATAGCATTATAAGTTGCATAGTAATACTTTCCTGCTTTGCTGTACTTTGCTGTGCGCGGTGGATTTTTTTCATAGATTCGATAATCTGGCATTCCAGTTAAAAGGGAGACATTGTTTTTAGACAAAAATTCATGAATCAATTCAACTTCATCCCGATAAGTTCCGGACATTAAATAAACAGGCAAAGCTGTTTCCGGCCACAAAATTAATTTGGCTCCTTCATCAACACACTTTTGAGAAAGGCTTAAATAACTGCTTAGCATTTCATCTAATCCGCCAAGCTCCCATTTGTTCCACGGATCAATATTTGGCTGAATGATTCCGACTTTTATTATTTTATCATTTTTAACTTCAGTGGAAAGTTTAACAAATCCGTAAACAAGAATTAGAATGAGTATTGTAGCAGATGCGGAAAAATAAATTATACTGTTCTTCCTTTTTTCTTTATAAATTTTTAAACCTTTGAAGATAAAAACATTTATCCACAAAACAACAAATGATAAACCGAATGCGCCAATTACATCAGCAATCTGAATAAATACAGTAAACTTTGCGAGACCATGACCAATTGTAAGCCAGGGAAATTTTAGATCAGTTAGAGTAAGAAGATATTCTCCTGTTACCCAAAAGAACGGGAAAAAGTAAAGTGATAAATCTTTTTTAAAAACTTTTTTTGATAAAAAGAACAAAGTTGAATTGATAAGCAAAACGCACGGATAAAAGAAAAGCAAAACAACACCGCTCAACATCAAAAACGGATCAGATTGACTTTGCCAGCTACCAACCCAATAAATTGTAATTAAGCTTAATACAAAAAAAGTAAGATATGATGATGAATTCACACTCAGTAATGTTTGTTTTTTGTTGATTACAAATAAGTATGGGATAAATGCCACGAATAAAAAAAGTGTGAATGGAAATGGAAAAGGCGGAAAAGAAATGCCGAATAAAATTCCCGAAAGAATTAAAAGCAGCCTGTCGTTTCTTCTTTCTTTTTTTTGTTCGGGAGATAATTGGATTTTATTTTTATGTTTAAACAGGTGCAAATCACTTCTTCTTTTTATTGTAAAAATATTTCCCGACAAAGAATAAAACTAACACAATCGAAACAGCAACTACAATATTACTATAAGTGCCAAGGTAAGTATCAACAACCGCTACATTTTTACCAAAGACAATTCCGAGAGAAAGCAAAACAATATCCCAAAGCAAAGAGCTAAGTGCAGATAAAATTAATGTTTTATGTATATCAAGCCGGCTCATTCCGCCGAAGAAAGAAATTACCGCCCTTGTACCGGGCAAAAACCGGTTGGCAATAATTAAATAATAGCCATATTTCCTGAAGGCAGTTTCTACTTTCTCAATCGATTCAACATTTATAAACTTCAATTTACCCGAGTGAACTATTTTTTTATCAAGCTGCCAGCCAATTGCAAAGGCAGTTAAAAATCCGGCAGTGCTTCCTCCAGTAGCAAAAACCAAGGCAGGAATAAAATTTAAATAGCTTGTTGCAATCAGCGATCCTCCGATTACAATCACAATGTCACTTGGCGAAGGAGGAAAAAGGTTTTCAACATAAGCAAATGTAAAAAGTAAAATGTAAATCCAGATTGGTGTTAGATCTGAAATCCGAGCAAGTAGTTCTTCAATCATCAGTGCCCTTTTGGTAAAAGTAATACAGTGGCGAATGACGCAGCTCCCTCTTTTCTACCCACAAAGCCAAGTTTTTCAGTTGTAGTTGCTTTTATGGAAATATGTTCAACTTCTGCCTCTAAAATTTCTGCAATGCGGGTTCGTATCTTATCAAGATAAGGTGAAATTTTAGGGCTTTCTATCGCTAAAACACAATCAAGATTTCCCAGCACATAACCTTTTGAATTAACAAGTTCATATACGTGCTTAAGTAAAAATGAGCTGTCGGCATCTTTCCATCGCGCATCAGTGTTTGGAAAGTGAATACCAATATCTCCAAGAGCAAGTGCACCAAGCATTGCATCACAAATTGCATGAAGAAGAACATCAGCATCTGAATGCCCATCCAAACCTTTGTCTGAAGGAATTTCAACTCCACCAAGAATTAGTTTTCTTCCTTCTGCAAATGCGTGAACATCAAAACCGATACCAGTTCTATATTTCATAATTTTCTCTTCATTTATTCTTTGTGATAATCTTTGCGTAAAACAGATTTTTCTTCCACTCAGAGTACGCTAAGAAAATTCATCGCAAAGTTCACAAAGACCATAAATTATTTACAATTCTGTTTATTCCATCTTTCAATAATCTGGTATTAAAATTAATTAAGAGACCAAGTTTTAAATTTGATAATCTTAAATATGTAAGTAATTGAGCAAAGTGAACTGGAGCCAACATTTCCAACGATTTAATTTCAACAATTACTTTATTTGATAATTCATTCTCTATCATTATTTCTTTGCGGTCTTTGTGAAAAAACTTTTGTGTCCTTTGCGTGAAATTTGCTTAAATTAACTTAATTAATAGCGAACTTTAAAGGAACTAAATTCACCCAGATATTCAGACCATTCAACAAAACAATTAACAACGTGTGCTTTCATTGGTCCGATTTTAAGTTTATTAATAAACTCTTTTATTAAAACTTCATCACCCTCAACTTTGGTAAGCACTTCGCCGGTATAAAGATTCTGTGTATATCCTTTAAGATTCAAATTTTCTGCTTGCCTCATCACAAAATATCTATACCCAACTCCCTGAACCAAACCTGTAACAATTATTTTTGCTCGTTTTAACTTATTCATTTTTGTTCGAAAATATTTCCGATACAATAAGTCCAAAGAAAATAAGTACACATCCAATTAAGCCAAAATTAGAAATTTTTTCACTGAGTAAAAAGTAAGCAAATACTGCAGAAAATATCGGCTCAATTGAGAAAATAATTCCAGCCTTTGTTGGTGAGACTGTTTTTTGATATTTAAGTTGAATTATTGTTGCAAGTATAGAGGCAAATATTGCAGTATAAAGAATTGAAGAAATCACACTTACATTAATTACAAATTTTACTTCTTCAATTGCAGTGGCTGATAATAGAAAAGAAAAGATAAGTCCGCCAAGTCCAGTAATTAAAAGTTGAGTGAAAACCATTGGTAAGTAATCATATTTTTTTGTGAAGATATCAACATAAACCACTTGAAAAGCAAATAGAAGCGCACAAATTAGAGTAAACAAATCGCCTAAATTAAAATCCGAACCAAGCTGCTTAAAAAATTCAAATGCGTTATCGCCCTTGCTTGATAATATCACTAATCCAAACAATACAAAAACAACTCCAACAAGATTAAACCATTTGGGTTTTCTTTTTTCAATCAATAATTGAATAATGGGAATAAAGATTACAAATGTGCCGGTTATAAACCCCGACTTTGTGGCTGTTGTTAAATTTAATCCTAAAGTTTGAGTTACAAATCCTGCAAAGTAAAAAACGCCGAGTATTGATCCGGCAATGATAGTTTTTTTGTTTGTGTTTTTTAAATGCGGATAAACAAAAGGGAAAAAGATTAGAGTTGCTAAACCAAAACGTAAACCAACAAATAACAACGGGGAAATATCAGTAAGTGCATTTTTAATTAATGCAAAAGTTGCGCCCCAAATTAAAGTGTTAAAAATAAGTGCAAGTTCGCCTGTGTACTTTTTCATTTTTTATATAAAAAGATGACATCTTTTGAAAGATGTCATCTTTAATCACTTTATTTTTTTCTTAACTAATTATGATTTTTCGCGTATGTATCCAAATGACTTGAGCATGTTTGGATTTGATCTCCATTTTTCTCTTACCTTAACACGCAATTCAAGATAGATATCACGACCTAAAAATTCCTCAATACCTTTTCTGGATTTTTCGCCTAATCTTTTAATTGCCGTACCGGCTTTACCAATTATAATCGGTTTCTGACTTTCTCTTTCAACAACAATTTCGGCACTGATAAAATCTTTGGCGTTTTCTCTTTCTTTAAATTCCGCAATTAAAACTTCACAGCTATATGGGATTTCATCTTCATAAAGTTCAAATATTTTTTCTCTGATAATCTCGGATACAAAAAATCTTTCCTGTTCCTCTGCAACAATATCATCGGGATAAAACTTATTACCTTCGGGCAACAGTTCAACAATTTCGTTTCTTAATCTTTCAATATTAAAGTTAAGTTTTGCCGAGACAGGAATTACCGATTTAAATATATTCTGCTTTTCAAACTGTTCAATCAAATCAAGTGCATTTTGTTGAGTTATAGTATCAACTTTATTTAGTACAAGAATTTTTTGTTTTGATTTTCCATCTATGATTTTTTTGATGTATTCATTTTCTGCGGACTCTTTAAAAGAACTTTCTGAAGAAACATCATAAATTATAACGAACAAATCAGCATCTTTAACAGACAGATCAATATCTTCAATCATTTTTTCCTGTAAAAGATAAGTCGGTTTCAAAATACCTGGTGTATCAAGAAAAACTATCTGTGAGTTTTCTTCTGAGAGTATTCCAAGAATTCTTTTACGTGTTGTTTGAGGCTTTGATGTAGTGATTGAAATCTTTTGTCCTAACAACGCATTCATTAACGATGACTTACCAACATTTGGCAAACCAATAATTGCAACATACCCGGCTTTTGTATTCATTCTTATCTTTTCTTTTTAATGATGTACAAATATACGAATGATGTACTAATTATTCGGGGTGTTTAAAAAGAGTTATATCAATCAGTTAACCGGGTATTGTATTGGAATGCGAACAAATAATTTTAATACTTCTGAATTTACAGACTGTTTTTTTATCAGTTAAATTTTCAATGGCTAAAATGATTTTTTGATCGCTTTTGAAATTCATAAAAAAAGTAACCCGAGGCTAACAGAATAAAAGAAAGTATTGAACCGAATATTGAAATGTTTTTCTTGCCGAATATTCCAGAAAAATAATTACCAATATTTTGAGAATATTCTGTAACCACTTGATTTGATTCATTTCCCGTAGAAGGAATAATTTGAATAAAAATGAATCCGACAATTACCAGAATAATAACACTTAATACAGAAAGTATCACAAACAAAAAACGTTTCTGCTGCTTTACTCTAACTTTTTGATTATTGATTTTATTCATTACCATTTCGGTAAATTTTGACGTCGGAAATTCAATCTCAGAATTTTTCAAAAAATTATCAGCCTTCACAAGATTTTCATATTTCCTTCCTAAATCTGCTGAATCCTCAATTGCAGTTTTCACAACTTCTTTTTCTTCTTTGTTAAGTTCATTATCCAAAAACCTGTTAAGCATTTCATCACTAATTATATTCATAATATTTCCCTTAATAAATTTCTTTTTTCAATTATCTTTCTTAAAAGATTACGTGAGCGGTGAAGAATAACTTTTACATTTGAAATTGAAATCTGCAACGCTTCACTTATTTCTTCTCCACTCATTTCTTCCAGGTAGAACATTGTTACTACCGCTGCATTTTGAGTCGGCAGTTCATTTATAATTTTTTTTATGATTACAGAAAGATCTTCATTAACCAGTTCATCAGCATTATATTTACTTTCAAGAAAAGTTAAATCATCAATAGAGTTCATCGCTTCTTCTATTTTTCTTTTACTATTTGAAAGTTTTGTTAAAGCTGAATTATAAACGATTCTGTAAAACCATGTTGAAAACTTAGATTCAAATTTAAAACTACCAAGATTATTATATGCTTTCATAAAACAATCCATTAAAACTTCTTCTGTATCAAATTCATTTTTCAACATTCTTTTAAGCATAGTAAATGCTTTATTCTTATAACGTTCTATAAGAACAGAATAATCCGCCGTATTACCTCTTTTTACGGATTCAATAATTTCGGCATCAGATAAGTTTTTCATTATCATAATAGACTAATTTACTTTATTAAAGGTTACAAATTAGTTTGGATGGTTATAAGTTAGACGGATTTAAATTTATAATCAATTTGTAACCTTGGATTAATAATTCCAGTCAAATGTTATAGAAGTATAAAGGTGTTTTTAAATAAATTACCAAATCTGAAAAATTAAAATTCAGGAGTAATAAAATGAGAGAAGAAGTTGTTGCGGTTTTTATTCCGATTATAATGACACTTGTAATTGGAGTAATATTAGTTGTTTACTTTTATTTAAAATCCAAAGAAAAACAGATGCTGATTGAAAAAGGTTTATCTGCCGAAGAAATAAAAAAATTCTTTGAAGAAAAACACGATGGTCTTGGGTTAATGAAAATTGGAATTATTTCTATTTTATTTGGTTTGGGTTTAGGATTTGGGATGATGCTGGAAGATGCTTATCATAAAGATTACTGGGTTCCACTGTTTATTTTTGTCGGAACCGGAATTGGATTTGTACTTGCAAATTTGATTTCAAGTAAAATGAAGAACAAGCAAATTCAATAAAACAAAAAACCCTTCTTTTAAACAGAAGGGTTTTTAATTTAAAAACCTCTACTCTTGAGATTCTAACCAGCGTTCAGCATCAATAGCAGCCATACAACCTGTACCGGCTGCAGTAACTGCCTGCCTATAAGTTTTATCAGCAACATCACCTGCGGCAAAAACACCTTCAATGTTTGTGTAAGTAGAGCCGGGTTTTGTAATCAAATATCCTGTCTCATCCATATCAAGTAGATCTTTAAACAATTTCGTATTCGGTTGATGACCAATTCCTATAAACAAACCATCAGCTTTAAATTCTGATGTTGAGCCGTCTTTTGTATCCTGAAGTATAACTCCGGTCATGCTTTTCTTGCCGTTTTCTTCAGTGCCGGTAACTTCTTTAATTATCTTGTTAGTTAATAATTTGATTTTAGGATTTTTCTTAACACGTTCGTACATAATTTTCGAAGCACGAAATTCATCCCGCCTGTGAATAATTGTAACTTCACTCGCAAATTTTGTTAAGAAGTTGGCTTCTTCCATTGCAGTATCACCGCCGCCAACAACAATAACTTTTAATCCTTTAAAGAAAAATCCATCACAAGTTGCACAGGCAGAAACTCCATAACCCATAAACTTATTTTCACTTTCAAGTCCCAATAACTTAGCAGAAGCTCCCGTTGAGATGATAATAGAATCAGCTGTATATTCTTCTTCATAAGATTTAACTTTAAAAGGACGATTTGATAAATCAACTTCTGTTATCTCTTTAAAAAAAGATTGTGCACCAAATCTTTGAGCTTGTTTACGCATAACATCCATTAATGCGGGACCATCAATTCCATGTTCAAAGCCAGGATAATTTTCAACTTCAGTCGTTATAGTTAACTGTCCGCCGGGCTGCATTCCTTCAAAAATAACAGGACTAAGATTAGCTCTTGCGGTGTAAATTGCCGCAGTTAATCCGGCTGGACCTGAACCGATTATTAAAACTTTAAAATGATTTTTTTGATTGCTTTGTTCAGGCATTTTATCTCCAAATTAAGTATTAAGCAAAGATTTTATTTTTAGTACTTGTAAGATTCAGATAAGTTGATGAAGATTCAAGATTAGGGTTGTATTTACCCAAACAAAAATTTTGCGTTGCGTTGCAAACCTTTAAGCTTTGTTCTTTTTATCGGACTATCAGAAAATCGTTGTTTAAAAGAGATGTGATCCAATTTCATAACTTCATCAAGAGAAAATTCTTTGTTTACCGGATAAAATTTTTTTATAAACGTAGGTTTTGAAAATTTTTGATTCCAGGGACAAACATCCTGACAAATATCACAACCAAAAATCCAGTTATCAAACTTCCCATTTAGCTCATTAGGTATTTCATTTTTGTTTTCAATTGTTTGAAATGAAATACATTTGTTTGCATCAACAACATAGTTCTGAATAATTGCATTCGTTGGGCAAGTATCAATGCAAGCTGTGCAGCTACCGCAATGATCAGTGATCATTTCAGAATATTCAAACTCATAATTCGTAATGATTGTAGCAATAAAAAACCAACTACCAATTTCCGGATTAATAACATTTGTATGCTTTCCCATCCAGCCGATGCCCGAATGTACTGCCCAAGCTTTATCCATAACCGGTCCGGTATCAACATAAGAAAGTGATTTAAAATTTGGCTCTATTTCCTTTAAAACTGTTTCAAGTTCATCAAGTTTTTGCCAGATGATAAGATGATAATCTTTTCCCCAAGCATAACGCGATACCTTGCCTTTATCTTTATCGTGTGAATAGCTTTCAGGAGTGTAATAATTGAGCGCAAGTGATATCACGCTTTTTGCATTGGGTAGAATTTCATTAACATTTTTTCTTTTACTAAGATTCCTCTCCATATATTCCATCGAAGCTTGATAACCCTTTTCCAGCCATATTTCCAATTTTTCAATTTCATCATAAAGAAGTTCTGCTTTTGCAAATCCGACAAGATCAAATCCAAGTTGTTTTGCTTTATCAATTACTATTTGATTGGTTAGATTAGACATAAAATCATTTTACCAATTCATTTCTTTTTTCTTTATGAAAACATAAACATCATCATTTAAAATTTTTACGGGATATGAATCAACTCCACTGCTGCCTGTGGGACATTTTCCTGTCCTAAGATTAAACATCCAGCCGTGAGCAGGACAAACGACACAATCGTCCTCTATAAATCCATCATAAATTAAAGCAGTATGCTGATGCGGACAAATATTATTCAGGGCAAAAACATCTTTCTCGATTTTAAATACAGCGACTTCATTATCATCTACAATAAATCTTTTACCATGATTTTCTTGTAGTTCATTAAGCTTGCAAAGTTTTTTAAAATTATCTTCCACTTATTCAAAATCTTTAAATATCTTATCCTGAACAATTCCCTTTTCTGAATACTTAACTGTTGCCAAAGCATAATCAGGATCGTGCCCAAAATATAAAAACCAATTTTCATCGGCAGCCAGCTTAAGATATTTTTTCTTTTCCTGTACTGTTACAAGAGGCTGCAAATCGTAACCCATCACATAAGGAATTCTGATTTGCGAAACAAATGGAATAAGATCACAGCAATATAAAATCGTGTTTGATGAATCAGATATTTTTATCATCTGTTGTGCAAAAGTGTGTCCGTTAACTAACCGGGAAGAAATATTTTCATCAAAATCAATTTCTCCATCCACAAGATTTAAAACTCCTTCTTTTATAAGCGGCTCAAAATTTTCTTTTATGTAGCTTCCTTTATCTCTATCAGAAGGACTCATTGCCCATTCAAAATTTTTTTTCTGAACATAATATTTTGCATTGGAAAATGCCGGAACTAATTTTCCGTTTTCATTTTTTGTTGATCCGCCAGTATGATCAAAATGCAGATGAGTTAGAAGAACATCAGTTATATCTTCAGCTTTTAATCCACATTGTATAAGAGAATTTTCAAGATTAATTGATTGATCAATCCTGTAAATATTTTTTGATTTTTCATCCCATTTAGTTCCCATTCCCGTATCAATTAGAATTTTTTTATCATCAGAAATAAGTAAAAGATTTCTTGTGGAAAGTATTACCCTGTTTTGTTCATCTGCAGGATTTGTTTTTTCCCAAAGTGGCTTTGGAATAATACCGAACATTGCACCGCCATCTAATCCTATAAATCCCGATAAAACAGTTTTTAATGTGTATTTGCCGATTTTCATAAATAATGCAATTAGAAATTTTGATTTTAAGTTAAATAAGATTTGAAAAAGGTAAAAATTGGAGGAAATAAAAAGGGCGGCAAAGCCACCCCAATAATTTTATCTTCCTATACCGTCAAGATATTCTTTCTTTTTTAGAAGTGTATCAACGTCTTCTACATGCTTTGGATCCGGCACACAACAATCAACAGGACATACAGCCGCACATTGAGGTTCATCATGAAATCCTTTACACTCGGTACATTTATCCGGTACGATATAAAAGAAATCACTTGAATGAAACCCTGAAGCCCCTGAAGGTGCTGCATCGTCCTTTCCATAATGTGCACCGGCTAATTCCCAATCAACTCCACCTTCATAAATAGCAGTATTGGGGCATTCCGGCTCGCAAGCTCCGCAATTGATACATTCTTCTGTTATCATTATAGCCATATTAATTTCTCCTTTAGATTATTTTCAAAAAATAAATAAAATATTATTTCAAAATTGTGTCACATTTTATAAAAACTAAAAGTCTTCTTCAAGGTACAATTAAAAGATTTACGATAATTACCAGCTTCCACTTGCTCCGCCGCCTCCAAAAGAACCGCCGCCGCCGCTAAAACCTCCAAAACTGCCACCGCCGCTGCTCCATCTGCTACCACTTCCCCATCCCCGGCTTGAACCTCTGTAAATTCCGCCCGGAATAAAAGGTCCACCACCTTTTCGAATCATCATCCAAAAGATAATAAAAATTATAACGATTAATATGAACGGCATTTGGAAATTTTCAGAATTAGTACTGTCATCCTTATACTCGCCACCAATAGCAGCAATAATTGCATCTATACCACCATTAATAGCAAGAAAATATTGTTCGGATTTTAATTGAGGAACAATGACATTGCGAATTATTGAACTTGTAAGCGCATCCGTAAGAACTCCTTCCAATCCATATCCAACCTCAATTCTCAGTTTTTTATCATCCTTAGCAATTAATAAAAGTACGCCGTTGTCATTCTTTTTTGTACCGATTTTGTTTTCGGTTGCTACCTCATGAGAAAGCATTTCAATTGGATATCCTTCAAGAGATTTTATCATTAAAAAAAGGATTTGATTGCTTGTTGTATCCTCGTAAGTCTTTAACCGTTTGTTAAGATCACTAAGCTCCGAATCGTTTAAAGTATTTGTTAAATCCGTAGCCCAAAGTTTTAATGGAGGAACTTTAGGCTGAGAAAAAACAGGAATTACAAAAATTAGAAATGCAAAAAAAAATTTATTCATCAATTAAAATTCAACTTTAGGTGCAGTCTCGGCACCTGAAACTGCAGTAAAATATTGCTTTTCTTTAAATCCAAGCATGCTTGCTAAAAATGAAGCCGGAAACTTTTTGATAGATGTATTGTATTGTTGAACAGATTCATTAAATTTTTTCCTTTCAACAGATATACGGTTTTCTGTTCCTTCTAACTGTGCTTGAAGTTGAAGGAAATTTTCGTTGGCTTTTAATTCAGGATAATTTTCAACTGTTACTAAAAGCCGGGATAAAGCACCACTTAATTCACCCTGGAGAGATTGAAACTTTGCAAATGCCTGAGGATCATTTAAAACCTCCGGTGTGATATTAAATTGACTGACCTTTGCGCGAGCTTCTGTAACTTTTGTTAAAACTTCTTTTTCAAAATTTGCATATCCTTTAACCGTGTTAACAAGATTAGGAATCAAATCCGCCCTTCTTTGATATTGATTTTCAACCTGAGACCATTGCTGAATAACGCCTTGTTCCAGCGAAACAAGATTATTATTCAAGCTAATAACCCAAAAAACAACCATTGCAACCGCAAGAAGAATGATAGCCCCAATTCCACATCCTACCATCATACTTTTATTTTTCATTGATACTCCTGAAAAATCTGAATAAAAGGATACCTCTTCTTAAAATCAATAAAAGCTTGATTTTAACAGTTAATATTATTTAATGATATCAAAAGTTACAAGCCTCAATCAAAAAAACTTTATTAAGGTTTTAATCCGTTAAAATTATGCTGTAAAAAATCCAATGCTTTGTTACTTATGCTCAAATTCTTTTGTTTTGCTAATTTTTCTGCGTTTTGAAGGTTTCCGGTATAAAATCTTAACCATAAAAAATTGCCAATTACTAATCCATCAAACACCCTGTCTTCCACAAATGAATTGATTGTTAAATATCCAAACAAAACATTCCATCCAAGTGAAATTGCTCCGCTTATATATTCTCCTGTATAAAATTGTCCAAATCCCGGAATAATGTATGAGCTGTATTTGGCAAAGTTTACAGAGTACATATTATCATCCGCATTTTGGCAGATAGCTGCAAGTGTTGTATCAAGATTATTTTCTGAAAGGATTTGCGAGGCTTTGTCCCATTCATCTGAAAAAATATATGCCCAGCCGCGCCAATATTTTATTTCTTGATCTTTTGAAGCAAATGCACGATCATTTTGTAATTGGTCAAGTATCCTGTTTGCTTGAATTGTAGTTCTGCGGAGAATGTTTACTCGTACCTGGAATATTTTTGCACGGAAATATTCATCCTCATTTTTTGATTTTATTTCTGCAAGGGTAAAGTATCTTAAAGCTTCATCAAACTTACCGCCGTTTTTATATGATAGACCAATATAATAATTAGATAGGAATTCAAACTGTTTCTGCTTATCAAAAAAAAACAAGCGTTTAAATTCGGTAATGGCATCAAAATATTTTTCCTGTTCAAAAAGAGAGTTTGCATAATCATATTGTTCCTGTATAGAATTTTGAGCAAAAACTTTTACTGAAATAATTAACAGGGAAATCAAAAATATTTTATTTACAGAAATCATAACCTGGTGTAAAGTAGTTATTATCTTCTAAAAAGAGTTTTACTCCTTCATTAAACTCAAAATTTATTTTAGCATTAAAAATCTGGGCGGAAGCAACAGAACCGTAGATGTTTCCTGCATAAAAGAAAGCATTTAAACCTGTAAAAGTCCACGCACGAAAATCATGATTGTGATCAAAATTTGTATAAGCAAGATATCCGAATAAACCGGTAAGAATAAATGCTGTGATGCCATCGCCATAATTTTGCGTATATATTTTTCCTGCTCCTGGAATAACAGTTGATAAAATTCCCGCAAGTAATTCACTTTTATAAGGCGGATTTTGTTTCCAGTCATATAAATCCGAGACTTTTATTTTTTCATTTGAATTAAATGGAACTAAAATATCATTTTTTGCCGGAAGATTACTTGTGAAAAAAAATGAACTATACTTTAATTTTAACACATTATTGGCATATTCATATCCTGAATTAATTAACATTTCAGCTTCGGAATAAAAAGACAAAGAGTCCCGAATCAAAAAAAGTGCTTTTAATTTTTCGATTTTGGATGAGTTATAAAACATAGATTTGGTATCGACATCAGAAAATTTATCAATCGCATTTTTATAATCACCCATTTGTAAAAAGCTTAATGCTATTTTAAAACTAACTGTATCGTTATCAGATGTTGCTAAATAATTTTTATATTCATCAATCGCACGCAAATAATCTTTTTCGCAAAAGAGATAATCAGCAAACAATTTTATGTTTTGGGGTGAGTGGATATTTACCTGTTGAGAAAAAATCATTGAAGAGAGTAGAATGAAACCAGAAATTATTTTGTGTATCATTCTTTTACGTAAATGTTTGGTGGAATGATTTTAATATCCCCTTTTTTTAGCGTGTATGAAGTTACGGGATCATATAAATGCTGACTGTCATAAAAGGCATAATGTTTTTGACGATCTACAATATTTGTATCGCGAGTAAACCGATCAAAAAACATTAAGGTTCCCTGCACAAAATTTGTTTGCTTAACTGACTCTAAAAAAAATCTTGAACAAGAAGGATAGAACGGGCAATTTGCTCCGTCAACATCCGAAATAAAAAACCAGTATGAATTAAGCAGCGGCTTTAACAGCAGGTCAGATGCTGATTCAATTTTTAAATCGTATTGTCTTTCTAAATAAGGTTCCGGCACTTGGTAAGATGGATCGGATTTTTCCCATCTGATCCAATCTGTTTGACTAAAGATTGTAAATTGTAAAAAAAATAAAACCAGGAATAAATATTTTTTATTTATTATCAAGTAAAGCTCTTGCTATTACAACTTTCTGTATTTCAGAAGTGCCTTCATAAATTTCAGTAATTTTTGCATCGCGTAAATATCTTTCAACTAAATACTCCCGCACATAACCGTAACCGCCATGAATTTGAATTGCATCAAGCGCATTTTGCACAGCAACTTTTGATGCATATAGTTTAGCCATTGCAGCTTCTTTGTAATAAGGTTTACTTGCATCCTTTAATGCTGCGGCTTTTAAAGTAAGCATTTTTGCGGCATCAACTTTTACTGCCATATCGGCAAGCATAAATTGTATTGCCTGAAAATTAGAAATTGTTTGCCCAAAAGCTTTTCTTTCTTTTGCATATTTAACAGCAGCTTCAAGTGAAGCTTCAGCAATGCCAACTGCCTGAGAAGCAATTCCAATTCTTCCGCCATTTAAAGTATTCATTGCAAAATTAAACCCTTTGCCTTCTTCCCAAACAATATTTGCAGCCGGAACTTTACAGTTTTCAAAAGTAAGCGAGCTTGTATCAGAACTGCGAATACCAAGTTTATCTTCTTTTACTCCGTGCCCAAATCCGGGTGTTCCTTTTTCAACAACAAAAGTGGAAATACCTTTATGCGCCAACTCTTTATTTGTTGACGCCATTACAAGAAAATAATCGGCAGTTGTTCCGTTAGTTATCCAGTTTTTAATTCCATTTAAAACAAAAAAATCACCTTCTTTATCCGCAGTGGTTTTTTGTCTTGTCGCATCGCTTCCTGCCTCAGGTTCCGATAAAGCAAAAGCGCCAAGCTTTTCACCTTTAGCAAGAGAAGTAAGATACTGCTGTTTAATAAAATCCGAACCGTACTTTTCTAAACCATCGCAAACCAAGGAATTGTTAACCGACATGATAACGCCAACACTTGCATCAACTTTTGAAATTTCAATCATTGCCAGAACATAACTAACTGTATCCAAACCGGCTCCACCATATTCAGGTGAAACCATCATGCCCATAAAACCAAGCTCCCCAAGTTTTTTTACTATTTCTTGCGGAAAAACTGATTCTTTGTCTCTTTGCACTGCGGATGGCGCAATTTCGTTCTGCGCAAAATCTCTTGCGGATTCCTGAACCAAAATTTGATCTTCTGTTAGTTGAAAATTCATTTTGAATCCTTTTTATTTTTATAAAAACCTGTTAATTTAATCCTATTAGTTTAGGACATTTATATTAATTCAAAAATAAACTAATAATCTATTTGTATCAATCCTGGGGATTTTTGTTAGGTTGGTATAATTTAACAAAACTTATTTCCAATTTTGCATTATGACAGAACAGATTAATATTGAGGAACCTGTAAGCAAAACGATGCTTAAGGGTTTAACTCTTAAGGAGTTAAAAGATTTTTTTTCAGCTGTAGGGGAAAAGAGATTTAGAGGCGATCAAGTTTTTGAGTGGATATATGGACATATGGCTCAAAGTTTTGATGAGATGTCCACTTTACCCAATTACTTAAGAAAAAAATTAAATCTCTACTGCGTACTTAACACGCTTACATTAGTCTCGACAGAAGTTTCAAACAGAACCGGAACCAAAAAATATCTTTACCAAACATTAGATAATCACATTATTGAAGCAGTAATAATTCCGGAAGTTAAAAGAACTACACTTTGTATTTCTACTCAGGTTGGCTGCCCGCTCGATTGCCAGTTTTGTGCAACGGGATTGATGGGTTACAAAAGAAATTTATCTGCAGGTGAAATTTTTGATCAATATCTGCTTGCTTCAAAAGATTGGGACAAATCTCCTATCACAAACATTGTTTATATGGGGATGGGTGAGCCATTATTAAATTACACAAACACTCTGAAATCATTACAGATTTTTGCGGAAGAAAAAACAAAAGGAATTAGTTTAAGAAGAATTACTGTTTCTACAGCGGGCATAGCTCCAAAAATTGTTGAGCTGGCAGACAGCGGAATTAAAGTTAAGATTGCGCTTTCACTTCATTCTTTATTTGAAGAGACAAGAAACAAAATAATGCCTATAAATAAAAAATATCCTTTAAGTGATAATCTTGAAGCTGTTAGATATTATGCAAATCAAACCGGAACAAGAATAACTTTTGAATATGTTTTACTTAAAGATATAAATGATCGCTCTGATGATCTTAATGCAATTATACGTTTGTGCAAATCATTGCCTTGTAAATTAAACATCATTCCTTTCAATTCAATTTCACATATGAGTCCGACCGGGCTTTCTCATGAGTTAGAACCCACACCTAAGTATAGAATTGAAGAGATTGTAAGTAAACTGCGAGAGAATAATATTTTTACTGCAGTACGCTATACTCAGGGAGATGATATTGCCGCAGCTTGCGGTCAGCTGGCTTATAAGTTTGATCAAACCAAAGCTGAATGATGCGTAAGTTAACCCACGATGAAATTTCTGAAAACCGAAGCACAATGGAAACTCTTTACAAGGTAAAAAAACTTCCGGTTTATGTTTTATTAAATTCAATTCGCAGTTCTTACAATGTGGGATCAATCTTTAGAACTTCTGACGGAGCTATGATTGAAAAACTTATTTTATGTGGTTACACACCTCACCCGCCACAACCTGATTCAACATCAGGCAAAAAAGATGTTTTAAAAACCGCACTTGGCTCAACTGAAAGTGTAAATTGGGAATACATCAAAAATCCACTCGAAGCAGTTAAAGAAATCAAATCCAAAGGAATAAAAATCTGTGCGCTTGAATTAACCGAGAACAGCAAACCTTACCATGAAATAACAAAAAATGATTTTCCACTTTGCCTTATTGTTGGAAATGAAATAACAGGTGTTTCACAGGATATATTAGATCTGTGTGATTACTCAATTGAAATCCCACAATACGGAATTAAACAATCATTAAACGTTGCAGTTGCATACGGGATTGCAATTTTTGAATTAAGAAAAATATTTGATTTGAAAAGATAGTTCTTCAATTTTTTAATATTTAAAATAATATTCTCTACATCGCCGCTGTAAAAAACTCTTCCCCATTATCCTTAGTATGAATCATAAGCAAATTCGCTCGAACCATTTTAACCAATGTTCTTGAGGCCCTTCGTTCCGATATGTTAACCAGGTTGCTTAAATCCTTGACAGATATTCTCTCATTTTTACCAAGGTATTCAAATACAGACTTTTCATTAGGACCAATTACATATTTTTTCAAAGCCATTTCTGTTCCCTGTGCACGAAGTATTCTGATCATTTCTTTACTTGCCTGAACACTTTTATCATTAACACGAATTGTAACAATGGCTGTGTTTACATCAAGAGTGTTTGTATAATCCTGTAAACGATGAGGTTTTTTATTCGATTCGGGAACATCAACTATCACAATTTCTTTTCCAGTAATTTCTTTATACTGAATGAAATATTCTACCGCAGGTTCACAAAAATTAATTGCTGTGTCTTTAACCAGTTCAGTTGTTTCTTTTTCGCTTTCAACACCGATTATTTTTTTATCGTCATCAATTCCAAATAAAATATATCCACCCTTAGTATTTGCAAATGCAATCATTTCGCGTGCAATCTTTTCCGATGTTGAGAATTTTCTTTTAAACTCACACTGGATATTCTCTCCCTCTTCAATGAGTTCAAGTAATTCACGGTAACGCATAAATTTAAACCAGAGAGTTTTATTAATTAGAAATGATTATTGAAAATGTTTACGCGGATCCCAAAGTGGTTCAAGTTTTTTCTGATTGTTGTTATTATCAGCATGAGATACAACAAGTTTCTCTGCTTCCACTTTTTGGTTTTGTTCGCTTGTTTCCACAATTTTTTCATCCAAATTATTTAACTGATCCTCGGAAACATTGTTTGCAACAAGCGTAGAATCCGTTTTTAAATTCTTTATAGCATTTAAACTATCCTGTATTGCTTTTTGAATCCTTGCTTTTTCTTGCTTATATGTTGTAACTTCTTTCGAAACTTTTTTTGCATAAATTGATACAGGATATTTGGCAACTAATAAATCATAAACAGATGCGGCAGAATCAGGCATTGATAGATTATTTTCTAAAATCCATCCGGTTGTGTACAAACCTTGTGGTGCAAAAGGCGATTTTGGGTAATCGTTGTAAATATTAAAAAATTTATCAATAGATTGACTGTAATTTCCTTCAAGCATTAGATTTTCTCCGGCAGCATACTGATCTTTAGCGGGATCAAAACTTAAATCCACTAACGGAAGATTTAATTTATTGGCAGCGGCATTTACAATGCTTTTATCTTTATAATTATCATATATTATTTGGAACAGACTATCGGCTTCCTGCTTTTTATCAACTGTAAGGTAGTAACTGCCTAAAGCATAAAGCGTGTTTGGGTAATATGTTTTTGATGGATATTCTTTTAAAATAGTCTCGTATAAATTATATGCCGAATCCGGAACGTTTAGTTCCGCAAGAAAAAGGTTACCAAGTTCCAGACTGTTTTTTGCCAGAATTGTTTTTGCTGAATCAATCGGGATTTTAAGCTTAAGCGGCGGATTTTTTTTAAACTTCACTTCATCAAGTTTAATCTGGTTTTGGTTGAGAACAGGCAGAACATTTGCTGTCTTTTTATTTTTATCTGCAAGCAATCGTTTTTGAGTTAAATATATATATATCTTTTGTTTTAATCCGATGGTATCTACAGGATTATAAAGACCTAAATTAATTAAGCTATCAACTTTTGCAAGGCTATCACGCACAGCCACAGAATCCTTTACAAAAAGTGAGTCCTTAATTTTTGAAGAATCTGTACTTTGAAGATTTTTATTAACATTGCTCCAAATATCCTGAAGCTCTTTTTGTTCAAGATAATCAGCAAATATTTTTAATGAATCATTTGTATATGCCGTAGAATCCTGTAAAAAGATATCGGGATTTTCCGAATAATAAAGCTGCTTGTTAAATCTATTAATATCCTTTCTAATCTTTGAATATCTGCTAAAAAGCTGGTTATTATTCTTCGCTTTTTCAATGTATTCCTTTGGCGGATTGCTTGTAACTGCTTTAGAATAGAAGTACCCGGCACTGTCATAATCAGCAAAGTGGGATTTATATAATTCCCCTAATTCAAAATTAGATGCTGCCGCAAAAGCTGTATTTTTATAAACTGAGTCCACCATTTTAAATTGATCATATGCTTCATTAAAGTTACCCAGTTGAACAAGTGTTTTGCCTATTTCAAAATCTATTTCATTAAAAGAATTTTTGAATTTATCTTTTTTACGGATTCCTCTAAAAACATCCAGAGCTTTTTCGTACTGTCCGGCTTCTCTCAAAACTTCTGCATAATTTATGGTTGCGGTAATTTCCAGGTCAAAATCAGGGGAGTTATCCAAAGCATTTTCATAAGCTATAATAGCATTGTCGTTATCATTTGTTAAACTATATAATTTTCCAAGTTCAAAATATACCTGTGCTCTTGTTGTATTATCATCGTAAACATCAACAAATTCATTAGCTAAGCTAATTGTACGTGTATAATTTTCCTCTCGCAGCCAATATTTAATTTCTTCTATATATGATTCTCTTATTAAAGGATCATATTCTTCCTCAATTGCTTTTAAACGGACTTGCTCGATTAGTTTAGATGCTTCCGAATTTTCCTTGAGCGCAAAAAGACACTTTGCTATCCACAGATTGGATTCCAGAGTTTCTTCCTCATCAGGATTTGTTGCCAACAGTTCTTCAAATTTTCTTTTAGATTTTTGAAAATTTCCCTGGTAAAAAAATGATTTACCGAGCATTATTAATGCTTCATCTACATAACTGGAATTTGCATTAAACTGTAAAATTTTAGAACTTTTTTCTATAACTTTTACTAAAGTGCTTTTGGAATTGCCCTGAAGAACTATCGGATCATTTGAAAAGATATCTTTCTGCTGACTGAGTATTTCTTTTTCAGCATCATCAAAAATTGAAGCAGTATTGTAGTAAAGATTAAAATATGTGGTAAAGTTTTCCCATACAGAGCAACCGCTCATAATAAAGATGGAAAAAAGGATTGGGATGTATTTAAAAGATTTATTTCTAAAAATCATAGTTGAAACTATAAAACCCTTTTAAAAAGAAAAAGGCATTTTTTTTCTACAATGCCTGGCTGCCGGATTCTTCGGTTCTAATTCTTATAACCTCTTGTACATCGGAAATAAATATTTTGCCATCGCCAACCTGCCCGGTTTTTGCAGTTCTTAAAATCGCGTCAACTACTTTTTCAAGAAGAGTATCATCAACAACAATTTCAATTTTTATCTTTGGTATAAATTCTATTTGGTATTCGCTTCCACGATAAGTTTCAGTGTGTCCTTTTTGCCTTCCGTATCCCCTCACCTCAGAAATAGTTAATCCACGAATTCCTTCTTCCACCAGAGCTTCTTTAACTTCATCAAGTTTAAAAGGACGAATTATTGCTTCTATTTTTTTCATCCGAATACTCCGGTTTTATTTACCATGACAATGTTTATATTTCTTTCCGCTGCCGCAAGGACAGGGATCATTTCTTCCTACTTTATTTTCAACTCTAACTGTCTGCACTTTCCCTTCCGGCGATGTTTGGGGCGGACGAGTTGAAAGCCCGATGTTTTCTGTGCTTTGTTTTCTTTCTATAATTCTTCCGGAAGATTGTCTTCTTTTTTGCTGTACTTCATCTGGGGCTTGCGGAAAAAATTTGAATGCAAATGAAACAGATTCATCCCTAATCTGACTCAGTAAATCCACAAATATTTTAAATGCTTCTGTTTTATACTCAACAAGCGGATCTTTTTGTCCGTAAGCTCTTAAACCTATTCCTTCTTTAAGGTCATCCATCTCACGAAGATGCTCTTTCCATTTTTGATCAAGCACACTTAGAATTGCATATCTTTCGAGCCGTGCCATTAATTGCGAGCCAAGCATTTCTTCTTTTCGATTATAAAAATCTAATGTAGCATCAGTAACTTTCTTTACTATTCCCTCTTTGCCAAGTGATTCAAATTCTTCAGGCTCAAGTTTTATATCTACCAAAAAACTCTGGAATACCTGTTCCTTTATTCCAATAACATTAACGTTGTCAAAATTTTTCTCAACAATTTCTTCAATAATTTCTTCCATCTGATTCAGGATTTCGCTCTTTAAACGGTCACCCTGCAGAGCTCTCTGACGTCTTGCATAAATAACTTCACGTTGAGAGTTCATTGTATTATCATATTCAAGCAATCTTTTTCTGATTGCGAAGTTATTTTCTTCAACTTTTTTCTGAGCGCGTTCAACCGATTTGCTAATCATAGGGTGCTGAATTACCTCACCCTCTTTAATCCCGATTCTTTCCATAACAGAAGAGATTCTATCACTTCCGAACAAGCGCATCAAATCGTCTTCAAGAGAAAGATAAAACTTAGAAGTTCCGGGATCGCCCTGTCTTCCTGCACGTCCTCTTAACTGTCTGTCAATTCTTCTTGATTCATGTCTTTCGGTTCCAAGAATATAAAGTCCGCCTTTTTCCTTTACTCCTGCTCCAAGTTTAATATCGGTTCCTCGTCCTGCCATATTGGTTGCAATTGTAACAGCACTAATTTCACCGGCGTGAGCAACAATTTCTGCCTCACGTTGATGTTGTTTAGCATTAAGAACATTATGTTGAACGCCTTTACGTTTAAGCATTCTACTTATGGTTTCTGATACATCAACAGAAGTGGTTCCCACCAGAACAGGTCTTCCTTCTTGTTTTAGCGCATCGATCTGATCAATTATAGCGTTATACTTTTCTCTTTTCGTTTTATAAACGGCATCATCCTGGTCATCACGAACAACAGGTTTGTTTGTTGGAATTACAACAACTTCCAGCTTATATATTTCAAAAAATTCACCTTCTTCAGTTTCCGCTGTTCCGGTCATTCCGGCAAGTTTATTGTACATCCTAAAATAATTCTGAAGTGTAATTGTAGCGAGTGTTTGCGAGTCCCTTTCAACTTTTACATTTTCTTTTGCTTCAATTGCTTGGTGTAAACCATCGCTGTATCGTCTGCCGGGCAAAACACGACCGGTAAATTCATCTACAATAGCGATCTTTCCATCTTCGGTAACAACATATTCATCATCTTTTTCAAAAAGTGTATAGGCTTTAAGTAATTGATGTAAAGTGTGAATTCTATCGCTTGCTTCAGAATATTTTTTATAAAGTTCATCTTTTCTTTTCAGTTTTTGTTCAAGCGGTATTGTTTCATCATGTTCAAACTTGCTGATCTCAAAGCCAAGATCGGGCAGAACAAAATAATCCTTTTCCATACCGCTGCCTTTTGCAAGTTCTTCTCTTCCCTTTTCAGTTAAATCAATCTGGTTATTTTTTTCATCAATGACAAAGTAAAGTTCTTCATCAATGATGTGCATATTTTTTCCTTTTTCTCTAAGATACTCCATCTCTGTTTGCTGCATTAATCTTTTGTTTGAAGGTTCGGACAGAACTTTTGTAAGTTTATTATTTTTAGGAAGACCCCGATACGCTCTAAAAATCAAAACTCCCGCTTCTGTTTCATTTCCATTTGCGCCATTAAGTAAATCTTCTGCCTGCTGAACTAATGTTGCAACCATGCTTTTTTGCAGCCTGAATAATCTTTCAACCCTGGGTTTCATATCATTAAACAGATGATCATCCTGTTCAACCGGTCCTGAAATTATAAGCGGTGTTCGGGCTTCATCAATTAAAACCGAATCTACTTCATCAACAATAGCATAATTATGTTTACGCTGTACTTGTTGCGAAATATCAACAGACATATTATCACGCAAATAATCAAAACCAAATTCGTTGTTTGTTCCGTAGGTAATATCGCAGGCATATTGTTGCTGGCGCTGTGCAGAATCCATTGTGTTAAGAATTACTCCAACAGTTAAGCCATGAAACCTGAATATTTCTCCCATCCATTCGCTATCACGTTTAGCAAGATAGTCGTTAACCGTAATAAGATGAACTCCACGACCCGTTAACGCATTTAGATACATTGGTAAAGTTGCAACAAGGGTTTTACCTTCACCGGTTCCCATCTCTGCAATTTTACCTTGATGCAACACAATACCACCGATTAACTGAACATCGTAAGGAACCATATCCCAGGTAATTTTACTTCCGGCAACAGTCCAGCTTCTGCCGACTAATTTTTGGCAAGTTGCTTTGATAACAGCAAACGCTTCAGGGAGCAATTCATCAAGAATTTCTTCATACTCATCGTTTAGTTTATCATTTAGTTCATCTAACTCATCATAAGTAGTCTGGCGGTCAAAATCTTCATCAGACTGTAAGTGAACTTTAAGTTCTTCAATCTTGTTTCGTGTTTCTTCCGTATGAACTTTAATTTTTTCTTTAAACTCATTTGTTTTGTTGACAAGCTCTTCATCGGTGAGATTTTTAATTGATTCATAGTTAGTGTTAATTTCATCAACAATCGGCTTAAGAGTTTTTAAGTCTTTTTCGTATTTATCACCAAATATCTTTTTTATAATTTTTAACATTTATTAAGTATATCTCCGTTAGTATTTAAGGCAACAAAAATTAAATATAGTTGTTTTGATATGCAATTTAAGAATAAATGGATTAAGTATGGCAAGTAAAATTATATATCACAATCTATTAAATGTGATCATTAATATGGGTTATTTTTCATTTATGATCAATTTTGATCGTGTTCAGGGGATTTTCGGATTATGAATATTTATTTAATAATTCCCGTCTATTAAATAGATTATTAGTAACCTTAAACCCGGAACAAATTCTTCCTCAGTATTTTAGTTTCTATGTTGCAGTAAAAAACATACGTTCCTTTTTGCTCAGGTTATTTAATCAATTTTAGGTTGGATAATCTTTTAATTATTTATGGTTTAATATTAGATTCCAATTGCAAAAAAACAAAATTCTAAATGTTCAGACTAAAAAATCTTTCAAAGGATTTTATCACAAAAATAATTGATCATTCTGCAGGCAAAGTACCTCAAAATGTGCTTGAGGATTTTTTAGCTCTTTTAGAGAATGAAATAAGCCAATGTTATTTTACAAACTCATCTGAATCCAATTTGCTTCGAATAATTCAGTATCAATTTGACATCAGTTTTTTTATAAAGGAATGCCTTAAATACCCGCAGCATATTGAAATTTTAGTGGCTATTTCTAATAACAGCAATTATTTATCGGATATTTTGGTAAGGAATCCTGAATATTTTTTCTGGATAGTTAATTCATCGGTACTTAACCAGGATATTGATGAAAAATATTATCCTGCGCTGCTTAAAAATTCGCTATCGTCTTTCAAATCATTTGAGGCAAAACTAAATGTAATAAGAAATTTTAAGCGCAAAGAACTTTTACGTATCGGGCTTAAAGATATTTACCTTAAAGTTGATTTGAAATTGATTACCAATTATTTATCAAAACTTGCGGTTGCTATTTCATCAGAACTCTTTTCGCTTTGCTATAAAGAAATTTTGAATAAATATAAACTTGAAAAAGTAAGAAACAGATATGTTTTATTTTCACTCGGTAAACTTGGCGGTAATGAATTAAATTACAGTTCCGATATTGACTTGATTGCATTTTATGATAAGAACACTTTTATCAAGAATAAAATTTATTACAATCAAATTCTTTCCGAAGCAATTTTACTTTTTATAGAAACTGCAAGTAAAAAAACAGGTTCGGGTTTTTTATATCGTGTTGATTTTCGTCTTCGTCCCGATGGTCGTAACGCTCCGCTTTGCGGCAGCTATGCTGAATACCTGCGTTATTACGAAACGCGCGGCGAAGATTGGGAAAGACAAATGCTTATAAAAGCAAATTTTTTATGCGGCAGCAAATTATTGTTTAATAAATTTTACAATTATGTATCCAAATTTATTTACCCGGCATTTTTTTCAATTCCGCCAACACAACAAATAAAAAAATTAAAATCAAGTATTGAAAAACAAAATAATGTTGATAGTAATATAAAACTTACTGCCGGTGGGATACGTGACATTGAATTTTCCCTTCAAGCGCTTCAGCTTATAAATGGAGGTAAATATTTTTTACTTCGTACGGGTAACTCCTTAGAAGCGATTGAAAGATTGAAAACTGAATCCATTATAACAAATGATGAAAGTACTGTACTCAAAAAGTCTTATCAATTGTACCGGAGAATTGAGCATTATCTTCAACTAATGAATGACCAGCAAACACATACTATTCCTGAAGAAGGTGAACTGGCGGAAAAAGTATCTCATTTTTTGGGATTCAACAACTTGCAGTCATTTAAGCAGCAATTAAAACATAACAAAGATTCAGTACAAAATATTTTTGATTCAATTATGGAATCAAAAAATAATATTCCGACTTTTAGTTTATTGGATGAAATAAATTTTGCTGATAAAAATCGTGCATATAAAAACTTAGAGTTTCTTAGAACCGGGAAAAGTTTGCTTGAAAAAAAACAATTTGATACGCGGACAATTGTTTTATTTGAAAAAATTGAAGAACAACTTTTATTTTTTTTGAATGAATCATTGGATCCGGATCTTGTACTTGAAAACTTTGCCCGTGTAATTAAATACGATAACTTTCCGCAAATCTGGTATTATGAATTTAGCGATAAAGCATTTTTAAAACTTTTTCTTGAAATATGCGAACAAGCTCAAAAAGCAATCGATTTGTTTGCAGAAGACAAAGTTCTACGTGATAATTTTTTGTCAAGAGATAGTCTTGTTCCTTTAGAAAATATTCGCTTTGAAGACTTAAGTTTAAAATCACTCTTGTTCAGAGCATCAATTCAAATTGTAAGCAAAAGTCTATCAGCCGAATCAATTCCTAAATTATTAACGCATTATATAAAACAAAATTTTAGAAAAGTGATTGAAGAATTTATTACTGATAAAAGATGGAAATCCGATTTTTTTATTGCCGGGATGGGAAGCCTTGGTAGTGCACAATTGAGTTTCAGTTCCGATATAGATTTGATTTTTGTAATGAGAGATATAAATAATTTTTTAAATGTTCAAAAAGATTTTCAGAAACTACTTCAAACATTACGGGAATATTTCAAGGGATTCGATATAGATTGCAGGTTAAGACCGGAAGGTAAAAGCAGTCTGCTTGTTTGGGATATAAATGATTATAAAAAATATTTTTCTACCAGAGCCAGAATCTGGGAATTGCAGGCATTCACTAAGTGCAAGTTGATTTATGGAGATACTGTTTTATTTGATGATTTTATTCAACACTATATTAACATAGTAAAATCAAAAGAAATGCATCAAATAAAAACCGAAATTTTAGAAATGCGAAAAAAACTTTTGCCTATAAATAAGGATATGTTTAATATTAAAAAAAGTTCCGGTAGTTTAATGGATATTGATTTTATAACCACTTTTTTATTATTGCTAAATCCTTCATCTCTTATAGAATTAAAAGATAAAAGTTTTTTTGAAATTGCCGAAACGTTTTTAAAATCTTTAGACAAAAAAATCAATTACAAATCATTAAGTCAAAATTTTACTTTTCTAAAAAGCGCCGAAATTCTAATACAGAATACGTTTAATATTAAAGTTGCCAGAATTCCTACAGAAGAGAAAAAACTTTATAAACTTTCAAGAGTACTTGGATTTGAAAACAGTGAATTATTGTTAGCAAAACTAAATGAAGTAACCACTGAAGTTCGTAAAGAATACCAAAACATTTTTAATTACTAATTATGAAATATTTAAAAAATTATTTTTTCGTTGTAACGGGATTTATTTCCTTTATTATTTATTTATTTACGATTGCTCCAACTGTTGTGCAAATAGATGCCGGTGAACTTGCATCAGTTCAATATACACTTGGAATTGCACACCCTACGGGTTACCCTCTTTTTACAATAGTAGGGCATTTGTTTTCTTTAATTCCACTTCCTTTTTCCAAAATATTTCAATTAAATATTTTAGCGGCTTTATACTGTGCGGCTGCAATTTCAATTTTTACATATACAGCTAAATTTGTTCTGGATAATTATTCCTCTTTTCAGTTTGCTAAAAATCTTAAAGACAAAACGAACAAGAAAAAAAACAATGCAAAAAATCAATTAACATCAGAAACCAATTCATTGCAATTGAGTGAATCTTTCAAAATAATTTCATCAATGTTTGCAGGATTATTTTTAGCTATAAATAAAACATTTTGGTTTCAGAGCACATCTGTTGAAGTATATAGTTTACATCTTTTATTAATCACTTTAATTATTTTATCTTTATTAAAAGCCTTTCTTCAAAATGATAAAAATAAAGTTTTATCAAAACCCTGGTTGTTCTTTGCTGTTACATTGGCATTTGGTTTTACGAATCACATGACAACTATACTTATTATTCCAGGCGTAGCTTTTTTGTATTTCAATCAGAATGGATTTACGAATAAAAGTTTTAAACAAATTGTTTTTATGCTTTTAATCTTTTTCCCGATATTGATTGTGGTTTATTCATATTTACCGATTCGTGCCGGACAAAGTCCTAACTTAAACTGGGGCAATCCAATAGATTGGGAAAGAATTATAAGGCATATTTCAGGCAAACAATATCAAGTTTGGTTATTTTCATCTTCAGAGGCAGCATCAAAACGGTTAAATTATTTTATATCAAATCTGCCAAAAGAATTTTCTCTTACACTAATTTTGATTTTTGCCGGCGCAGTATTCTCTTTTTTGAAAGCTAAAAAATTATTTATTTTTTTAATCATATTATTTCTTTCAACTGTTTTATATTCAATCAATTATGATATTAACGATATTGATTCTTATTTTCTGCTTGCATACATCTCACTTGCTTTCTTTTCATTAATTGGAGTTGTAAAATTATTTGAGATAGCTAAACAAAATAAAATAAAATTGGTCATCCCGGTTACCGGTTTAATTTTAATTCTGGGATTTCAATTTTATAGTAACTATTCAGAGGTAAATCAAAAACAAAATTATGTTTATGAGGATTATACAAAAGCATTGCTTAATAGTGTGCCTCAAAATTCAATCGTGTTCACATATCAGTGGGATTATTTTGTTTCAGCTTCATATTATTTTCAGATAGTTGAGAATTTTAGAAAAGATGTTACCGTAATTGATAAAGAATTACTGCGCCGTTCATGGTACTATAATCAACTGGCAACTAATCATCCAAATTTATTAACAGGGACACAACCGGATGTAAATAGGTTTTTAGATGCTTTAAAACCTTTTGAACGATCAGAAAATTTTAATGCAAACTTGCTTGAAAATCTTTTCAGAAAAATTATGACCGGATTAATTTCTACCAGCATTGAAAAACATGATTACTTTATTGCACCTGAAATTGTTGAGAATGAAATGAAACGCGGCGAATTTCAATTACCACAGGGTTATACATTGGTACCATATTTATTTCTTTTTAAAGTTGTTAAAAAACCCGATTATGTTGAAGCACCTTTACCGGGCTTTAATCTGAGGTTTCCTGAAAATAAGGATAAGTATGCTGCTTCACTGGAAAAAATAATTGGGGATATGTTTGTAAGACGAGCTATTTATGAATTACAGTTTAACAAAATTGACAGGGCAAAAATTTATGCAAATAAATTAGCGGCAGAACTTCCGGATTATTCCCTGCCGCCGGATTTACAAAAATTAATATTTAATTGAGTCGTCTATTTCACCAAGCAAATCGTCAATTCTATCCTGTGAAAGTTCACTTTTTGTGTAGAACGATTGCAGAACTACATCAACCTGCTGAATCAAATTTCGTTTATAATATTTGGGAGCATAAATAGATCCATCCAGCATATAAACTCTTCTACTCTTTTCATCATAAAAAATATAATTGATAAATGGTCCGCCCATTCCTTTGATATTCAAATCCCACAAGCCCTGCGTAAAAAGAGCATAACGGTTATTAAAGTTTACTTCCGTTGTTGTATAGAAAGTATCTGCAATAACAACGTATGAAGAATCATCAACAGTCTGGTAATATTTTTTTGTTAAACGATTTCTAATCGCTTTAACGGAATCCGCATTTAAATACTCTGGTGAAGCATTATTAATCCAGTGAACAAATATCCAGCGTTCCATATCACTGCCGGGTGAACGTCTTAGCCAAACAAATTTACCGTCAGGATCGCTTTTAGCAAGTTTAAAATCTGCCTGAACATAAATAATCCAGCCATAGTCATGAAGTAATTTACCTTCAATAGCTTTGCGTTCATAGTGGGGCGAATATAAGCTCTCCTTTAATCGTTTATCAGATATCTTTTGATAAGTATATAAAAGATTATCCTTATTTTTTAGGATTTTAAATTCTAGTTCCTGCATTGTCTGTGCGGTTAATACTGTAACAAGCTGGTTCTTTGCCCAAACATCGTATTTATGAAGTATAAAATTATCATCCTCTTCAAGTTTTTTCCTTACACCTTCATCGATAATAGAATTGATATATTTAGAAGTGTACGAACCTGAATTTAACGGAGCAACGATTACAATATTTTTTTTGTTCTTAACTTTATCTATTTGGTTTGATGAAATACGTTTTAACGTAAATAATTTTTCAGGAAGAGGAGTATTGATTTCTATTTCAAATGTTGATTGAAGAGCTAATTTAATTTCCTCATACTCTAATGAATCGGCAACTACATAAATTTCATCTTCCAATCCTGTAGCAGGTTTTTTTCCAGAACCACATCCGGTAAAAAGATAGATGAATGATATTGCTGAAATAATAAAGAAAAACTTTTTCATTTTCACCTCGGTACGTTATAGAGAATCAACTTTAAATTTGGAAATATTAGTAAATACAATCCCCACATCGTAAAACCAACAGACAATGGAATTGATAAATTGTCATCGGCAAATCCATAAGAAACATTTTCAACAATTGCACCTACAAATGCCGCAATTATACCAATTAGATATTCCATCGGAAAGTTGCCCACCTTGGGTGTAAAAAAAATCACTATACTTGCACTTATAAAAAATGATAAAGTTCCCTCAAAACTTTTTCTTAAGAACTTCTTTTTCCCAAACTTTCTGCCAATTAGTGCAGCCATTGTATCACTAATTATTAAAATAGTAAAAGCCGTAACAAATATAACTTTAGGAAAAATTATTGCACATATTAGTGCGGAAATTAAAACATAAGTTGCCCCGGTAAGATTTTTTTTCTTTTTATCCAACTCATGTTTTCTGAGCAGAAATCCAAAAACTTTATAAAAAATATTTGCAATTGATGAAGAGAAAAATCTACCTATATCTATTATCAGAGCAAAAATTGTTAGGATAGCCAGAATAGTAATTGATAATTTGGAAGGAATGAAATAATAAATAACCGGTATAGATAAAGAAAAGAGATGAATTAGTTTACGAACTAACTCATCTCTATAGTGAATAGTGCCATTATCAATTTGCGTCATCTTTGGAAGTCGAGTCTTGTTTGCTTCTTTGTTCCATCAATTTTTTAACATGGTCAGGAACTTCAGCAACACCGTTTTTATTATTTTCTTTTTTGATTGGGGGAAGTTCTTCTCCACGAATTATTCTATCAATTTCATCTCCGTCCAATATTTCTCTTTCAAGAAGTTCGGCAGAAAGTTTATGAAGAATATCCATATTATTGGTTAATATTTTTTCTGCCCTGATCATAGCACTACCAATTATACTTCTAATTTCCTCGTCTATTTCAATAGCTATTTTTTCACTGTAATCTCTGTGCTTTTGGATTTCTCTTCCCAGAAATATTTCTTCTTCTTTTGCACCGTAACTCATAGGTCCAAGTTTATCACTCATCCCCCATTCACAGACCATTTTACGAGCAATGTTAGTGGCTTTCTCTATATCGTTTCCTGCACCTGTAGTATAATGATTGAAAACCAATTTCTCAGCGGCTCTTCCACCTAATGCATAAGTAATCATTGCTTCAAGATATTCTTTAGAATAAGTATGTTTTTCATCTATCGGTAAATAACTTGTTACACCAAGCGCTCTTCCTCTTGGAATGATAGTAACTTTATGAACAGGATCAGCTTCGGGAATCATACGAGCAACAAGAACGTGTCCAATTTCATGATAAGCTGTGGTTTTCTTTTCATTTTCTGATATAATTAAACTTTTTCTTTCCATTCCCATCATAACTTTATCTTTGGCTTCTTCAAAATCAATCATATCAACTTTTTTCTTATTCTTTCTTGCTCCGAGTAAAGCTGCTTCATTAACAAGATTTGCTAACTCGGCGCCTGCAAGTCCGGGAGTTCCTTTAGCAAGTATTTCCAGATTTACATCTTCACCAAGCGGAATACTTCTTGTATGGACTTTAAGAATTCCTTCTCTTCCTTTAACATCAGGTCGATCAACAACAACCTGTCTGTCAAATCTACCCGGTCTTAATAAAGCAGGATCAAGTACATCAGGTCTGTTTGTAGCAGCGATGATTATTACTCCGCTATTTTGCTCAAATCCATCCATCTCAACAAGTAAAGCATTAAGAGTCTGCTCGCGTTCATCATGTCCGCCGCCTAATCCTGCGCCACGGTGTCTTCCAACAGCATCAATTTCATCAATAAAAATTATACAGGGAGCATTTTTCTTACCTTGCTCAAATAAATCTCTAACACGGCTTGCACCAACACCAACAAACATTTCAACAAAATCAGCACCGGAAATTGAAAAGAATGGAACACCCGATTCACCAGCAACTGCACGGGCTAATAAAGTTTTACCGGTTCCGGGAGGTCCCAACAATAATACTCCTCTTGGAATTTTACCGCCGAGTTTTTGAAATTTGGTGGGCTCTTTTAAAAATTCAATAATTTCCTGAAGTTCCATTTTCGCTTCATCAGTACCTGCAACATCTTTAAATGTTACTCTTTTGCTGGATGGAGTTATAAGTTTTGCCTTACTTTTTCCGAAGGAAAAAATTCCCCGCGATCCTCCACCCTGCCCTTGCATTCTCCTCATTATAATAACCCAAACAGCAATTATAAGTATCCATGGTAAAAATCCAATAAGAACATTTAACCATTCATTCGATTCCTTATCAAAAGAATAATCCAATCCTTTGGCTTTCCAAATCGCTTCCTGATCTTTAATCATTGGCTCCGGAATATAAACCGAAACAGCTTTTACTGTAACGGATTTATTATTAATCTGAACTGTTGTTTGATTTTTTAATTCAGCCTGAAAAGAATAATCATTCAAATCTGATTTAATAATTTTTACCGATGTTATATTTTCCGGCTGGTTTAAAATATTTTCATATTCCTTAAATGGAATCTCTGTATAAGTTTCCGTACCGGATCTAAAAACCTGCATTACAATAACAGCTGCAACAATTACAGCGCCCCATCCAAAAACCATCCTAATTACTTTAGACCAATCAAAATTATCATCAGGTCTGTTTGGTCCGTTACCTTTAGGAGTCTTATTTTCTGATTTATTATTATTATCACTCATGAAAAATTTTCTAAATTTTTGATCCATTATTTTATTTATACCTCGTCGCTTAAAACATATATTGATTTAAGATTTCTATACTTTTGGGCATAATCTAAGCCATACCCTATAACAAATTTAGTCGGAATTTTGAATCCAATATAATCAATTTTAACATCATATTTCAGGCTATCCGGCTTCATTAAGAGCGAACAGACCTTCATACTTGTTGGTGTATGCTCGCTAAAAATTTGCTCAATATATTTGATTGAGAGCCCTGAATCCACAATATCTTCAACAATAATAATATCCCGTCCGTTTACATCACAATTTAATTCTTTGAGCATGCGCACATTGCCGGAAGATATTTTTGAGTCACCATAACTTGATAGTTTAAAAAAATCAACCTCACAGTTAATCTGAATATTTTTAATTAAATCTGCCATAAAAACAAATGCACCATTCAAAACTCCAATAAAAATCGGAAGTTTTTCTTTGTAGTCTTCTGAAATTTGATTTGCTAATTCTTTAACACGCTTCTGAATCATTTCTTCAGTAAGAAACGGCACAAAAACATCATTGCCTATAACCAATTTGTTGTTATTCTGATTTATTTCAGACATAATTTTAAAACCTTTTTAGTTTGTGAAGTAATCTTAAAACGATCATCCAGCCTCTGCCCAATTACCCAGACAATTTTTTTATTATTAACAAGAACTATTTGGCTTTTCCTTTCAAATGAATTTATCTTGACATCTGTTAGATAATCTGAAATCTTTTTGGTTCCAAACATTCCAATGGGAAAAAATTTATCCCCGATTTGCCAGTTTCTGATAATAAATGACCCTTTAATTTTATCTGCTGAAATAAATTCAATATTTCTGTTTTTGCCGATATCCATTTTATTCTTTGGCACTTCAGTAATTGAGAATTTTCTTTTATCGATTTTTATTATTCCACCAACTTTAATTTCTTTTTCAAAACTTTCATTTATTGGTTTATTTTTTTTGATTATAATTTTATCACGTTCTTTTAATACCAACAAATTATTTGAAAGCTCTTCGGATTTTCCTGCCTGTTTATTTTTTAACAATAATATTTTTTTTATATCATCTGATTCAGTTTGAACATTAAAATTTTCATCAATTAAATTTTTGATTAACTGGTAAATTAAAAATTCATCTACTTTAGATAGTTTATCGGTTGAGAAAGAGACAGATTTATTTTTTTTAATATCAAATTCTGATTTCAACTCATTCAATTTTTTATCGATAAATAAATTTAAGCGTTGAAAATTAAGCGCTGATTTTAACACACTTTCGCCAAAAGATGGGTTAAGATTTTTTTTAATTAAAGGAATAATATCATTTCTTAAATAATTTCTTTCATATTCATTTGACAAATTTGATTCATCAATCCGGTATTCAAATTTATTTTCTTCAAGGTATTCAAGAATTTCCTTTTTACTTAAACATAAAATCGGACGAATAATTTTACCACGTTTAACCGGAATTCCCGAAATACCTTTTATTCCTGCACCTTTAATTAAATTAAGCAGAACTGTTTCAGTATTATCATCGGAATTATGTGCTGTTGCTATTTTATTGTAACCATTAGCAGAAGAAATTTCATCAAAATAATTATAACGAATTTTTCTGCCTGCAATTTCAAGCGAATGTTTTTTCTGTTTTGCAAAAAATTTTACATTTGTCCGAGTATAATAAAATGGGATTTCTAATTCATCACAAATGGTTTTACAAAACAACTCATCTCTGTCAGAATTTTTTCCGCGCAGTAAATGATTTATATGCGCAGCACCGATTTCAATTTTATATTTTTTCTTGAATTTATTAAAAAAGTGCAACAAAAAAACAGAGTCCGGTCCACCGCTAAGAGCAATTAAAATTTTATCATTCTCATCAATGAGATTGTTTTCTTTAATAAATCTTAAAACTTTTTGTTCTGTTGCTTTCATCTATTTCAGGAGTTAAAATCCTGTGGATTTTTTCCTTCCATAATTCTTTCTACATATTTTCCGAGTACATCAAACTCAAGATTAACTGTATCCCCAACTTTTTTATCGGCAAATATTGTTTCTTTCCATGTGTGAGGAATTATGCCGACCGAAAAAGTGTTCTCTTTTAATTCTGCAACTGTCATGCTTACACCGTCTATTGCAATTGATCCGACATAAATTAAATATTGTTTAAATCTATCCGGGAAGGAAATAGTTAACCAATGACTGTTGGATAATTCCTTGATTTCTTCAACCTTGCCAACAGTATCAATATGCCCCAGTACAAAATGACCGCCTAATCTTGCTTCTGCAACTAATGGTCTTTCGAGGTTCACATTCATTCCCTGTTTAAGTATGCCAAGGTTGGTTTTGTTAAGTGTCTCTTCAATTGTATCGACAGAGAAAGCATTACCTTTTAATTTTACTACTGTCAGACAGCATCCGTTAACCGCAATACTGCTTCCAATTTCAAGATCAGACATAATTTTTTCAGCTTCAATTGTAAATTGAAATCCATCACCTGTTGGAGTTTTATCTATTAAAATCCCTTTTTCTTCAATTAATCCTGTAAACATTTCTTTAAGCCCTGAGAGTTTTTGAATTGATAATGTAAAGTTAAGGAATGAATTATTAAAATTTGAAATAATTACCAGTTCATTTTGTCAGCTTAACAAGAATGTCTTCACCAATTAAATCACTTTTGATAATTTTTAATTTTAATGCCCGCTTCAAATTTTTGTATGATAACTCGGAAAAGGTTTTTATTCCTTCACCCAGAATTTTAGGACTTACAAACAGTAAAATGTCGTCAAACAAATCCTGCTTAACAAAAAATGAAAATGTTTTTCCTCCTCCTTCAACAAGTACGGATGCAATGCCTTTTTTACTTAATTTTTTCATTAAACTCAAAAGGTCAATTCTGCTGTTTTTATTTTTCTTTACAAAAATTATTTCAACTCCAAGTCCATTAAATTTTGCAATCTTATTCCTTTTAAGTTGATTTTCCGTAGTAGTAACTAAAATAGTTTTTTTATCATCGTTCATTTTAAACAATTTAAGATCGGAATTAAGTTTTAACCCTGAATCCAGAATTATCCTATAAGGATTTCTGCCTTCAACCAATCTTACCGTAAGTTTCGGATCATCAATTTTAGCAGTGCGGGCGCCAATTAAAACCGCATCATATTTTGAACGAAGTGAGTGAACATACTTTCTTGATGAAGCGGAGGAGATCCATTCCGAATAATGATTTTTATCGGCAATCATTCCATCTAAAGTTTGAGCAGCTTTTAAAGTTATATAAGGTATTTTTTTTGCAATATTTTTGAAGAAAAATTTATTAAGCTCTAAGCATTCTTTTTCAAGCACACCAACTTTAACATCTATTCCGGCTTTTTTTAATTTTCTAACTCCGTTACCGCTAACAACCGGATTTACGTCCAGAGTTCCGATAACCACCCGTTTAATTTTTTCTTCAATTATTCTATCAACACAAGGAGGAGTTTTTCCGTGATGGCTGCAAGGTTCAAGGTTAACAAAAAGTGTTGAGCCTTCCAACGTTTCTGTTGCAGAATTTATTGCATTTATTTCTGCATGCTCTTCCCCAAACTTTTGATGATACCCTGCGCCTATTATCCGGTTATCTTTTGTAATAACACATCCAACCAAAGGATTGGGACTAACACTTCCTTCACCTTTTTTTGCGATTTCTATCGTAAGCTGTATGTAAGATTCATCAGCCAAATTTTTGCTAACTAATTTCTATTAATTCAAATTCCATTAAACCTGCGGGAGCTTTAACCTGAATTTTTTCACCAACTTTTTTACCCATCAAACCATGCCCAACGGGAGAGGTGATGGAGATTTTACCTTCCTGGAAATCTGCTTCCTCAGGTGAAACTAAAAGGTATTCAACAATTTTCTTCGTTTTAAGATTTTTAATCTTCACGGTAGATAAAAGATGAACTTCATCAGCAGGCATTTTAGAAATATCAATTATTCTTGCTCTTGATAACACATCTTCCATTTTGCTGATTTTCAACTCGAATAAACCCTGTTCTTCTTTAGCGGCATCATACTCGGCATTTTCAGAAAGATCACCGTGAGCACGGGCCTCGGCAATTTTAGCGGCAATTGCTTTTCTGCCGTTAGTTTTCATTTCCTGAAGTTCTTTTTCAAGTTCAATTAGTCTTTCTCTTGTTAAATAAACAAAATTTCCACCGGACATTTTAAAATCTCTTTTTTGTTAATGTTTTAAAAAAAATTGCCACCGTCACCATAAATAGTGACAGTGGCAGTTCAAAAATAACCATATCAGATTGCCAAGTCAAGATGAAATTCTATTTTAAAAGTATCATCTTTTTTGTTTGAGAAAACTCACCTGCTTTAATAGTGTAGAAATAAACCCCGCTTGTTAGTTTACCCGCATCAAAATTTGTTTCGTACTTTCCTGCTTGTTTATACTCATCAACAAGTGTTGCAACTTCGTTACCCAAAATATCATATACTTTTAATGTTTGCCATCCGCTTACCGGAGATTGCCAGGTTATTTTTGTACTTGGATTAAACGGATTTGGATAATTCTGATCCAAAGAAAAGTTATAAGGCATAGTGCTTTCATCCTCAACACCCAATACAATTGATAATACATCTTTCAAAATCCAGTTATCAGGATCTAATTCAATCGACATCGGCTCCCCCGTGATTGTAAAATTAAAACTTTGAGATTGAGCATTATTTAAAACACTTACCAAAGTATCTTCTACACTAAAATTGATTTTTATCTGCATAGGCATTATAAAAAATGTCGGACTTGAATTTACTTCCTGGTTAATGGCTAAATTTAAGTTCCATTTATTTTCTCCGAGTGAAGTCTTATTCCAGACAACGGAATATTTTGGATAATTTTCACCGTAAATCCACTCTTGAAAAAAGTAATTTAAATCCATCCCTGAAACCGATTCAGCAACGGATTGAAAATCCTCTGTTGTAGCTACGCCATACGCAACATCCGGATCAGCAGAATAAGCTTTCATAATATTATAAAAAGTATTGGTTCCAACTATCCCGCGAAGCATATGGAGAACTACACCGCCCTTTGCATAAGAACGGGCAGAATTAAAAATTTCATTTATGTTCGAAATATCCTGCACCCAAATCGACCCAATGGCAACTTTAGCAATACTCATCTCTGTTTCTATAAAAGTATCATATCCTGGGTTACCTTGCTGAGATTCTATCCAGACACCCTGTGCATAAGTTGCAAAACCTTCGTTAAGCCATATATGATGCCAGTCTTTACATGTAATTGCATCGCCGTACCATTGATGAGCAAGTTCGTGCGAAATTATTGAAGAACCATAAGCCCCGAGAGAAGTTATTGTTTGATGTTCCATTCCTCCGCCCCACCCAAACTGAGCGTGACCATATTTTTCCTTAAGAAAAGGGTATTCTCCAAAATGTTCTGCAAACACTTTTATCATCTTTGGTGTCTCATCCAAATAAGACTGAACCGTCTTAGTCCAGCTTTCAGGATAAACATAATGAGTAATTGCCATTGAGTCTGTTTCGGTATAATTATAATAATTTATGTATTCAGTATAATCTGCAATCGCAAGTGATAAAAGATAATGTGCAATCGGGTAACTTATGTGCCACTTATAAGTATGAGTTCCATCTCCGTGCTCAGATAATCCTACACGCGTGCCGTTAGAAACAGGAATGAAATCCTGCGAAACTGTAATCCAGACATCTGCGGAATCAACTTTATCAGCCGGGGTATCTTTGCAGGGCCACCAATCTTTTGCTCCATAAGGTTCACTTAAAGTATAAATTGTCGGCTGTCCATTTTTAGTTGTCCCAAATTCAAAACTTCCAAAGCCGCTTGAACCCGGAACGCCGTGATAATAAACAATAATACTAAATTGATCGCCTGAGTTATAATTTGAGTTAAGGTTTACATTTAAAATATCATCAGCATGAGTGAATGAAGTTATGGTTCCATTCAATTTTACGGAATCAACAACAAGCGAATCGGTAAGATCAAGGAATGCAGATGAAACATTATTTGATTGTACTGTTGCATTAACTGTTACTGCGCCTGTAATATTTTGAGGTGTGTAAGTTACGGTAAGATCTAATTTATAATAGGTAACATCATACCTTGAATCGCCAGGATAATTAATTTGATTAGCTTTCATCAAAGAAGTGTACTGTTGAATTTTAGCTTGCTGGCAATAATTTATTTCGTCCTGCGCTAATCCAGTAAAAGAGAAACTAAAAACAATGAATAAAAAAATTACAAATCTCATTCTTGAGCCTTTAATTATTATCCTGTACAAAGCTACAATTATTATTATTTTATTCAAGAACTAAAATCAGGAATTATATTTATTTAAATCGTGTTAAAATAATAATTCATTATTTTGCTTCCTGGATCCGGCATATAGATTTAAAATCGCAAAAACGGCAAACTTTATTTTCCCTGTCATCAAGCTTAGAAAGATTAAACTTACCCTGAACAATATTTTCTACATAAACGGGAATAAATTCATTGCAGATATTCATTAACTCTTCATTCAATTTAACCAATTCTTTTTCATCAGGATTTTTTGATTTACCTAAAGATATTTCCTTTTCACCAAATTCATCTTTACCAAGTTTTAAAGAATAAATTACCGCGCCGGCTGGATCAATGTTTCTGTTAAACTCTGCTTCAATTATTTTTTTTGATGCAAACATGTACAGCGGTAACTGTAAAGAAATTCCGGTTTCAAGATCTGATTTTGTAGGTTTTTTTCCACCGAGTTTGTAATCAATAACTTTGAAGAAATCATTGTTTTTATTTATGTCTATTCTGTCAATTTTTCCCCTTACCTGAACATCGCCAACAAAAACGTGATTATAATTATCGGTATCGGAATTTTTAAATTTTCCAAACTCAAGCTCAAAATATTCCGGCTTAAAACCTTCTTTTTCTTTTCTTTCCTCTTCCAAAAATTTATACAGGATGGAATTTTTTCTATTACCAGCAATGCCAAGAATTTTTTCCCGCTCAAAGAAAATCAAAGAAGAGGTTAATCTTAATTTATCAATTTTATTTTCAGCAATACTAAAAATAATTTTTTTTACGGCTTTGAATGTTTCATCGGAACAATTAGAAAGTATTAAGTTTTGTTCATTTATGGTTTTGTAAAACTCATAAAGAATTGAATGAACAATACTGCCCAGTTCAAATGATTCAAGCTCCTCCGTTGGTTCTTCAACTGCTTCAAGCTGCAATATTCTTTTAACAAAATACTGGAATGGACATTTTGCATATTCTTCAAGCTGCGATGCCGAATATTGTTTTTCTTTTTGTTCTGCTAATCTTGTTTTTGCTTCATCCGGCAATTCGCTAAAAATATTGCCGGTATAAGGCGATTCAGCAAAAGCATTCTGTTGTCTTAACAGATCAATTTTTATATCAGATTTCAGATTTACTGTATCAATTCCAAATTCGGAAAACTTATCGGAAATTTCATCCGGTTGAAGTTCGGAAAATAGTTTTAACAACTCCGCTTTGCTTTGAATGATTTTAGAATAATCTTGAGACGATTTTTCTTCTATTAAAAATATCCGGGTAAAATCATTTACAAATGTTGATGGTGTAAATTCTTTCTTCTCATCCTTTGAAGCGAATGTTAAAGACAATGCCTTATTAGCACTACACAATGCCTGGTAAAAATGGTAACGTTCTTCACGATTATGTTTATACTCATCTTTTTTAAATGAACCTGAAAAAAATATTTCCGGCTGGTAGCGCGTTGGAAATTCACCATCAACCATTCCGCCTATAAATACGTAATCAAAATTAAGACCGCGTATTTCATTAACTGAAGTTACAAGAACCCCGCTGCCATGTCTTTCCTTAATATTATAACGGGTAAACTGCAGAGCAGTTTTAATTTGTGATAGGAAATATTCGAGATTATATTTTTTTTCAGTTACGTTTTCCTGCTTTAACAGATCAAATATTTCATTAACTGTTTCCAGAAAAACTGTTAGCGCTTTTATATTTTTTTCGATCAGTGCTGAACTATCATTTAGAACTTTTTCAGGCAAGCCTAATAAAAAAATAAGCCGGTAAAGTGCTTCAATAAATTCATCAATTGTTATTTTGTGATTAAATGGTTTTAGCAGGTTATTTATTTTTTCGATATCCTCTTTGGCTTTTGAATAATATTCTATCGGTAAAATGCGTTCATCATTATCCGCATCACCGTTTTTATTCTCTTCCAAAACCCTTTCAATTGAATCGATCCAGTTTCTATAACCGGAAACTATTTTAAGATTTGACGAAACCCGTAATAAATTAGAAAGCTCAATTCCGCCCGGTTTAATCCATCTTCCGGTAAGCGAGCGGAAAATATTTTTGTAATAAAAATTATTTTGAAGAATTTCTAAAAAATTGATCAAAGCAATTATCGGCTGTGATTCACTGAGTGCAAAACGATCTGTAAGGTTAAACGGGATTCCATATTCATCAAAAATATCACGAACAATTGCCGAGTGATCGGATATTAAATTAAATGTTACGCAAACAGCATCCGGTTGAACATTATTTTTCGTAATCAGTTTCTTTATCTCTTTTGCTATCAGCTTAATTTCTTCCTCGGGCGATGAAGCCGATATTCTTGTTACCTTTATTGCACCGGTTTTAGGCGAATCTTTTTCATCTAATAAAAATATTTTTTCTCTTATCCTTTTTTGATAATTATTAAAAACAGCAGGCGATAAATCTTCTATCTCCCAAAATCCTTTTGCTTTCAAACTTTCATAGCAGGAATCAAGATGAGAAAATAATGCAGAATTAAAACGGTAATAATCAAAAACAACAAATAATTCTATACTGCTAATATTTGAGGCGTTATTAATTATATCAATTTCTGGCTGAGTGAATTCATCAAACCCATTTATTATTATTTTTTTTATTCCGCCAAATTGATTTTCAAACCGGTCATTAAATTCTTTTTCATCAAGACCAAGTATTGAAGAATAAACATCACCAATTTCAAAAGCGTTAAGCTTTTGGCAGTTTAACAAATAGTTTTGATAGATATTGCCAATATCATTTGCTTTTAGCTTTTCAGAACTGCTTAGTTGCTTTGCTTCCTCAATAATTTTTCGGGGTGATATTCCGTTTCTTTTATACTCGCTTATTACATTTTTTATCCTGTCTAAAGTTCCGCGTGGAATTTCACCTCGATAGTTTGAAAAATAATCAAGCTCTGTTTCTTTAAATGATTTGTCTAACAAAACAGCGGCGGAAGCGTCGCTTAAAACTCTGGCAGAAGTAAATTTATCCGTCTGAAATAATTTTGTTGCAAATGTTCCGAGCGTATAAAGATTTAATTTTGTAACAGCTTTACCGGGCGAAAGTGAAATCAGTTCCCGTTTAAAATATCTTATCTTACGATTGGTGGGAACAATTATCAAAAGCTCATTAAGCTTATCCTGTAAAATATAATCATTAACCATCTGATCGAGATTTACGGATTTAATTTTACTTTTTGATAAAATCATTTTATTTCTTCTTTGCCATTAATAAATCTTTATAAGAAGCACGGATTTCTGTTTTCGATTTAAGTTCCAGCAAATCTAATAAATAGCTAAATCTTTTTTCAGCATCCTGCAAACCATTAACAACTCTTGTTTCCAACTCAAGGAAATAACCCAAATCCTTAACGTGATCAAGATGAATCCGTGTGTTTTTGTAAAGGAATAATTCTCTTTTCTTCTTAACGATCACTAAAACATCAAGAAATCTTTTTAGATAAACATTTGCATCAACATTTTTAATATCAAGCAGATGATAATCAGACCAGCGTTTTTTTGATTTCTCATTACGGTCATAAAAAATTAAAGTCTGTTTATCATTTTCTATTCTAAGTTTTAATAATCCCCTATCAACTTTATAATAAATATCTTTTTGAACCAACAATTCTTTAAGATGGAGTTGATTATTCTTTAAAATTTCTTTTACTTCTTTGTGCGATTTTAATTTTACTTTTATTTCAAGGTTCTTTGGCATTAAAACTATGTCCTGTTTTATATTAAAAATTGATCAAATAATACATTGATATTTCTCTATCAATATTTATTTTAATATCAGAAAAATAATAAGATTAAAATGAAAAATATTTTATTCCTTTCTTTAATTATAACAATATTTTCAATCACTAAAATAAGTGCCCAGGGAATTGGTGAAGTTGCACCTGAAAAACCGCCGGAAGTTTTTCCTCCTAATGCATGGGGTATAGATATTATGTTTGGTGACGCAGGCTTTGGTTTAGGTACTTTTTTTAGAAAAGAACTTGACTTAAAATGGACTGCCTTTATTGATCTTTCATTTTCCGAAGCAAAGGATGAAAGAGAAATTGAATATTTTGATTATTATAAATGGCAATATGTTACTATCGCAAAAAAGAACAGAATTTTTCAGGTACCGGTAAATGTTGGACTACAATACAGACTTTTTGAAAAATCACTGACCGACAATTTAAGACCTTATCTTAATGGAGGAGTTGGACCCACTGTTCTTGTTACAACTCCTTACTCTGAAGAATTTTTCAAGTCCTTTAGTAAAGCGCAAGCAAAATATGCTCTTGGCGGATATATTGGATTTGGAGCTAACTTTGGTTTGGATAAATCCAGTTTGGTTGGTGTTAACTTCCGCTACTATTATACACGAATTATTGATGGATATGTTGAAAGCCTTGAAGGTAAAAAGAAAAAAGACATTCAAGGGTTTTTTATTACACTTAATTTGGGATTGATGTATTAAACATTTCTTCTTTTAAAAATTATTCAAAGCTATAACTTTACTTTATAGTTTTCCTGCTATAATACAAAATTATCAATCCCCTTAATTTTTATACCCGCCCAATTTCCGACAAATATGCAGATCAAGATATTTGAACGAAATTATAATGAAAGGTTATCGAAAAATAAAAGAAATAATACTTGAACATAGAACCTTTAGAATTGTTAGAAGTAATGGCTTTTTGACAACTTGATATTATCCTGACTGTACAATTGGCAGAAAAATAATTAATTGGAGAGATACTTATTAAGCATCTCTCCAGTTTTAGGTTGATGTAATCAAACTTATTTTAATAGTATCATTTTCTTCGAACTAATAAAATTTCCAGCTTGTATTTTATAGATATAAATTCCGCTTGCAAGTTGGCTTGCATTAAAATTCACTTCATATTTTCCTGCGGGTTTTTCTTCATTTACAAGAGTTGCTATCTCACTTCCAAGAATATCATATATCTTAAGAGTTACCAAACCATCCTGAGGCAATTGGTATTTTATTGTTGTACTGGGATTAAATGGATTTGGAAAGTTTTGTGAGAGATCGTAAGTGGTTGGTATTTCACTGCCTATAAATTAATTCATTTTTTTGTCCAGTTTTTGGGGTACAGCATAATGTTTATTAACTTTTGACACAAACAAAAACGGCGATAACAGCTTCCTAAGCTGTGAGCAATTACAGTGGATTTGTTTGCATTTTACCCCGATGCCGCCAGCATCGGGGGTTATAAAATTTATCTTTTAATAATCATTATTGCCGATTGATTTCCTTTACTTCCCACAATAGCAACAATGTTGTTTTTTACGTCTACATCAAGCCATATAATATCATTATTCGGATCATAAGGAAGTCCGATTTGTTTCCAGGTTATTCCATTAAAATGTCTTACTGTATTTCTTTCACCAATAACCCACATATCGTTTGACTTATTACCGCAAATTCCTGTTAAAAAACCAAAATGATTTGCATAATAGTTTCCACCAATGAAATTATTAGGGAATGATGTTACGTAATTCCATTTGTTAAGTTTGTACCGATAAAAGAAATCCCCAGCAACATAAAGAGTATTGTTTTGGTCCAACCAAATCGATGTTAATGATCCATTTAATTTAGGCTTAAATATTTGTGACTCTGAAACGGTTTCGCTTTCAACAAGCGTATTAAAATTTATTCCATTTTTTGATTTGATAACCATTCCCTTTGCTTCTGAGGATTTGTTGCCAATAATAAACACTTCTCCATTATTACTGCCAACTATATCAGAAAGATAATACTCTGTGCCGCTTATTAATTTGTTCCAATTATTTCCATTGTAGCGGGCTATGCTACCAGCATTTCCAACTGCATATAAATCATTACCGCTGCTGCCCCAGATTTTGTTAACTGAAACAGGGACACATTCTGTTTTTATTTGTACATTCCCACTTAAATAAGTTAATTGAGAGCCAGAACTGACGATGATATTATTATCAAATGCAAATATCGCTTT